>CAZKNN010000001.1:0-104211 GCA_964554285.1 uncultured Rickettsia sp.
TTTATTTCTTTTTCTACATTGTTTCTTAAGTAGTGATTAACTGTTAGTATGATTATTTGTGCATTAGGGAATAATTGTCTTAAAATAAAACTTAGAGCTATAGAATCAGGTCCTCCAGAGACAGCTATTGCAAATTTGGAGCTTGAAAATTTTAATAATTTTAAATTTTCTGACACTTTAGAGAATAACATATTTCTTTAATTATGATTTTAGTTTTTTATTTTATTATTTTTTTGAAAATATAAAATTCAAATAATAAATTGTATTAATTTTAGGTTGATATATTGATTTCTGACAAGTAAAAAATTCTAAAAATTTGTTTTGTAATTTTTCAAAAAATTACATATGATGAGTTTTTTAGAAGAATGTATTTCTGAAATATAATAAACAATATGAATAAAACAAAATATCAGATTAATTTAGATAGGTCAAAAGATCATTTGATAGGTGTTGTAGGCAAAAAATTATTAGATGCAAAATATTTATTAAGTGGAGAGTCTTATCAAGATCTTTTTGTTAGAGTTGCTTCTTATTATGCAAATAGTCAATCCCACGCAGAAAGATTGTATCATTACATGAGTAATCTTTGGTTTATGCCGGCCACTCCTATTTTGAGTAATGGGGGTACTGCAAGAGGATTACCAATTTCTTGTTTTGTTAATGAAGTGCAAGATAGTTTAAAGGGTATAGTAGATGTTTGGTATGAAAATGTTTGGCTTGCTTCTAGAGGAGGTGGTATTGGTAGCTATTGGGGCAATGTTCGATCTATTAATGAGGTTATTAATGAAAATGGTACTACTTCAGGCATTATACCTTTTATAAAAGTACAAGATTCTATGACTCTTGCTATTTCTCAAGGTTCTTTGAGAAGGGGTAGTTCTGCAGTTTATATTGACATTTCTCATCCAGAGATCGAAGAATTTTTAGAAATAAGAAAACCTACAGGAGGAGATATTAATAGAAAATCCCTTAATATACATCACGCAGTATCAATAGATGATAAATTTATGGATGCGGTAGAAAAGGATCTAGACTATAATTTATTAAGTCCCGCCAATAGTTCAGAAGTTATTTCTAAAGTTAAAGCTAGAGATTTGTGGAGAAAAATACTCACAACTAGAATAGAAACTGGAGAACCTTATATATTATTTAAAGATCATGTGAATAGGGATAAGAATCATGTGCACTACAAACTTGGGTTAAAGATTAAAATGTCAAATTTGTGTAGTGAAATTACTCTCCCTACTGGGACTGATCATTTAGGAAATGAGAGAACAGGAGTTTGTTGCCTTTCTTCATTAAATCTTGAATATTTTCAAGTTTGGGAAAAACAACCTGATTTTATACTAGATATAATGTATTTTTTAGATAATGTTATACAAGATTTTATAAATAAAGCCCCTGATGTAATGAGCAATGCAAAATATTCAGCTCAAAGAGAAAGAAGTGTTGGATTAGGTGTGATGGGCTTTCATTCTTTTTTACAGCAGAATAGTGTTTCTTTTGAATCCAATTCTGCAAAAATTTGGAATGAACATATATTTAGTTTTTTAAATCAGCACACAAGTGATGCTTCTGAACGAATAGCGCATGAGAGGGGTGCGTGTCCTGATGCTAAAGATATAGGATCAAATCTAAGATTTAGTAATACCACTGCTATTGCTCCTACGGCCTCAATTTCTTTGATATGTGATAACACTTCTCCAGGAATAGAACCTTTTATAGCTAATAGCTATGTATTTAAAAACATTAATGGATCTTTTCCTACTAGGAATAAAAACCTGATAAAATTACTTGATCAAAAGGGCTTTAATACTCAAGATATTTGGTCTTCTATAGCATCCAATGAAGGTTCGGTCCAACATCTTTCATTTTTATCAGAACACGAAAAGAATGTATATAAAACAGCTTATGAAATAGATCAAAATGCTATTGTGAGTTTAACTGCTGAGAGAACTAAATATATATCTCAATCACAATCAGTGAATCTTTTTTTACCTGCAAATGTTAGTAAGTCTTATTTGCATAAAATACATTTTTCTAGTTGGAAACAAGGTGTAAAAAGTTTGTATTATTTGAGGTCTAGATCTGTACAAAGAGCAGATAAAATTTTTCATCTCTCAGATGTAGATCAAGAAGTGCCTTTACAAAAAGTTATGGAAGAGAAGAAAAATATTGTAGATTCATTGGAGGATTGTGATTCATGCCAGTGATTAGATTTAGTTTTGAAATTTAAATTTTTTTATTAAAATGGTAAAAATATATGTCATTGTTGACTCCTAAGCCTATTTATAAGCCATTTTCTTATCCTTGGGCATACGAAGCCTGGCATAAACAGCAACAAATACATTGGTTACCAGAGGAAATTTCTTTAGCAGATGATGTGAAGGATTGGAAATACAATATTTCTTCTGGAGAAAAACATCTCTTGACTCAAATATTTCGATTTTTTACCCAGGCAGATATAGAGGTAAATAACTGTTATATGAAGCATTATTCACAAGTTTTTGGTCCTACAGAGGTACAGATGATGCTTTCTGCTTTTTCTAACATAGAAACTGTTCATATAGCTGCGTATTCTTATTTGTTAGATACAATTGGTATGGACGAAATTGAGTACCAAGCATTTTTGCAATACAAAGAAATGAAAGATAAATACGATTATATGCAAAAGTTTGGTGTAAAAACAAAAGAAGATATAGCAACAACATTAGCTGTATTTGGAGCATTTACAGAAGGATTACAACTATTTGCATCTTTTGCTATACTGCTTAATTTTCCAAGATTGAATAAAATGAAGGGTATGGGGCAAATAGTTACTTGGTCTATTAGAGATGAAACTTTACATACGAACTCTATTATAAGACTTTTTAAAACATTTATAAGTGAGAATTCTGAAATTTGGACTGAAGAGTTAAAAGCAAAATTATATGAAGCATGTACTACAATAGTACATTTTGAGGATGCTTTTATAGATTTAGCATTTGAATTAGGAGGGATAGAAAAATTAACAGCTAAGGAGGTCAAACTGTATATAAGATATGTTGCAGATAGAAGATTAAACCAGCTTGGGTTAAAAGAGATTTATCTTGTAGATAAAAATCCCCTCTCGTGGATTGAAGAAATCATCAATTCAGTAGAGCTTACTAATTTTTTTGATAATAGAGCAACTGAATATAGTAGAGCTTCTACTTCTGGAGAGTGGGAAGATGCTTTTAATTCTTGATAATAATTTGTTTGCGTTATATATTAGGTTTTCTTCTTGTGTTACTAAAGGTACTTAATAGCTATATAAAAATAATAATGTTTTTAAATGGCATATTAAAGAGTTGGAGGATTTTATCAGAGCTCACATCTTAGAAAAACAATAAGGAAATTGTTGGATGATATCACATCATGTGTAATTTGGATTAATTAGAGATGAAAACGCTGTTTTATATAAGATTTATGTTTGTTAAACATTGATCAGAAGGAAAATACCTCAAGTAAGAATAACTATTATAGGGTAACAGAAATTTTTCTCACAATGTATAAGATAATAACGCTCGTAAGACTATGCAAATACAGGCAAGAATATGAAAAATCCAAAAGCCCCCAAAATGATCAGGAGGCTAGTACTAAAAACTATAATTTTCCCAAAATTTTTTGTTTTTTTAGCAAAAAAGCATACAAATCTTAGCACTTAATTGCTAAGAGATATAAGGCTAAAAAACAAGATATGCGTGCAATAAGTATTTTGTATATTGTGTATTTTTTAAATTATATTGCATAATACTTATTTATATTGATAATTGGTTTATTTTATAATTAAATCTACTTTAAGGTAAGCATTATTTAATGTAAAATGAGAGCTTTAAAAAAATAAGAATTTATCCTACAAAAGCCTAGTCCAAATTTTTGTCTTTACGATTTGGCGCTGTAAGAATGTTTTATAATAAGGCATGATAGATCATATCACATCAATATAGATATATGCATAGTAAATCTTTTAATGCTGTTAAAAACTTTTTCCAATTACTAAAATATCTAGAAATATTGTTTGTTAGAGGGATATGATTCTATTTCTTCGTCAGAAGCTTTAGGCTCAACCTTTGATAGTAATTTATAGAGGAATTGAAATAAATCTTATCAAAAATTTCTAAAACCTACAGGATGATATCCAAAATTTAAATCGAAGAAAGTTGTCAAAATAGTTATAATTGTATTAGAGTTAAATTAAAACATCTGATCAAATCATTCAAATTCTAAAATGATCTCTGATCAAAGTATAAGTCTATAGAAAGGTCAACGGAAAATTACATTATCTAAATCTACTAACTTAAAATGAGTTCTTCTTTTATTTTGGTACTTTTTATCAAAATCATCTATTTCTATAAGCTCTGTCTAAAATCTTCTTATCTGATGTTGCAATATGGTTAGGAGCCTCTTAAAATCATACTCGTTGTTGCTATATGGGTAGAAGGGTTATAGAAATAGATCACAAATAAGTATCTTAAAGAATGTCATAAGTGTCTAACTTTAAACAAGGATAGCAGAATGAGTGAAAAATTTCTATATAACAAATTTGCATATAGGAAGATGTTAGTATAAATGAAGCAAAGAATATATTAGCAGTTTGACTTAGACGTTTTGCTCTGTGACTCGAATTGAGCAATCAGTCTGTAATATATATCTGAGATAATTTGTGACAATTCTTTCCTTTATTGAAAGTTTAGAGCATGGATAATATTAAATTCTCATTTATTTCATATGGATGTTTTGATATTCCTCAGATATCAAATATTTCAATACAAAATGAGAATTTATTAATCTTTTTTGCTTAATATAATCAATTACTAAATACTCCCTTGGAGTTATTAATCCACTTTATTTATATAGTGGTAAAGCATGAAAGTGTTAATTTTGTCTGCAAGGAATGTAGTATGCTAAGTCTTGTCTCAATAGATCTAGATCAAATCAGGTAGGAGTATGAAAATTAGGTTATAAGTCGTTATTAAAGGGATAAAATCAATAAAAATAGATTACAAATAAGAATCTTAAAGAATGTCATAAGTGTCTAACTTTAAACAAGGATAGCAGAATGAGTGAAAAATTTCTAATAACAAATTATATATATAGGAAGGTGTTTGTATAAATGAAGCAAAGAATATATAAGCAGGTTGACTTGAACTGTTTGCCCTGTGATTCGAATTGAGTAATCAATTTATAATAGAAATTTGAGATAATTTGGGACAATTCTTTCCTTTGCTGCAAGTAATCTAAGTACTTTAGAGCATGTATAATGTTAAATTCTCATTTATTGCATATAGATGTTTTGATATTCCTAAGATATCAAATATTTCAATATATAAAATGAAAAATTATCAATCTTTTTTGCCTATAGTAGTTGATTTTGGTAGAGATGGAGTGTGCTACTAAAAAAAACTGTTTCTTTTTAAGAAGTATTACATAAGGTATTAATAAGTTACCTAATGTTTTCAAAATTCTATCAATCAAAGAGAATATTTTGTTCTAAAATTTCAGTTAGTATCTCTCTTTCTAAATATTCCATCAAAGTTGCTTCTATTTCATCATTATGGTCATAACCTATGAGATGTAGTGTACTATGCACTAAAAGATGTTTAAAATGTGCAAAAAAATTTTTGCTCAAAATTTGAGATTCCTTAGATATCGAATCATATGCAAATGCTATATCTCCTAAGTATATTTTTTTATCTTTATTCCATGTTAGATTAATATTTTTCCAATATGAATATTTTTCTGGGAAGGATAAAACATTAGTAGCTTTGTTTACACCTCTGAACTGTAGATTTAATTTTTGAATTTCTTGATCATTTGTTAGAAGGATAGATAAGTCTACTTGTTTTGCTAATCTAAAAACATTATATCTTCTGATAACTGTTTGAAGCAAAATATTTATATTATGTTTGTTAATTTGTTTGTTATAAAAATTCCAATAGGTGCACTGCACAGAAATTTCAGTATTACAGATCATTATTAATATTCTTTAATTGTTATGGCTGCATATGAATTATTTTATTAATTGCTAAAAATAAATCCATAAATATATTAACAGGATATTTATTTTTTTTTATCTTTAACTCTACTCTATTCAGTGTAGATAAAATTTTGCTAACTTGGTTAAATGAATACTTATTAGAGATGTTTAATAACTTAATAAAATGAGAAGGGTAGATTTTTGTTCTAAAATTTTTTATGAAACTTGTTAAAGAATTATTTTTTGAACATGACTTATATAGTAGTATTAAATATAGCAAATAGTAGTTTTTGATAAAATATTTGACTACAATCATCTTATCTATATTTTTTATGTCTTGAATATATTCTGAAAGATTTCCTATATCTGAAAAAAAGACTTTATCTATCCTGAATTGAAATTCATTTATAAATAAATTTTCAACAAAATGTAGTTTTAGCTCTAAACCAGGAGTTGTGCAATATGACAATTTTTCAAGATTATATCTTATGAAAAAAGAATCCCTATTATTGAAATAATTTAGCAAAAAATCTAGGCATGATTTTTTATAAATGAGTTTATGGGATTTTAAAAAATTTTCTATTTTGATTTTTAAATCTAACTTACTAATATATGTTGATTCTATAGCAAGAAGGGATTTATGTTGTATGAAAAAATCTATGTCTTTTTTTGCTAAGTCAGATTTTTGTATAAAACAAACAAAATTATTATCTTCTGCAAGATTTAGTACTAATTTTTTTATTTCTGAGGAGAGATGCGTGAGATCAAAAACTTTAATCAAAAATTTTTTATCAAAAAAATTTTTATTTTTTACTAAACTATATAAAGAACTAAAATCTTTATAGGATAGCAAATTACACACTTCAAAATTGCAAATTTTAGCAAAATTCTGTATTATTTTTTGAGAAAAGCCAAAATCATCTCCATATATTAACAAAGATTTAGGTTTGTTTTTTTCGTACACATTTACTAGTTCAGAAATGCTAGGACGGGTTAACTTCAATAATTTATTCAAATAATAAAATAAAAATACAGTACAAGTTTATTGAAATTTATTGCTAAATACAATATTTTTTTGTTTAGATTAGGAGTTATTGATTTTAATGTGTGGGAATGATTTTTTCACATATCGTATAAATAGTTAAAATTCTCTATAGGATGGTGAATTAAGTACTTCCCAATTCAAGGTTTTAGCAAAATTATGTATTATTTTTTATAAAAAGCCAAAATCATCTCCAAATATTAATAAAGATTTAGTTTTGTTTTTTTCTTATACATTTACTAGTTCAGAAATGCTAGGAAGGGTTAGCTTCATAAATTTATTCAAGTAATAAAATAAAAATACAGTACAAGTTTATTGCTCAATACAATATTTTTTGTTTATATTTTTGTTACTCCTTCATTAGGAGTAACTTTTGTAGATCTCCATTTTTATACATTTGGTCAATTATATTACAACCTCCTAAGAAATTGCCTTTGAAATAAAGTTGTGGAATGGTAGGCCAGTCTGAAAACTTTTTTATAGCAGATCTTAAATTTTCGTTTTTTAGTACATTATAATCTTTAAACACTATATCTAATTTTTTTAAGATATTTACAACATGCGCAGAAAATCCGCAATTTGGTAGATCTTTACTTCCTTTCATAAACAATACCACCTCATCTTTAGAAATCATATCTTGAATTTGAGAAAAAATATCTTTTTGCATTTTTAACTAATTATATCTTAGTTTACGAATTCATAGAATTGAAAAAATCTTCATTTGTTTTTGTGTTTTTAAATTTGTCTAGTAAAAATTCCATGGCTTCAGTACTACTCATAGAGTTTACTATTCTTCTTAATACCCATATCTTAGAGAGATGAGCTCTATCTACTAGATATTCCTCCTTTCTTGTTCCAGAACGATTAATATCCATAGCTGGGTATATTCTTTTTTCAGAAAGCTTTCTGTCTAGTATAATTTCAGAATTTCCAGTTCCTTTGAATTCTTCAAAAATCACCTCATCCATTCTAGAGCCTGTTTCTACTAATGCAGTTGCGATAATAGTTAGAGATCCTCCATTTTCTATGTTTCTTGCAGCACCAAAAACTCTTTTTGGACGTTGTAGAGCATTTGCATCTACTCCACCTGTAAGTACCTTACCAGAAGAAGGCACAACGTTGTTATATGCTCTTGCTAAACGTGTAATAGAGTCAAGTAATATGACTACATCTTTTTTATGCTCAACCAGTCTTTTAGCTTTTTCTATGACCATTTCAGTTAGTTGTACATGTCTTGTTGCTGGCTCATCGAAAGTAGAACTAACAACCTCTCCTTTTACAGATCTTTGCATATCTGTTACTTCTTCAGGTCTTTCATCTATGAGTAAAACTATTATTGATACTTCAGGATTATTTATGCTAATAGAATGTGCTATATTCTGTAGTAAAACTGTTTTTCCAGATCTAGGAGGAGCAACAATAAGAGATCTTTGCCCCTTACCAATAGGAGATATAACTTCTATAATTCTTGTACTTAAGTCTTTGTTATTTTCTGTTTCTAAAAAAATCCTTTGTTGAGGATAAATTGGAATTAGATTTTCAAAATGAACACGAGATATCATAAATTCCGTAGATTCATGGTTTATTTTTTGAACTTTTAATAATGCAAAATATCTTTCATTAGATTTTGGAGCCCTTATTTTCCCTCCTACTACATCACCCTTTCTTAAATTAAATCTTCTAATTTGACTAGGAGATACATAAATATCATCTGAACCAGAAGAGTAATTGCTGTCTGAAAATCTTAAAAATCCAAAACCATCAGATAAAATTTCCAATACACCCTCGCCGTATATCTGACATCCATGGGCAGTTGCATGTTTTAATATTAAAAAAATTAGTTCTTGTTTTAAAAATACTCCTGGATTTTCTATTTTGAATTCTTGAGCGTATTTTTGTAATTCTTCAGGAGTTTTAGATTTTAATTCTTCTAAAGCTATATCCTTAACAGCTAAAGATTGATTGTTTGCGGTTTTTTTTAAATCTGGAATAGCTTTTGAAGTAGTTTCATCTTGCATGTCTTCTTTTTCTAACTTATCTGTAGGTTTGAAGTTACTCTGTGTTGAATTTTTTTGTACAATGTTTGGTGTTGTATTGTTTTTTTTTGTGTTTAATGTTTGGTCTGAACAAAAATTATCAGCTTGCATGTTTTTAGATTTAATAAATTTCATGAATAAAAATAAAAAGTTAAGAAATACAAAAATATCAGTAATTGATGAAGATTATTTTTGAATAATATCCTAATATTCACTAATACCAATCATAGTAGTAATTTATTTTAATTTTTTTTGATATTCAATATTTATGGAATCAATGACAAAAAGCCACATAACAAGAATTATCAAAAATATTATTCCAAAAAATGGAATTGCATCCTCAAAATACAAATTAGGAAAAGCGATGAAAAAAGTAGATTGTATCAAACCTCCGCCAGATTTTCCTAACCTTCCCCCTAATACATCAACAGCTGCCTTCCCTTTAGATTTTAATTCTGGAGAAAGAGGTATATATGCCATTTCTTTAGTAGAATCAAAAAGAGAATATTTAGTGGATTTACTTAAAATAATTTGTAAATTTCCAAAAAACAATGCTAAAGATAAGGTAGATATTCCAAATACTTGAGCAAGGTAAATGCCTACAAAATCTTTGAATATTACTAGTGATAAAAAAATTCCCCCCGTGCACAGTATAACCATCGGTGTTAACATCGCCGCCACCTTCCAACTCACATTTCTCAAAATGTAACTTCCAATTATCATAAAAGCAATAGAAACCATACTTTGTATTGCTTGAAATTTACCCATAAATTGTGTATAGGAAGTTTCAGTAGTGTAAATTTTTCTTAGGTTAGCTTTCCAAATTCCTTCAACTAAATTTATGGAGACTCCGTAGGAAATAACTAAAATAACCATCATACCTAAATATCTAGAAGTTAAAATTAATTTCAAACTATCTTTAATAGATAGCTTTAATTTTTTTTTTGTAGTTTTTTTACTATTTTCTAGGTCTAAGTCTACTACTTTTAAATAATATGTTAGATACCGGTAAAGTACTAATACGAGAATATTTATAAGTATCACACAACAAAACACTGGTAAGTATTTTACATTCTTAGGAACTATAGTTACAGAATCGTCTAAAAAAGAAAGTATTAAAGGTAGAAATAGAGGTCCTATGTTTCCTATTAAACCAAACATGGAATAAAATCTTTTAGCTTGAGTCGTTGTTGTGACTCTATTAGCAAATTGCCAAAAAAGCAAGCTTAACATTATACTTCCCCATAACTCAGAAAAAGCGTACAACAGACTATAACCCCAATGTCCTATGATTTTTATGAACCATTGCAAATATGGATATTTTTTGACCCAAAATTCTATACTAGATTTGTTAAAATGCATTGCGTGAATTTTAGGATATATTAAAAACGTAAAAACTACAAAGTATAATAGAAAAAAGCTTCCTATAGTATAAAAAACCTTATTATGATTCATTATGTTGCATAGCTTGGTATATACCAAAATAGAGACAAAAGCTAAAGGTAGCACAACGTATAATTTTAAAAAACTTATAGCTTCTGGACCAATACTATTGACTATTAATCCATCTTTAACAGATCTTAAAATTGCATAATTTAGCAATATAAATAGCATCATCAATGCCATTGGGATAAACATTCTATTTTCTTCTTTTTGTACAGGCCAAAAAAAAGTTCTCAACTTATATAAAAAATTATTGGAGTGCATTTCAGAATTTAATATTTTTTCAATATAAACATAAATAGACTAAATAATATATAGTGGGCGATGACAGACTTGAACTGCCGACAACCTCGGTGTAAACGAGACACTCTACCAACTGAGCTAATCGCCCTTAACTTTAAATTCACAAATTAAATCAGTTTTTGAAGATTAATAAATTAGATAAAAAGAGTAGAAAGTCTTCAAACACCTGAAGCAACAGAAAAATGAAGAAACATGATAACAGTTCTGAAAATTTTTATCAATAGCTTTAAAACTTTTTTGTTAAATAATAGTTAAATATTTAGCTTGTTTACTTTAACAAACTGAGTGAACAATACACACAAAATAACGACTAAATCAATATCTGTGTAGTAGCAATTACTATACAATATGATAGTATACTCTTTTTGTTTAAAAAAACAAAGATTTTTTATCTAATAAAAATTTTATTTATTTGTCAATATATTGATTTATGCTCTATTCAGGTAAATATAAGAAAATATATGGAATATATTGGTTTGTATTAAGTTTGGTGGTAAGTGCTTTGAATGATCTTTTATCCAAGGAATTAATATATAGTTTAACAAGTTCTCAAATAACTTTTTTTAGATATTTATTCAGTTTGATATGCTTATTTCCAATAATTTTGACTCAAAAATTTAGAATTTTGAAAACAAATCTTCTAAGCATACATCTTATAAGAGCTTCATTGCTTTTTGTAGCAATCATTAGTTGGAATTACGCTCTACAAAAGATCAAATTGCCTACTGCAACATTAATAAGCTTTTCAATACCTATATTTACGCTAGTTTTTGGCATTGTATTTTTGAAGGAAAAACTTGCTATTTTTCATGGATTATGCACTTTTTTTATGTTTATAGGGCTTTCTGTTATTTTATATCCGTATTGTGCTGAGATGAATTTTAGTAGTATTTTTGCAATAATTTCTGTTATATGTTTTTCTTTACTAGATGTTTTCAATAAAAAATTCATTCATAGGGAAAATTCTATTAATATGATATTTTACTCTTCTTTATTTGTTGTAATGTTTAGTTTATTTAATATTAGTAATTTTACTCTTCCAAATTTTATTGAATTAGCTTTTCTTTTGGTACTTGGGATAAATTCCAATTTAATTTTGTATTTTTTGCTTAAAGCTTTTTCCCTTGTGAGCATTGCAAAATTGTCTCCTTATAGATATTTAGAATTAGTGTTTTCTTCTGTATTTTCTTATATCTTTTTTGAAGAAGGGATAGATCAATATATTCGATATGGAAGCTTGATTATAATACCTACTGCTTATTTATTATTTAATGTTGAAAAGAGAAATAATAGTGTTTAATCAAATAGAGTTCTAAATTAATCAATAGGTTAGAGTTTTATGAAAATATGTAGTGTGATTTTTTTAATTTTAGTGTGTAATTTTAAGATTCATGCAAATGAGGCAGATAGCATTAAGCTAGAAAATTTTATTAACGAAACTTTAATACAAGGTTACGAAATACTACAAGGAAATTTACCCGAAGAAGAACTGAAATATAGTGTAGAACAATTAGTTATACAAATTTTTGATCTTGAATGGCTTACCAAATTTTTATTAGGAGCAAAAATTAAGAAGGAATCTTCTTTAACTATAGAAGAATTTAAAAAAGAATATTTGAAATATCTAGTTTCAATATATTATAAATATGCATTATCTTACAGAGGGGAAAAATTACAAATATTAAACATACATAAAATTCAAGATGATTTTTTTGCTGTAGAAACTTCTTTAGCACAAAAAAACAATGATCTATTAAAAATAGAATATTTGTTGAAGCGGAATGGTAATACTTATAAAGTACTGGATATAAAAACAGAAAATGTTAGTTTGGTGTACACTCACAAATCAGAATTTGCAAATTTTTTGCATAGTAAAAGTTTATCAGAGTTAGTTATGAAAATGAAAAAACATAATGCATCAAAATAAGTTGAACTATTTTTGCTTTTGAGAAATGTTATGGGATATTCCCCATAAATTTTCTTTCAATATCCAACCTTGATTATGACCGTATTCTATTTTACAGAATTGCTCTACACATTTATTGATTTTACAACGTGTTTTCGATTCTAGGTAGAATTTTACTCTTGCATTATTTCTTATACTGGAAAATACGGGCACTTCTTTTTTTTTTGTATTGATTATTACAAAATATTTTTTAGATAATAGGTTTTTATATATCCATCCTTCTTCTTGATCAAAATCTGAAATTTTAATCCACTCTTTGTGCTTTTGTAAAATTTTGACAGGTTCTCCTCTTTTTATATATATGTTAACTATAGGATATTCTTTTCCAGGGCCAGATCTTGAATACACTTTATTGTTTTTAATGCCCATAAAAACATTTTGTTCTAGATTTTGAGCGAAACATACATTGTTTAATACATTTAAGAAAAACATTTTTAATAAAAAAATATTTTTTACTATTTGAAAAAAATTTACTTTGCTATTGTACATCTATAATTGTTTCTGTTTCTTTTCCTAAATAATTAGTAGATCTGAAGTATTTTTTTATTCTATTTATTTCATAATCACTTACACCCAAGCATTTTAAAACTGCATTTCCTAACTGTAAACCCATTTCGTAATCTTGAGGTATAATTAAACTTGCACCTAAAGCATAAAAATCTTTAGATTTTTTTAAATCTTTTAATCTTATTATTATATCTAAGGAATCAAATTTACTACTGACTAAATTAAGGCATTTTTTTATAGTTAATTCATTCCTCATAGTCAATAAAATTACGCTTGCTCTTTCTATTCCAATTACATTGAGTAAATTTTGGTCTGAGATATCTCCTTGGAATATAAATTTATTTTTTTTTTCTCTATTTACAATTTGATCTTTGACCTCAACAATAATATAATTGTTTATTTCTTCAGTTTCTAAGACTTTAGTTGCTATTTTTCCTAATTTTCCAAACCCAGCTATTATTATATGATTATTTAAATCTCTTGTAGATTTTTCTATGATTTGCATAGGAGATATGCCTGTATTTTTTTCAAATGCTTCAACCAGTTTATAGCCTAATAAAGCAAGTAATGGAGTGAGAGCCATAGAGCAGGTAATAACAGAAAGTAAAATGCTTGAGATGTATGGATCTAATAAATTATTTGTTGCACCCATACTAAATAAAATAAAAGCAAACTCTCCTCCTTGGGAGAGCAATAAACCCGCTCTTACAGAAGTGGTGTAGTGAAATTTGAAAAAAATACACAAAAATGTGATAATTGCAGATTTAATTACAATTAATAGTATACAAAGTCCTAGAATAATATGTATTTTGCTATAAATTTGTGGTTCTATTTGCATTCCCACACTCATAAAAAACAGACCCAATAACAGATTTTTGAATGGCTCTATACTGTGTTCAGCTTTTTTTCTAAAATCGGTTTCAGCTACCAATACTCCAGAAATAAACCCTCCCATTGCATATGAGAGACCAAAATAAGAAGTGCCCCAAGCAGAAAATAATACTATTAAAAAAGTTAAAGCAATTGCTAATTCACTATTTTCACTTCCTTGAGGTTGAAAAAATTTAAAGATAGGTCTTAAAGAGGATCTCAATAAAAAAATTGTTAACACTATGATTGAACCATTCAATAATATGTCTTGCCAAATTTGTATTTCTAGTAAGTTTATTCTTACGTGTTCGCTTGATAATAATGGAACAGAAACAAGTAAAGGTATGACAGCTAAATCCTGTAATATTAAGATGGATATTGCTATTCTTCCTACCTGTAAAGATTGCATTTTTTTTTCAAAAATAGATTGCATGACTATTGCTGTAGAAGAAAGGCTTAGTCCTCCTCCAATGATAAGAGAAGATTTTGTAGATAACGAAAAAATCCATTTTGCAATAGTGAATACTACGAAAAAAGTGATTAAAACTTGTAAACTTCCAAGACCAAAAACATATTTACGCATAGTTTTTAATCTATCTATAGATAATTCTAATCCTATTACAAATAGGAGAAATACAACCCCAAACTCTCCGAAATGCTCTGTAATTTTGTGTGAAACAATATTAAAACCATTCTCTCCTAGTACTACTCCTGCAATTAAATATCCAAAAACAGGACTTAAACTCAATTTTTCGAAAATGCCTATTATTATTACAGAAGAGGCTATGAGAATTATTACTATTAATAAGATATTGTCTATCATATTCGTAGTATACGTATAAATTTCAAAATATTATTTAGTCAAAGCCAGTATATTTAAGAAAGATTGATGTTAAACAATTTAAACAAAAGCTAAGCCCTAATCTATGAATTTACAAATAGATTCTTTAAAAAATCTTTTTTCTTATATAAAATATAATGTATATGATCTTAGAATATGGAGACAGTATATGTTCTAAGAAAGCAAAGATCAAGATAATATTGGTATATAGAATATTTTGTAAATATCAAAAAAATTTTTTATGAATCCAGATAAGATAAAGTGCTTAAAAAATTTTATATATTTAGATAATAATGCTACTTCTCCGTTACATACTGAAGTACAAGAATTTCTCTCTGACTTTAATAATTTGCCATTAAATGCGTCTTCTCCTCATAGCTTAGGTAATTTCGGATTTTCTATTCTTGAAGAAGCAAGGTATAAAGTGCTAAATATGCTTCAATTGGATAGAAAAGAGTATGATGTGATTTTTACAAGTTCCGGAACAGAAGCTAATAATTTAATTATAAGTAGTTTTTTAAGATCTGAGATTGTAATTTCTTCAATAGAACACCCATCCATCTTAGCTTTTGCTGAATCAAACAAAAAAATCTCTAGCGTAAAAATAGATGCAGATGGTTACTTAGATCTGAATGATTTAGAAGTTACGTTACACAAATTTCGTAATTGTTCTAACGCTAAGTTGTTGTCTTTTATATATGCGCATAATGAAACTGGAGTAATACAGAAGTATTATAGTGAAATTATACAAATCGCTAGAAATTTTGATTTTTTAGTGCACAGCGATATGAGTCAGTGTCCAGGAAGGGTTATGTTAGGAAATCTTAGTGATTTTGATTACATTACTTTATCTTCACACAAAATAGGGGGACCTATTGGTGCAGGAGCACTGATTAGAAAGAAAAAATGTCCTATTTTTTCTATGTTAATAGGAGGAGGACAAGAAAATAATATAAGATCTGGCACAGAAAATATTCTAGCTATAGCTGGCTTTGGAGAAATTTCAAAAATTATTTCACAAAATTGTTTGAAGATGATTGATCAATTGTCCTATTTGAGAAATTTTTTGGAGCAAGAGTTAACTTCACAACTACCACATATAAGAATAATACATCAAAATTCACTTAGGATATCAAATACAAGTTTTTTTATTAATTTACTTAGGACTGCTGAAATACAAATTATTGAGATGGATTTAGAGAAGATAGCTATTAGTAGTGGGTCTGCTTGTAATGCAAAAAAAAATCAGATAAATAACATTATAAGTAATAGTGGATATGATTCACAAATAGGAATTTCAGGAATACGAATCTCCTTATCTACACATAATAATTTAAATGATATAAAGGTATTCCTAGAAAAATACTGCGTTAAAAATAAAAATATATCTTAATAATGATATGAAACCATGCTACTATTAAAGTAGTAAAAATTAAGAATCAATTTTATGAGACAAGTCGTTTTAGATATAGAAACTACTGGATTATCATTCAAAAAAGGAGATAGACTTATAGAAGTTGGTTGTGTTGAGATAATTGATAACGAAATTACAGGTAAATTTTTTCATCAATACGTCAATCCTGAGCGAGATGTACCACTCTCTGCATATAGAATTCATGGTATTTCTACAGAAGACCTACTAGATAAGAAAAAATTTGTTGAAATAGCACCGGATTTATTGAAATTCATTAAAAATAGTGATTTGATCATTCACAATGCAAAATTTGACGTTCCTTTCTTAAATTTTGAATTACAGAAGATTCAATATACAGAGATAGCTAATGATGTTATAGATACTCTTGTTGTAGCAAGAAAAAAATTTCCAGGTGCAAAGGCTAGCTTGGATGCGTTATGTAAAAAATTTAAAATAGATATATCTAATAGGAAATTGCACGGAGCTTTAAAAGATGCATTACTTCTAGCTAAAGTCTATTTTTACCTTGCATTCTCTCAACAGGAGATGTTTCAGTTTGGAGAGAAAATTTCTTTACCATTCACTTCAACAGTACTTGATAAAAATGTGTTATGTGTGACAAAACCTTCTAAAGCTGAATTAGAAGAGCACCAAGAACTGTTAAAAATGTTTTTTGATTGATACTAAATTATAGTTCATGTAAATAAATATAATCAATATATGCGTTGTTATTCAAAATAATATTTTTCCAATGGATCAGATAATTGAATTTTTCCAAAACATATCAAATAATTGGCTTCTCTTTATTTTGTTTGCTGTATCCTTTCTTCCAGTACTTCTTGTTTTTAAAAAATTTTTGATGATCTTTATTAAAGATGTTTTAAAAATTAAAGAAAGTAAGTATTTAGACATATTTCAAAAGCATGACTTATTAAAATATCTCACACATAGTCTAATTTCATTATATCTTATTTTTTGGTCACAGATATTAGAGGCTGTTTTTATAGAAAAAAATATTTTTCCTAGTGTAGATGTTTTTACTTTTTTTTCTAGGATTAGAGATTGGGGATTGTTTGTATATGCTACTTTGTATATTTCAAATTTGATAATATCTATAATTAATATATATCGCGAACTTGCAAAAAATGATCCGAATATTAGTAATATTAGAATATATTCTAATATTCTAAAGATTATAGTGGTTGTAATTGCGATTTTAGTTATAATTTCGAACATATTAAATATATCTTTTACTTATCTTTTTACTAGCTTAGGTGCTACCGCAGCTTTATTAGCTTTTGTTTTTAAAGATACTTTACTTGGATTGGTTGCTAGCTTACAAATTAGTTTGCAGGATATAATAAAAGTAGGAGATACTATTAGGATAGATACATATCAGTTAGAAGGAGTGGTAGAAGATATTACTATAACAGTTGTTAAGATTAGGAATTTTGATTCTGCAATTTCTACAGTGCCTACTGTAAATTTTGTAAATAATATAGTTATTAATTACAGATTCATGCATGAAATAAGTGCTAGAAGGATCAAAAGATCTATCAATATAGACATTAAGACAGTGAAATATTGTTCAGACAAGATCAAGAATAATTTTCAAAATTTATCTATAGTTAAAAAATTGTATGAAGAAGATATAAAATTTTTAGACCTTAACTTAGATATCACGAATTTAGACTTATTTAAAATATATCTTACTGAGTATTTCAAAACTTTTGAAGAAATACATAAACTAGATTTTGTATTTTTAGTACGGCAAAAAAATTCTACACAATTTGGTCTTCCTATAGAAATTTATCTTTTTAATAAAAATACTGAATTTAAATATCATGAAGATTTGCAATATAAAATATTTTCGCATATTTTCACAATATTACCAGTGTTTGAATTAGAGATTTTTCAAACTCTGTACTCTCAAGAAAAGATTGCTTCACTTAAATGAAAATACACAATAAAAATTTTTGGAAAAAGATTCCTAATTATTTGACTTTTTTTAGAATCATGCTTCTTCCTTTGATTTGGGGAAGTTTTTATTTAGAAGAACGACCTGCTCATATTATAGGATTTTGTCTATTCATACTTGCATGTGTAACTGATTTTGTAGATGGATATCTTGCGCGTAGATTTAATGTGATCACGATTTTAGGCAAGACTTTTGATCCTATAGCTGATAAAATACTAGTTGTTTGTACTCTGTTCATGTTGGTTAGTAAGCACAGGGTAGAGATTATTCCGTGTTTATTGATAATTTCTCGTGAATTTATTATATCTGGATTAAGAGAATTTTTGGTGTCAATTAATGTAAGCTTAAAGGTAACGTTTTTTTCTAAAATAAAGACTACATTGCAGATGATAGCTATATCAATGAAAATTTTAGGTACAAAAGGTTCTGGTATAGAAGAATTGGATATAGTATCTAGCATTTTGATATGGCTTTCTGCAATTATAACAGTTATAACTGGGGTTAGTTATTTTTTATCTTGCAGAAAGCATTTGGATTATGGATAAGGTTTCGTTTTTATCTTTATTTGATAAAATTATTGATTATGTAACTCATGAGATTGAAGCACAAGATAAGTCTAATTTACTAGATTTTGACTCAGATGCAGAATCTTTAACAATTTCTTATAGCGCAGGTACTTTGATGATAAATAGGCAGGTCCCTTCTATGGAAATATGGCTTTCTTCTCCTAAAATAGGTCCTAAACACTTCAAGTGTACACAAGATGGTTTGATCACATATGATGGATTAGAATTTTTCGATCTATTAAGCAAAGACTTATCTATAAAATTTAGTAAAAAAGCATTTAATTCATATGAATAATATGCGCTACAAATATAAGCAAAATACTTCAGAGGTAGCGTTTTCTAAAAATATTTCTGAAGTGAAGGAATTGTTTACGGATGTTTCTTCTGGATATGATGTTATGAATGATCTTATGAGCCTTACTTTACATAGATTATGGAAAAAAAGGTTGATCTCTATGGTAGGGAATTTTGATTCTAAAATTTTGGATATGGCTTGTGGTACAGGAGATATATCTATTTATCTTAATAGGATGTGTAAAAAGTTTAATCTTTTTCCAGAAATTTTTTCATGCGATGTAAATCAGTCTATGCTTTCTATTGCTAGGGATAAAGCTTTTGATTTAAATGTTGATAACATACATTTTTCAGTGGAAGATGCTCAGGACTTAAGTTTTGAAGATAATTTTTTTGATTATTATATTATTTCATTTGGAATTAGAAATATAGAATCTATTCAAAATGCTCTTACAGAGTCTTTAAGAGTTTTAAAAACAACAGGTCAATTTTTGTGTTTAGAGTTTTTTAAACCCAAAAAATCAATATTTAGGAATATTTATAGACATTATCTTTTTTCTTTATTGCCTAGGTTAGGTAGGTTAGTTTTAGATAATGATCATGCATATGAATATTTAGCTCGCACAATAGATAATTTCTCTTTGAGAGAAGAATTTTATACTATGTTGTATGACGTAGGGTTTGTTAATGTTGGATATATAGATTTATTTCCTGGTGTAGCAAGTATATTTTACGGGTATAAGTCTTGAATAACTGATAAATTATTTTTTGATGATAGTGAAAAATATTTGTATTTTTATAGCTAGGATTTTTAGAATTTTTTACCTTATAGAGAAATATCGAATATTAGATCCTTATAAAATGTATTTTAGGAAAGATTTTTTGATTTTTAGAGGGTTTTTTAGGTTAATAATTTTGCCTCATAAAATTTTCTTTCAATCTAAAGAGAGTTGGGATAATAGGTTAAAAAATTTTATCTACGATATGGGGCCTGTTTTTATTAAGTTTGCTCAAACTTTATCTTCTAGCCCAAGCATTCTTGGTTCTGAAATTTCTTTAATTTTGAGATCTGTACAAGACAAGTTGCCTCCATTTGAAAACAGTGTGTTTGTAAAAAAATTTGAAAAATTCTTTCATAAGAAAGTAGAAGATGTTTTTTTAGCTTTTGATTATAAAGTTATCTCTTCTGCATCTGTTGCACAGGTATATAAGGCTAGGCTCAAAAATGGTGAGTGTGTTGCAGTTAAGTGTTTAAGACCGAATATTTTGCTTAAATATAAACAGGATATAGATTTTTTAGAGATTTTATATAAAATTTTTTCTAAATTATTTTCTAATCTTATAGAAAAGACTCGCAGATTAAAGTTTCAAGAAACAATAGTTTTTTTTAGAAACATTATGAATGCAGAACTGAATCTTGTGCAAGAAGCTTATTCTGCTGATAAAATAAGAGATAATTTTTTTGGGGATCAGGACTTATATATACCTAAAATATATAAGGATTTTGTGAGTAGTGATATTTTAGTCTTAGAATGGGTAGAGGGGTTTTCTATATATGAGCATGCAAAAATTATTCAAGCAGGTATCAATTTACAAGATGTTATTTGTAGGTTTGTAAAAATATTTTTTGATCAAGCTTATAGGGATGGTTTTTTTCATGCAGATCCTCATCCAGGCAATATTCTGATTGAGAAGGAAACTGGTAAAATCATATTGTTAGATTTTGGTATAGTTAGTGTATTAAAAGAGAAAGATAGGATAGGTATTGCAGAGATATTATATGGTTTTTTAAAAAGAGATTACTTATTGGTTGCTCAAGTACATAAAAAATTGGGATATATTGCATCAGATGTTGATTTAGATTTATTTGCATACTCATGTAAGTTAGTAGCGGAACCTATTTTAGATGACTCCAATGGTTTGTCTTTGAATGCTTTGTTGTATAACTTATTTCAGATTACAGAAAAATTTGGCATGCAAACACAGGTAGAATTGTTAATGCTTCAAAAAACTCTTGTTATGATAGAGGGTATTAGTAGGATTTTAGGTGCAAAAGATAATATTTGGTATTTAATTAAGCCTCACATTAAAAAATGGGCTATTAATAATATCAGTTTTGAAGCTAAAATTGTAAAATTAATAAGGGATTCTGTAAATTTTCTTCTAAGAAGTATATGAAGATTCTTTCTTGGAATATTAACTCAATAAAAGTTAGGCTAGTTTTAATAGAAAAACTAATAAAAATGATTTCACCAGATGTTTTGTGCTTTCAAGAAACAAAAATTCTTGATAAAGATTTTCCTATTCAAAAATTTAAATCTTTAGGATATTTGCATGCTGTGTTCAGGGGACAAAAAGCCTATAATGGAGTTGCTATTTTATCTAAAATGCCTATTGAAGACTCTTTTGTGCTTTCAATATTTAATGAGGATGCAAGGCATGTATCTGTTAAGATTCATAATGTTTACATTACAAATATATACGTTCCAGCAGGAGGCGATATACCAGACTCTAAAATCAATCCTAAATTTGAACATAAAATGGAGTTTATATATTTTTTAGATAAATGGTATAAAGATAATTTAAGATTTTATCCTAGGCATGTTTTGGTAGGTGATTTTAATGTTGCACCTCAGGAGAATGATGTATGGTCTTCTAAAGCACTGAAAAATGTTGTATCGCACAGCTTTATTGAAAGGGAAATGATAAAGAAATTTTATAGATCTCATGGATTTATCGATGTTTTTAGAAATGATTCTAATAAAGATAAAAAAATATTTAGTTGGTGGAGTTATAGGAATAAAGATTGGAAAAAGTCTAATAGAGGCAGACGTTTAGACCATATTTGGATTACACAAGATCTAAAAAAATATTTTGTCTCTTCTGAAATATTTTCTTTTTTTAGGGATTTTGAATCTCCTTCTGATCATGTTCCTTGTGTTTTAGAGTTATCAAAGTAATAACAGGAAATTAAAATTATTATTAGGGTTGATATTTTCTGTTTTGATTGATTTGATTGTATATTTATTAGTAGCATTTTTTCTTAATGGGGTTTTAAATTATAAAGTACTTAGAGTAGACCAGAATTACTATTTATATGATTTCATAATATTTGGAGCGACCATTTTTATGATAACATTGATAGTATGGGTATTAATCAATGTGTATTCTATTACTAGAATAGTTTCTTCTGTAAGAAGAGGTGATATTGTTAACTAAGCATTTTAATAAGCTTAAAGAGTGCCATATAACTTATATAGTAGTGATAAAAAAGCTGTATTTCTTTTTTTAATTGTTTCTGTAAAGTTTGTAAGTCATGTCTTTAGTATAGGACATGGAATAATACTTATAACTTTCTTTCAATTTAGGAACAAATATCCCAAAATGACAAGAATAATAAAAATCCCTTATCCCAAAGTGTTTTTACCGATTGTGTTTTTGTCTATGATCTATCTATTTGTTATTTATATAATTTGTACTTAATAAAGCTTCTATTGTGTATTTTTTTAGTATTTTGACTTGGATAATATTAGTAAGTATTCTTGATTTGTTAATTCAAAATAGGTAAGATTGTATTAAAAAATACAGATGTTTTTAGTATTTTCTTTTATGAGGAATTGGGAATCTCTTTCTAACCATTTGTTGTGTTTTAGAGTTATCAAAGTAATATAAAGGAAATTAAAATTATAGTTTTTTACTATTGTTATTATTTTTGATTTTTAGATTGTAAAAAATTTAGAGTAAGATATATTAATTTATCTGAGATAGAGATTGATTTTTCTGATTTTTATAAAGCCAAGAATTTCATATTGCTATCAAGAAGAAAAAAAATTGTAATTTGCTATTTATAAACAACATATCTTTAATTTATAGACAATTATTAGCAATAATCTATATTATGTCCTTTTTAGCTAAAAAATCTTTGTCTGAGATATTAGGTTCTACTGCGCAAAGTAAACTTAAAAAAACTTTAGGAAGCTTAGATATAGTATTAATGGGTGTAGGGTCTATAGTAGGAGGAGGCATTTTCGTATTAAGCGGATTTGTATCTGCTGAATATACTGGTCCTGCTATAGTAATATCTTATTGTATAGCTGGCATGCTCTCTTTAACAATGGCTTTTTTTTATTTAGAGCTTACTACTATGGTACCCAATTCTGCTGTAATATATAATTATTCTTATAATATTTTTGGAGAATTTTTTGCTTGGCTAGGATTTTGGTTAGTTGTTTTAGAATTTGCTACTGCCGCTGCTTCTGTTGCTGTTGGTTGGTCTAAGTATTTTTATGGTATTTTTGATCAAATTATTCCTTTAAAATTTGTTCAATCTCCTTTTGAAGGAGGGTATTTCAATGTTATAGCAGCTTGTTTAATTTTTGTTTTATCTATTGTTTTAATTTTAGGGGTTAATTTAAGTAAAAAATCAAATAATTTATTGGTAATGATAAAATTTGTTACTATATTTTTATTTATTGTTCTTTCTGCAAAATATTTTAATAAAGATAATTTAGAAAATTTTATGCCTTTTGGTTTTAAGGGTGTATTAGATGGAAGTGCTTTGTTATTTTATTCTTTTAATGGATATTCTTTGTTATCAAGCACTGTTGAAGAATGCAAGCATCCTGCTAAAAATTTATTATTAGGATTGATATTTTCTGTTTTGATTGCTTTGATTATATATTTATTAGTAGCATTTTTTCTTAATGGATCTTTAAGCTATACAGCACTTAACGTTGAAAATCCTTTAGCTTTAGTATTTAAAAAAAACAATAATTACTTTTTATATTACCTCATAATATTTGGAGCAATCATTTCTATGATAACAGGAGTATTAATCAATATGTATGCTATTACTAGAATAGTTTATTCTGTAGGAAGAGATAATTTATTAACTTCTCACTTTACTAAGCTTATAGAGGGCAAAAATATCCCTTATATAGCAGTTATAGCAACAGCTGTATTTCTTTTTGTACTTGTTGGACTTGCTCCTATAAAGTTTTTGAGCCATATATCTAGTATATCTAGTATAGGAAATGGAATAATAATACTTATAATTTTCGTTCAGTTTAGGAAAAAATATCCCAAAATGATAAGAATAATAAAAATCCCTTACGTTAAAGTGCTTTTACCAATTGTGTTTTTATCCATGATCTACTTGTTATTTATACAATTTTTACGAAATAAAACTTCTGTTGTGTATTTTTTGAGTATTTTGACTTGGATAATATTAGGAAGTATTCTTTATTTATTAATTAAAAGTAGGAAAGACAATATTAAAACATAAAGATATTTTTAATATTTTCTTTTATTAGGGATTTTGCCTCTCTTTCTGACCATTTTCTTTTATTTTAGAGTTATCAAAGTAATAACAGGAATCTAATAATATAATTATAGATTAGTGAATTTATAAATGATTCAATAAAGGTAAAAGAAATATTTAGTTTGTAGAGTTATAAAATAAAGATTGTAAAAATATAATAGATTCAAAAGACTTTTAGATCATATTTGGATTACACAAGATCTGAACAAAATATCCTAAATGTTGTGAAGATATTGCTTGTTAACAGCAAAGCTCAAACAAAGCAATGTTCTTATAAGATCCCACTATATATTAAGACACAAAACTTCAATCTATTAGATTTGTACTTGTTTCACAATTTGTATAAATCACATTTTTTCCAAATAACAGTTTTTTTGTTTGTACATGAGAAATAGAAAGTAGTTTATCTTTTTGAGTTAGAGATACATTATTTTTTCCTTTAAAAACTTATAGTGCTTGAGCAACTCATCAAGATGCGTGTAAATTGCATTGTAAGACCAATGTTTTGCACATAGATAGAAAAAAAATATCTTAACACAGTTTTGGACTTAAATTTTTTTGTATTAATAGCTCAAATATTTTACGTTACTTCATATAGTAGCATTGTTATTATGACTATTCCAAAGGTCTTGTACAAAAACACTATAGATTATAGAACTTATTTATAGAATTTATCAATTTCTAACCTAAACCTAATAAAAGAGGGTATGTAATTATTTTTTATAGTAGAAAAAATATATAGTTTAGATACTAATGTACGATATTTTTTTATTAAAATCTCATCAGTAGTAAAATATGCTTGATCTTTGATCGCACATAGAGATTCTCTTGTAAAGAAAATTTTACGATTGTACACTTCCTTATTTTATAGTGCTAAGAAAGACTACTATTATAAATAGCTTGTTACAACATGTATTGCAACTCTAATGAATTAAGAACAAATCTTATTTTATTTTTTAGTTATTTGATCAATTTTAGGTAAAAATAAATAATGTTTTGTTTCAGTTTGAAGCTTCGTTCATAGTCTAATATTTGAATATGAGTATTCTACTCTCAGGTGTTTTAAGACTATTATAGTAAGTGCTATGTTTAATATTAGATACATACTATAAAAGTTCAGATCAGAATAATATAGAGATATATTGATTAAGAGAATACTTAGCATATGTAGTTGCTTTAAACTGATAATTTTATTAAAACAAGTTATTTTTACGATTTATGATTATTTAATTAAATCGCTTCTACAGATTTTACTTCTGGAATAAAATGCGTCAGCATTGATTCAATTCCTTGTTTTAAAGTGATAGTAGAACTTGGGCAACCAGCACATGCACCCCTAAGTTCAAGATATACTATTCCTTGATTAAAACTTTTAAAGACTATGTCTCCCCCATCCATAGCTACAGCAGGTCTAATTCTTGTCTCTATTAATTCTAATATATCTTTCTCTACTATTGAATAATCTTGATTTTCTTGATTAATTGGTTGATTATTATTTTGTTGTACTACGAAAGGTTCTTCTCCTAAAATATGATCCATTATTAGCATTAGTATTTCTGGTTTTATTACTTCCCAGGTAATATTTTCGCTTTTTGTAACAGTAATGAATTCATCTGCCAAAAATACAGCCTCTATATCATCAATTTTTAAAAGTTTAAAAGCCAATGCACTTTTTTCGTGAGCATCCTCTATCTTACTTAAGAATAGTGGTTCTTGTTCATTCACCTTCATCCCAGGAAGAAATTTCATAGCATTGTGATTAGGTGTATTTTCTGTTTGTATAAACATTACCCTACCTTCTTTGAATTAAACGATTTAAAAAACTTAATCACTAAAACTTTGGTATTGTATCACAAATCTTAGCTTAACAACAAGACTATTAAAAAATTCAAATATACATCTCATGACCTTTATCATGAGATGTATGTTTAATAAACATGAAAAAGACTTTATAAATTATCTTGAAGTACAAAATTATTCATTATTGGATCTTCTGCATAAGCTTCCCAAGATTTGCTTCTTCTGCTCATCTAGCTTCCTAGAACAATCTTTTACTGGAACGAAGAACTGGTTGATAGTTCTACCAAATGAAACCTCTCTCATGTGGACTATCTTGAATAGGAATTTAGTACATATTGATAGCTTTGTTCACGATAATTGCTAATTTTAAAGAGATTTTTGAGCCTTTAATCTATGGGAGTGAACATTTTGTGATTTGCATTTTTGAATTTTTTATCCAATATACTGACAAATCAGATATTTTTGTTCCTGATATGTTGCAGATAGTTTTTTATATACATATTTCCTAAGCATATATGCAGTATAGGACTCGTGCATCTAATTTATTAGTAATTCACTACAGACTTGAAGTTGGATCTTATACTAATAAAACATAGTCTTCAAGACAAATATTTTCTAAGCATATGGCAGCACACATCCCTCATATCTAGTTTGTTAGTCGTTCACTATATAATTGAAGCTGAAGCTTACACTAAGTAAAACAGAGCCTTAGTGAAGAATATTTCCTAAACATATTGCAGAATAGGACTCTTATATCTAGGTTGTTAGTTATTATTATAAACTTGCAGTTGGATTTTATACTAAGTAAAACAGAGCCTTTTGGCTATCGAGATAGAATCTAAGAACAATATTTCTAAACAATTTAGTTGAAAATTAGGTCTAAATCAGGACTCTAGATACGCTTGAAAAAAGGAGATATAGTTTGGTCAGAATCTGTTACTAGTTCAATCAAAATTACAAAGTCTAAGTACATTTCCAAATTTTTAGCTTTCAAGTGTTCCTTGGTCAATTTTTGACAGCTAAATTCTCCCTCTAGGTCAAAGAACATTGTTTTCTCAGAAATTTATTACATATAAGAGAGAAATGAAATTTTTTATATTACTTTTACTTTGTATTGTTGTAAGTTTTACAATATTTAGTTATAATTTGCAGTTTTGTAAGTTCTGATTTTTGATAAAAAAGAACCATTTCTATATAGTAAATTTTTCTATTGATAAGAATAATAAACATGTTTTTCATAACAAAGGCTTTTTCAGAGCTTATGCCAGAAATATTGTGTGAGATCTTGATGATATTTTTCTTTTATGTTTTTGCACTGAACATTAAGGCCTCTTTTTTATATAGTACTGAGAGATAAAACTTCTTAAATGCTTAGTTATGTTTACTAAAAGAGAATTATTCCTATACTTTGTAAGTAATAGTTAATATTTGGTATTTATGTTTTATTAGGTCTTGGAATTTTATATATTTCATTTCAGTAAATTTTTTCAATATATAGATTTTTTACTTGTTAATGAGTATCGCTCTTCACAAGCGCTATATTACTACACAAGATCAGGTAATAAGGTTTTTTGATCTAAATTTTGAATTTTTGTGTTTTTTACAATAAATATTTTTGCTCTCTAGTCAAAAGTTGCATTTTTAGCTTTTACAGTGTAATAATATCTCCTTTTACTAGGTCATATCTATATGATCTAAAAGAAGTTTTAAGTAGGTACAAAGTGTAAAACTCGATCACAAAATTAGAGCTTACTAGGATCAATGCTGAATAGTTAGAGATAAAATCCTCTTTATATATTGCTTGTAAGCAAAGTTGGCTATACAGTAAGTACTTCACTAACAGTGAGAGGAAGTTACATTGGATATTTTCACTTTCATTTTTATATTATAAAGATTTTAGAAAGTCATATAATCCTGTTTTTAACATTTTTCAATATTTTAGGTAGAAAAATTAATCGTTACAATAAAGGATGTTATGAGTGAATCATAATATCTACTACATGATCTACAAAAACACTTAACTTAGAGAAAATATATTCTCCACTAATAATCAAAGTTACTAAGCTGCTTATTATTTTAGGAACAAATGTTAAAGTATTTTCTTGTATTTGAGTAAGTGTTTGAAATATCGAAACTATTAGACCTACTATTAGTGAAACTAGTAATGGTGGTGTAGCTACCGTAAATAATACGAAAATAGCCTCTTTATTTATTTCAGCAATAGTTCCTATATCCATAATTTAATTATTTTGTTTTATATTTATAGTAATTTGCAATAAAATTATTAATTGTTGTTCTTTTTTCTACGTTTTGTATATGAAATTCGTATTTCTCCCAGAATTGTTTTATATACTGGTTATAATCCATTAATTCTACTTTATATTTTTCTGTAATCTTTCCTAACACTATATCGTGATTTATATAAAGCATCTTTAGTTCATTTTCTATAAAAATTTTTAAATCTGAGTCTTCATAAGTTGTTTTCGAATTTTTCATTACATCATTTGTGTTATTTTTAGAATTTACGCTTTGATTGTTTTTAGGTTTTTCTAGAGTTACTATTTCTTGAGAGGTATCTTTTTGCTGAGGGTCTTTAGATATGTTGTAATCTTGAATTACATCATTTGTGTTATTTTTAGAATTTACGCTTTGATTATTTTTAGATTTTTCTGTGGTTACTATTTCTTGAGAGGTATCTTTTTGCTGAGTATTAGTTTTAGATTTGTTGTAATCTTTATCAAAAATTTTTGTTTGAGTGTTGGGTTGCTTTTCTTTATTTGTAGGATCTAAATATTGATTTAATCTCTTTTCTTCTCTATATAAGCTTTGATCTACTATATTATCTAACATATTGTGTGTTTTTTCTGTGTTAGAAAAAATATTATCTTTATCTGATTTTCTTTCGGATTGTTCTTTAAAAACAGATAATTCTCTTTTTTCTTCTAAGTTCATTTTATCCTCATGGATTTTTTTGTTACTGTCTTGAATATTGTATTTATCTACAATATTAGTTTTTTGTATGTCTTTAGTGTTCTCATTTACAGTATGAGTTTTTTGAAGTGCTTCATCAGTATTTTCCTCATCTTCCGTGTTCGGTTTTGTGTCTTTTAAGTTATTATTATATTGATTGTTTTTTTTCATTAGTGGTTTGAGTTTTTTTTCTTTCCTGAAATCTTTTTTTTCTATTAGATCTTGGTGATTAG
The DNA here is from genome assembly GCA_964554285.1 of uncultured Rickettsia sp. Classification (GTDB taxonomy): domain Bacteria; phylum Pseudomonadota; class Alphaproteobacteria; order Rickettsiales; family Rickettsiaceae; genus JADHZC01. The sequence goes on from CAZKNN010000001.1 coordinate 29,582, forward strand.
ATTCTAGATGAGTTTTCTCATCATTATTAATATTTTGGTCTGGATTTGATTGCTGAGAATCATTTTTAATTAATTCTTTGTCCTGTATAAAATTGGAGGGGGAAGACTCCTCTACATCCTTTTGTGAAGGATTTTTAAGAGAGTTGATATAATCAAACAGCTCGTCTTCTCTTTCTTCTTGTAAGGAGGGTTCAAAAGATATTGAAACAAAATCTGTGCTACCATGCGGTAATTTTATATAATTAATATCTAACCAGTGAAAAAGAAACAGTAGTGAGGATAAAATTCTCATATATAAATATATCACAAGTCCTTTGCAGAAAAATTTGCAAGTATTATAACATTTTTAATAATTTTTAGATTATTAATTTTATATTTTACTTAATAGCTTGTTTATATTGTTTATTTAATGTGTTTATTAGGATCGAAATATGAGGATGCATTCTCTTGGTCTATTTCTATCATTAAAAGATTTCCTTCGAGTGCTTTCAACATATAATATGACATAATGAAATTTTTATTTAAATTTATATCTTCAATCAGATATTTATTAAGTTTTTCTTGTTCATTGAGAACATCGATTAAAGTTCTAGTACCTACTACATATTCTTGATTCATAGCTTCAACTGAGATTTTAGAGGATTTTATTGCTGCTTGGTTAGCTTTAATTTTTTCTATCAGGTTGTTAAATTCTTCAAGTTTAGACTTTATTTGATCAGAAATTTCTTTCGAAACCTTTAGATATTGGTTTTTTTTAAAAGAAAGTTTTTTATTCATTTTTTTTACATTTACAAAATCTGCTCCTCCAGCTCTTAAAATTGGAATATCAATAGACACATCCATTTTATTTATTGGGTTGCTGCCAATTATAGAGTTATTTGAAAACTGATATCTAAAGCCTAAATCGACATTAGGAAGAAATCTCAATTTAGAATTGTACACTTCATATTTTGTGCTGTGCATGTCTTTTAAGGCAGACTTTGTTTGTAAATTGCTCTTCAAAATTTTATCGGTTGTAGAAGCAATATTATCCTTTCTTTTAAGACTGAGATTTGGAATTTCAAGATTTTTAGGCCAAAATTTAAAATATAGAAAGAACTTTGATTTAGCATTTTCTAGATTATGTTCAGCAGAATATCTTTCTTGCTGAGCCTTTGCGTATGATGCTTTAGACATTTCCATATCCACTAAAGTGCCTTCTCCATGTTTATATCTTTCACTTACAGCATCTAACTTTGTTGAGTATGATGCGAGATTTTTTAAAGATATTTTTAGATATTGTTGAGAATAAATGTAGTCTATGTAAGCTTCTATCATCTTTAAAATAATTTCTTGTTCTGAAATTTTATAATCAAAAGAAGCTTTATGTAGGCTAAATACAACCATACGCAATTGTGTTAAATCTTGTCCTCCTCTGAAAAGATTTTGTTGTAGAGATATATAGGGACGTGCGCTGCTCATAGGGTCTTTATATAATGTTTGATCTTTAGAAGAGAAATCTACTTTATAGGAAAACAAGGAAGTGACTTTGATATCTGGAAGAAATTTTGTCCAAACCTCATGTTTTGCATGAATACTAGTTAAGAAATTTAATTTATTCAGCTCTATTTCCTCAGATTCCAAATATGCCATTTTGAGTGCTTGTTTTAGGGGTATTTTTTTTTCTTCAATAGCTTGAATTGTACTCTGTATCAAACAATAAGCAATCGTTAACAGAGTTAATATAGTGCGCAACATAAATCAAATAATTTGAAAAATTTTATTTTAGAAAGAACCTGAAATGGATTCAATACTAAAACAGTCTAACAAATATTTGAATTCAAGTAAAATAATTTTCTAAAAATAGGATTTGATTATATTCTTATTTAAGAAAATAATCATATGGCATTTATTTATTGAAAATTTGAGCATTATATATTATATGTAAGCTTACATATAATAGAATTTTACAATTTTTTTATTTTATTCAAAGTAATTAAAAAATTTGAACAAAATTTAGTTATTGTTTGTTAGCCCGTATGATGGAATGGTAGACATAACGGACTTAAAATCCGTGGAACATTGCGTTCGTGCCGGTTCAAGTCCGGCTATGGGTACCATCTAATTGTCTTATAGAATTTTTGTTATATAAAGATTTTGTATGCTTATTACTTGTAGTAATGATAAGCACAGCCTATAAAAATTTGATTCTTTAATCATTCATTTAATAACCTATATAAAATTTTTATTTCATAAACTATTTCTTATAAAATTTAGTTTTTATCTAATATTATTTTTTTATTGGGCATTAAGTTTTTAGTAAAGCACGTTTTGTTGAGATGCACTCAAATTCAATAACAGGATATTAAATCGTGAAATCTGTAGTTTAGGATATTGAAGTTTAATAACAAAAGAATGAGCACTATTAACGTAAAGTCAACTATGGTATTAGTTAGTTGAGAAATATTTATTGAAAATTTTTAATATTAATACCTATAGTAGCTCTACTACTAATATACACTATGTTAAATTCTGGAACGTACCTGTTAGACTTAATAGATCTACACATTAGAAATTTAGAGTTATGAGTAAAAGATAATTCAGCTATAGCAAAAGATAAGTAAGTAAATAAATAAATGTAAGTAAATAAATAAATATATTATATACATACAGATGTAACGTTTAATATCTATAATAGAAAGAATGAAAATATGCATAAGTTTATTAAATAATGCAGGGTATTTTTGTTAAAACTCATAGTTGTATAAAATTAACTACTTATTAGAGCGCATTAACAAGAATCTTAAGTACACCTTATTCTTTATAGGTAGATCAGCAAACGACTTTATTTATTTACATAATTCAATCATTTTTTTTGATAGGGAATTTTTGATAGTATGAACTTTCATATTGTCTCTATTTTACATCATCCTTAGTTACTACAAAATAAATTTAGAAATTAAACATGTTTTCCAAAATTTTTGTATAAGCTCTTAAAACGCTTTTTTCAAAATATAAGACAATTTCCTTTTCAGTTTACTTACAACATTAAGATAATACCTATTTAGGATGAAATTCTAGTACAAAAATATACAATGATTGTAAATAAAACCTCTGTAAGAATATAGCAATTTTTATGATAACGCAGATTTGCGTACGAATATAAAAGAAGGTTTAGGTTAAGACTTATTTATTTGCAAAAGGATTTGAATAATAAATAAATATTTGAGAGAAATTTATAATAATTCTATTCTTTTCATAAGGAATACACATATTATAATGTATGGAAGATATCAAAATCCAGTTGAATATTTTGTGTATGTGAAAATAATTAATCCCTATCAGCATGTTGCGTGCATTGTATATAGCATGTATCTACAAGATTATTTACTCAAATGCTTCTATACAACGATGAAATTTAAGCTCAATGATTTATATCTTAGTCTAAATGTAAAAAGCATTTGATAATACATAGTTCCAATAATTATTAATGCAAAGAATATTAAAAAATGTAATTTATGCCTAAATTAAGTGAAAATAAATGTTCTTTCAGTTTATAAGAATTATCACTAAAATATATAGAGTATCTAGGATTGATAGTTATTTGAGCAGAGTCGTTTTTAAAATATAAATTCATGATATAGTCTGCATTTATTTTATCACTTCTTTTTGATGAAATTTTGTTCACGGAAAAGAGTTTTTCATTAGTGGATGCATTTATAATTTGTTTTTCTTGTTTTTCTTTTAAATCTAGCATTTCAATATGTGCTGAGAGAAGAAATTCCATTGCAAGCATATTGTTTACTATTCTGTTTATTTTGTAGCTTGCGCTAGGTGTAAGTATTACATTTTGTAATTTTTGATTTTCAAATGTAAAAATACAGTCTGAATTTTTGCCTTGAAAACTAATTTGAGGGAAATAAATATAAGTCATTTGTAAACACAAACCTAGAGTTGAAAACTCATTGAGTGTAAATTTATTACCAATTTCAGATGAAATGAAAAAAAATTGTCTTTTATTATATTTGATATTTGTTTTTTTTAAATTTGTTAGTGCTAGGTGATGTAAAATAGCATTGTAATTTGTAAATCCTGTTCCCAAAGTATTGGACCAAAAAAGTCTTTGTGCGTTTAGAAGTTTAAAATAATTTTTATTATAAAGTGATAGAAAATAATTGTTTAAATTACTTGTATACTCATTTTGTTCTGTAAGTGTTTTTGTTTTTTTAAAATTTAATCCTCCCACTATTCCAAATAAAATATTATGTTTGAATATTTTTTCTAAATTTAAGAAAATATTTTCTTCTGTAAATGTTCTATTTTTTGAAAAATTAATTTTGCCTCCAATACTATATAAGTTATTAGTTTTGTTGTTAGATACAAAATTTTTATCTAAAAATATAGATAAGTTAAAAAAATTAATCGTATTTTTGATGTCTACAATTTCGCTTGGAATGAATTCTATAGAACCTAATATATCATAATACGATGTGTTTGATAATTCTCCTGGAGCTAGAATTTTTTTCAGTTCTTGAGAATATTCTAAATTTTGATTCAGAAAATTGGAATATTCTTTTGGAGAAGCAAAAAATACAATTTTAGAATTGTGTAAGAGTTTTTTTATGTAATTTTCAAGTATGTTATTTTGTGATTTTTCATTTTTTATAATAAGTGTCTTTTCTACAGGCGAAAAGTCTAATTTTGTACTAAGAGATATTTTTTTGTTCTTTAGCACAATATCTTTGTGATTTGTATAATTTTTGTCATATTCAGAATTTCTCTTTTTCTCGGACGGTAAATATGCTTTATCTAATGGCATTTTTTTATCTGTAAGCATTGTTTGATTCAAATCAGTATTTGTTGTTTCGGGTTGTTTTATTTGAGGATTAAAATCTTCATAGCTTTCTTGATTTTCAGGAAATTGATTTGACTGTAAATTATTTTCATGAATAATTTTTTGTTGATTGTCAGGTTTTATTTCTGTTTCTGTATTTTCATTGTCTAAAACTCTATTTTCTAAATCACTTGGATTTTTAACTATAGGGGTTCTTAAAATAGTGTTTCTTTTCTCTTTTTTGAAGTATTTATCATTTAAACTTTCAGTAGGATCAGATTTAAAATAATTAAAGTCCTTTATCAACTCGCTCATGCTCAGTGCACGTACTTCTATTTTAAAGGAAAATAAATATGATACTAGAATAATAGTATATGCTATATACAATAGATTTTTTTTGTTTTTTTGATCTTTCAACGATTGAAGTGTTTTTAATAAAAATTTTGATGCTATCAAAAATAGAGATATCTGTACAGAGAAAAATTTTTTATTCTTCATATATTATAGACATTTACACCTTAAGTATAACTTATTAAAAATATACTTAAGGTAAGGCAAAGCATATTTTTAGGTAATATTAAATTGTTTTATAAAACTAAAAGCTGTAATGACTTGGTGTAACGCTTATTAAGCAATTTAATAAGGTAATTTTACACAGAAGTTATATTTTCAACAAATAATTAGTTAAATGATTTGTAATCATTTACTTCGGGATGTTATTTTAATTAAATGTGTAAAGGTTTGAACCAATTTCATTAATCAATCTTTAGTTATGAAACTTAAAGTGTAAAATATCTTCATTCTGTATTTCATAGAATTTTCCTTCTATTTTTATTTTTCCTTTTTCTCTAAGTATAGACTCATTTTTATATTGAATAAAATCTGGATATTTTATTACTTCGACTTTTATGAAATTTTTTTCTATATCGCTATGTATCAAAGATGCAGCTTTTTGAGCTATAGTTCCATTTTTAAAACTCCAAGCCTTAGTTTCTTTTTTACCTACCGTATAAAATGATTTCAGTTCCAAAATTTTATATACAGATTTTACTAAGTTCTCTAGTATATTTCCTTTAATACCTAGTTCTTGCATAAGTTGTTGTTTTTCTTCTATATCATTTATTTCAGATAATTCAGATTCTATTTGAGCTGATAAAATTATGTTTTGTGTATCCTCCTTCTTTTGTAATATGCTTAGTACTTGTTTTGTTTCTTTGTTTAGATCATTAAGATGATTTTCTGAAGTATTTAGTACAAAAATTACCTTTTTGTTAGTCAAAAATTCTTTTTTAATTGATTTTGGAATGTTGTTTAATTCTCTTAAAGACAATCCTTTAGATAAATGCTTATGCATTTGTTTTAATTTTATTATCTCATCAGAAGTTTTAGTAGTTGATTTTTTTAGTAACTGTTCTACAAAATTAAGATCTGCTAATAGCAGTTCTGTTTCTATAATTTCTATATCATTTGTTGGATTCAAATATTCATTTTCAGAATTTTTAAAACATTTAACTACATGTATTATAGCATCTACAGATTTTATATGTGATAGAAATTTATTTCCTAATCCCTCTCCCTTACTTGCTCCTTTTACTAGACCAGCTATGTCTACAAATTCTATAGTTGTAGGTGTGATTTTTTCTGCATATACAAGATTTGCTAATGTAAGAAGCTTTGGATCAGGTAGTTTTACAACTCCAAAATTTGGATCTATAGTACAGAAAGGATAATTTGCAGTTTCTGCAGTTGAAGATTTTGTTAACGCATTAAATAATGTTGACTTACCTATATTAGGTAATCCAATAATTCCACATTTTAAAGGCATCTTGATTAGAGAATATTTAATTCTTGATTTAATTTAGATAATTGATCTTGAAATAGTTTCACATGATTGTTTATAAATAATTCTATTAATCCTTCTAGTAAAGAAAATTTTTGCTCTATTTTAGAAAGTTGTTCTGTAGTAAATTTACTCACAACATATTTTTCAATTGTACTATTCGTAGGTCTATCTATTCCTAATCTTAATCTAAAATAGTTATTGCTTTTTAAAGAACTATCAATGGATTTTAAGCCTTTATGTCCTGCATTGCCCCCACCAAATTTTAATTTAATAGTTAAAAATTTTAAGTCTAAATCATCATGAATAATTATTATATTCTCAAGTGGAATTTGATAATAATTTTTCACCAATAATACGGTCTCTCCACTGAGATTCATAAAAACACTAGGTTGACATAATATAAACTGATGTGAATATGCTAAAGAGCATTTTAATTTTTGTTTTTGTTGCCATTGAAGAGTTTTTTCTTTTGCTAACTTTTCTAAAAAAATTTTTCCTAAATTATGTCTTGTCTTTTTATATAAATCTCCTGGATTACCTACTCCTACTAATAATTTCATTTTGTAACTTAGGTAAATAAGTATCAAGTTTTTTCAATCATTCAATCAACAGATCACAATGATCTAAAAATGAAAGGCATCAAATAATGTATTGACTACTTTGCTGTATCTTCATATTGTGTTTTCACTTTTTCATCTTCTTCTTCCTCTAAAATATTTTTCTTAGAAACTATTGATGCTATAACTTTTTGTTCTTTTTCTAATATTTTGAATTTGGGAAACAATTTTTTCAAGTCAGAAATTTTTAGGATTCTGAATCTCTGCATAGAAGGAAGGTTGAGGCAGATTTTTTGTACAGGTTCGTTAGTTGAACAAGCAATCCTTATACTTCTGATTAATATGTTAAAAAATCCTCCCTGCTTTATCGCTGCTATATCTTGTATTTTATTATATATGATTGGCACATCTAATACAATTTCTTTGGAATCTCCAAATATGAAGTCTATATGAATAATTTTATCATTTACTGGGTGTTTCTCTATTTTTTTAGGGAATACAATATATTTATCTCCTTGGATATTTAATTCTATTTTTTGAGTAAAAAAGTCTATTTTACTTGTTACTTTTTGTAAAAGTCCTGCATCCAAGAAGATATTCAGATTGTTTTTTTTCTTTCCATATATTACACCTGGTACAAAACCATTGGATCTCAATTTGAAGGCTGTATCAAATTTTGCATCTGGTCTTTTAAAAGCTTCTATTTTTAATATTGTAGCACTCCTATATTGTTCTTGTTCCTGAATATGATTCTTCATTTTTGTAAAAATACATATTGATTTAAAATATTGAAAATATAAATGTTTTTTAGTTACTATTTGAAATTCTTGGAATTAATAAGAAAAATCTAAAAATATCTTATATTAGCTTGTATGATATAAAAAAATTTTATAAAATCAAACAAAAATTTTCAAATTTTTGCATTAATTCAGTATTCAGTACTCCATTAATGTTTTCCCTTGTAGGTTGCTCATAACAAAGTATTTTATCAGATAGATGAATATTTTTCACATTGTTTTTTTAAAAATATTGTCTGCGGTATTTATGTTATGTATAGGGTATTTTGCAGGTAAATTTCAGAAAATAGACAAGGAGACCATTTCTTCTCTTTTATTTTATTTTATAGCGCCTATAACTATAAGTTGTATTTTGATTCAGTCTAATTTAAAAGTTAAAGACTTTTTGGTAATATTAGTTGTTTTTTCTTTTGCTAGTTGTTTAAGTATGTTGGGTTTTTTTTTATCTAGTAAGTTTTGGAAAGATAATCATAGAAACATATTAGCTTTTTCTGCTGGTACTAGCAATGGTAGTTTTATCGCTCTACCAATCGCAAATGCTTTATTTGATTCTCACACTTTAGGTATTTATGTACTTGTTATTTTAGGAATTGCTATCTATGAAATTTCTGTTGGTTATTATATTTGTTCACTGACTCAACATAAAAGTACATTGAAAGAGAATTTTGTTAGGATAGTGAAATTGCCTATTTTTTTATCATTCATTTTTGGAGCATCGCTTAGTCTTTGTGGTATAGGTATGCCAGCATTTTTGTCAGATTTTTCTCAAAGCATACAAAATAGTATAGCAGTTTTAGGAATGATTTTGGTTGGAGTTTCTGTATCTGAGGTAAAACAATTTAAGTTAGATTTTAAATTTTTAGCTGTTATTTTGTTCTTTAAATTTATTTTGTTTCCTGCATTCTTCAATATTTTTGTATTATTAGATAAATATATATTTAAAATCTTTAGCAAAAGTTATCACTATCCCTTTCAATTATTAAGCGTAACTCCTATTTCAGTAAGTGTTGTTATAACTTCTATAATTTTTAATTTGTATCCTGAAAAAACATCTACCGCCATTTTAGTTTCGTTGCTTATATCTTTGGTATATACACCTTTAACTTTACAATGGTTAATTTTTTAATCTGTTTGTTAGAATATAGTATGGTACTAAATATTGCAGTGTAGAGTTAGGTACAAAATCTCGAGAGCGGATGATGAGAATCGAACTCACATGACTAGCTTGGAAGGCTAGGGCTCTACCATTGAGCTACATCCGCGAAAATGGTGGAGAGAGAAGGATTCGAACCTTCGTACGCAACGCGGTCAGATTTACAGTCTGATGCCTTTAACCACTCGGCCATCTCTCCTACAATCAAAAATTAATTGATAGTGATTTTTCTTTATATTATTGCATAGTGAGCTTTAATTAAAAAATAGTTAAAAATTTCGTCTATGTCTATCTATACAAAACAAAAAATGAAAAATTTTTTCATTTTTACGCACATAAATAATTCAAGTAGTATATATCACTATTTACAATTATTTTCAAATGATAAAATTTTTTAATGTTCAGATGTTAGTAATTGTTTATTTAGGACAGTAAAATGTTGTAGAGCAGAAATGAGAATCGAAAAAGCATTACTAGTGATTCTAAAATTGTATCTCAAGAAAAAGTGTAGGAATGAAGAAAATGCTATGATGAGAGGATTTGTATTTACAATAAGTGGTTTAAAACGAAATGCACTAACTTAACCATCATATTTGTTTAGGTAACAGATTAGCTCATACTTAACTGGTGTTTCTACACTATATAAGCTATGAGCAAAAATTTTAATGTATATCACGTATACCAACTATTTATAGTTATGAGCTTGAACATAACATCTCATGTATAAAACTGCACCAGTTATGTATTAATTGTAATTGTTTTGGAAATAAGAAACACTATTCAAGCAAAAATTGCTAAATTCCTAACTATTCCTACGGAAAATGTTTCAAAACGCATTAATAGGAAGTAAGTATTACAGAAGAAAATGATAAAAACAATCAAGAAGTACAAAATTACATTTTCTCTACAGATCTAGTCCTAATTCTTTTTTATTTTATAATCAAACTGTTGAGTCTTATTTTTATAGTGCATTTTTTTAATTCAATTAAAGAATCGTATAATATTATTTTATTTTTTAATATTAGGTTATGGCACTAGGTCATGATTTTTAGATATTGTAAAGTCTGTATACAAAATACAACTCATGTGTGAGCTTTGTACGTAAAATATGTATTTAAATATTTATTTTTGTACATAAATATTTTTTAGAAAATGGATAATTTTTACGTTGCTAAAATACGGCAACTTCTTTTTTGTGACAAAAATCACACTTTAAAATTGTTTTATGATTAGTAAAAATCTTTTCTAAAGTTTTTTTTTAAGGTTATAAGCATTTTATAAAAATTTATATAATATTAATAAATTAATATTATAGCATTAAATAATCTAAATTTTGTTATTAATATGTTAGTATGTTAGTCAAGTTATAATATAGCAATATATTGTATTCGATTTATTAAATTCAAATCCTATAAAGAGGTAATATAGTTATGCTTCAAGAAGAGTCAAGAAAAAATGATAATGAAAATATTGAATATGTATCTGATACAAATGAAAATAAATCTCTAAAAAAAGAGAAAAATGAAAAACAATCCAAACCAAATAGGACAATTGTTGTTGCTGCAATTATAGGAGGAGTAGGAGCTATATCAATATTTGCATTAGTAGGAGGCGGTGCATTTATACCAGTAGTATTATCTGGTATAGCTATAGGAGCTTTAATTTATGGTATTAAGAAGCAATTTTTTAAAACAGGAATAGAGAATACTTTAAAACAGTCTTTTAAAAAAGGAGATGGTTCTGACGAAGTGAAGAAAAAAATAGAAGAAAGCCAGAGTTTGAACACACAAAATGAAAAAAAAAAAGCATATAATACTAATGATATTATGCGTCATGCAGAGCCCCAAAAACATAAAACTGTTCCTCATAATTCTTCTAATGTTAGTAAATCGAAGGATGGTAATGTTAGTAAAGAATAATGCTATAAAAACGGTTATATACAATCAATCATTGGTAGATATTTAAATTATGATATTTCAATATTTGCCAAGTTGATTTTATAAAAAATTTTTAAGATTTAGTTTGTTTTCTTTTTATTAGAAAGTGAAAATAAATTTTTTTTATGATTAGAGATAAATGTTTATGTACAAAAACTCTATTTTTTGCTCTTGCAAAATAAATCATAGTATGAAATTTTTCCTTCGATTATGAGTATCTTATCTTACTTCAGTATATTTATTGTAAATATTACACAAAGTTTTTATTTTGTTAGAAACATTCTGTATTCGGCAGTAAGAAATGATTATTTAATTATACTAATCTAATTTTTGTTAATATTTTTGATCCTTGAAGTAATTTCATTAAAACATTTATAAGATATTTGTTGATTATTAAAGCACTGAACATAGAGGAAATAATTCCTATTGATAAAGAGATAGAGAAACTTTGTAGTGGACCTTTGCCGAAAATATATAAACAAAGCATTGCAAATAAGGTAGTAACGTTAGAGTCCCAAATACTTAAAAAAGAAGACTTAAATCCCATATGAATTGCATAGGGAATAGAATTTTTATGAGATAATTCTTCTTTAATTTTTTCATAAATTAAAACATTTGCATCTACTGCCATTCCTATAGTTAAAACTATGCCCGCAATAGAAGCAAAGCTTAAAGTCATGTTAAATAGAGTGATTAATGCTATAATGTAATTAATTGTTAATAAGAGGGAAAATGATGCTAACACACCCAGGATTGAGTAGAACATAATCATTATGAAAACAACTAAGATCAAAGATATTATAACTGCATGTTTGCCTTTTTCAATATAGTCAGAACCAAGGCTTGGGCCTATAATTTTTTCTTCTAAGATGCTAACTTTAGCTGGTAAAGATCCAGATCTAATGAAATTGACTAACTCTTTTGCTTCTGAAGAAGAAAAATTTTTAGAAGAAATAATGCCATTCCCTCCTAAAATTGGCTGATTTATAACTGGAGCAGTGATAAATTTTCCGTCCAGTAATATAGCTATTCTACTACCAATATTTTCAGAAGTCACATGGGCAAAAATTTTACTTCCATACGAGTCTAAAGAGAATGCTACTACTGGTACATTGTATTCGGTGTAATCTAATTTAGCCATTTTTATGTTTTCACCTGTAAAAATTGGTCTTTTAAATACAAGTATACTATTATCCTTCTCATGTATGGAGTGTGATATTTTTAGGTCTTTATTGATTTTAGGGTTAAATTTTTTGATATCAAAATCTTCTTTCACTAAATGTAGGCTTAATTTTGCTACTTGACTTAAAAGAGATCTTATCTCCAAAAAATTTTTATCTCCTGGAATTTGAATCAATAACTTGTCTTGAGATTTTCTTTGTATCACAATTTCACTAAGCCCAGAAGCATCAATTCTATTAATTATTACTTCTTGTGATTGATTTAGAACGTTTTTTACCACTTGATCTCTATAAGAATTCTTATATGAAATTTTTATATAGTTTTTAGATTTGTTAGTTGATATTTCTAATTCCTTTTTGAAATCAGCAGATAATGATTTCAATAATTCTGATTTATAAGTATTATCTAGAGGATATTGTGTATAGATGATTATACCTTCTTCTGATACTTCTATTTCAAGGAGAGAATTTTTTTGAGAGTTTTTGAATTTTGATTTAATGTCTTCTGCAAGATTCCTGTATAAATCTTCTAGATAATTTTGCAAATTGATTTGTAGTAAAATCTCTTGTCCTCCCTTTAAGTCAATTCCAAGAGGTATTTTTTTAATCCAATTAAAATGAAAAATATTTGTTAAAGAGATTACAAAAGATATTAAAGTTACAAAAATACTGATAATAACTATTTTCACTTTAAATCAGTGACCTGTATTTGAAATACTAGAATACTCATAATATATGGACTCAATTTTCTAATAGTTTATACTCTAATGAAAGTCATCAAGTAAGTTCAACTCATTTTTTTATATTTGCTCAAAACAAGACTTGATAACTGTTTAAAGCAAATATTTTATCGTGTTTAGAAGAAAAAACAATATATCAGCTACATAATTTTGGTTTTTAACTAGTGGTTTGAGTCTTTTTTTGTGTATTAAGACTTGTATTTCTACTTGGAATGTTTACTATTTGATTTTTTAATATTTTCACTTCTACTCCTTTTGAAATTTCTACCAAAATAGAATCTGATTTCTCATCAATATTCACTATTTTTCCAAATATACCAGAACTAGTTAAAATTTCTTCACCTTTTTTTACAGAAGATATCATTTCTTCTTGTCTTTTTTTTCTTCTGTTTTGAGGTAGTATCAGAAAAAAGTAAAAAACCACCATGATTATAATCATTGGGATAGCAGTTTTTAAGCTTTCAAAAATACTTTTATTATTACTAGGAGAGCTTTGTTGTGTAGCCTCTGTAGCTAAAACATTTTCAAATAAATTGAAAGAAAAATCCTTAAAAAATGACATACGTGTGATACCTATTGATTCAAAATTAGATTTACATATTGCGTAAAAAACGCAAATCTAACAGAAATTCATAATGATGTCAAAAGCTATGGCAGAATAATTATTATTTACTTGGATTTTGAAGCGATTTTTTTTCAAATTAGTACTATGTAAGATGTATTTGCTTTCAAAGAAAATATTAGATAATCAATAATATAAAAAGATCTGTATCAATAAAAAATTCATAAAAACCAATTCAAAGAAGTCTAAGAAAGTTGAAAAGAAGATTTATAAGATTAATAAAAAAGGATTTTGATTATATAAATGCTATGAGGATAGTTAATTTTTTCATAAAGAATTTTACAGCACTAAAATGTAACCAACACTAATATTAAATATCAGTTACAAGTATTCATAATATTAAAATTAATAATATAGTAAATAATATAGTAAATTGTTAATTTTTAAGATAAATTAATATTAAAGTGAAATCAGAGTAGTGAAGATAAAAATTAATTAAACAGATAGGATATTTTTCAGTTTCAAATATTTTTTGATTCAAAAAATATTATTAGATGAAAGTTTAATTTAAATGAATGTCAGTGGAGAAATAATAATTAATTACTAATAGAGTTTTATACAAATACTATGTAATGATACATGATAATTTTGAGTAAATAGAGAGTGAATATAAAAGAAGTAAATATTTTATTAATTGAAGGCATCAAATTTTTGAATTAGAGCAAATAAATGCAAAGCTAAAAACTAAGAAGAGTCAACAAAGACAAGCAAAATGCAATTACTTAATACTGCTCTCTGAGAAGATTTTTCCTTTAAGGAGGCTAGTAGTGCACTAAATACTTATTTAGATATTGATAATTTCAAACATTATGATGTAAAGAGATGAATGGAATAATGTATTTCTTTAAAATTGATTCAGCAATCAATTGTTTGATTTTGTGTATTTATTGTAGTTTGAGTTTTAATTTTAATCTTGCATGGTTCTTTCTGAAATGGTATTTTCTTTAAGTATTATAGGCTGAGTAGCTCAGTTGGTAGAGCAAAGGACTGAAAATCCTTGTGTCGGCAGTTCAATTCTGCCCTTAGCCACATTTATTCAAAATTAAAGATATAATTAAAAATAAATGCTTCAATTGATCTCTTTTTTTCGTGTTTTATGGATTTTTTTTGTTAGCGTTGTACTTATTTTGCAGTTTGAACATTTTCATGTTAAAGGATTCAGTAATTCTTCCAATCATGACAAATTTATTGCACCAAATAGTGTGCAATATAATAATCAATCCCAGGATAATAATCCTAGTAATAAAGGGAATATTTTAGAAGAAATATTAGAGAGGTTAAAATCTGTAGAAGAATTACTTCAGGAGATTAAACAGAAAGATATGGAAAATGGTATTATAGAAGATTCTGGTGTGAGTTTAAACAACTCACAAGAACAATTTTCTGATCAAAGGACTTCTATTCAAGATAAACAAAATGCTGAATATTTAGCTGCGTATAATCTAATTCAGACAAAGAAATATCTTGCAGCAGAATTAGCATTTGCAGAATTTATAGATAATTATCCTGAAAGTGAATTATTAGGGCAAGCTTTTTTTTGGTATGCTGAGAGCTTTTATCTTAGAAAAATCTACAATAGGGCTCTGAAGTTATATCTGAAGTCTTATAAAAAATTTCCTTATTCTTCTAAATCTGCAGATGCTCTTTTGAGAGCATCTTTGATATTAGGAGAAATGAATAAAAAAAAGGATGCTTGTAAATTACTTGATAAATTGGATGAAAAATTTCCTAATAGAACTTCTCAATCTTTGGATGTTAGCAATAATGCTAGAAAAAGATTTTTTTGTGATAACATTAATCAATAAGTTAACAAACATATGATTTATATAAATTTATTGCAGTTGATTGCTTCTGTGTGTTTTATTTTTACTCTTAAATATTTTTCTTCTCCTAAATTTGCTAAAACTGGGCTCAATTTTTGTATTTTAGGTATGGGAATAACGTTTTTTAGTCTATTAATTAATCCTGAATTATATAACATAATTTTTATTATTTTCTCTATTTTTCTTGGTGCTATTGTTGGTATTTATATTGCTTTAAAAGTCAAAATTACTTCTTTGCCTCAGCTTATAGCTGGATTTCATTCCTTTGTAGGTCTTATTGCTGTTTTAATAGCTTTGATGATCTATTATCAAAATTTTTCTGATTTAGGTTTATTACAAGCAATTGAGATGGTTTTAGGTTTGTTTATAGGAGCTTTAACTTTTACAGGTTCTGTTGTGGCATTAGGTAAATTACAAGGATTTATACTTTCTAAACCATTAATTTTCCCTGGGCAAAAATATGCAATCATTATTATGTCTTTATTAATATTAGTAGCTATCATTGTTTTTGGTGCAAAGCCCGGCTCATTTTTACTCTATTTTATTTTGATTGTAGGATTATTTTTAGGGCTTTTTTTAGTTTTACCAGTTGGAGGCGCGGATATGCCTGTGATTGTTTCTATGTTAAATTCATACTCAGGTTGGGCTTGTGTTGGAATAGGATTTACCTTGAGTAATAATTTATTAATTATTACCGGTGCTTTAATAGGTGCTAGTGGAGCTATTTTGAGTTTTATTATGTGTAATGCGATGAATAGGTCATTATTTAATGTTATTTTTAAGGCGTTCTTGGTTTCTAGTTCTACGGAAATAAAAAAGGAAGAGGGGGAAGAAAAAAATCCTAATTTAGCTTATCCTCAAGATATTGCTGCTGTGTTGCATAATTCTGATAGTGTGATTATAGTGCCTGGATACGGTATGGCTGTCGCTCAATCTCAGCATCTTATAAAATCTCTTTATGATTTGTTATTAAAAAAAAACATTGATGTAAAATTTGCAATACATCCTGTAGCAGGTAGGATGCCTGGACATATGAATGTATTACTTGCAGAAGCAAATATAGATTACTCTACTATGTTTGAATTAGAAGAAATAAACCCAGAGTTTAAAAAAACAGATGTAGTTTTGGTTGTGGGTGCAAATGATATTACTAATCCAGCCGCTAAGGATGATTCTAATAGCCCTATATACGGGATGCCTATTTTAGATGTAGAATTTGCTAAAACTGTTGTTTTTATTAAAAGATCACTTGGAAAGGGGTATTCTCAAATAACAAATGATTTATTTTATAAATCTAATACTCTTATGATGTTTGGAAATGCTAAAAAAGTTTTAGAAGATTTAGTTAAAGAATTTGAAAATTTTTAATTTTTGTTTAAATTTTACTATTTACATTTAATCATGTTTTGTAGATAATGATGTGTCTAATTTAAGATTTTTGATTTTTGATTTATTAATTATTTAATATGATTCATAAGACCAAGCCTTTGATGCCTAAGGCAACAGCTGTATGGCTGATAGAAAACACTGCGCTTACTTTTCGGCAGATTGCTAAATTTTGTGACTTACATGAATTAGAAGTGCAAGCTATGGCTGATCAAAAAACATATTCTGGTATTATAGGGATTAATCCTATACAAAATAATCAATTATCACAGAAACAGATCGATCAATGTACGCAAGATCCTGCACAAGATTTGAAAGTAGAAGTTAAAAATTCGTCTGTAATTGTCAAAAATTTATCAAACAAGCGTTCTAGGTATACTCCTATCTTAAGAAGGCAAGATAAACCAAGTGCTATCTTATGGTTAATTCAAAAATTTCCAGATATTGAAGATAATAAGATAATTAAATTGATCGGTACTACAAAAAAAACTATTTTATCAATTAGAAATAAAGAACATTGGAACATAGTTAATATAAAGCCTAAAGATCCGGTAGTGCTTGGTTTGTGTTCACAAATATGTATTAATGATTTAAGAAAAGAATAGTTTTGATTAGTGTTTTTAAGGAAATAATAAACTTTCTTTAAAGTTATTTGTTATGTGATGCAATGATATATACAAAATACTAAAATTATTTGATAATTCGCTATGTATAGTATATAAATCTAAAACAAAATAATTTTGTTTTAATATTTTAATTAAAGTGCAAAGTTGAGTATTTTTTGTTACTATATAATTATTATGTGAATATATTTAAATAAAATGTTGTTAATTAATGAGATTAATCTATTGGTATAATAAAAATGAGAGCGTTATTAATAGAAGATGATGCATCTGCTGCTAGATCTACTGAATTGACATTGGCAGCGGATGGGATTATTTGTGACAGAGCTGAAGTAGGAGAAGAAGGAGTAGAAATAGCTAGAGTGTTTCACTACGATATTATTCTTCTTGATCTTATGTTACCTGACATAGATGGATATGAAGTTTTGTTAAGGTTAAGATCTGCAAAAATTAAAACTCCAATTTTGATTTTATCTGGATTGTCTGCTTCTGATCAGAAGGTAAAGGGTTTGTATTTTGGCGCAGATGATTATCTGACTAAACCTTTTAATAGAGGTGAATTAATTGCTAGGATACAAGCTATAGTAAGACGTTCTAAAGGTAATTCAGAATCTATAGTGAGATTTGATAAGGTTTATATTAATTTGGATACAAGAATAGTTGAAGTATTTGGTAAAAGAGTTTATCTAACTAATAAAGAATATGCTATTTTGGAATTGTTAACTTTACGTAGGGGGAGTGTTTTAACTAAAGAAACTTTTGTTAATCACCTCTATGGAAGTATAGATGAACCAGAAATTAAAATTATAGATGTTTTTATATGTAAGCTTAGAAAAAAATTAGCAAATGCTTCTGGTGGTAAAAATTATATAGAAACAGTTTGGGGCAGAGGTTATATGTTAAAAGATTATGAAAAATCTCAAACGCAGCTGGAAGATAATAAAATTAATAAATTTAGTACTTCTCAAGAAGAAAATGGTTTGGATAATGATGTTAGTCAATCTAAAAAGGGTTCAGCAGTCGTATAGCTAGAGTAGCCAGAATATTTGTATGGATAAGTTAAAGAGATTTTTTGACAATTTTAATAAAAATTTTGTTGGAGTTATGTTGAAGAATATTGTAATTACACTTATTATATGTATCAAAAGAACTAATTATTGAGTTTCAATAGAATAGATATTAATACCTATTCTAGGTATACGGAATGATATTATGTAATATCTATTCTAGTATCAGAAGATTTGAAGGAGTTGTTGTTTTTTAATGCTTTTATATAAAATTTTTCATTGGGCTTTTTAGTGATTTGTCCTAACCTAGTGAAGGTTTAGTAATTGATTTCATTTATAATATAGTTTTTTAGTTTTTTAGTTATTTGGTATAAATTATGTTTTTAAAATTTATTTTTGCTTAGATTTATTCTTATCTAATTTAAAGAGTTGATATAGAAAATAAGACGCAAAAATTCATTTATTAATGTTTAATAATATGTTACAATTAATTAGAGGTTTTTAGGTTTTCAATGGATAAGGTTTTTTCATTTTTAAAAAGAAATTATGTAGAAGCCTTATAATAGAAATTATCGCTATAGAAATTCGTTTTAATTAAGGGATTTGGCTTTCTAAGTTTTTTAAGTTGTTTTACCCTAGGTGATAATAGTTAGTTTTATTCGCTGCATTTTTTGTAGTTGCAGGTTTTATACACACTGAACATTTGTGTATATATTGAAAAAAATATATTGTTATTGTATAGTACTGGTGTGTTTTTCGTTTATTAGTCTTTTATCCCTATTTTAGTTTTATTTTGTAATTTAAAAATAATAAATATATTGTGAATACAGAGATTTTACACATAATAGAATCTGTAGCATTGGAGAAAAATATACCTAAAGTTTCATTAATGAATTCAATAGCATATGCTATTGAGGAGGCGGGAAAAGATAAATATGGTTCTCAGCATGATATTAAAGCTCATTTAAATCATAATACTGGAGAAGTAAAATTGATTAGATCATTAAAAGTTGTTGAAGAAGTTTCAGATCATGATAAAGAGATTAGTTTGAGTGAAGCGTTAAGACTTGATTCAAAGGCTGCAATAGATAGTTACATATTACAAGAATTGCCTGCAATTTTTTTAGATAGGCATTATGCTAATATAGTAAAAAATGTTATGGTACAGAAAATTTCTGAAATTGAGAGATTGCGACAATATGAAGAATACAGAAATAGAGAAGGAGAAATAGTAACTGGTATTTTAAAAAGGATAGAATTTAAAAATCTTATAGTTGATCTAGGAAGAGCTGAGGCTATTTTGAAAAAAGAAGCTTTAGTAGAAGGTGATGATTATCAGGTAGGTAATAGGGTAAAGGCTTGTATAGATAGAGTTATATCTAGTAATTTGGGGCCTCAAATTTTTCTTTCACGAACTAGTAACAGGTTTTTGTATAAGTTAATGGAAGTAGAGATAACTGAAGTATATGATAATATTGTACAAATTAAGACTATAGCTAGAATTCCAGGTGTAAAAGCTAAAGTAGCTGTATTTGTAACTGATACTACTATAGACCCTATAGGAGCTTGTGTTGGAATCAAGGGTTCTCGTATTAGAAATATATCACATGAATTAAGTGATGAAAAAATAGATATTGTAATTTGGGATTCTAATATTGCTCAATTTATTCATAATTCTATGAAACCAGCTAAAATTTCTAAAATTGTGCTTAACGAAGGTAAAAAATATGCGGAAACAGTTGTAGAAGAAAGCCAATTAAGTATTGCAATAGGAAAAAATGGACAAAATGTTAAATTGGCTTCTAGATTGACTGGTTGGGATATAGATGTTTTAACAGAAGATGATAACTCTAAAAGATTTAGTGATGAATTTAATAAACTTACGAATTTTTTTATGGAAGAGCTATCTATAGATATTACAATAGCTCAATTACTTGTATCTCAAAATTTTACAAATCTAGATCAGCTTTCTTTGGTAGAAGAGGAAAAGCTTAAAGCTATATCGGATACTTTTACAGATGATATCATCCAACAAATCAAAATTAAAGCGTCAGCACATGTAGATTCTAGAAACGAAAAGCTTATTGAAGAGTTAGAAACTTTGGGAGTAGAACAAGATTTCTTAGATTTGATTAGCTTTTTGCCTCCAGAATATATATTAAAGATGGCTAGATATGGTATAAAGAGCAAAGAAGATTTAGAAGAGGTTACTGTTTCAGAAATAAGGAAGCTAATTCCAAGAGAAATTATGAGTAAGGAGGATATTATGGAATTGCTAAGTAATACCTAATGAAGTAACTTGTTTATCAAATAATTAAATAATTAAAATAACCTGAGGATTGTGATATGGTAAGTTCTACCAAGAAGAACGATAAGAATCAGGATAATAGTTTACAAAATCAGCAAAAATCTCAAAAGCTTT
Organism: uncultured Rickettsia sp.; assembly: GCA_964554285.1. Lineage (GTDB taxonomy): Bacteria > Pseudomonadota > Alphaproteobacteria > Rickettsiales > Rickettsiaceae > JADHZC01. The sequence goes on from CAZKNN010000001.1 coordinate 50,486, forward strand.
TTTTGAAAAATAATTTATCTTCTAGAGATTCTGTATTAAAAGTAAATAAACTTGTAATAGAGATAAAACAAGGAAAAGCTATTAAAAATCAAAAGTTATCCAAAGAAAAGGAATTTATAGTAGAAAAATCTAAGCAAGAAGATGATTTTGAGCAAAAAATTCAGATACTTAAAAATGCTAATGCATCTCAAGATCAGAAAGCAGATGTATTTCGCACAGATAGTAATAATGGGATATCAAAAGATTCATTTTCTAATGATATAGAGCAAAAATTCCCAAAGGAAGAACAATATGCTCAAGAAAGCAAACAAGGAAATAATCTTGACAAGAATACTGGTTCTAATAAAGAAATAGCGCTAGAACAATTACATAAAGAAAAGAAATCTAAGGATTTTACAAACAATTTTGTACAGGAAGATACAGAACGTTATAGCAAAAATTCGAAAACTTCTCCTCAAAATTTAAAGAATCTAGAGAATGTCAAAATTTCTAAAAAAGATAGAATAAAAGAAGATCATAAATGGAACAAAGCGAGCTTGATGAGTGCCTTAGATCAGAGATCTGGAGATATAATAGAGAAGAGGCATAGTGTAGCTTCTTACAAAAGAGCTCAAGCCAAAATTCAGAGAAAGCAACACAATGACGTTTCTTCTTTAATTGAGAAGCCTGTAAAAATATATAGAGAAATTAATATAAGTAATGAAATTACTGTTTCTGATCTTGCAAATAAGCTTTCAGAGCTTTCAAGTAAGGTTGTACATGAATTAAAAAAATTAGGAGTTGATTACAAAAATAAAGATCAGATCTTAAGTCGTGATGTTGCAGAATTAATATCTGTTTCATTAGGACATAGGGTTAAGATATCTGAGCAAATTAATATAGAAAATATACTCAAAATCCCTGAAGATAATCCAGATTCTTTAAAACCAAGGCCTCCTGTAGTTGCTTTTATGGGACATGTAGATCACGGAAAGACTTCTTTGTTAGATGCTTTTAGATCTACAGATGTTGCGTCTAGGGAAAGTGGTGGTATAACACAACACATAGGATCTTATAATGTAATGTTTGATAATGGAGACTCTATAACATTTATAGATACCCCTGGACATGAGGCATTTATGAAAATTAGATCCAGAGGTAGTGCGATCACCGATATTATAGTATTAGTTATTTCTGTAGAAGATGGAATAAAAGATCAGACTATTGAGGCTATCAACCATGCTAAATTAGCTAAAGTGCCTTTAATAGTAGCTCTTAATAAAATTGACAAAGGATCTTCTGGTGTAGATAGGATAAAAAGTGATTTATTATCTTATGAAATTATATCTGAAGAGTTAGGGGGGGATGTTATTTTTGTTAATGTTTCGGCTAAGAAAAAGATTAATCTTGATAAGCTTAGAGAGTCAATAATGCTTATTGCTGAAATGTCTTCTTTAAAAGCGAATTATGATGCTAACGCTTCTGGAGTTATTTTAGAATCTAAAGTAGATTCTAAAATAGGAAATATTTCCACTGTTCTTATACAGCGTGGGTGTTTAAAGATAGGAGATATTTTAGTTTCTGGTGTAAGCATAGGAAGGGTAAAATCCATTATAGATGACGTAGGTAAAAGAATTACAGAACTTTCTCCATCTTTGGTTGGAAATATATCAGGTTTTGATATTGTGCCCTCTGCAGGGGAAAAGTTTTATGTTTTAGATTCTGAACAGAAAGCTGTAAATATCACTTCTTATAGAAAGAAATTGTATAAAAGGGATACAACAGATTCTAAACATGGGTCTAAAAAATCATTAGATGAATTATTTGTTAAATCTAAAGTACAGAATTTATTTTTGATAATCAAAGTGGATGTATTTGGTTCTTTAGAAGCTATAGAAGCTTCTCTTGCAAAAATAGAAAATCCAGAAGTCAATGTACGAATAATTAATATTAGTATAGGTAATGTTAATATATCTGATATCAATCTTGCTATGACATCAGATGCTTCTATTATAGGATTCAATGTGAAAACTGATCCTAAAGTTCAAAACTATGCTGATAGTAATGCTGTAGAAATAGTCAATTTTTTCAATATCTATCAGGTATTAGATTGTGTAAAAGAAAAGCTTTCATTACTGTTATCTCCTATAATAAAGGAGACTTGTATTGGAAGCGTACAAGTTAGAAAGATATTTGATATTAATAAGACTGGGAAAATTTTAGGAGGATATGTTTTAGATGGATTAGTCAAAAATAATTGTAAAGTGAAGATTTTGCGTCAAGATAAATTAGTATATGAGGATTTTATAAGCAGTATAAAGCAATTGAAAAACCATATAAAAGAGGTGAGAACTGGTCTTGAGTGTGGTATTCTTTTAAAGAATTCATTTTCTGATGCTAAGGTAGAAGATATTTTAAAAATTTATGAAATTTCAGAAGAAAAAAATAAGATCTCATAACATTAGCAGTAATATGTTTAAAGATCGTTCACGTAGAATTAGTAAATTATCCCGTAATATTAAAGAATTGATAAGGATGTGTCTTTATAAGGGGAAGAATTTAGATAAGAGGTTATATTCTTGTCCCATTACTATTACTAAAGTTCTACTTTCAGGTGATAAATCTTTTATCAGGTGTTTTTTTATAGGATTTAATACTTGTTTAGTGCCTGTAGAATTGCTCAAAATTTTAAATGATTCTAAAGCTTATATTAGGTACTATTTAGCACAAAAATTACAATTTAAATATTCTCCTGTAATAGAATTTTACTATGATGAAGGATTCTTTAACCTTGACGATGTCGAGCAGGCTTTACAAAAAGATCAATTAATTGATAAAAGGCACTAAAATTTATTGATGTACTATAGACATGTTTGTTTAGATGTATATTGCTTTTTGTGATAGTTATCTTGTCTTTTTTCAAATTATGTAAAAAGTTTCTTTTCTTTATTCATCAAATTATACATGTATTTTTAATATTGATTACTCGATAAGAGAGAATTTAAAGCAAAAACAACATTATTATAATATTCATATGGAAATCCAAAAGGAATAGAAAGGAGAAGTAAAGCAACCCTAACACATAAATAAATAATGCCTCAATGTGAACATGAGAAGGATATTTAGTATATAAAGGAGAAAACTTTAAAATATGTTACAAAGAAAAGTGCTTCACGTTTTCAGGGAGAGAAATTCAGCATGTATTCGAAATGCAAAGCAAAGCAAAAAGTACAATAAATAAATTGGTTGTGTGAGAGCTTTGATTTTGTAGGTCATAGAGATTAGGAGTCGTGAATATTTAGAGAATAAATTTTATAAAGTAAGTATACCTCTTTCAAGTAAATTTTTGCGATCAAATTAGCAATAGAGAGGAAGGGAGTAGATGCTTAGATGCAGTTTAGTTTAGAAAATCAGAATACATCTCTGAAGTAATTAATTTGCAAGTAAATGAGCAATAGAGAGGAAATAGTAGATGCCTGGATGTAGTTTAGAAAAGAAGTATACTTTTTTTCAAGTAAAGAATTTCTAAAAATTTTTGTGATATCTAAAATTCTGCTTCTTAAGAAAGATATAACAATTATTGAATTTTTTGTATAAAATTGAGTATTACTATTTGTATTTTAGAAACTTAATTGAAGATTTTTTCTTTTATAAGTAATGAGGTTAAGTTCAATAAAAACAGAGATAAAATATAGTATTTGAGTTTGAAATGTGATAATTTTTTTCTTGTAAGTGATATATTGTGTTATTTGTATATGGTTTTTGTTCGATTATCTATAGAAAACAAGTTTTTGGTAAGGTTTGGAGTTTGTTTGTGTTATATGAATATAATTCATGTTAATAATTAAACTCACATTAATAATTAAGATATTTAATTAAATAAATATGCACATTAAATGAAGTGTAGTTTTCTCTGCGTCTCCAAGGAGATAGATTTTAAATCTTATGTTCACTGTTTAAAAGAGCATAAGAAGAAATTTTCTTTATATGGGGATTCTATATGTATTTGTATAAAATCATTAGAAGTGTTCATATTCAAGTTTGGTGTAGTTGTAATCTGGGGATTAGAGGAAAAGTCGCAAGAACATCTTATTATAGATCAAATTCGAGATTTTGCTATAGAGCTTGAGGAGAGATATATAGGAGACTTTATATATTTTACCTACTCTCCAGAAGAAAATACAGATACACATATAGATGCTGAAAAAAATTTGCTAATATTAGGTAATAATCACAATTACACTAAATTATCTATTTCTTATGCCTTAGCACAATCAGCGAAATTAGAGGTTTTAGAGATTTTGGTTCTTGGTTTACTAGATAGTACAAAATCTATATATCTTAATCTTTCAAAAAAGGGTAAGATTTCATTGTCTAAAAAAGATATTTCACAAAAGTTAGGTGTCTTATTTGGAGCTAGATATCTTATTAATTTGTATAGTGATGTGCTAGATTTACCGGAATTTTTTTGGAAAAGGCCTACATATGAGGAATTATATATGAAGATTGCTGATTTTGAAGATATTAAGATAAGACAAGACACTTTAAATCGTAGGGTAGATATAATATATGAAGTATACCAGGCATTATCTAATGAGCTTAATCATATACAATCAGCAAGGCTTGAAATAGTTATAATATTATTGATCACTGCAGAGGTATTTGCTGCATTTTCTGGATCTGGTTTTTTTTCTTATATGAAGAGTATTATTATGTACTTCATAAATATGATTTAGTGCAGTGGTTTTTTCTTTTTAAAGAATATAATAGTCATTGACTATTTTGTTTTGTGTTTTGCTAAGATTTATTTACTATTGTTTATATATTCTATATAATAGTGCGAGCTATTATTGGTGTAACAATAAGTTATTTATTGAGGGTATGGTATCTAAAAATTTAGTAAGAAGTAGACTCAATTTTTTGCGTCAGAATTGTGATTTCAAGCTAAGTAAAGTAAATTCTATAATTTGTTCTAATGTAGATTTTATTCTTCAATATTTATTAAAAAATTTTAATGATAAGAAAGTTTTAGGCATTTATTCTGCCTTAGAAGGAGAGCCTGATATTTCAAAATTGATGTTCTATGACTTTTGGGATATAGCCTTGCCTCAACTCAGTATAAAAGACAATAGTTGCTATATGAAAATGATATTGTTTGATTTTAATAAAGAAAAGCTTGTACATAATAAGAAATTTGGTGTATTAGAACCGTCAGGAGATAAAGAAGTAGTAGCAGATATTATTTTGTTACCAGGTATTGGATTTGATTTAGAAGGTTATAGAATAGGTTTTGGTAAGGGGATATATGATAGATACTTATCTCGATTGAAGGATTCTGGTGTAGATTTTATATCTATTGGTGTTTGTTTTCATAAGTTTTTGATAGAGAGTTTTACAAAAGATTACTGGGATTTTAAGATGAATTTTGTGATCACTGAACAAATTATATTAAGATTATGAATTTTTTTACGATCAGCGCTTATAGCTCAATAGATATTTTATGTGTTGTTTTGATATCTATTTATACTTTTGCAGGCTTATATTACGGATTATTAAAAACACTGTGTGATAATTGTATATTTGTTTTATCAATATTGATGCTGTCTCTTATGTATCCGTATTCCAAAAATTTTTTGAATTTTTATGTTGAGAATACGTTTTTGCTTTTTATCTTACATCTTGTTACGTTATATTTAGTTTTTATAGTTTTTACTCGTTTAGTTAAAGCTATTGTACACCCTTTAGTAGAAAATTTTAAATTTGGGTTTATGAATAATTTTTTAGGTGCATGTATGGGTTTTACAAAAGGAGTTGTTTTGTTATTAATTGCGTTTACTTTATTTGTAATACTCAATTTAGATCTATATAAGCATGATAATGTTAAAGATATGCTCTCTAATTTGGAGAAGAAATCTTATCCTCTTTTTTTGACTGAAGCTAGATTATTCTCTATTTTAGATTCTTATATGAAAGGGCTTATTGTTTATATTCCAGATTCAATTATAGACAAAGTTAAAAATTTAAAATTATTGTATAATGATTAGTAATAAGAATAGCCTTTTGAAGCATTTTACAGAAATTAAATCTCGATTAAGAATTCTAATTCTTTTCTTCATCTGTTTTTTTATAGCATTTTATTTTTGTAAAGAACAATTATATGTCTTTATGCTTAGCCCTTTATCTAAAGTTGTAGATTTGGGGAGTCTAAAATATAGTAATGTAATTTACACAGGTTTAACAGAAGCATTTTTTAGTTACATCAAATTGTCTGGTTTTTTTGCCTTTTTATCTATTTTGCCAGTACTGAGTTGGCATGTGTATTGTTTTATTGCCCCAGCTTTGTTTACTAGAGAAAAAAAAATTGCTATTATGGTTCTAATTTTGTCACCCTTATTGTTTTTTTTGGGATTTTTTTTTGTTTTTTATTTTGTTATGCCTAATGTATGGGATTTTTTTTTAAGTTTTGAAAATGCAACTTATGATTTACCTCTTATATTACAGGCTAAAATCGGAGAATATGTGAGTTTAGTGATAAGATTTATTTTAGCTTTTGGATTTACTTTTCAATTACCGATTATAATTATGATACTAAATCTTTTAGGGGTTGTAAATTCTAGTATTTTAATCAAATTTAGAAAATTATCTATTGTTTTAAGTTTTATTTTTGGTGCAGTACTAACTCCTCCTGATATTTTGAGTCAGATTTGTTTAGCAATTCCTATGATTATTTTGTACGAAATGTCTATCATTATTTTAAAGTATTTAGAAAGCAAAGATAGAGAAGTGAAATGTTAAGCATAAAATGGATAAGAAATAACAAAGAAGCTTTTCAAGAATTATTAAAGAGAAGAAATATTCAGCATTTTAATTTGGAAGAATTATTATCTCTTGATGAAGAATCAAGGCAAATTATAACTTTAATACAACATTTTAGGCAATCTAAAAGTAAAAAATCTCAAGAATTAGCCAAACTGAGAGGTGTATCAAATAGAGATATAATAACTTTGAAGAGAGATATAGGACATATAGACGAAAAATTAAAAGAACTGAGTAAAAAAAGTTATATACAAGACAAGATCAATAACATTTTGAGTGAGATTCCCAATTTGTTAGATGAAGATGTACCTTGGGAGTTAGGGGAAAAAAAAAATAAGATAATAAAAGTTTGGGGCGGTGTTGAAAAAAAATTGCCATTTACAGCTAAGATGCATGATAAGTTAATGGAAGATTTACAGATGGTTGATTTAGTAAATACTGCAAAATTTTCTGGGAGTAAATTTGTAACACTTAGGAAAGATTTAGCAAAGCTTAATAGAGCTCTTATTAATTTTATGATTGATCATAATGTTAGTAAAGGTTTTGAGGAATTAGATCCTCCGCATGTTGTAAAGGCATCTGCTCTTTACAATACTGGGCAGTTGTATAAATTTCAAAAAGATCTATATCTCTTAGAAAATGATAAGCTGGGACTGATTCCTACTGGTGAAGTACCTTTAGTCAATATGTGTGCTAATGATATAATCAAGTTTGTAGACTTGCCCGTTAGATTTACGTCTTTTACAGCATGTTATAGAAGAGAAGCAGGAGCTGCAGGTAATGATACAAGAGGTTTGATGCGTAATCACCAATTTGGGAAAGTTGAGATAGTAAGTATTACTGATGAAGTAAGCTCTACACAGGAGCATGAATTTCTGTTGTTTGTAGTTGAGGATATTTTAAAAAAATTGGATATCCCATATAGGGTAGTACTTTTATGTGCTGGTGATACTGGTTTTAGTTCTTCAAAAACCTTTGATATAGAGGTTTGGTTACCTGCAAGTGGTATTTTTAAAGAAATTTCTAGTATATCTAATTGTAAAGACTTTCAGGCTAGGAGAGCATCTATAAGATATAAAGATGCTAAAAATAATAATATTATTGCCCACAGTCTAAATGCATCTTCTTTAGCTGTTGGTAGAACCATTGTTGCTATTTTAGAAAATTATCAAAATTCTGATGGGTCTGTTTCTGTTCCAAATGCTTTGGTATCATATATGAATGGTCAAAAAATCATACAAAAATAGATGAAAGAAGTGATGATAAAAAGCACTAAAATATTGGCCATTGAATCTAGTTGTGATGATAGCGCAGCAGCTATTTTAGATTCTAGAACTGGAGTGTTATCGAATATTGTTATTTCTCAAAATGAACTCCATTCAGAGTTTTTAGGAATTGTACCTGAAATTGCGTCTCGTTCTCATCTTATGAACCTAAAGCTAGCTATTGAAAGAGCTATTAAAGAATCTTTAGTTAATATTTCTGAGATAGATGCTATAGCTGTTTGTTCTGGTCCTGGTTTGGTTGGTAGTTTGATATTGGGTGTAGTGTATGCTAAAGCAATTTCTTCTGTATTAAATAAGCCTATATTAGAGATTAATCATTTGGAAGGACATATTTTGAGTCCACAAATTACAGAAAAGATTGTATACCCGTATCTTGCTTTGTTAATTAGTGGAGGGCATAGTCAGTTTGTTTTAGTAAAAGATTTTGGTGATTATGATATTTTAGGTCAGACACTAGACGATGCACTTGGAGAATGTTTTGATAAGGTTGCGAAAATGTTAAATTTGCCTTTTCCAGGAGGACCAGAGATAGAAAAACATGCTCAACTAGGAGAGGTTGAAAGATTTAGTTTTCCTAAGCCAATTTTTAGGAGCAATGATTGTAATATGTCTTTCTCTGGGTTAAAAACTAGTATTAAAATATTAATCAAAAAACAGCCTGAAATAGATTTAAAATTTATACGAGATCTTGCTGCGGGGTTTCAACAAACTGTAGCAGAAATTCTTTGTAAAAAAACCGCACATGCAATCAAGATATTTGAGCATTATAACAAAGAAAATAATCTCAGATTAGAAACAAAGCAATTTATAGTTACAGGAGGTGTTGCATGTAACAACTATATAACAAAATATTTGACTTCTTTTGTTAAGGAGTTAGGATATGATTTAATTGTACCTGATAAGGCATTTTGTAGAGATAACGCAGCTATGATAGGTTTTGCAGCAATGGAGAGGTTTAAAATAATGAAATTTAGTGATACATTTTTTGAACCTAAGCCTAGATGGAATTTAGAAAATGTAAATATTCAATGCTAGGAATGCAGTATGTCTAATAATCTTGAATCAAATAAAATTTTTGCTTCTATTTTACTTTCAAGTCTGATATTTATGTTATCAGGTTTCTTTGCGGATATTTTATATAAATCTGATACTTCGCCTGAACAGAGAGGATTTCAAATTTTGATAGAAAATCAAGATTTGTCTGATAAATCTGAAGAAAATACAGAAACAGATATTAAAGCTTTGGTTGAAAAAGGCATCGCTAGTGAAGGAAAGGCTTTATTTAAAAAATGTATATCTTGTCACTCTATAGAAGAAAATGGAAACAATAAAGTTGGCCCTAATCTTTATGATGTTTTTTCTTCTTCTAAAGCTAGTAAAGAAACATATAATTATTCTAAAGCTTTTCAAACTCTTGAAGGAATTTGGGATGAAGAATCTTTATTTTATTTTCTGAAAAAACCCTCTAAATTTGTTCCTGGCACTAAAATGTCTTTTATTGGTTTTAGGAAAGATTCTGAGTTAGCGAATATTATAGCCTATCTGAAATTGAATAGTACTACTAAATCTTCTGAATAGGTATTGTGTTTCTTTATTGTGTATAAAACAAATAGTAGCAAGTAAAATTTTTTTTAGGTGAAAGATATTTTGTACTTAATACTTCTATCTTAAAAATAAATATATTATATATTTATTAGTATTGGAGTTTCCAGTATGATAATGTAGTTCTAAATGCATTATAGGCTTTTATGTTTGTAAAATTAAGCAAATAAATGCAAAAATTTTCTTTTATTACAAAAGTTTTATATTTTTTGCTCTGAAAATAGCATGTTAAAATAATTTTTATTATTTATTAAATATGTATAACAGATTTATGGAACTTGCCTTAAAGCAAGCTAAAATTGCACTTCAAGCTAAGTTAGATGTTCCAGTAGGTGCTGTGATTGTAGATGCTTCTGGTGAAATTGTTTCATCCGCTTACAATCTTGTACATAAGTTGAATAGTCCACTTATGCATGCTGAGTTGTTAGTTTTATATAGAGCTACAAAGGTACTTAAATCTAGGTATTTAAAAGGATGCAGTATTTATATCACTTTAGAACCTTGTTTAATGTGTTTTGATGCTATATTAAAACATAGAATATCAAGAATATATTTTGCAGCTTTTGATGAGAAAAAAGGTATACTAAGTAAAAATTTATTGCATGGTAAGAATTTTTTTACTTATATTCCTGAGATTTATTGTGGTATCATGAGTCATGATTCACAAATAGTCTTGAAAGAGTTTTTTAGTTATATCAGGATGTGAGTATTAATAACTAAATACAGTTTTTATTCATGTATTTCATTTTTGGAATTTTTTTTCTTTTATTTTCTGTAGGTTTTGGTTATGTCTGGGGTCATGGTAGTTTAGCTCTGCTTTGGCAGCCCAGTGAATTTTTGATAATTCTCGGTTCTGGTATTGCTAGTATTATGATTGCGAATCCTTTAAGTGAAATTACTAAAATGCTTAAGGCACTAAGATTTTGCTTTAAAAATACTCCTTATAGTAAGAAGGATTATCTTGAAATTATTAAATTTTTTTCTATAGTTTTTAAAAAAGTCAAAATTGATGGTGTAGTTGCTTTAGAAAAGGAGCTAGAACAAGAAGATGGGATATTGAAAAATATTAATTTTATCAAAGATATTAAAGTAAAGGCATTTCTTATAGACTCTTTGAGGTTGTTGGTTATGGGGATGAAAGATCAGCATCATTTTGAAGAAATGCTTGATAATGAGATTGCTCTCTTTAAAAAAGAGTTACAATCTCCTTTTAAAATTTTTGAGACTCTTGCAGATTCTTTACCTGCTCTTGGAATTGTTGCTGCTGTGCTTGGGGTGATAGTAGCTATGAAAAGTATTGCTGAACCACCAGAAGTATTGGGTGGACTTATAGCTGCTGCTTTAGTGGGTACTTTTTCAGGTATTTTTTTTTCATATGGCTTATTTGGACCGGTAGGAGAGTATTTAAATAAGTATGCTTATTATGAAATTGTTTTTTTAGATATTGTTAAAAAGGCTTTTGTAGCTTATTTTTCAGGTTATTCTTCACTGATTTTAAATGAAATTATAAGAAAGGCGATTCCATTTAAAATTAGGCCATCTTTTGATGAGTTAGAAAACTATATAGAAAGTTAGTACTCTTTTTGTGTATTCTATGAATAAAGAGAAAATTATAGTCAAGAATAAAACTAATCAAGATGAGCACAAAAAAAAGGGTTCATGGAAAATAGCATATGCAGACTTTGTAACTGCTATGATGGCATTCTTTCTTATTATGTGGCTAATTAGTGTTTCTTCTCAAGAAGATTTAGAGAAAATGGCGGGTTTTTTTAATATGACAAAATTTTTCCCTGAAAATAAAGAGAATTCTCCTGGCATTACAGATAAAGAGATTTCATCTTCTAAAAAATCAACAATAGTGAGTCTTGATCAAATAAAATTGGAGGAATTTTTTGCACAAATTAAATTGAAACGTCAAGAGGAGCAAAGATTTCGAAAAATCATCAACAATCTTAGGACTAATGAAGGTATGCAAGAATTTTTGCAAAATGTATTCTTAGATATAAAGCCTTATGGATTGGTTATACATATAGTTGATAGTATTGAAAGGCCTATGTTTCAACCCAATACGGATATTATGCAAATGCATTTAAAAAACACTCTTATACATCTAGCTGAAGTTTTACTTCATGAAAGAAAATTTTTTTCTATATCTGGTCATACTAGAAAATCTTCTGGAGCTTATGCTAATGATATATGGCTTTTGTCTTTTTTAAGAGCTAACCAAGTAAGAAAATTTTTATTATCACAAAATAAATTATTTAGTAGAAATATTTTAATTGTTTCTGGTAAAGCAGATAAAGACCCAATGTATTTTGATGATCCAGAGAATCCTCAAAATATTAGAGTAGAAATTGTATTATTAAATGATGAATACCTAGATGTAAGATATCAAAGTATGCCTTCTAATTTTTTAGATTAATTTTTTAAATGCAAAGTTACAAAATGTACAATCCAGAAGCAAAGGCTCTTTCTTCGGATACATCTGAATTAATAATTTTTTTTCATGGATTAGGTTCAGATGGTTACGATTTAATGAGTTTAGTTCCATTTCTACAGAGTGAATTTGTTTCTACTCATTTTTTTTCTCCTCATGGTATAGAAGCATATGATTGTGGAGCCTTTGGTAGGCAATGGTTTAGTCTTCAAAATAGGGATGAGGAGCATGTTAGAAATTTACTAAGTAATAATATTTTTTCTATACAATCTATAGTACAAGAGAAACAAAAAATTTTATCTTTAGATAATTCTAAAACTAGTTTGATAGGATTTTCGCAAGGAGGAGTAGTGGCTAATTATTTAGCATTAATTCAAGATGTTTCTTTTAAATCTGTAGTCAGTCTATCTTCTTATTTGATTGTGCCTCGATATATCAAAAATAAAAATACCCCATTTTGTATAATGCATGGTGAAGATGATTCAATAGTAGATGTTAAATATTCTTTTTTGATGGAACAGTTTTTAGAAAAAGAAAATATCAAATATGTTAGAAAAACAATACCTAATTTATCTCACTCAATTGATTCTAGAGTGTTAACTTTCATGGTGGATTTTTTAAAAAAAATTCCTTAGAGTGGTTTTCAATTTATAGTTAGCAATTTTCTTGTGAATTGAGATCGAGAGAAGAGAATTTTGTGATATTTTCAATATTTCAAATTGTAATGCACAAAATTTAAAGTAAAAGAATATCAAGTGCATTTGTAATTAATATATATTCACCAAAAATATCTATTTTTTATGCTATTAGAAAAAATTGACAATATTGTATCAGAAGTTATTTTGTTGTAGCCTGAGGAGCTCGTATTGTTTAAAACAAAAAAATACATAGACAAAAAAAAAATCAAAAAATTCTTCTACAATAAACAACGCCTTATATCTCCTGCACTTTAGTGTGAAGATAGATTTAGCATTTTTTCTGAAAAAGGCTTATACATATTGATGTTTTAGTTACTATTACTGTAAAAAAATTAGATCTAATAGAATCTTACTTGGGTGAATTGAACAATTTTCACGTCTCTTGTAGGCTTTTTCTTTAAGCATTGTGGTTTTTAACATCAAGAATTTCTTATAGATAGGAACAATTTCTCTGCCTGCCTAGAGGCGCTTATCTCTGTAGCAAAAAGTTGCCTGTAGAGAAAGAGCTTATCTTATCTCTCACATTGAGAAAAATTTTCCTGAACTACAAGTTCTAAAAAAGAAAATAGAGCAAAGATAGGGATATTAATAACACATCATCAAAAAAGCATTCCAGTAAAAAAACAATATGCACTAGCATGCATCTAGTTCTATTTCGTTTTTAAAGATCCTTTTATCCTAGAAAAAGTTTGCCAACTTTGCTTTCAAGTGCTAGAAGATTTTTATAAACTTAGTTTATTCGACACTATCTATTGTTGTATCGTTATCTATAAAATTTTCGTTAGGAACTAGAGAAACAGAAACAACAAAGCTATTATTGTCTATAGAAAATAATTTCACACCAGAAGAATTCCTACTACTTATTCTTACTTGATTTAATTTACACCTAATCAATTTCCCTTGATTAGTAATTATTACTAAATCATCACCTAATGAAGCATTAAGCGATACTACTACTTTCCCTGTTTTAGGGGTGATATTCATGTTATTTACCCCTACTCCTCCTCTGTTAATTCTTCTATATGCATAAGCAGATGTGAATTTTCCTAGTCCCCTTTCGCCTACTGTAAGTACAAATTCTTCATTTTGTGCTAAATTTTGAATCTCATCTAGAGTTAAGGACGTGATATTTAGTTTTGTTATTAATTTTTTTATTGCATCATGATTAGATTTTTGAATATGATCTTTTAATTGTATTCTCTTTTCTATAGGGATAGAAAAATAAGTAGTTTGTACATCAGGCGTAATGTCTAGCCCTTTAATTACGTCTAAAGACACTACTTTATCTTTTGGAGCTAATTTTATGCCTTTTATTCCAAAACTATTCCTAGATTTAACGATTCTTAAATCATGTAAATCAAATCTGATAATTTTTCCCAATGTAGTAGAAACTATTACATGATCATCTACAGCAGCTGTCTTAACTCCTACAAGTTCCTCATGCTCGTTAAGATTAATAGCAATTTTTCCACTAGGAGGGATATTAATGAAATCCAGTACACTATGACGCTTTACTTGCCCTTTAGAGGTTAAAAATACTAATGATAAATCTTTCTTGGCGAGTAATTTATCAGATAAAGGCATTATCGTTGCAATTTGTTCTTCTGTATGAACAAATTTAATAAGATTTGCTATATGCTTGCCTTTGTTATTGGGAGTAGAATCTGGAATAGTATAGATCTTAATTCCGTATAATTTACCTAGATTAGTGAAACATAGCAATTTATCGTGAGAATTGCATACAAGGACTTTATTTATCACATCAGATTCTTGTATTGTAGATCCTATTCTTCCCTTACCGCCTCTTGTTTGAGCTCTATAAGTATCTAAAGATACTCTCTTTATATACCCCTTATGTGATAAAGTTACTACGACATCTTCTCTTTTAATCATCTCATCAAGATTTTGATGTAATGATTGTGAACTGTTTTCTATTTTAGTAAGTCTTGGCTGATCAAATTTTTCTTTGATTGAAATTAATTCATTTTGTAAAATCGACAATAGCACCTCTCTTGATGAGAGTATTTCGATATAGCTTAGTATATTCTCTTTCAAATCTTTAATTTCATTTTCTAATTTGCCTTTTTCAAGCAGAGTTAATCTCTGTAAGCGGATATCTAATATAGCCTTTGCTTGAGTTTCTGTTAAAAAAACGTACTTGCCTTCGTGTACTTCAGTGTTTTCTTCTATTATTTTGATAATATCTAAAATATCACTACAAAGCCATTTCTTTTTTAGAAGATTATTTTGAGCTTCTATACCACTTGAAGAGTTCCTAATAATACCTATTACCTCATCGATATTTCCAATTGCTATTCTGATCCCTAACAAAATATGTGCTTTATTTCTTGCTTTATTTAATAAATAAATAGTACGTTTTGTTATTATTTCTTCCCGAAAATCTACAAATGATTTGATAATTTCTCCTAAATTCATAACTTTAGGAACAGAATTTTTGAGAGCTAACATTATTATTCCAAAGCTTGTTTGAAAATTTGTATAGCTGCATAGTTGTTTTACTAGTATTTCAGGATCATTATTTTTTTTTATAATAATCACTACTCTTATTCCTTCTTTATTTGATTCATCCCTGATTTCAGATATAGAAATTATTTTTTTTTCTTTAATTAATTCTAAAATTCTTTCTATGAGTTTTGCTTTATTCACTCCATAAGGTAACTCATTTATTATCAGTGATGCTTTGCCTTCTGAAGTATTTTCAATAAAATAAGTCCCTCTTATAGAGATTATTCCTTTACCAGTATTATAAGCAGAATATATTGCTTCTGTTCCTATAATTACACCTGCTGTAGGAAAATCTGGACCTTTTACGTAAGATATAATTTCTTCTAAGGTAATTTCATTATTTTCAATGTATGCACAGCATGCATCTATCACTTCTCCAAGATTATGAGGAGGAATATTAGTGGCCATACCTACTGCTATTCCTCCGCTACCATTTACCAAAAGATTAGGAAAAATTGAAGGAAGAACTTTAGGTTCTGTCTCAGAGTCATCATAATTGTTTTGAAAATCTACTGTGTTTTTGTCTATATCTTCTAATAAAAAATGACTAATTTTAGACAATCTTGCTTCTGTGTATCGCATTGCTGCAGCAGAATCTCCATCTATAGAGCCAAAATTACCCTGTCCATCAACCAATGGGATTTTTAAAGAAAACTCTTGTGCCATTCTAACTAAAGCGTCATAAACAGCTGTATCACCATGAGGATGATATTTACCTATTACATCCCCAACTATTCTTGCAGATTTTTTATAGGCTTTATTTGAAAAATATCCAGACTCATACATAGAATATAGTATTCTTCTATGCACAGGTTTAAGGCCATCTCTTAGATCTGGTATAGCCCTACTTACTATGACGCTCATCGCATAATCTAAATAAGAACGTCTGATCTCTTGATCTATACCAACATTAATCAAATTACTCATGTTATTCTTTCCTCAATAATGTAAACTATTTTAATCCACAAACATTAATAAAGCTCTTAATAAACCAAGCACTCTACAAAATAATGGCAGTATAATATATCATGAATTAGCAAAAAAAAATCACTCCTATGTCTATTTAGTAATAACCAACAAATAAGTATTTATACTAATATATTACTTAATAAGTATAAGTTGTATTTCAACTCTACTATTTGTTGAGTTGTTATTTCTAGTAATCAGAACTAAACAAAGATTTACTCAAGATATTTTCACTTTGGATTTAAATTATCATATTTAATATTATTTGTTTAACAAAAATCGTTTCTACAAACGATTTTCATTATTATTTAGAATTATAAGAATTAAGCTTGTTTAGCCTTAAATTTTTTTTTCATTTTATTGATTACAAAAACTACTCCTTTACGTCTGACTAATTTACAATTTTTATCTCTTTTTTTTAAAGATTTTAAAGAACTTACTACTTTCATTTTGGTATAACAATTATTGATTCAATCATATATATTATTTAATTTCTGGCATAAAATTTATTTATACCAATGCTATAAATATTGTTTTGACTTAGAAATAAGAAATGCTAAAAAAAATTCAGTACATCCCATTCACAAGCTGATAGCTAAATTTAGCATATCTTTATTTTTTTCATATTTTATTCTGTAATAATTTCTTTGACAACAACAATATCAGAAATTATTAGAAATAAAATTCATTTAGATTGTTGTGTTATTATTAATACAATTATTAATTTCAATTATTAATTTCAATTATTGATGCTTCTATGCTTTATTTTTGTGAAATATGAGTTTTTTTAATCCAGCAATTGCTTTAGCTGGGTTTAGATTTTTAGGGCATGATCTTGTACAATTCATTATGTGGTGACATCTATATAATTTAAAAGAGTCTTCTATGAAATCTAGCCTTTTAGCAGTACTTTGATCTCTAGAATCTAAAACCCATCTTGAGGCCTGTAAAAGTGCAGCAGGACCTAAAAATTTCTTCCCGTTCCACCAGTAACTAGGACATGATGTCGAGCAGCAAGCACATAAAATGCATTCATAAGATCCATCAAGTGCTTTTCTATCTTCTTCAGATTGTAACTGTTCTTTATCTTTTTCTAAATTATTTTTAGGTTTTAACCACGGTTTTATAGCTTTATATTGTTCATAAAAATTAGTTAAGTCACTTACTAAGTCTTTAATCACACTCATATGTGGTAAAGGATATATAGTAATTATTTTGTCTTTTTTTAAAGATTCTATGCAAGCCAGACCGTTTACTCCATTAATATTCATAGAACAACTACCACATATGCCTTCTCTACATGATCTACGAAATGTTAATGTAGAATCTACTTCATTTTTAATTTTAATTAGTGCATCTAGTACCATTGGTCCAGTTTTAGATGAATCTATATAATATCTATCCAATCTAGGATTGTCATCAGAATCTGGATCATATCTATATATAAATAATATCTTTTCATTATTGCGGGATATATTCTTTTCTTTCCAAATTTTTCCTTTTTTCACTTTAGAATTTTTAGGTAAAAAAAAATCTGCCATATACCTTCTTTATGTCATACTTTAGTTAATAAACTCTAGCTACTGGTTTAATAGTTTTTACTTCATTTGTTAATGTATGTAAGGATACATCTTGATATTTTATTTCAATTGAACCATCAGTTTTTAGAAAAGACAAACTATGTTTCATCCAATTTTTATCGTCTCTTTTAGGAAAATCTTCTCTTGCATGTGCTCCTCGGGATTCCTCTCTATGAAGTGCTGCGTTCATAGTTAGTACTGCTTGATCTAATAGGTTTTCTAGTTCAAGGGCTTCTACTAAGTCACTATTCCAAATAAGAGATCTATCAGATATTTCAATATCTGAGAATTGGTTTCTAACCTTTGTAATTTCTTTTTTACCTTCTTCTAATGTTGATTTAGTTCTGAACACTGCAGCATATTTTTGCATAATATTTTGCATTTTCAATCTTAATTCTGCAACTTTTATATTCCCTTTTGTGAATCTAATAGAGTTGAATCTTTTGATAATGTTGGATATAGATGTTTTGCATAATTTGCTTTGAGCAAAAGTCTTAGATTCTATAATTTCTAATGCTTTTAGTGCAGCTGTTCTACCAAATACTATGAGATCTAGTAAAGAATTTGAACCTAATCTATTAGCTCCATGTACAGAAATACAACCAGCTTCGCCTACTGCCATCAGTCCTGGAATTATTTGTTCTTTTCCTTGATTATCTATGGTAATTACTTGAGTGTGTATATTTGTAGCTATTCCACCCATATTATAGTGTACAGTAGGGATAACAGGAATAGGGTCTTTAGATATATCTACGTCAGCAAATATTTTTGCTGTTTCTGTGATTCCAGGTAGTCTTTTTTTTAGAATGTCTTTTGGTAGATGGTTTAAGTGCAATAGGATGTGATCTTTATTTTTTCCCACTCCTCTTCCTTCTAGTATTTCAAGTGTCATAGATCTTGATACCACATCTCTGGATGCTAAATCCTTTGCTGAAGGTGCATATCTTTCCATAAATCTTTCTCCTAAAGCATTCACTAAATATCCCCCTTCTCCTCTAGCTCCTTCTGTTATAAGACAACCAGATCCATATATACCTGTAGGATGGAATTGTACAAATTCCATATCTTTCATAGGTAAAGAAGCCCTAATACACATTCCTCCTCCATCTCCAGTACAACTATGAGCAGAAGTACATGAAAAATAAGTTCTACCATACCCACCCGTTGCTATAACTACTATTTGAGATTCAAATACATGAATAGTACCCTCACACAAATTCCATGCCACTACCCCAACACAATTTCCTTCATTCATGATTAAGTCTATGACAAAATACTCTATAAAAAACTCTGTTCTATATTTTAGACATTGTTGATACAGGCTATGTAATATTGCATGTCCAGTTCTATCTGTTGCAGCACAAGTTCTAAGAGCATATTTTCCCTTTCCATACTCAGTAGTCATTCCTCCAAACGCTCTTTGGTATATTTTTCCTTCTTTTGTGCGTGAAAATGGTACTCCGAAATGCTCTAATTCTATTACAGATTCAGCAGCATGCTTGCACATATATTCTATTGCGTCCTGATCACCTAGCCAATCTGAGCCCTTGACTGTATCATACATATGCCATCTCCAATCATCTGCAGACATATTTCCTAGAGCAGCGCTAATACCACCTTGTGCTGCTACAGTATGACTTCTAGTAGGAAAAAGTTTGGTTATACAAGCAGTATTTAAGCCTTTGATAGAGATTCCAAGTGCAGCTCTAAGACCAGCTCCTCCTGCTCCAACTATTATTACATCGTGTTTATGATATTTTATATCATAAGAATCACTTTCCATAGATTTTAATTTCCTATATTATATTAATATTCCACATCGTTATAATAAAAAAGACTATGATAGTGATATATGAATAAATTTTTAATAAAAATATTAAAATTCTCTTCATTTTATTACTATGGATATAATCTTCTATAATTACTTGGGTACCTAACGCTCCATGATAAAAAATTGCTATTATCCAAAAACTTAATAAAAAAGCTGTAGTGGGATTTTTAAACAGTTTTATAACTAAAGGAATAGATATAGTGGTTAATATATTAATTAAAAATTCTCCTAATAAAATCATTATTAATAAAATAAAAATAGCTGTTAATCTTTGATGCCACCAATGCTTGAAAGCATGAGGTCCTTTAGTTTTGTATGGCGTATTTGCGTCTAAAAATTCTTTAAGTGATTTTTTAAAACTTAACCATAAGAAAGTCATAATGAACGCGATTAGATTAAAAATTAAATTACAAATATAATACGTAGAGTAAATAAAGTAGATAGCAAAGATAGTAATAAGACCAAGTAGCTATAATTTATTATACTAAACTTAGAAAATCCTAGAACTATACTCCAAAGAAGATATCTTATTCCGTTGAAAAGGTGATAATACAGAGAATATATCGAAACAGAAAAAAAAATTTTAAAAAAAATGTTATTAATCAATAGTAGTATTTTTTCTGAAAAATCTAGCAAAAACCATATGATAAAACCCCAGGCTAAAAAAGAAAAAAAAGCAAACAATATAATGCCTGTTAGTCTGTGTGTAATAGACATTATTGTGTTAATTTGGAATTTATATATTGACAAATGTGGTGAAATTGGTCTTTTTTTATCCATTTTAAACTAAAAATATAATGTTTATTATATTCATTCTTTCTAATTAATCATTATGCATTTATTGAACGTTCATGATATATAAATTAAATAATTATTTCAATTTATTTTTATTCATAAATATTAAATTAAAAATTTTTATATTTTTGAAAGATGATATTTTCTTTCAAAAGCATTTCCATAAATGATAGGAAAATTTTTTATTTCATATCTATTTTCTAAACCTTGTAATATAGAAATCAATATAGCGTAAAAAACATTATATGCATTTGCATTAGATGATGCTAATCTATGTTCTATTCTATTGTGTAATATTCTTATTAACACTGTTCTGTTGTGAGCATTACCAAGGCATACATGTGTAGGAGACATAAATTTAGCATCTAATCTTACGTAATCCTGGTGTTTTAAAAAAAACAATTTTTTAGTTTTAAAGGAATATGAACATAAAATATCTGAAATAAATTTGAAATTTTCTTTAAAATTATTAAAACTTATGTTGACGTGCATAGAACTCCCAAAATCATTTAAGAATGGTTTTGCGTCAAATAAAACTATAAAACCTAAATTTCTACAAAAATTATAAAATCTTATTTTTAAATTTTCTATATATTCTGCGTAATATGAAATACATGAGCTAGGGTTTAGTACAATTTCAAATTGATCCTTACCTCTCTCTGTTTTGATTATAAATGGAAAATATTTTCTTATTTTTTCAAGAAGTTCTTTATAGGATATTTGTGGAGTATAGTCATAATTCTGCACTATATAACACTCAAGCTCGATTCCTATTTTTAAATATAAAGCAAATTTGATTTGAATTTTTTTGTTTAAAATATCTAAAAATTTATATTTTTTGATATAATTTATTAATTGCATATATTTGTTACAATAAATTTATATCTATATATTAATATATTAATATCAACAAATATACAATTCACTACTTTCCTTTAAAAGAAAAATGAAATAAAATATGATTTTATGTTTTTAATGTAAAATTATAATTAATAATGTACTGATTGATAATAATTAATTTATGCTTATTGCAGCTAAACCCAATTCTAGGATATTTTTTAAAATTTTTGATAAATCTGATAAGGAATTTGATTCCAAAATATTGAACAAAGAAAAATTGAATTATGTTTGTCAGAAATTAAGAACAAAAAAGATAATAACTTTAAAGCAAACACATAGTACAAAAGTAGTAGATGCAGATTTAGAAAAAGATTCATTAGATAACATAATAGAATACGAAGGAGATGGTTTGATTACTTCACAACCTAACGTAATAATTGCAGTTAAAACAGCGGATTGTGTTCCTGTATTGCTTTTTTGTTTAGAGTCAAACATCATCTCAACAATTCATTGTGGCTGGAGGGGGAGTGTTAATGATATAGTAAAAAAAATGATTGTTTGTATGAAACAAAAATCTGCAACCAACATATATGCAATTATTGGCCCTTCTATTCATCAAAAATCTTATATAGTAGGAGAGGATTTTTTTCAAAAATTTACTGCAAAAGATTCTAATTATGCTAAATTTTTTAAATTTAAAGAACAAATTTTAACATTCGATTTGCGCAGTTTTGTTCAAAATAAATTATTGGAAGAGGGCGTTAAAATTTCTACAATAATAGATGAAGATAGTTTTTCTATGCCAGCAAAATATCCAAGTTATAGATATTCTTTACAAAGAAATGAACTATATTCTGGTTATATTTTGTCTGTTATTTTAAGAAAAAGCTAAGATGAGATTTTTAAATCCACATTATTTCAGAAAAATTACTAAAATCATAATTCCTTGCAGTATTAGTTTAATGTTAGTATTTTTTGCTTTAGGTATATATTATAGCTTTTTTAATTCTCCTGAAGATTATCAGCAAGGCATGTTAATTAGGATAATGTATGTACATGTCCCTTGTGCTTGGATAAGCACTCTAATTTATACATCTATGACTTGCTTTAGTATAATGTATTTAGTAAAGAAAATACAAATACTATATTTAATAAATGTTGCTTCAACATACGTAGGGTTAGTTTTTACTTTTTTAACATTAATTACAGGCTCTCTTTGGGGGAAGCCCACATGGGGTACTTGGTGGGTTTGGGATTCTAGATTAACATCAGTCTTTGTAATGTTTTTATTTTATTTAAGCAATATTATTATAATTCAAGCTAATGCTAATATCATTAGATCTGCTACCCCATCCTCTATTTTTGTGATTTTAGGATTTATTAATATTCCTATTGTAAAATTTTCTGTTAACATATGGAATAGTCTACATCAAAAATCTAGTATATTGAAAATAGGTGGTCCTTCAATAGATGGTTCTATGTTAATACCACTAATCATAATGGGTTTAGGATTTTTATTTGCAACGATTAGTTTAATATTTATTAAAACCAACAATATTTTATTAAAATTAAAATTGGAGCATATTATATGACTTATGTAGTGTTAGAAGAATGTATCAAGTGTAAATATACTGATTGTGTAGAAGTTTGTCCTGTAGATTGTTTTTTTGAAGGAGAGTTAATGTTAGTAATTAATCCTGATGAGTGTATAGATTGTGGAGTATGCGTAGAAGAATGTCCTATAGATGCTATTAAAGCTGAATCTTTAGAATTAGTAGATATGTTAGAAATAAATAAACAATATTCTCAGGTATGGCCTAGAATACTGAAGAAAAAATCTCCTCTTCAAGATGCAGAGAATTTCATAAACATTCCTAATAAATACGCAAAATTTATACAAGGGCATTAATATAAAATTTTGTATTGTTTTATGATGAATTTTGATTGCTTAAGAGTAATTAAGGAATTGAAAATGCAATTACTTAAAAATAACCAAGTAATTATTTGCATATCTTTTTATAAAACGTTATGTAAAATATAAAAATTTTTTAAAATTATTCTCTTTTTGTTAAGCAATTCTGTTGTTTTTGCAAATAATTATCTATATAATTGCCCGAAGTGCGAATATCAATTTTAATTTATTAAAAAAAATAATGCAGAACAATAAAGAATTACCCAAAGGGCGTGTTGATGATATAGATAGATTGGTTAGTAAAAGGCTAAAAATGAGAAGGTTGATGTTAGGGCTTAGTCAGTATGAAATAAGCCGAGCTGTCGATGTAAGCGTCCAACAGGTGCAGAAATATGAAAAGGCTATAAATAGAATTTCTAGTGGGAAATTACATATCTTAGCAAAATTTTTGAAAGTGCCTATAGAGTATTTTTTTGAAAAGGTAAATGTAGAGGTATCGGGAGGTGCTTTTTCCTTTTTAAAAGAAGATAAGCTAGAGAAAGAAGGGGGTATAGGTTCCGAAGAGATGAGTAGTGACTTTTCTTCTGTTCCAGAAAAAGAAATATTTTCTTTGGTCAAGGCTTTTAGTTATATAAAAGATCAAAATAGGAGAAAAAAAATAATAGAGCTCACAAGGAGTTTGATTTAAATGATTAATTTCATGTTTGATGCATTTAATTGAAGTGTGCTGTGTATTTTTTTGAATTTGATAAAAATGAGACTCCAGCTTTCCTACTCATGCTAGCTGAATTATTTATTCTTGTAAACGCATTTTCTAAGCAAATAATATCTCATGATCATAATATTTTGGATTTTTTTCATTATTTTATGACAAGGTTAGTTCTGAGTATTTTTCTCAAGAGATAATTGATGTGTTTTCAAGATTGCTTTTTTGAGCAAAACACTCTTTTGGATGTGCTTCTACCATTGTGTTAGTTATAATAATATATGTCTTTTTAGGAAAAGCTATAGAGGAGATTGTAATCTAACTTGCTTCTTTAATAATGAAATTACTTAATAATGAAATTTCTCAAACAATAGTTTTTATAATGTTTGAGTTTTAACACTTAAAATGCAAGAGCAATAAGTAACAATAATTGTTAACATAATTGATTTTTTGATTGGTGTGAGTGAGTTAATTGTTTTAGAAATTTTCGATATACAATTTTTTGTTTTCAAATATATTCTCTAATATTCTCTAACGTTTTTAATTAATGGGTATGATCTGGTCTTATTTTAAGTAGGCAAAATTGCGCTCAATTTAAAATCTTATACAAATACTTTTTCTTATACAAATACTTTGTAGTATCAGTAACAGGTCTCTTGTAATTTGTATTTTAATCTTGAAAATAAGCTGATAAACAAAAAAAGAATATTTTTTCTCAAAATGAGTTTATAAATCAGAAAAAATACTTGTTATAAGTACATTTTTAAGTGGGTTGCTTTCTCTATCAAAATTTATAAAAAACTACCATCTTTAAAACTATCATCACATATTGAGCGTGAATCTGTTTATTAATTTTTGTTTTTAAGTTGTTTCAGCTTTATTTTTTTTTATAAATCTTCTTTTTAGTATTTTTGCGAATTCTGTAACTTTTTTAGACTTTAAGGATAGTATGTAATTATCCAAACCTCCTAATTTATCTATTGTTTTTAACGATTTAGTACTTAATTTTAGTCTAAAATGCTTTTTTGCTAGATTACTCCAACAAGAAACCTCTCGCAAATTAATTTTAAATTTCCTTTTTGTTTTTAGGTTAGAATGAGATACATTATTTCCGCTCATATTATTTAGACCGGTTAATTGACATCTTCTTGACATATGCTCAAAGTTTAATAAGTTTTCAAAAATCAGCAAAAAGTATCCAATATAAATGGATAAGAATCCTAAACGTAACAATCATACCATATGAGTCAAGTGTCATAAGCAAAATATCCTAAGTGTAAAATAGACAATTTTATTTTGAATTATTTGTATACTCAAAAGATCTATTGCAATATGGACATTTTACTGTTTCTCCTATTTTAGCGGATAAAAAAATTGCAGGGTGATCTTCAATATTTTGAAATCCATTACAAAAAAAGTCTTTATGATCTTGAATTTTCATAATTTTAATAAATACTAAGAAATAAATCTTCAATTATTACACTTGATATTATTTCATATCTTATGTAAAATTTCTAGAGTCCTTATAACTATTTAGAACATAGATTAAATAAAATGTAGTGTACCATGATTACATGGTTACTTTTATGTTCTCAATAACAAATATTTGATTGATTTTTGATCAATTAGATAATTTTATGATTTTTTAATTTATAGTAGTATTTTACTAATATGCACGAGACAAAAAATTTTTCTGCTGAGGTAGATAAGATTTTAGACTTAATGATAAATTCCTTATATACAAATAAAGATGTTGCTATAAGAGAACTAATTTCTAATGCTTCCGATGCTTGTGATAAAGCTAGATATCTGATTCAAACAGCTACTATTAAAGGCGATGTATCAGAATTAAAAATCTCTATTAGTATAGATTCCCAAAAAAAAGAGCTAGTTATAAGAGATACTGGAATAGGTATGAATAAAGAGGAATTGCATAAGAATTTAGGTACAATAGCCAAATCTGGTACCCAAGATTTTATAAAAAATCTTGATCAAGAGAAAAAAAAGGATACTTCTTTGATAGGACAATTTGGAGTTGGATTTTATTCTTGTTTTATGATTAGTAAGAAAGTTGTAGTAACTTCTAGAAAATTAGGAGAGGATGAATCATGGATATGGAGTTCTGATGGAAAAGCGAAATATGATTTATTGAAAAATAAAGATTCTGATTTTCATCATGGAACAGAGATTAGATTAATTATAAGAGAAGATCAGGAGAAATTTTTAGAAAGTTTTCAAATAAAAGAAATACTAAAGAATTACTCAGATCACGTATTATTTCCTATATTTTTAACTGACAAAGACAATAAACAAGAACAAATTAATTCCACTTCCGCATTATGGAAAAAATCTAAAACAGATATCTCGGAGAAAGAATATTCCGATTTTTACAAAAAAATATCACATGACTTTCAGGATCCTGCAATAACTATACATTATAATAGTGAAGGCATGATTTCTTTTTCTACACTTTTATTTATTCCATCAGCACATTTACCTGGGCTAGTGAATGAATTTGAAAATAAATCTAAGATCAAATTATTTATAAAAAGAGTATTTATATCAGAAGAAAATGTAGATATTTTACCAAATTATTTGAGTTTTATTAAAGGTGTTGTAGATTCAGATGATCTACCACTCAATATTAATAGAGAAACTTTACAACATAATGCTCAAATAGGTAAAATAAGGTCTGCTCTTACAAAAAAAATACTATTAGAGTTGAAATCCCTTAAGGACTCAAATATAGAAAAATATAAAACTTTTTGGAATAATTTTGGAAATTTTTTAAAAATAGGGTTAGTTGAAAATAGTGTTTCTGAAGAGGAAAAGAAGAAAATATTAGATATATCACTCTTTAATAGTGCTATAAAAAAAAGCCTTATATCTTTAGACGAGTATATAGAGGAAATTAAATCTCAAGATCAAAAAGTCATTTACTACCTCACAGGTAATTTTTTGGAAGAAATGTATCATAATCCTCAAATAGAGGGGTTTTTAGCTCAAAATATAGATGTGTTGTTACTAACAGATCCGATAGATCCACAATGGATTATGAATACAAATAAATATAAAGAAATAGAAATTAAATCTGTTAGTAGAAGTAATTTGGATCTTAGACAAAATGCTACTGAGACAAAAGATAATAAGGATTCTGAAGATCACATATATAAAGTTCTTACAGAAAAATTTAAAAACATTTTAAAAGATTTAGTTAGTGATGTGAAAATTTCAAAAAAGCTCACTACTAGCCCTGCTTGCTTGTCACTTGATGATAATTCTTATTTTGACATCAAGTTAGAAACTATGCTTGTTTCGCATGGAAAGTTAAATAAAGTTTCAGCTAAAGCTTTAGAGATAAATCCTAATAACGAAATTATAAAGAAAATTAATAGATACCTTATAGAAGGTGATACAAAATACCAAGATCAAATTGATCAATTAGTGAATCTTATTTATGATCAGGCATGTATCATTGCAGGTTTACCTATCAAAGATCCTAATATATTTGTAAAAAGATTAAATGAAGTGTTGAAGGCAGTTTGATATTATATAGTAGTCAAATAAGGTAGAGAAATAATGTGTCTGAAAATGTAATTTACTACTCATCTAGTTTAAAATTAATTTTTAATATGTATTGTATTATATGATGTAGATTTTTATCATATCTTTAATACAGTGAATACTGAAAGATATGAATGTTATGTCAGTATTGAAGTTTTGTAACTCAAATTTAGTTCATATTAGAGGTTAATAGACAAGATTATATCTTGTTATCATTGGTTGAAGATGATAATGTTTTCACATTATATTGCAGGTAGAAATTTTACAATTTTATTGTTATTAGATATTCAAATATAGTAAAACACATTCAGTTGTAGATTATCCTAAGATTTTACAAAATGTACTAGAATTTTTTTTCTAAGTCAGGTAATTAAATTTACCTATTATGTAAGATAAAAATTAATTCTTGTTGATCATTGATTTTATAGTCATTTTAAATCTCTATTTATTTAGTATTTATCTAACTAATTTGCGAATTCAGATATTGAAATAAATTGAGTATTTGCTCTTTATGCATTTTTTTGATATATTTTTTATCACTAATGTATAACTTAAGTGAAGGTGGCTATTGCTTGTTAACATAAACTAAAAATTTTTAGAGTATGTAGTACGGAGATGTATGGTAGAGAGTTGAATAAGAGTTTAAGCAGAAGAAATAAGAATAAATATTTATAGTTTTGTTTTGATTTTTTTCATCTTTAGGATCAGTATCAAATGTCTGTGTTTATTTATGAGAATAGATATGAAAACTGCTTTATGTGAGCAATTGTTTAAATATGTAAATAAATGTGAAACATTTGCACATTTATTAAAATAGCTGGTTAAGGATTGGGATATAAGATAATTTTTCAATAAATAATGTTTGATTAATAATAATGAAAAAAGACATTCACCCTAATTATAAAAGTCTTAAATTGAAAATAGGAAAAGACGAATTTTGTACATATTCTACCTATAAGGGAAGTGAGCTACTGATGGATGTGGATTTTAGAGAGCATCCTGCTTGGGATAAATCTAAAATGCAGTATGTTAGTAAATCTAATAAGAGTGTAAGTAGTTTTAACAAAAAATTTGGGAATTTATCATTTTTGAAATAATCTGAAACCTAAGTTTGTTTAATGAATGTTATTTTTATGGGAAGTAGTGAATTTTCGCTAGCTCCTTTTTTAAGTTTAGTTAATTCTTCACAACACGAAATTAAGGCTGTATTCACTAAAGCTCCTCAAAAAAAAGGTAGGGGTCTTAAATTAAGAGAAAACATTATTCATCAAAAAGCTCTAGAGAGGAGTATTCCAACATATATTTCTCATGATTTAAAAGATAATCAAGTTGTACAACTTATTGATAAAATTGAAGCAGAACTTATTGTGGTTGTTTCTTATGATAAAAGAATTCCTGCTAATATTTTATATTGTAAAAAATATGGTGCAATCAATATACACCCTTCTTTTTTACCCAAATATAGAGGAGCGTCACCTATTCAGCAATCTATACTCAACCATGACAAAATGACTGCTGTATGCATAATGCAGATGGATGAGAGTTTAGATACTGGCAAAATCATTAAACTAGAGGAGTGTTATATTAATCAGAATTTGAATTATGTCGAGTTAAGCAGAGAATTATCTATAATTGGAAGCAGACTTTTGATGGATGTAATGGGTAATTTTACGAAATTTGTACCTTTTTCTCAATCTGATCAAAATGTTTCATATTGTAAGAAGATTGATAAACATTCTTCTAAAATAGATTGGGATTCAGAAAACATTAGGGATATTGAATCTAAGATAAGAGCTTTCTTTCCGTATATCAGATTTCATTTGGAGTTCTGTAATAAAAAGTTCCAAATCATCAAGTCAAAAATTTTTTTGCTTACAAAGCATCATTCAAAACCAGGAACAGTGTTTTTTGATTCCAAATTGAGTAAAAATCTTTTATTATATTGTATTGGAGGGATATTAGAATTAATAATCATTAAACCAGACAATTCTAAGGAGTTGTTTTCTACAGATTTTGTAAATGGTCTAAAAGGGAAAAAAAATGGACTCCATTGCCTATAGTCTACATAAATCTTTTAAAAATATCATTTTTAAAAATAGTCCAATATTATCTGAAATAATATTTAATTGGAATGATATTTTAGGGAAAAATTTGTGTCAGTATATATATCCTAAAAAGATCTATTTCAAAAAATTTGATAAGAAGAATGTATTATTGATCAAAGCAATAAATAATAATTTAGGAACTGAGATTTATTATCAGAAGAATTTAATTGTTGAACGGATAAATAATTTTTTTGGTTCTCAGGTAATTGACGAAGTAAGATTAGATGCTTTTAGATAATAAAATTAGAGCTGCATTTTAGTTTATCATATTGTTTAGAGGTTTAAACATTTGAAGGGAGAGCGTTGTAGCTAGTAATTTTGTCTTTTTTAGATTGATCTTTGTTGTGCGCTATATTATTTGCCATTTTTATTCATATATAATTCTTTATAATCTAAATTACCAATATACAGCGTTATGATAATCTACAATACGTCATTTTTTTATTTTGTTGTTCCAGATTTTATTAACAATTCTTATATTTCCTTTGCGTTATTAGAAGATGCAATTGTTCAAACAGTCTTTCTTAACTGGAATTGAAAATTTATATTTACTCCTTGATTTATAAAAAATTTTGCTATTTTAATAACATTGTGTTGTGTTGCTATCCTCAATCCTTATAGTTCTATACCTTTGAATCCACTATAATATAAAAATTTTTTTTACATTATATTCTTTAGCAGCTTTTACAATTAAATCTTTTTTTGTATTTTTAGATGTAGAATCAGTAATAGCTACTATAAATATAGGTGATAATAAAATCTTTTTTAGCATATTTATTATTTCGTGTATGTGAAAATTTCTAACCTCTTTTCCAATTATTCATATTGTTTATTGCTTTACTATATGTAAATACTCTGTGTTCCGTGCAACCGAGAATATAGTAGCACACACAAAATCTTAATAGTAATGAGTAGAGAAAATTCTCCTTCCAGCTCGAAATAATATTTTTCAAAAATCACCACTAATGAGGAAATTTTTATCATTTATTCTCTATAGAGAAAAATTTCTTCTCACAACCAATCTCTCCAAAACCCCTTTTGATATTCTTCATGTACTAAAGTGCGTGGATTCTTTATAGTAATGGAGAGAATTTATTTAGTTTTTTATGAAAATAACTTAAATTTTATCTACACAACTGCTCTCTCTAAAGTGTCTTTACCCTGGTATTAAAGTGAGAAGGTATTTTTGATGAAATTTAATAATTGAGTTTAAAAATTAAACAATTATTTTATTGAATGATCGAGATCTAGCAGTACACAAAAAATAAAATGCCAATTATGTATTATGTACAAAATTTTTATAAAATTTTTTGATTACAAGATGTTTTTTTATATAAGATAAATAATCTATAATTAATTTACCGTTGAGATGATCGTATTCGTGTTGAATAACCCTTGCAAGTAATCCTGAACAAGATATTTTCTGTTTATTCATTTCTAAATTCAGGAATTCTAGTTCTATTTTTTTGTATCTAGGAACACTGACATGAATTCCAGGAATTGAAAGACAGCCCTCTGAGAACATTTCTTTCACTTGACTAGGATAATGAATTACTGGATTAATTATAATGAGAGGGTATGTAACTTTTATATTATCTTCTGTCACTAGAGCATTATAATTGGAATCTTCAATATTATTTTTACTGATATCAATGATAAAAAATCTTTTTAAAATACCAACTTGTACAGCAGATAAACCTATACCTGAGCTCTTATACATTATATCGAGCATTTTAGTTATATCGTTTTTAAGTGAATGATCGACGCTTAAAACATCTAATGATTTTTTTCTTAAAATTTGATCAGGCAGGTATCTTATCTTCATAAATTAAATACATTGTAGTTATAAGTAGCGAGAGAGGGAATTGAACCCCCGACACGCGGATTATGATTCCGCTGCTCTAACCATCTGAGCTATCTCGCCTTGCCAAACAGAAATATACAACAAAATTAACATTTTATCAAACAAAGGACTTAGTATTTACACCAATCAACGCACAATTGATAAATAAAGCAATATTATTTGTATTTTTGTTCAAAGTAAAATAGCTTTTATGCTTTAGTTTTCTTTGGGAAATAATTTATGCATTTGTATAAATTTAGATTAGCAATTAATCACTTTTTTCTTTTTCTCGGATAGAGTTTTAGGAATATGTTTAGTAAAAGTTGAATATTTTTTTAGCAATACAGAAATTCTATACTCTAGATAAATCCTTATTTAGATCTTTTTGTGCTCATTTTCTAACTTAGATACGTTTTTTTGCTTGTGTGCATTAGTATTGCTTGTGAAGGAGTGGTTGTTAATTTTTAATTCTGGGTAAATATTTTTTACTATTTTCATTCCTGCATTTAGCATTTTTTCTCTATCTTCAGTAGAAAGTTTATTCAAAATATTTGTTTTATCGTCTTTACTCATTGTCATAAATATAAAAATTCAATACTACTACATATTATATTATCTGAAAGTTTTTTTCATATAAATCGAATCCTAAAAGGATAGTTTTATTAGTGAATTTGATAAAGGAGATATTTAGGATACATCTGAAATATAATTTTTTGTATTTTGTGCAAGCATAAAATTTTAGAGCGATAAGTAATTAGAATTGCTGAGGAAACCAGCTAAAATTATTGCTTTTTGTATAAAATATGTTAGGATAATGCCTGTTGAGCGTTGTGCTGACTTAACTTTTTGTCGATGGGATTTTTTCTTATGTAATTAATATATATCACTTTTCTTTTTCGTAATTGTTGAACATATATGATGAGAATGCCTTTAATTGTATTAAAGTGGTTATATTTTGATAATACTCAATGCCTGTTAAAAATTGTGTAATTAAACTTATGAGTTGAATGAATGAAATTTGTTAATAATAGGAGTTTTTCTATAAAAAAGTCTGGTATAAAAAAAGATTGGTTTGTGATTGACGCTAAAAATGTGATACTAGGTAGATTGTCTGCTGCTGTTTCTAGATTGCTTAGAGGAAAACATAAAGCAAATTATACTCCTCATATGGATTGTGGAGATAAAATTATAATAGTGAATGCTAAATATGTTAGTCTTTCAGGAAAAAAACTTCAAAAAGAAGGGAAAATATACTATAAACATACTGGCTATCCTGGTGGAATTAAGTCTACCAGTGCTAGAGATATTCAAAATTCTAAATACCCTGAAAGGATAATAAAATTTGCAGTAAAAAATATGTTGCCTTCTAACTCTCTTTCAAGAACTCAGTTGAAAAAAAATTTGTTCTTATATCCAGAATGGGAGCATCCACATGATGCTCAATCTCCTTTAAAATATGATTTTGGTACAATGAATAAAAAAAATATTAATGTATAGTACATATAAAAAAATTGAAAATTATGGAAAGTAAAAATATAGAAAATAATGATATTATTTCTAATAAAAATGGAGTGATTAAATCAGAATTTTATGCTACTGGTAGAAGAAAAACTTCTGTTGCTAGGGTATGGTTAAGAAAAGGTAAAGGAGAATTTACAGTAAATCGTAAGACTATAAAACAATATTTTGTAAGAGGATTTTATGTGAATAAGATTTTTTCACTTTTTAAATTACTAAAAGTAGAAAATGCTTATAATTTGTACTGTACAGTCAAGGGAGGTGGTACTACAGGTCAAGCTGATTCTGTATTTCATGGAATTTCTAGAGCTTTGAGTACCGTTTCTGAAGATTTTCATAAAATTTTATCTAGTAATAAATTTTTGACAAGGGACTCTAGAATTGTAGAACGCAAAAAATATGGTAAACATAAGGCTAGAAAGAGTACACAATTTTCTAAGCGTTAGCAATTTTTTGAAACTTTATTTACAAATAATTATTTGAATAATTTATATTCGTAAAAATATTGATGCAAAATTTACCTATAACTTCAGAAGGTTACATGCAGTTAAAAACTGAAATAAAAAAACTCAAAAATGAAGATAGAATACAGGTAATAAAGGATATATCTTTAGCAAGGGAATTTGGTGACTTATCTGAAAATGCAGAATATAAAGCTGCTAAAGAAAAGCAAAATTTAATAGAGAAAAAAATACTTGAATTAGAGAAGATATTGTCTAATTGTCAAATCATAGATACTAAAAAATTATCCAATGATACTGTAAAATTTGGAGCTTTTGTAAAAGTTATGTCTTTAGAGGATCGCAATACATATTCTTATCAAATAGTAGGAGAATATGAATCTAACTTGAATAAAGAGAAGATCTCTATTATGTCTCCTATTGCAAAATCCTTAGTAAAAAAAACTGTAGGTGATGTAGTAGAAGTACATACACCTAAGGGTAT
The DNA here is from genome assembly GCA_964554285.1 of uncultured Rickettsia sp. Classification (GTDB taxonomy): domain Bacteria; phylum Pseudomonadota; class Alphaproteobacteria; order Rickettsiales; family Rickettsiaceae; genus JADHZC01. Next base: position 84,435 of record CAZKNN010000001.1, read on the forward strand.
TAGGTCTTTTGAAATACTTTCAATTAACTACTAGTTAGAACTAAAATCTAGAAAATTATGTTACTAGTGACGTTATTTTAATTAGTAACTATTAGTAGTTGCTTATTATGTGTAATGGTTATTTAGCAAGAAGCATCTTAAAGCTTCGCACTTAATAGCGCGGGTATATCAGGCGGGTTTATTTATTGTACAGGAGGTGATTTTCTATGTATTGTTTTAAAATTTCAATCTTCACTACCTTCTAATAGGCAAACAAAATAACTTTTGCTCCATATTATGAATTATTTTTTCTGTTATTATTTTCTTTTTAATTTTACAAAATTTTTTTGAGCATTCTACTATAAATTCCTTTAACTGCTTTACAAGAGTAGATATAGATATTTTTGGTGGATATAATACAATAAATGTACATGATCTTTTTCTCCATTTAATTCGATTAATTCTGCATTCAAATTATTATAAATATTACAAAAGAACATATTTTGTATGAGTAAAATATGCTCTTTTGTAAAAAGATTCCGTATATATTTTGGTCTAAAAACAAGATGTGTATCTAATAAAAGTATTAATGTAAAATGAGAGCTTTAAAAAATAATAATACATCCTACAAAAGCAAATCTAAATTTTTGGATTTGTCATTTTGTGCTGGAAGAATGCTTTATAACAAAGCATTGTGTATGATGTAATATCAATGTAAATATTATGGTAAATCTTTAAATTCATCAAGAAAAACGAAAGGAAGTAAAAAAATATGGAAAAAGCAAAAATTTTGGTAGCAAAATGCCATGAAAAATCCTCAACGCAAGAAATGATTTTCAACACAAGTTATCTGAAAAATAATAGACGAAAACCAAGCTATTATAATAGGAACTTTGAAAGTCAAAAATATTATAAAAACAGGAAATGATTGAAATATCTAGAAGATGTAGCGTAGTCTAGCTTTGTAGATAAATTAACGTACAAGGCAAGAGATGTAAGTAAGAAGATTGAAGATAAATAAGTTTTTTGTAAGCTCAAGGATATGTTCACATGTAAGAGTAAGAACGACGAATTTGAGTTTAAAAGAACTGGAATGGATTTGTAAAGGATGTAGTAGTGAGAATTATAGAGACATTAATGCTGCGTATAACATAAAACAAGAAGGGATTATCAATTTCAAAGCGGGGAAGGGCTTTCCGTCTCTGCTCATTGAAGCTGTGTAAGACTTTCAAAAGCAAGATGTTGCTTGTTAATTAGAAGCTCCTTACTTTAGAGCAAAGATCAGTCATAGATTTTTTATCAATGACTGTAGTTTATAAGTGCAAACTATATTATATTATAGTATACAAAAACATATATTCACTATTTCAAAGTAAGAAAATAGAATAAAGAACAAGAATCAGTATCAGAATGCACAATAATTATACTGAAGTATTATTCGTAAGAGATAAATATGTAATGAAATCAAGACATAATATAGCATTAAAAAATGCTTATGCTGAACTAAGATCATGTTTGTTTGTGTATTGTAGATTTTGGAAGTAGTGGATGAATATGATTTAGGATAAATGGATGTAGTAGTAGAGAAGTTTTATAGCAGATTGTAAGATACACAGGTTGGGTGTATTTATTTCAAAAAAGATGTTTGAAGATGCAAAATTTTCTATTCAACAAATCTTCGTAGAATTAGGATGAGAGTGCTTTTTTTAATAAACATTAATTTGAAACTATTAATTATTTTTAATATATTTCATTATTTGTAAGGTAAAATATTGTCAATATAACTGATTGAAAAAATTTGCCTCAAATTTATGTGATGTAATAACAATGAATACACTTCCAGTAGTTAGAGAGTAGGAATAAAGTAAGATTTTTACACCGGATTTTGTTGTAATTTATTTGTTTGCTCTGGTTCAGTATGGTGTGTTTTTAAGTCTATTGCGTGTAAATCTTCTTCTAGAAGCTTTGAAATAGAGTTATAAACTATACGATGTTGTGCTAAAATGGTTAGTCCTTTAAATGCTTTATCTATAACTGTGATTGAATAGTGGTTTTGATCTCCTACAAAATCTTCAATAGATATTTTTTGAGCATTAGGAAATTTCATCTCTAACAATTTCTTCAATGTATTTAATTCTACAGCCATTACAAAAATTCAGATCCAATATATTTTAATAAAACATTACTCAACAGTATTATAAATAAATATTGTAGGAAAATAAACATAAATTTATTTTTTGAATATCGTCTATTTAAATTTTATTTGAATTATATATTAGTTTTTTCACTAGTATATCAAATAAAGTATTAATAAAAATTAATATTATTTACAAAACGTTAATTTTTCTTTATAATTAATAAAAAAAAGAATTAATAATTTGTTAATTTATATTAAGACAATATGTTATATGATTTTTATAGAAAGTTGCTTATTATTTTTTGTGTATTTTTATTTCCCCAAATTCCTTCTATTTTCTTTTTCGAGAATAGTTATAGTGTGCATTATAAACAAGGCTCTTATCAAAAGAGAAAGATTTCATCTTTTCATCCAGAAAATATGACAAAACATCTAGATCAAGTTTTGAATTATAAAAATTGCCATAATTTGGGTGCTTTAGTAAACTCGGATTGGAGAAATGTTCACTCTAAACTCAGGCCAATTATTAAAGATCATCTAGATAAAAAAATAGATACAGCTTTTATAGAGAGTAGGAAAACAATAATTGAGAATTATCAATTTTATGAATCATTAACTGCAAAGAAGGGCTTACAGACCGAAGATATTAATTATACTAAAAGTTGTAAAAAATTTCGAAAACAATTACTTACTCATATGCAAACATGGAATGAGCCAAAAAAGGATCAATTAATATTTAACATGTCTGGGTACATATCCAGGATAATTTTAGCAGCTATAAAGGAATCGACTTTTGATCAAGAAATAATTGATCAAACAATAATAAACAAAATTTGTGCATATATGAATGAGGAGTGTAATGCTCAAAATGTCATAAAATCTGTAATATCAGACACTATAACAAATTACTTTGTACGATTCGAAAATGTTGATGATTCATACTTTGCAGTGAATATGATATTTTATGACTTTGACCAAACTGATGAAAATTGTTTAACTGGAGTAGAGCATTTATTTAATCTTTTAAAAATGTCTAGAAATAAAACTCAATACACTAATATGAGCTATGCTATAGATGAAGATACATTTCATATAAAGGATAGTTTGCCAGCTTATCCTGTAGAAATAGATCAAAATCATAATATAATCCCCTTAACAGAAGAACAAACTAACTCAAAAAAAAAAGCAGAAGATAGATTATCTAAATCTTTTCAAGTAATAAAAAGCTTATCTGAAAAAAACAACTCTTCCGAAGTGTTCAAAATAATACCAAAAATCATTTCTTACAAAATAGAAGACAAAACTGAAGAGCAGAAGATAGAGAAGATTCAAGGAACTACAGCAGTTAAAGAAGATAAAGCAGAAAAGGAAAAACAAGAGACCATAGAGATTAAAAAAGAAACAGAAACTACGGAAGTGAAAAAAGATAAAGAAATTACAGCAGTTAAAGAAGATAAAGCAGAAAAGGAAAAACAAGAGACCATAGAGATTAAAAAAGAAACAAAAGATGATAAAGAACAAGTCAGCACTGTTAATAACATAGATGATGAGATGCACAAAATTAGATTTTATCAAATGCAAATCGATCATTTTACTTCTGTAGATAAAATGATGCAGAATTTAAATTCTTTGATCAGTAAAAAAAATACTCTTTACTATTCTAACTTAGTACAAGACAAGAAAAAAATTGATATTTGGGGAAATGTAGGATATCTAACACAATGGTCAAGAGAACAAAAAGATGGTGAAGAATTTGGTTCTTGGATCATTACTTTAGGTACAGTAGGTAAAGTCATAGATTTATATTTAGGAGGCACTCTAAGCTACTTCAATGTCAAATACACAAATCTTAAAAATTTAAATACTGTTAGTGGTTTAGATAGCTATACAAGTCACAATATTGCTGTATCTAACAATATGATGTATGAAATATACAAAAATCTCTACATTAAAAATAATGTTATTGCTACATATAGTATGATAGCATCCAATGCAATAGTAAAAATTGATCATTCTCAACCTAAACTTAATCAAAAAGAAAAAGTTGATCAATATAGTGCAATCAATGTTTTTGATCAATTTACTGCTATGTACAGGTTTCAATTTTTGCCTAATGATAGTTTTTTTAGCAATTCGGCTTTTATATCCTCAGGATTTGAAGGGTTAACCATTCCTTATTTCTGTAAGAAAGATGATCAAGCACAAAAAGACTATAAAAAAATGAATACTTATAAACTTTCTTGCATTGGAGAGGTGGGTTTAGAACAAAAATTTCAACTTAACAAAGATGTGAAGATATATGTATTAGAAGAGTTTGCATTAAATTATTCATTAATTAATTCTCATTCCCAAAATCACCAATTCTTGCAGGGGATATTGAAGAATATAGATCAACAGTTCATCTTTGATAGAAAATTAAAAAGGAATGATCTAAATTTGGGTGTTAAATTTGAAATAGGAGGAGAAATCTTCAATATTGTACAATCTAAACTTTCATTAGGTCTAAATGAGATTTCGTTTACAAAATTTATGCCAATACTGACAACAGATTTTGAAGTTAATTTTTTACTCTAAAGAAGTTTTCTATATATAATATAATTTATGTTATGCTTTGGATATGAATGATTCTCATTTTTTTGTGATTTGATAAAACTCAGTTTTGTCAATAATTTTATAGAGGGGTAATTATGAGAATTAACCTTTGCAATAATTTGTTTAATTTCTAAATTAGATTTTGCATAGTTTTGTATCTTGATAATAGTTTGGCTCATAATGCCCTGGTTCCAAAATTTGGGGTTTAAATCATAGCCTATTTCTGCAGATTGGTGAATGCAAGATATAGAATTAAATCCTACAGAACCAATTATTTGGTTAGACTCTTTTAATGCTATTGCCCAGTATATACCAGTTCCCTTAATGAAAAGATTTTTCCAATAGTTTATTTCTTCTATAGATTGTATTATCGAATTGGGAATGTTGTCTGAGGTAATATAATGCTTCATTAATTCGGCATTCATATATTTAAAATATTCTTCAGCGTCATCTTGGTGTAATGACCTAAGCTTGATCATTTGATTAACATCCATATCAGGAAAAATTTCTGATTTAAGAATATTAGTAAACCACATGCAAATTTGTTAGTTTCAAAATTAAATCATTTTTTCTAGATGTTGCACAATTTTATCATTTAATGTTATTATCTAGGAGAGATATATTACATTATTTTAATGTAATATCAAATATAACTAGTATATATGTAAAATCTTCCTATAATAAATTTATATTAGTATAAGTTGCCGGATTAGCTCAGTGGTAGAGCAAATGCCTTGTAAGCATTAGGTCGTCAGTTCAAATCCGACATCCGGCACTGCATAAATTTAGCTTAAACCATAAGAGAAATGAACAAAAAAATAGTAATTTGCATTTCAGGGGCTTCTGGTATCTTATATGGTATAAGAATGCTTGAAATTCTAAAAAATTTGAAATCACTCTATAATATAGAATCCCATCTCATCATTTCAAAGCCTGCTACCACCAATATAAAAATTGAAACAGACTATTCTTTAGATCAAGTTACTTCTTTATCAGATTTTTATTATCTAAATAAAAACTTATCTGCTGTGATCGCTAGTGGCTCATTTTTATTTTCTTCTGTTGTTGTAATACCTTGTAGTATGAAAACTCTATCTTCAATAGCTCAAGGCTATGAGGATAATTTAATCACAAGAGTCTCCCACGTTGCATTAAAAGAAAAAAGGAATCTGATATTAGCAATAAGAGAAACTCCTTTAAATTCAATACACATACAAAATATGCTTACATTGAGCAATATAGGAGCCTTTATTTGTCCTATGGTTACAAGTTTTTATAATAGACCTCAAACTATTCAAAATTTGATAGACTATTTCCTATACAGGATTTTAGACTTAATAGATCTTAGGGTTCAAAACATAGGTCGGTGGCAAGAAAAATCTTAAGAAGATAAGATATATTTTTATAATTATTTATTTATCTTGCCATTTATAGTGCTGAAAAAGTTTAATAAGAGATTGTAATTAATTTACAATTATTAGCATATACAAATTTTTAAAAACTATTTTTATTCTTAAAAATTTATTTAGTAGTATTAAGTCTTCTAAAAAATAAAATTCTTATGTTAAAATTTTTTTATTGTAGAATTTTTAAAATAAATTATATATCTTCAAAAATTGATCAATATAAAATATATATTAAAAAATTAGAATTTTCATACTTGATACTTCAAATAATTAAAAATATGAGGAATTATGCAAATCAAAACTACTCCAAATTTTGCTAATAACGTAACAGGAACTCAAGATCCGTTAACAAGTAGAGGAAATAAAACTCGTATGACAGTTATTATACCAAAACAAACTTTTGTTGCTTTTAAGGTGTGGACTACTTTAAAGGGGCTAAATCTTAGTGAAGGATTTCAATTGCTTTTTGAACAAAAAAAGTAATTTTTAGATATTAGAAAAATCAAAATTAATTATTTTTAATCTAATGGAGGTTTAGAGTAAATAGGTTCTAAGCTTTGAAATTTTTCTGAATGAGAGATTTTATATTGTGATAATTTACAGATGTATACTGCTCTTATGAAATGAAATCTTGGCAAAAAAATCAAAGAAGATATATTTTTTAATAAATTCCAGGATTTTTGTACAGCGTTTCCAGAAATAATTATGATATCCTTAGGATTTTTATTTATTAGTGATTTAATAAATTCTTCTAGATGATTCTCATAAATAGAACCAGAAAAAATTTTTTCTTTAGGGGCGAATATTTCTATAAAAAAACTGCCACGTGTTCCGTTTAAAATGACTATATTTTTGTTGAATTTTGTAATTTGTTGTGATGCTCTAAATGCATGGACATCAAAATTAGAGACTGCACCTAATTTTATATTATTGCTAAATAACTTTATAGCTTTTGCAAAGGCAATGCCTACTCTTAATGAGGTAAATCCTCCAGGACCATTAGTTATTACTAAGTAGTGAATATTTGTATAATTTAAAGATGCATTTTTTAATGTTGTTTCTACTATTGACACAATCATTTGAGAGTGATCTTGACAATTTAATCTTTCTACATAGGATAATATTTTTTCACCTTTAGAAATAGCTGCAGAAATGTTTTTATTTGTAGTATCTACCGATAAAATAATTTGCTCAGTTTGCATCAATCACGCATCAAAAACATACATAAAAACAAACAAAAAAAGCCATATAAGATCTACAAAATGCCAATACCAAGCAGCAAATTCTGCTCCTAAATGATCTCCTCTTAAAAAATCTCCCCTTAGTGTTCTTAAATAACAAATAAAGAGAAATATAGTCCCTATCAATACGTGCAATCCATGAAATCCTGTAATTATATAAAAATTTGAACCGTATATTCCATCTTTCATAGCAAAGTTAGCATGATAATATTCGTATATTTGAAAAGACAAAAATAATATCCCAAGTATTACAGTTAAAAGCAGAGCTAGAGATGAATCTTTTTTATCCTTATGTTCTATAGCAAAAATAGCCCAAGTTACAGTATTACTTGAAAGTAATAATATTATAGTATTCATCAATGGTAGATCCCAAGGATTGATGGTTTGTATATTTTCGGGAGGCCATATTCCTGTTTTTGATACCCAAATACCCTCTAATAAAGTTCCCATAGGGTTAATTTTAGAAAAGAAGTAACTAGAAAAAAAAGATCCAAATAAGCAGATCTCAGAAAGAAAGAAAATTACAACACCAATTTTTAGCCCTGTTTTTACATTTGCGGAATGATAGCCTTGTATTCCTTCATTGATTACATCTTTCCACCACAAACATAAAATTATACATAAAGCAATACATGCGCAAAAAAAAATATATGAACCTATATAAAGATCTTTGATGTAGAAAATTAATCCCAATAGAAAGAAAAAAAGGGAGAAAGAAGTAAGTATAGGCCAAGGGCTAGGTGCAACAAGATGAAATTTATGCTTATTTTTTATAGACATGCTTTAGAAAAACACATTAAGTAATTTAAATATTAATCTATAGTCAAAGGCAAACAATAGTTGGCTCTAAAAATAATATTTGCTATTCTAACAGACATTATAGTGCTGAGTCTAGTGATGTTCCCAATCTTCTTTGATAGATGATGCATATAGCAGTAAATTTGAACTCAATTATTTTAGTATCAAAATAGAATACCAAATTTTGTGAGTCTATGCCATATATATAGCTTGAGAATGGGTGGATTTGTGTTAAATGATGTGTGATATGTTGATAGGCATTATAGCGCTGAGTCTAGTGATGTTCTCAATCTTCTTTGATAGATGATGCATATAGCAGCAAATTTGAACTCAATTATTTTAGTATCAAAATAGAATACCAAATTTTGGGAATCTATGCCATATATATAGTTTGAGAATGGGTAGTTTATTTGTTTTATGTTACTAAAAGTTTCTATCAAAAATAACTTTTAGTGTATTAATCAGCTTTAATATAATGTTTGTAATATTGAGTTCTACTTATCTATTGATTGTCTGTTAGAGATGAGCGTTATTTGAAAAAATTTTATTTCTTTATAAAATCTTTAGATATGTATGTTCCTACTAAATTTTGATGAATTATTTAACTAGTTTTAGTATGTGTAATAGAATATGCAGAGAATAAATTTTGCAAAGAAGTATACCTATCTTAAGTAACGTATCTACAACAAAACACGAATTTAAGAGGAAGTTGTAGATTTCTAGATATAAGACTAGCTGTGTAAAAAGTTAGTAAATGTAGTAAATTGTTGTGTTACAGCCTTTATATTCGACGATACAAAAGGAAATCTAGTTGCAGTAAAATATATACATAGACTCCATGACTTGAATTTTCTATCTTGATGAGTGAGTAATTGAATTCAGATTTGCTTTTAGATGCTCATTCCTCTTCGTGGTTGAGAGTATCATATAGCAACTCTTATATATAGTTAATTTTTCTTGAATTTTCTTCTTTACGTAGCATTTCAGAGATATACATATGTTGTTTTTGTTTTTAACAAAATTATGAATATTTGCTTAAGCGTCTTTTGTAGATTTTTTATGTCTTGAGTGCCTATATGTATTATGCTCTCTCTTATTTCTCTCTATTTCTTTTGTTATCTAAATAGATATTATATTTCATACTCATCATTACAAAAACATATGTTCTGAATTTTCTTATTTTTTCTTTAAATTATTGATATCTTTTTTAGCGCTCACGTGAGTACACAAAAGTGAAATAAGGTTTTATCTATAGTAAATATAGTATTTTTTCTAAATATTTTCTTATGCAATAAGTAAAGAGATTTTTAGTAGTTTTTATCTTAAGGATGAAAAATTTATTATGAATCTATATTTTTTGATAAAGATTCTTGCTTGTTTATATACCTAGAATTTCGATATTTATTATTGCTATTTGAAGTTTTTTCAAAATTCACAGAGTGGTTTATGTTGTGTGTGCCAGTATTTTTTAGATTTGTATAATATAACTTTGAGCGCAAAAATTTTTTACTTTTTATAGAGTTTTTAAATTTTACAGGATTTTGTTTTCTTTCTACAAAATCTATATTTTTTTTAGAGCACGTTTGGTATAAGGAATCCTTGTTGTTTATTAAAAAGTTTTTTATATCTTTTGGGGAGTGTTTTTCAAAGATTTTTTCTATTCTTGATTCAATTCGATTTACTTTGGGTGTTATTTCCTTTTCTTTGCTCAGTATGTTTTGTTTTGGATGCACATTTTGTTTTTTATGCTTAAAAATTTTATTTAATAAAAATTTACAAGCAAACAGTCCTGAATATGCTAAAACAACAGACCCAAAAGCTAAACCTGCTATCCAAGGTGTTTGAGAAATTAGCACAGTAATAGGAATAATAAATAAGAGTACACCATAAATTTCAGCTACAGTTTTTACAATATTAAATAGCGTTTTTGTTCCTTCCCAGAATTCTTGAGCTATTTTACCCCAAATAGATTGTTTGTTTTTAAATTGATTATGATGTTCTGTATTTGCTTCTATATCATTTTTTTGAGATTTGATTTTATTGATATTATTTATAATTGTTCCAATTGAAAAGATTTTTTCTATCATCTCTTTTGAAAGATGAAGGATTTTTTTAGTATCTACATTCTTAGAATGAAAATTCTTAGGCACAGAACACTTATGAAAAAGTTGAGAATTAATAATATTAATATTATTTGTATTAAATAAAAGTATAATACATCAACTCAAATTAGTAAATTTTTTAATTTTTTTTTAAATAAAATTTTTTACTATCTCTTGCATCCAAGATTTTGTATTTTTTATCTAAGAAATTGGGTGATGCTAAAATATTATCTAAGTAATGCAATGTAGATTTAAAATTTTTTTCTGGCATTTTCACTTTTAGATCCCCTTCGAAAATCAAATTCCAACGTCTCTTTCCTATTCTGACAGCATATTTTAATTTTGTGTATAAATTAGGATATGAACTTAAATTATCAATTAATGATTGAGCATATAGATTTGCATCTTCTCCTATTAAATAGGGTAAATCTCTAAATTTATTAAAATTAGTAAAATGTATAATTTCTCCAGATTCAGTAATTAATGATAATTTGCCTTTAAATTGCCAAAGGGCAATTGCTATATTTTCTTTTATTGATATATATAAGATATTAGGAAGCCTTCTTTCTAATATTACATCTTGCACTAAAGGGTGAGATTTTAAAATTTTGTAAATATGTTTTAAATTCAATTCGAAAATAGAATGTTTTTTGTCTATTTGAAGCAAGTTTTGTATTTCAAATGTGGTAAGATTTGTAAGATTTTCTACATGAATTTCTTCAATTATAAATCCTTGCTTCGCAGTATATTCTATAAAGATTTCTTTTAACTTAGCTTGCCAAACTTTAAAGAATTTGCTAAAAAAGAAAATTATACAAGATAAAAAAATCGCTATCCAAAGAAAATATTTTATCCTTAAATAAAGATTTAATATCTTTCTTTTTACTTTTACTTGTTTTGAAAAATCATTTTTCATAATCAGCAAATTCTAGCATCTTTTCAACTAAATTATCATAGTTTATACCAACATGGGAAGCAATTTCAGGACAAATAGAAGTATTTGTCATGCCAGGCACTGTATTCACTTCTAAAAAATATAATTTATGATTATATTTAGTATAAATAAATTCTATTCTTACTAGGCCCTTAAATCCAAATATAGAGTAAATTTTTTCAGAAGTATCCTTTATTTGAAAATAGGTTTGTTCTGAAATATGTGCAGGATAAATATGTTCAGCGAAACCTATATTATATTTTGTTTGATAATCATATATTTTTTTATTTTTTAGTAACTTAAGTTCTAAAATTCCCCAGCAATTACCTTCAAACATAACCACTTGTAGCTCTTGTCCATTGATGAATTTTTCTAAAATGATTTCATCACTATATTTAAAAACATCATCACTAATTTTAAAATTTTTTTGTGGCATAAGTAGTTCAACGCCTATACTTGAACCTTGATTAGTGGGCTTGATTATTAAAGGCTCTGTAAGATTTTGTGTGTAAAAAGATGATCTTTCATCCTTATGAAGGATTTTGTAATCGTTTACGGTTATTCCATTAGATTTAGCTATGTTATAGGCAATTTTTTTATTAAAGCTTGTTGCAGAAGCTAATACACCAGATCCTGTGTATTGTATATGCAAAATATTTAGCGTTGCTTGCAAACAGCCATCTTCTCCCCATTTCCCGTGCACTAAGTTTAATATTTTAAAATGACCAGAGATATTTGAGAGTATTTTTACTATATCATGTTGTACGTCGATAAAAAACACATAATATCCAAGTTGTATGAGAGAATTGATTACTGATTCACAGGATAAAAAAGATACAGATCTTTCATATGATGTACCCCCTCCTAAAACAATAATGAAATTAGCTTTGGTAGTATTGAGCAATTTTTTTTGCTCTAAAGATAGATTGTGATAATGCAAGCCATATTCTTTGCAATTTTGTTCTAAACTAAGATGTGAATTGGAGAGCTTATGATAATCTAAAATTAATGAAAACACATCTTTAGAGTGAGTATGAAAACTTCTTAAAAAAAAACGAATAATACATCATAAAATTTAAAAACGCAATCAATGCTGGATTTTTTTTATACGATCTCCTAAAACAAAAAATATTATTGATACTAGAACAAGTGTAAAGCAAAAAATACTATAATTATCTATGGTATATTTGCTAATTTTGGAAATGATCCATACAATAATAGCAGATATTAAATAATACATAGATCCAAAAATAGAGCCTGCTGTGCCTAGATTTTGACTATAGCATTTCAATGATGTACTTAAAATTAGTGGAATTAAAATGCTATGCCCAATTACGTGTATCATAAATGGCAGGAAGATTGTTATGATGTGGAGTAATATGCTTTCATTATGAGAGGTATTAATCGCTACAATACACAATAGAGCAGAACCAAGTAAACTTAGAGATAATCCTAAAATTTTCACTTTTTTAATTTTTAAAGTATTTTTTATTAAAAATTTACTAAGCAAGGAACCTATAAAGCTAGCAGAGTTAGCTATTAAAATAATTTGACCATAGACAGAGGTTTTCATATCAAAACCTTTTATAAAAATAAATGGTACTTGCATATAGAATCCATACAATAATCCGTTAAAAATACCTACTATGAGTGCATGTAAGAAGAATCTACTATCCTTACAAATAGCAAATAATATAGAATATTGTTCTTTTATGCTTTTTGCTGCTAAGTTTTTTGTTTCTTTAAAATGATTTGTTTCTGGAAGAAAGTAAAAACAAATAAGGAAAAAAGAGAATATTGTTAAGGCAACAAATCTCAAAGCATTAACCCAGTTGTAATTTTGTATAATTTGTCCACCAATTAAGTATCCTAAAGAGGGAATTAATGACATAGATAGAGACATAGTAATATACATATAGGACAAAAGAACTTTGCTGTAAGAATCTCTAATCATGGCTTGTCCTACAACAGAACATACACTAGCAAAATACGCTTGAAAAAATCTGAAAAACGTAAAATAATATATGCTAGATGAATAACTTAAAATCATAGAGATTATAGAATAAGAAATTAAGCATATTAGAATCATAGGACGTCTTCCAATAATATCCGAAATCCATCCTAAAGTTAATATTCCTAGTGAAAATCCTAAATAATAACATACAGTAGAGAACTGAATTATAGATTTTGGAGCATCAAAAAATTCTCCAATATTTGGTAGAGCAAGAGAAAAAATAGATTCTACAAAGCCTGGTAGAGGAGATACAAAATATATTAGCCAAGGAGGTATTTTTCCTATTTTTTTTATTAAAACATTAACAAACATTAAAATCAAATTACTTAAAAATAAAAATATGAAAAATTAACTACAGTTTAAACATTAAGTTATAGCATAAAACAATTACTTTAAGATAATTATATAGCATTTATTAAGGAACAAATTTTATTTAAATTAGTATTAAATATACTTGATAAGTAGTTATTTTCCTATTTTTTTATTAAAACATTAATAAATATTAAATTATTTTATTTAAAAAATAGAATATGAAAAACTAACTGCATCTTAAATGTTAAAAATTATACCATAAAAAATTATTTTAAGAAATCATGTAAATGTACTTATATAAAGATCTATGATGTAGAGAATTAATTCTATAATAGCAAACAAAATGGAGACAGAGAAGTGTTTATAGGCTAAGATCTAAATAATACAAGATGAGATTTATAATTTATGCAAATCTTTTATATATGCTAGAAAAATACATAAGTAATTAGATATTAATCTATAGTACAATGAAAACATTATGTTGCTCTAAAGATAACGATTTTTCTGTTCGAATAGAAGTTGTGGTGGGTGCTGCATTATTGTTACTGGGCTTGGTGTATTCTCAATCTATCTTTGGTAGATAAGCATATAGAGCAAATCTAAGTTCAATTATTCCTATATTGAAATAGAATATCAAATTCTAGTAGTTAATATATATGGGCTATATGGATTTTGAGCATGTTTTGATTGCTTATTTTATATTACTGTAAGTATCTATTCAAAGTTGTTTACTATTGCTGATGAATCAGATTTATGTAATTTTTGTATAGTATCACAAAATATCATTTATATTTGTTTACTCAATAGAAAATTTTTACTTAATATTATAGGATATGGTTGATTAATAACTAATATTCATGAAGTAATTTATAAGTGTTCAGTAATTGTTTTATGTTAATATTACGCTCTTCATGAGATCTATTACCTACAGTGACTGCTATTACTTCTCTGTTCTTTATAGATGCGTCTACAATTAAATTCCTTCCAGCTTTATGTGTATAGCCGCTTTTTAGCCATTTCACTCCAGGGTATTGAAAAATTGGTAAATTATTTTTGGTAGTTAATAATTTTCCCCTGAAATGAAAAGAATTGCATTCTAAAAATTTTACATATTCTGGAAAATCTTTTTTTAACGCTATTATTAATTTAGCTATATCAGATGAAGTGCTGAACTGTTTGTCATGATGTAATCCTGAAGAATTTACAAAATAAGTGCTAAACATATTTAATTTTTGTGCTACATAGTTCATTTTTTTTACAAAAAGTTCTTCTGTACCAGATATTTTTTCTGCTACTGATATTGCAACATCATTAGCAGATTTAATTATTAAAGCATGAATTGCTTCCTTTGTTTTAATTTTATCTCCTGGCTTAAGGTATAATTTAGAGGCTGCAACTCTTGAAGCTTTTGTAGAAATTTTAATTAGGGTATTGAGATGAAGATTTTGTTGTTTGAGTTCTGAAAACAAAATATATAAAGTCATTAATTTAGTGAGTGATGCAGGATATATTCTTTTGTAAGGATTATATGCTTCTACAATTTGTTCTTTTTCAAAATCTACTAAAATACTGCTTCTTAATGTAGGGAAAAAAGTTCTTTTGTTGTTTTTTTTTGTGTATTTTTTAACTTGTGAAGTTTTCTTTTTGGATTTAATAGTTTTTTTTGATGTTTTTTTTTTCTGATTGGTCGAATTTTTTTTAGAACTTGTAACAGAAGTGTTGTTTATGTTGTGTTTTGTAATAATTTTATCATTAACAACTTTTGTATCATTAGCATAAATCTCAATATTAGAGCAAAAGCAAACTAATAATAAATATTGGAAAAATTTATAGATTATCACTTATCTATTCCATTTATTAACTGTAAATCATCATATTTAAATTTAATTATTTTTTATTATATAAAAAATTCGCTTGTGAATATATAAAAAACGCCTTATATATTGTTATAAGTAGATTTATTTTTGTTACTTTGTAGAAATTTTTTTAAATGAAAAATACAAAATCGTTTCAGGATATAATTTTAGATTTACAACAATTTTGGAGCTATAAAGGATTTAGTGTTTTACAGCCTTATGATTTAGAGATGGGAGCTGGATCTTTTCATCCCGCAACTGTATTAAGAGGTTTAAGTGAAAAAGAACTCAATATAGCTTTTGTGCAACCTTCAAGAAGACCTACAGATAGCAGAAAAGCTTCACACCCTAATAGATTAGCAAGATATTATCAATTTCAAGTAGTACTAAAACCAGCTCCTCATGATATGCAGGATTTATATATAGAAAGTTTAGAATTTTTAGGTATTTCAATTAAAGAAAATGATATCTTGTTTTCAGAAGATGATTGGGAATCGCCGTCTTTAGGAGCTTCTGGATTAGGTTGGGAAATACTATGTAATGGATCTGAAATATCACAATTTACTTATATGCAACAAATAGGAGGGATAGCTATAAAACCTCTTATGGGCGAGATAACATATGGTCTTGAAAGGCTTGCACTACAAATTCAAGATAAAGAATCTGTTCATGATATAGTATGGAACAGGGTTAGAGACAGAGAAATTCTGTATAAACATGTTCATCCTAGATATCAACAAGAGTTTGCAAAATTTAACATAGACTTAGCTGAGGTATCTTACCTAGAGGAAGAATTTTCTAAAATGGAAAATATTGTTGATAATCTCATAGCAGAACATTTGCCAGCTGTAGCATATGATTATGCAATAAAATCTAGCCATATTTTCAATTTGTTAGACTCAAGAGCAGCAATTGGTGTCATAGATAGAGCTTTCTATATAAGTAAAATAAGACATTTAGTTAAAAAATGCTGTCAAGAATGGTTAATAATGAATTCCGATACTCAATTAGAATAAATTTTGAATAGTAATGTACGAATTTTTATTAGAGATTTTTAGTGAAGAAATGCCAGCACTTGTACAAAAAAATGCGGCAACATCTTTTAAAGCAAGCTTTAAATCAAAATTGGAAAAATTTGCTTTCCAATACAAGGAACTATCTGTATTTTATGGCCCTAGAAGAATGAGTTTTTACATAGAAGATATAGATAACAAAAATACTGATTATGAAAGCATTAAATTAAATCTCATTGAAATTATTAAGTCTGTTTTGTCTGGGTATTCATGGACTAAATCACTAAATTGGGATGATACAGATCTTAAGTGGGGAAGGCCCATTAGAAATATGTCGTGCATATTTAATGGAGATATTTTAAAATTCTCTTATTATAATTTAAAATCCAATAATTATAGCTATGGTCATAGAAGTACAAATACTAAATTTTTTTTTAATAGTTTCTTACAATATTGTGAAGAATTAGAGAAGAATTTTATAATTCTAGATCAAGAAAAAAAAAAAGAATCAGTAAAACAAGAATTATTGATTGCGTCAAAAAAATTTGATTTAGATGTTTACTACACAGAACGTTTTTTAGAAGAGGTGTTAGGAAGAGTAGAGTATCCCGTTGTTCTTTTAGGTAAGATCAAAACAGAATTTTTGACTATGCCAGAGGAAATAATAAAAGAATCTATGATGAAACATCAAAAATATTTTCCTTTAGTGAGCCAGTCAAAAAAGTTAGCACCTTATTTTTTGTTTATAAGCAATTTAAAAATACAAAATTATACAAAAATTATATTTTTAAATGAAAAAATTTTAGAAGCTAGATTAGCAGATGGTTTTTTTTTTTATAATCAAGATTTAAAAGACACTTCAGAGGGAAGATTGATAAAACTTAAAACTCTTAATTTTCATAATAATTTAGGAAATTTTTATGATAAATCAATGAGGCTGATTAGTATTTCTGCATTTCTTGCAAATAATGATCCTATATTAGAGCAAGCAGCTAAATTTTGTAAATCAGATTTAATATCTAATATTGTACAAGAATTTCCTAATTTACAAGCTGTTGTAGGTTATTATATGCTCTTAAAAGAGAAATATCCTATCAAAGTAGCAAATATAGTGAAGGAACATTATAAGCCGATAAGTGAAAAAGACGATCTCCCATCTACAAAAGAGTCTGCTATGTTATCCATAGCAGACAAGCTAGATAATATAGTCGGAGTAATTATTTCTGGAGGAAGTTTTTCAGGTTCTAAAGATCCTTTTGCAATTAGAAGACAAATCATCTCTATCATAAAAATGATTCTTAATTATAAATTTGATATTAACATTAGAAATTTAATAAAACATTCAGCAAATTTGTATCCAAACAAGAATGATGATTTAGTCTATAAGATTTTTAATATATTTAGAGATAAGATCTTTTATTTTTTTAAAAACAAATATCAAAAATTTGCTTGTGTGATGTTGAGAGAAAGCGATTTTGATAAATCTTTAACATATTTGAATCGTAAAATAGATTTTTTAGATAAAAATAAAAATAAGATATATGGCTTATTTTCAATTCATAAAAGATGTTTTAATTTAATACCTAAGAAATTCAAAGCTATTATAGAACAAAATGTAAGAGTTATTGAGGTAAATAAATTTAACTTTGAAGTTCTATTGGGCAGTTATGTTTTTTGTATTAAAAAATCAGATTCCTCTTCTATGTTTGAACAAGCATTAATCAATTATTTAGCAAGTAGTCTAAATATGATTTTAACAAAAGATTATATAGGAACATTAGAATTTCTTGTGAAAATTAGTGGTATTATAGAAAATTTTCTTAATAATTCATTAATACAAACAAAAGAAGAAAAGCTTTATGAGTTGAGAGTAGGTTTATTGATATGGATCAATAGTTTGTTCTTCTTAATAGGCAATTTTTCCATATTAAAGTGAAGGGTTGTAACAAAGCATCTGTCTGATGCGCAAGAGTCACCAGATGAATTTTTCTTTTACAGGCTTTAGTGTAAAACAAAAGAAGAAAAGCTTTATTGGTTTAGGGTTATGATTATTGATATGGATCAATAGTTTGTTCTTCTTAACATACAATTTTTCTATATTAAAGTGAATCATTTGTAAGAGAGCATTAGTCTTACGTGCAAGAGTCATCATAGATGTTTTTTCTTTTTCTTTTGTAGGATTTAGTGTAAAATTGAGAATCAAGATATATTTTAAGTATTGAGTTACAATGCAGTTTTTAAAAATTTTGAAAAGTTTTTACATGGTTGTTACATTCTTGTGTATTGCTTTGTTTATAGTTGTTTATTATTCAGAATTTATTCAAGGCCAAGATATGTGTAGTTTGTGTGTTTATGAAAGATTTCCGTATCTTTTGATTTTGTATTTTTTATCTAAAATATGCTTTGGTTATTTTTTCATGAACGCTGCTTTTAGTAAAAAAGTGATATTTAGTTTCTTATCAGATATGTTGAAATATAATATTTTTATCATTTGTTGTGTTTTTATATCTCTTATTCTTGCTCTTACTCATATAGCTCTTGAAAAAGGTTGGACTAATACCTCTTTTTTATGTATTAAAGAGCCTACTGTAAATGTGAATGCTATTTCTAAAACTGATTACATTAATTCTTCGTTAAGCAAAAAATTTGTTGATTGTAAAATGTCTGGGGTAAAATTTTTTGATTTTTCTCTTGCTAACCTTAATTTATTTTTCGGAACATTCTTAATGACATGTTTTGTGTTGATAAATTTTCTTGTTTATAAAAGATGTTTTTCTCAAGAATCTTTTTATAAATCTCTCAATTTAAAATCTGAATTTGAGTTCAGCGTTTAACAATAAGCATTGATTATCAGAGAAAGGTAAGCATTGTACTTTTTTTGATCTAATGCACTTCTACAAATTTTCAAAATATAGAAAAATATTCTAGATAAGAATAAGTGCAAAAATATTTTGACAAAAGCCTTTAAATATTACAGAATCATTCAAATATTACAAAATTATCTTCTTTTAGGTTTTTTTGTATGAAACTACTAAATCTCTTGTATCAAAAGGCGATCATTGTTTTTTTATGTAGAATTTAAATGAATAATTATAGCTCCAAAGATCATGGAAAATTTGTTTCTGTGTCTGAAGTTTTTTATAAAATGTCTAAAAGGGATAAGGAGAATTTTACTAAACTACAAAACATAGTAGATGAGTTCTCTGATAATGCTCTTTTAATTGCTATGATATTTTTTTCTTTACCAGTTGCAATTCCTCTTCCCTATCCACCAGGGGTAACTTCTATTTTTGCGATACCGCTCATTGTGTTTTCGTGTAAGCTTATTTTTGGTAGTTCTAGAATAACACTTCCTCAAAAAATAGGTCAGTATGAATTTTCTAATCAGAAATT
>CAZKNN010000002.1:0-51236 GCA_964554285.1 uncultured Rickettsia sp.
TCCTAGACATTTCAAACTTGGATATTTATCTATGATTTTTCAAGATAGTTTAGAATTACTAGAAATAAAATTTACAGAAAATTTATATTTAAAGGACAAATATGAAATTTCTATAATCGACGGAGCATTTGACTTAGTAAATAAAAAATCGATCATTTTAGAATACGGAGCTTTAGAATTGAATGCAATAGATATAAACAAGGGATGTTATTTAGGACAAGAATTGATATCTAGAGTTATAAATCAAGGAGTAGTAAGAAAAAAAATCTATAAAATAACATCTAAAACTCTAATAAATAAAGATTTAGCACATACTCCTTTATTATTAAAAGATCGTAAAATAGGGCATATTTGTTCTGTGTATAAAAATTTTGCAATAGCTCTTATTAGCATTGATAAATTACCTTATGAAAATATTCAATCTTTTATGTTTTCTGATGATCATTTGTTAAATGCTACTTTACAACAAGCTGAGTGGTATAATGATTAGTAAAAATTCTTTTACTAATCTAAAATAAGAGAAAAAATTTAATAAAAATATCATCTTTTCAATAAAAGATCCTAGACATTTTAAACTTGGATATATATTTGTATGATGTATGTAAATTTTGTATAAGTATTTCTCTTCTTTTTATTTCATATATTACTACTATATTTCTTTATATGAAGTTATTTTCTAACTTTTACAATTAAGTTTTTATGTTCGTTTAACTAGTGCTTTACAATCTAATTGATAAGAAATACTTATAATTTTCTATATTTGTAAAAAATTTATTCCTATTTCAAAATATGAGTTGATCATTATTTTCTTGCAAAACAAAAATTACAAAAAGTAATTTATAATTATAAAAATAATACTTTATAAAATTCAAATTTTTATACATTTTATTTTATAAACTACAATTTTTTAAATTTAGTAGTAGAATATTCAAAATGAAGCTGTTTGTTATCAAAAATTCTTGGATACATGTGGTAAAGAGCTGAACTTGCTTCTGCAAAACCTGTTAAAATAAGTTTTAATTTACCTGGATAATGAGCTACATCTCCAATTGCGTATATATGATCAATATTCGTTTGATAATAGAAAGGGTCTACTTCAATATAATGTCCTTGCATTTGTAAACCTATGTTGGCAAGGTTTCCTATGTTTTGTACAAGACCAAAAAACAATAACATAGAATTTACTTCTAATGATATTTTTTTATTATTTAGATCTTCTACTATAACCTTTTTTATCTGATCATTTATTCCTTGCACGTCATATAATTGAAAAGGAGCAATTATTTCTATTTTATCTGGATTATTTTCTACTAAACGTTTTAAATGCTCTATATTAGATTGAGAAGCTTTAAAATTCTTTCTTCTATGTACAAGATATATTTTCTTGACAATAGGAAGTAATTCTAAACTCCAATCTACCGCTGAATCTCCTCCACCTGCAATTAAAATTGTTTGATCTTTAAATAAATTTTTATCTATTACATTGTAAAATACAGATTTATTTTCATAATTTTCTATATTTTGAATTGGAGGTTTGTTAGGTACAAATTCTCCCGAACCAGCAGCTATTAACACAGCCTTAGCTCTAATTTTTTTAGAGTGAAAAGTAGTAATTTCAAATTGTTTTTGATTTATCTTTTTTATATCAAAAATTTTATCCTCTAATATATAATTAGGATTAAACCTAGATGCTTGCTCTATTAAATTATTTACTAATTCATTAGCAGTAATTTTGTAATAACCTGGAATATCATATATAGGTTTTGTTGGATACAACATACTACATTGTCCACCTAATTTTTTAGCAGCATCTACTACACAAACCTTCATTCCTAGCATTCCTGCTTGAAACGCACTAAAAATTCCTATAGGCCCTGCTCCTACAATTACAACATCATATTCCATATTTGTACTAATATAATTTTATTACTTTTATCAGTTAGAATAATAATTTATTAGTCAATATTTTTCAATATAATATCTTTTAAGTAAAATTTTCTAAATAAAAAAATTTTCATGAAAAATATATTTTTTAAATTATTTAAAAACTTCTTATTATTATTATTTCCTGATAGGTGTATTATATGTAATATATTACTGGCATCAAATGGAAGTTTCTGTATCAAATGTTGGAAAAAAATATCTTTCATAAGCAATTTTTACTGCAAAATATGTGGAAGCAAAATTTTAATTGCACCTGATATAGAATATATATGTGCTCATTGCGTAAAAAACCCTCCCCAAATGCAGAGATTAAGATTTTTATTTGATTTTGATCAAAATATATCTAAACTGATTCACAAGTTCAAATACTATGACAATACAAATCTTGCTGAAATTTTTGCAAATTTATTTTTAAATAGATATAAAAAAGAATTCTATGATATAGATGCTATAGTCCCTGTACCTATGCATTGGATCAAAAGATTATATAGAAAATATAACCCTCCAGAAATTCTTGCAAAAGAAATATCTAAAAAACTTTCCCATAAAAAATTTGTTGTAAATGCATTAATAAAAACTAAAAATACTCAATCTCAGACATATTTAACTAAAAAACAAAGATTAATAAATATAAAAAATTCTATTACAATCAATTCAAAGTATTCATTAAAAAATAAAGTAATATTATTAATAGATGATGTATATACAACAGGTGTAACAGCAAATTTATGTGCATCTTTATTGCTTAAAAAGCATAAAGTAAAAGAAGTGAAATTTTTTGCTCTTGCAAAAGTAGGAAAAAATTTTACTAATATTTAATCAATTATATTGTATATTAAAAATTAATATGCTAATTATTTGTTAAATAATAATAAAAAAACTAAATTGATTATTTGATTATTGTGATTAAATCAGATTTAAAAAGTAATGAAATTTCTTTACACAATAATAGTGCTTCTATAAAAAATAGTGAAAAATTCATTCCAAATGATTTTTATTTTCAAGGTTTGATTTCTCAAGAATATCAAATTCTATCACAAAAAACTAATCCAGAATTACAAAAAGAATCAATAAATCAAGAAATACAAGAAGAATTAACGAATTCAGAACTACAAAAAGACTTTGTTTCTAATGCAGAGATAATAGAATATTATACAATATTGTTACCAAAAGAAAATTCAGATCCAGAAAAAAATTCTGTATCTAACTTAGGCTTAACAGAAAAATCTGTTGTGCTTTCAAAGAAAGCTACAGCATTAATACAAGAAAATTTACTATCAGACAAAACATATACACAAAGCATTCTAAACATACAACACAACACTTTGAATTCAGTTTTACCTATAGAGAAAACAGAAATTATAAAAGAACAACAGAATAATATTCTTCTTAGGTCTGAATTCAATAATGCAAAAGTAGAAAATTTAATAGTAAATAATGGTATTAATAATAATAAAAAACAAACTATTAATTCTTTGTCTCTTATAGATCTTACTAAAGATAGTATAAAAACCCTTGAATCAAAAATCTTACCAAATTTAATTAATTCACGAAAGGCAAAATTTAGTGCTCAACATAAAGATTTTAATGAAATGATTTTAAATAAAAATTTAAGATTAAATCTTGATGAAAAAACATATTTAAACCATAATTTAAACAAGATATTACCTAATAATCTTCAATTAAATAAAAAAAATTGTATTGGAGCAGAAGCAACAATGCTTATAAAACAGCACATATTTGTCAATAACACCAATACTGAAGTCAATTTCACGATTTTTGTACAAAACCTAAAAATCAATTCTGTAGATGATAACAATAATTTACAAGAAGAAATGCCTAAAATAAATATGCTAACTTATAATCAAGAACAAATAAAAAATTATCACCCTACTTCTCAACAATCATTAGAAATAGAATTTAATTCAAAAGAAGATTTACAAACAAAATTACATGAACAGATCAAAAAAATTTCTAACTATTTAAATGAAAATATATCAAAAACTCATTTAGAGAAAATGCAAATTAACTTAGTAGGAACTTCTTGGGGAATAGTTCAAATAAATTTTGAAATACTTGAATCTCACAAAAAATTAAAAATATACAGCAAAGAACCAAAAATAGTTTCTTTAATAAAGAATTTTTATTCTAACAAATCAGAAAAATCAATTATTAATTGTGAAATAAAAGAAGAAAATTAAAAATTATGGAATTTTTTAGTAACATCAATACTACACAACAATTTAATAAATTATCTACAAATTTTAATGAACCTCTTTTCAGTCAAATAACAGATAACAAAGATACACTAAAACTATTTAATGTATCTGATCAACAGATGTTAAATGATATTAGTTCTCATGTGAAAGAAAAAAAAGAATTTATGAATTATTTAACAAAAAATATGTATTTAGCATTAAAAAATCAAGATCCTTTTAATGAAAATTCTAATATAGATCCCAATCAAATCACGCAAGAAATACATAAGGTTAATTCTGAAATGTTTGATCTAATATTAGAAGGAAGAAAAATCTTACAGCAAGGTGAAGTATATTCTTTGTTACAAATGCTTAATAAAGATGTTTTATACCATGATGCTAAGGGAGAAACAGTTAAAAACTCTCAAGCCGTATCTTTAGAAAGATTTAACTCAGAATTATTCTTAAAAATGAATAATGGAGAAAAAATATCTAAAGATCAAATTTTATCTATAATGTTAAATAATCTTTCTTCAAATGAAATAAAATGACATACAAATACATCATCTAACTTTCAATAATAATTGAAAGTTATTATTTGTATATTTTTTTAAGACTATATTATAAAGCTCAAATATAATTAATTTCATTATCAAAATAAAGAAACTTCTAAAAAAGATTTTTTATCAATATCAAATAAATAACATTTTGTATAACATTCCAAATATCACTGCAATATAATTTTTTTCCTTTAGAGTTGTATTACTAATAGTGACAAAAGATTATTAATTAATATCCTTCACGCACTAAAGTGAGGGGATTATTTATAGCTAGAGAGAGAATTTTTACAAATTTTTTCAGGTTTCTTTTGTAGATTCACTATTCAATTTGCACCACAGATAAACACAATTAAATTCATCTTATATACATTCTTTAATGAATTTGCGGTTTTTTTTTTGCTGCAGATTTATTCAATTCACCTCACAAACTAACATTGCTAAATTCACAGCTGATAATATATTCTTTGCTACATTTATACCAGCATCTTTCATATATCTATATTGTTTACATAAAAAATTTTTATCACTTTCCATTATCCTTATCTATAATATTCCAAAAACAAAAGAGAACTCTATATTAGACTTCATCTTCCCTATAAATAAGGAAATTTTCAGCTGCTAATGCAAGGGTATTTTTTGATAAAAATATAAAAGAGGTTCTAAATAATGGTCATTAAAAACTTTATATACAAATTGAAAATTTTTGATATTTTATAAAAGTATTTTTTATATAAACTTTAATGTGTTGATTTTTTGGACTATTTGACAGTAATAAAATATTTTAGAACTAAAATTTAGTGTAAATAATTAATAATCTAAAGAACTTTTTATTTTGAATAAATAAATTTTGTACAATTTTGTAATATATAGATTTTTAACTTTAATAATTATTTAAAAAAATTTTAATCATAATATACAACTATAAATTTTTAATCATAAATTCATCTTGTAATAAAAAATTTTCCTGTATTAGATACTTCTAATATTGATATATCAGAATTTTGCTCTAGTAGTCTATTTAGGAATTTTTTATTTATAACAATTTACTATTTTATCACTATAATAGTCATTACTTATTAGTGTGTATGATTGAATTGAAACTTTCTTACATCATCTTTAATAGATAATAACAATTTCAGCATTTTTAAAAAAATTTATAATTTTCTATTAAGATAAGTATCTTATTTTTGATAGTAATCCCAATGATGTAAAAAAGATGGATAAAATCTATAAAATCATTAAAAATCTATCATTTACTCTCTCTCACAGCTATATTTTTAATATTAATGAAAGAAACAACACAATGTTTGCGCTATTTTTATTTACTTAAACTCATTATTTGTTTAAACATATCTTCATTTATTAATTCTATAGAGACAAAATCTATTTTTTGAAAATTTGCATATAAATTAACTATAATAAGATTATTAGAAATTTTTGAAATAAAACCTATAGGTAAATTAGTGTAATATAATTTACTAAAATTAGAAGTAGTAATTTCTTCATTCAATTTTAATTTATGATCTTTTTTTAAATATTTTAATTGCATTTGACCATTAACATTTGCTATGAGAGCTTTTTCTTTAGAATCTACAGATGTAACAGCGATTTGAGATTTAGGATCTGTAATTAAAGTTATTAAAGAATAATTTGAAGTAGTATTTTTTACTTTTCCAATTACATAATTTCTAGAAAAAACTATATTATCAATTTTTATACCATCCTTACTTCCTTTATCAATAATTAAATAATGATTAAATGTATTATTATTTGTGCTTATTACTTTTGCAGTAATAAATTTTTTATTTTGAGATTTTTGATATTTTAGCTCTTCTTTTAAATTTTGATTTTCCTGATTTAATAGTGAATTTTGTTCTTGAATTGCTTGATATGATGATAAATCGCGTCTTAAATTTTGATTTTCATTTTTTAATATAGAATTAGATTTGATATTGTTTATAATGCTATTTATAGGCGAAATTACAAAATTGATACAAATTAAGCTTCTACTTGCTACATAAAGTGAAATATTTTCACAAAACAGTTTAGCACTAGGGAAAAATCTAAAAGATATAATAAAAATTACTATACCGACAATAAAGTAACTTCCAACGCGCCAAAGTTTCATGTAAATATAACAATTCCTTTATAGTAATAATAATTATTATTATCTTCCTTCACACAACGTTAATTTATTTATTGTGCCATTATAATTATATATATTCATCAGTAATTACTCTTGTTTAAAAAGTACTTTGGATAAAGAATGAAAATTGTCTAACACTTTTCCAGTTCCAAGCGCAACACTTTCGAGTGGATTTTTTGATAAAACTACAGGCAATCTTACAGCATTTCCAATAACATAATCTAAATTAGAAATCATAGAACCACCTCCAGTCATAAAAATACCCCTAGATACTATGTCTGATGCAAGTTCTGGTGGAACAGCTTCTAAAGCAATTTTTATTGCTTCTATTATCTGATTAATAGAATCTTTTAAACTTTCTGCTATTTGTTTTTCAGACAATTCTATTTCTTTAGGAATACCTAATACTAAGTCTCTACCTCTTATAGTAAGCTTTTTTATAGAAGATTCATCATTTACATAAGCAGATCCTATAGATTTTTTAATATTTTCTGCTGTTTGATATCCTATAAATAAATTAAAATGCCTCCTAATATAAGATATAATTGCATCATCCATTTTATCTCCGCCTATTCTTACAGAACTAGAATAAACTACCCCCCCTAAAGATAATACTGCAACCTCTGTAGTACCACCTCCTAGATCTACTATCATAGACCCTACAGGTTCTGTTACTGGTAATCCAGAACCAATAGCTGCAGCCATTGGTTCTTCTATTAAAAACACATCATTTGAACCTGAGTTTTCAGCTGCTTCTTGAATTGCTCTTCTTTCAACAGGAGTTGAACAGGAAGGAACACAGACTATTATCTTAGAATTTCTTAATAATAACTTATTTCTACTTGCTTTTTTGATAAAATATCTAAGCATTTCTTCAGATGCTTTAAAATCTGCTATTACTCCATCTTTAAGAGGTCTTATTACTTTTATATTACTAGGAGTTCTTCCTAACATCATTTTTGCATTATGGCCAAATGCATAAGGCTTCATAGTACCCTTATCATACATCATAGCAATAACTGAGGGTTCATTTAAAATTACACCATGATTCTTCATGTAAACCAAAACATTTGCAGTGCCTAAATCTATAGCAATCTCAGATGATAAACTCTCAAGCATAGTATTAAAAAACTTCCTTATTTTACTCATATCTAACTAATTTTTAAAACTTATTAATGATTAACAATTATAACACTTAAATGATACATTAATACAAAATTATTTAAATGGTATAATATCAAATATAATTAAAAAATCACCTTATATTCAATGCAAATTCTAGTTAATACTAAAAATTACAAATAAATATACACAATGTAAATAATGTAAATTCTAATTAATGCTGAAAACTAAAAATATCAGTTGTACACTATTTGCTAGTGTGGGTCTAGCAGGACTTGAACCTGCGACCTTACCGTTATGAGCGGTGCGCTCTAACCAACTGAGCTATAGACCCAAATATATAAAAATTCCAGAATAAATTAAACGTATAAAAATGTCAAATCACTTAAATCCTACATGTTTCTTAGTCTAAAAAACATTATTTGATATATATATCAAATAATGTTTTATGAAAATCAAAAACGAACATATTTAATGCAAAATTTCTTTATTAGTAAAATAAAAACTATTTTTAGTTTTTTTGATAAACAAAAATCTTTAACACATAATTTAGATAATTTTTTTCATTTAGAAAATTTACTTCCTTATAATGCTTTATTAGAAAATATATCATCCTACTCTTTACGAGTACTTAATGAAGATTACTTAAACAGTACAGTTTCTATTTTAGAATATTTAGAAAATCAAACATTTTATACAGAACAACCTAAATCTATCAATATCTACACTGCAAAATATGGTTCACCTATAGAATTAGTCTTTGGAGAAAATATTTTACCTGGTAAAATTATTTGGATAGATCAAACTAAAACTAAACTTGTGCCCAACTATCAAAAAAATTCAATCCAAAAAAATTACCAGATTTCTTTTGCTATGGCAATTTGTGAAGGAGAAATATCAGAAATAAAAAATATACTATATTATAATAACACAATTCTAGATCAGAATAATTTCTCTTTTAATATATATAAAGGTACAGAAGATCAAAATCCAGATCCTTTAATACAATCTGTAGAAAAAATAGCTCCAGCATTTAGAGGTCTAGCTTATATTGTTTTCAAAGATTTCCCTATATCAGAATTTAAAAACAAAATACCAAATTTGTATTTCCATGTAAAAAGAATTCCAAATATTTGGAATTCAGAAAAAATGATAATTAATAAAAGTTCTCTCACTTTAAGCAATATAATAAGAGAAATTTCTTCAAAAGTTAATATAGAAGAACAAATTTTAGAATTTTCTGAATCATTTAATATTCCAGTGTCTATAACTTTTTGTCAAAATATTTCAGGCTTAGGGGCATTAAATCTTTTAAAATTAACATATGATTTTGAATCATTTATATATCAAAAAAAAATATCCTTTAAAATTAATCATCCTGAAACAAAACATTTGAGTATAAGTATACAAAATTTATTAAAAAATTCTAATAATGGTTTTTTTACTGTTGTTCATAATCAAAATAACAGGTTATACAATTCAGTTAATTTACATTTTCTAGATTGCTCTCTGAATACTAAACATATGTATTTAAATTTACAAAATACCGCTCAACCTTATATAAAAAATTCTCTACACATAAAATTACCAATTATTTTAGAAAAATTTGAAGCTTATAATGTAGGTTACAATATTATCAAAGAATTATCAAAAGAAGCAAAAATAATCACTATTATACTTAATATAGAATATATCAATCAAATATTTCCCTCTAAAATATTAGGAGTAAAATATTTGAATATAACTTATTATTTAAAAATAATATCCATTAAAATTAAATTATCAAAACTATATGTAGTAACTAGATTAGAAAAATTAATCAAATAATAAGTGATTATTAACTACTGATACTATTTAAATTCAACCTAAAATAAAATCTAAAATGATTACAATATTTGCATCTATAATTGGTTTTTTAAGTTCAATTATTCCTTCTTTGATTAAATATCTAAAAGATATACAAGATAAAAAACATGAGTTAAAAATTTTAGAATTAAAATTTAAACTTAAAGAAGAAAATAATATCAATATAATAAATTCACAAAAAGATATATTAGAATTTTTAGAAAATTTAAACTTATATTCTCAATTTATTCCACAAACATCTTGGATTGAAAATTTAAATAGCTCAGTAAGGCCTATCATAGCCTATTGTTTCTTTATATCATATTGTTCTATCAAATATATACAGTATAAATATTTTTCTTCTCATATTAACTTTTTAGATGCATTAGAAAATCTTTGGAATTTAGAAGATCAAGCAATTTTTGCCAGTATCATAAGTTTCTATTTTGGACAAAGAACATTTAAAAATATTTGGCAAAACAAAATACCAAAAGTCAATTTAAATACTGTCACTAAAAAAACACAAAAATAACTTAAAATTTTTATCTCGTATAATATAAATTGAGAAATTAATAAAAAAAATGTAATGTTTTATTAAATGCATTTTAAATAAATTAATCAAATAATTTATTAATTAATAATTCATAGGTTAAAAATATGGATAAAGAACTTCTACTATATAATATGATCAAAATTACAAAATATACACTTATTGTTTATATAATTTATCATTTATTTTTTGTTTCAAAAATTTTTGCTACACAAACTGAAAAAGATGTGATAGGTGATACATTGTGTAATGTAGTGAACTTGGTATCTGGACAAATAGCGCGTGGAATAGCAACACTTGCTATTTTTGCAGTAGGAATAGGATTGTTTTTAGGAAAAATAAATTGGGGGTTAGCAGCAACAACAGCTGCAGCTGTTGCTGTAATTTTTGGTGCTGGAGATTTAGTAGAATTTATTGCACCAGATAATCTATTAGGAGAAGGATGTTAATGTATCAAGTCATTTTGACTACAAATTATATATTAAAGCCTTAGAAAATTTTGCAATTGCTAAGGCTTTAATAATTCAAAAAAATTAATCAAAATACATAGTTATAATTTGTGATTATTTATCAAATTTTGTACCTGTTTATCATTTTTAGAAATAAGTAATTTTTTATTTCTAGTTCTTTGTTCTTGTTTTATTGAGAGAAGCTTTTCAAATTTTTTGATATTAAAAAAATGAGATAATATTTCTTCTTTTAATAAAATAGCTTGATTTTCAAGATTAAGTATCTTTTTGTTAATTTCTCTTCTATAAGTGATATTTTTTAAAAAATATTCTTGATAAGTAAAAATGCTATCTTTAGTAGTTTTTTCAGATTCAAAATCATTTTTTAAAACATTTTTAGTATTTTGTAATTGCATAATTTTCAACTTGAAATTTTGATATTCTTCGATAAGTTTTGCAATATCAATTTTTTTTAATTTTATAATTTTTTTTATAAAGAGAAATTTCATCTTTTTTCTAGTGCTTCTTTTAATGCATCAAAAGATTCTTGCAAACTGTATTTTTCTTCTATTGGTTGTGATAAAAATTTTTCTATTATCAAATAATACTTCACTGCATCATCAATTGCAGGATTAGAGTTTTTTTGATAAATTCCTAAATTTAATAATTCTTCAACTTCATAGTATTTAGAAAGAAATTTTTTTGCTAATGCAATTAGATCATTTTCTTCTTGTGAATTACAAGCAGGCATAGACCTTGAAACACTTTTCATTATATCTATTGCAGGAAATCTAAATCTTTGAGAAATTTTTCTATCTAATATAATATGTCCATCAAGAAAGGATTTTAAAATTTCACCTATAACATCATTTTCTTCTTCTTCCAACACTGTAAAGAAAGCTGTAATTGAAAATTTATTTTCCCCTGGTCCAGTTCTTTCAAGAATTTTAGGAATATTATTAAATACTGAAGCAGTATAACCACCAGATGTAGGATATTCACCTAAAGTAAGTCCTACCTCTCTTTGCGCCATTGCAAATCTTGTAATAGAATCTATTATACACAATACTTCATTTCCCATATCTCTAAAATACTCTGATATAGCTATAGTTAAGTAAGTAGCATTTATTTTCATTAGTGCTGATTGGTCTGAAGTAGCAACAATAATAATTGTATTATTCATACCATTTGATCCTAAATATTGATCAATGAATTCTTTTACTTCTTTACTTCTTTCTCCTATTAATCCTATTACTTTAACATTTGTTTGAGAATATTTAGCTAGCATAGATATTAAAACAGATTTTCCTGTTCCACTAGGTGCTAAAATACCCAATTTTTGTCCAATACAACAATTAACAAAGCAATCTATTGCTTTTATTCCGGTTTCTAACTTTGGACCTAATTTATTTCTTTTCATAGAATTAGGGGGTGTAGCCTTAATTTTATAAGGTATATTTCCTTTAATGAGCTCGGGCCCTTGTAACGCTTCTCCAAAGCCATTTATTACTCTACCAAGCCAACTAATATCTGGGTATATATAATTGCTATTATTATATTTTTTACTAATTCTAATTTTAGGATGCTTTAAACTAACACCATCTAAATTTTCTAGTGATATTAGTATAATTTTTTCTTTTTCAAACCCTATTACTTCAAGTAAAACAGACAAGTTATTTATAGAATCTACAAGCTCACATCTAGACCCAATAGAAAGATAAGATCTAACTCCTAAAGCTTCAATTTTATTAGACTTAATAGACAACACTTCTCCAAAAATAGAAAAATATTCTATTTCTTTGATTTTTAATTTTATTTTATTTAATTGATCTACTAAATGTAAATTTTTCATATAAATAATTTATTTTTTTTTATTGATTGTTTATTTGACTTAAATTAGGATATAATTTTGTTATAGATCATTGTTAATTTTGAATTTTTAATTAATTTCATGTTACATAATATTTTAAAAATAATGAGCGGAACTGCTATTATTTTAAAGCAAGCTTCTACAAAATTCAGGGAGAATACTAAAGATTTTATAGAACAAAAAATTTTTAGTGAGAAATTTGTATCACAAAGAGACTTTAATAATCTTAAAAGTCAATTTTTAAATTTAAAAGAAGAACTGGACAAGTTAAAAAAAAATAATTCGAATAAGTAGTCACTATTTTTTTATCGACAATCCTTGTGAAGCCTATCTAATTTGATTCAACTTGCTATATAAATTTGAATTTTAATAAAGAAAATGCTTGTAAGATATTCTTTCATCTTAAAAAATAGGAAGAAATATTACAGTAAAAATACCACTCAGAATCTATTCATATGAATTTAAATAACAGTTGATCAACCTCAACTGTAATAAATAATGCTTTAGAAATTTAAAAATCTTGTATTTTAATTTTTATTAATTAGCTTGAAGAAGCATAAAAATGCCTAATTTCATTAAAATAAAGGAAAATTACCTTATAAAATTAAGAATAAAGCAATTCTATAAAAAGAAGTAAAAATTAGGTTCTAAATTATAAAGCGTAATAAAATAAATTATTTTTCAGTTTTTGTACTTTATTATATAGTGAAACAGGTATTAAAATCTATGATAGCTAAATATAATTTATTTGTGTGTTATTTAATTAATAAACTTAAAAACCAAAGAAGAATTTTTTATCTTCTTCACCGCGTAGTGATAAGAGACCTAATTAACTTTTCACTCATTTAGGTAATCTAGTTAATTATTTATGCATAAATTATTTACTACACCACCTACATAATAGCTGCTAGTACAAATAATCATATTTGCAAGAAATTTTTTTTAATTGAGGAAAATGTTTTCTAAGTTGTATAGAGAGAAGCCTTTGAGAATCTTAATTATTCTTGTAAAATAATCTTTAGTAGTAGCAGATAAAAAACAATCTATATGCTAAACATCAGTTTCTAAAGCAATAAATTTTCAATTATTTCTATCAATAGCTTCTTGTACATATATTTTTTTTTGGTAGACTTTTAAATTTTTCTAATGGAATGTTTTTTCTATATTTAAAAATTTACACAAAATAATATTCAATACTAAAAGTTAATAAATACAATAAATTTTTGTATTAAAGCATTTGTGTTAGATAATAGAAAAGGAAAAAATTCTAGTTGCATTACAAAACAATATATACATAAATTCAGGACTTGCAATATGAAAGAGATTATAATTGGGCTTAAATTTTTCTCTAGAGATGTCTTACTCATTCAGTGAATTGAGATAAGAGCATTACAGCGAAACCATATCACAAATTCATAAAATGCATTTAATTTTTTAGATATAAGATAATATTTTAAATATTTTTAATATAATTTTTGCGCAAATTAAATTTTCGAGTAATAAATCTTAGTGTTTAGCTTTTTTTCACTATGGTCTACAATAAGTGTAATGGTAGCATCGCCTGTGATATTAATTATAGTTCTTAAAGTATCCATTATTCTATCTATACCAGCTATAATAGCAACTCCTTCAGGAGGCAAATTGACAGAATATAATACCAAAGGTAATATTATGAGAGAAGCCCCAGGAAGACCTGCTCCTCCTATTGATCCAACTGTAGTCATTAATATGATAGTAAAATAATCTGCCCATGTTAAGTCTAAGTTATACATTTGAGCAAAAAATATTGTTGTTAATCCAAGATTAATGGCAAAACCATCCATATTAATGGATGCGCCTATTGGCAATACAAAAGAAGTACTAGATTCTGAGATACCTAATTTATTTTTACATACTTCCATAGTAGTAGCTAATGTTGCTTTGCTGCTACTTGTTGCAAGAGCTATTAACTGATACTCTAAACTTTTTTTATAAAAAGGTATAGGAGAAATTTTACAAAATATTAATATCAAAAGCCCAAATATTATGTATTGACAAAACATTGCAATGCTTATAGCTATACATAGTTTAGATAAACTAAAAAGGACATTTACTCCATATATTGCTACTAACCACGCAGTAAGCGCAAATGCTGCATAAGGAGATAAAGTAATAATTTTAGTGATCATCTTGACAACTATTTGAAACATCAAATGTATACCATCAGATATAGGTTTTAATTTCTTACCTAAACTGTTAATCATCACACCTGTAAAAATAGAAAAAAAAACAACTTGTAATATATTTTTATTTCCAAAAGCATTTACTATGTTATCAGGGATTATATTTGTTAAAAATTTTCTAAAAGAAAATTCTGAATCCGTTAAATTAAGATTTTTGTTATAATCGTTATGAAAATTCATTTCCCCTAAATTAAAATTTATTTCACCTATTCCCACTCCTGGTTTAATTATAAAACCCATTATAAGTCCAAAGCATGCTGCAAAAATTGTAGTGCAAAGATATGCAGAAATAGATTTAACCCCTACTCTTCCTAATTCTTCAGAACTTCTTATGCTTGTTATTCCAGATACAAGTGAAAAAAATATTAAAGGCATAATCACCATATTTATAAGCCTTAAAAAAATATCTCCTATAAATTTTGTTTCTATAGAATATTGTGGCAAATATTTACCACAGACAATTCCTAAAAAAAATCCTATTAATACTTTTTTCCACAAAGACATATAATTATTCCCTCAATCAAAGAAGATCAAAAAATATCCAAATTAAATTTAAGTTGAATATTTGCTATTATTATTAACTATTAAAGA
The DNA here is from genome assembly GCA_964554285.1 of uncultured Rickettsia sp. Lineage (GTDB taxonomy): Bacteria > Pseudomonadota > Alphaproteobacteria > Rickettsiales > Rickettsiaceae > JADHZC01. The sequence goes on from CAZKNN010000002.1 coordinate 15,498, forward strand.
TGACGTAAAAAAGTTTCAATTAAATCATACACACTGAAACATACTGACTAAATTTTAAATTGAAATATTGTTTATTTAGTCATTTAAATCTTTTTTATATTTAAGTAATTCAATTTTTTAATATACACATCAGTAAACAAAATAACAAAATATTTTTTTAAAGTCAAAAAAATCTACAATTCTTTCCCTTTAAGTATTTTGATTATGTAATGCTTATATAATTTTTTGAATTATAAATATAATTGCAACAATAATCAATTGTTTATTAATTTCAAGACTTTATGAACAGATAGTTTTATGTGAAAAATATAGTGTTAATGCTATTATGTAATAAGAAATAGAGTATTATTTTTTAATAATTGGTTACACAATTAATTTTTACTAATCATTTATATTATATAAATGGAATCTGAAAATACCAAATCCAAAATTCAAGAATATAACTATTGGAAAAATAATCCTCATATCTGGTATTTTAGAAAATACATAATACCCTTAAATGAAATTTCTATATTAATATTACTCAATATTTTAGGATTATGTTTTTTTTTAGTAATTTTTGGTAATGTAGTTTCTTTATTTCCTCTTGCAAAATCATACAGAATTTTTCTAGAAAGCAATAAATTCGATTACAAAAATATAAAATTTTTTCATATCTCTACAAATAAAGATATTGAAAATTCCTTTTTTAATCTTTTAGTAAAAAATTATATAGAAAAAGTAGAATTTTTTTCAATAAACCAAGTTAAAAAGCAAATAAATTTTATTTTGAATAATTCTTCAGAAAGTGTTACGCAAAATTTTTTACACTATATCAGCAATTCAAACTCTGAATCTCCAGTTCTTAGATATGCTCATTATTATGTAAAAAAAGTAAATATTTTGAATTTAGAAAATCTTTCTGATAACAAAGTAAGAGCTTATATTGAAACACAAACTTTTAATAGAAATCAAGAGCTAGCAGAAAAATTAATTTACGAAATACAATTAAAATTTGATTCAGATTTTTCTTTATTAAAAAATCACTATGAGAGTAATAAAATTAATTTTAAAGTTATAGAATATAGTAGAAAACTACTAAAAGCAGATATTTATTAATCAATAAAAGAATCAAAATGAAAAAAAAATTTTTATTAATCATTATTTCTATGATGCATTTTCAATACTTACAAGCAGTGATAGAACCCAGATCTTTATCTACAGATAAAAGAATTAAAGTGATTAATTATCAGCCAAATGCAATTTTTAGCTTTGTAGGTTATTATAATTATCAATCAACAATTGAATTAGAAAAATCAGAAGAAGTGTTAAGTGTTTCTATGGGAGATACAACATCTTGGCAAATTGTTCCTTCTGGAAATTTGGTTTTTATAAAACCTATAGAAGATTATGCAACAACTAACATGACATTAATTACTAATAAAAGAAGATATATTTTTGAATTATTTGCAGAAAATACTATTGATATAAGAGATCCAAATATTACATTTGTATTAAAATTTCTATATTCAGATGCACAAAATCTAGAAACTAGTACACAAAGTGAACGTAACAATCTAAGTGTAAGTTTAGATACTCCAGAAGAGTTGAATTTTTTTTATAGTATTAGTGGAGATGAAGAAATATCTCCTATTAAAATTTTTGATGATGGAGATTTTACATATCTTCAATTTAGATCTAGAAATAGCGAAATTCCTGCAGTATTCTCTGTTGATCAAGAACAAAATGAGTCTATAGTAAACGTTAAAATAGATCCTAATAATAAAAAATATATTATTATAGAACGAGTCTTTCCTAAACTGACTTTAAGAGCAGGAAATAAAATAGCTTGTATATTTAATGAAGCATTTTTTATTTAACAATATTATATTATCACTTTTTTATCTCTATTTCTTTCGATTGCTTCTCTTGTAAAAGTATTTTACTTTTTATAGATTTATTTCTTTTTGTAGATAAATTCGCTAAAACTAAAGAGGTAATTAAAAAAGCTATTATTAAACCTAAAATAATTTTTTGTGTAAGATTATTCATTGAATTGCCACTCATAAAATTATTACTACTAAATTCAGAATTTATTCCTGTAATACTATCACTAGAGCTTTTCTGCAAAATAATCATCAGAACTAAAAGCACACATATAATACATTGCAAAATCAAAAAAAAATTCATTTTATACCTTTAAATAATTTATATAATTGATCCTCTTATATTTTATAACCTCATGCATGTTATCATCTCCTAATGCATGTTATCATCTGCTATTGAACAAGGCAAAAAAATAAATGGCATTTTTATGCAACAAGATTAATGAAAAATACCTATAACACAATATCAAATTTTATAATTTTTAATATCATATGATAAAATACCGCAATACTACAAAATTATATAACATCTGTATTATTACTCAATGATAAAATTTCAAATAACTTTGAATTACTCTCTATTAAAAATATTCTTCTGTTTGATATATTTTATCTATATGAATTGTATTAATAATAATGATATTATTGCAAATAATAGTTTTTACTTGTCTGTTGCAAATCAAATATTAAAACAAACAGAGTTAGATCAAACATCTAATAACTTATCTAATTTATTTTCTCCTGGATACAGAGAAGATCATTTTATTATAGGTACAAAACAAAGTAAAAATATTCTAAATGTACATTTTCCAAAAATCTTAAAGCAATTTTCTAAAATAGAACATGGAGAAATAGAAGTGACGAATAACAATTTAGATGTAGCTTTAATAGGAGATTATTATTTTAAATTGATAGGTAATGATGGTATTAAATATAGTGTTGATGGAAGAATGATTCTAAATAATCAATCTATTTTAGTAAATCATGATGGTTATCATTACTTAGATAATAATGATAATCCTATAGAAATAGGTAATTATGTAACGCTTAAAATTGCAGAAGATGGAAACATATTTGTAAATGGAGAAAATATTGCTCGATTATCTGTTGTAGGGTTCTCTTCAGATACAAAATTACTAAAAACTGGAGGGAATTTATATATTGCAAGTGAAGACCCTATCAACGTTGAACAATATAAACTTTTTGTAGGAGGATATAGAAAATCTAACGTCAGTAATTTTCATGCAATGATTCATTTAAGTAATATACAAAGAGAACATAACATGTCTAACAACATAATTTCTGATGTTAATAAATTAATGAATAATACTATAACTAAATTTGCTATAAAATAAACTATGAATTGTGAGGAAATTTTATGTCTTTTAACGCTTTAAGCATAGCTGCTACAGCTTTACAATCAACCCAATTTCAAGTTGAGCATGTTGCTCACAATATTGCTAATGTAGAAAGTATTAGTTATAAAAAAAGAACCCCAATTACAACAGATTTATTTTATCAAACTTTACAATCTGCAGGTGTTAGAGAAAATGAAGAATTATTCGCTAAACCAACAGGAATTTATTCTGGATCTGGAAGTAAAATTTCTGCTATTTTAACTGATCATTCTATTGGAGATATGAAACAAACAAATAGAACATTAGATGTCTTTATAGGAGGTCCTGGATTTATAGCTATTAATTTACCAGAGGCACAAAGAGGATATACTAGAAATGGATCTTTTAAGATAGATGGTGAAACGAGACTTTTAGTAGACTCTAAAGGAAGAGTTTTAAGCTCTAATATTGCAATTCCAGAAGCAACAGCTTTGGAGAATATTTCTATTACAGAAGACGGCAAAGTTCAAGTAAAAAATTTTGAAAATGGTGAGATAGAAGATTTGGGTACAATAGAGTTATTTACTTTTAATAATTTAGATGGTTTAGAATCTCTAGAAGGGGGAGTATTTTTAGCTAATGAAGCTTCTGGAGATGAAGTATTACTTACAAATAATCTATATAAAATAAAACAAGGTTATCTTGAATCCTCTAATATAGAAATATTTCAAGAATTGATAGTCCTGATGCAACTACAAAGAGGTTATGAAGCAAATACTCGGGTCATAAAGGTGTTTGATGACATTGCTAAAGAAACAAACAACATTAAAACTTAGAATGAAAAGAATGATGAAAAATTTTATCTTTTTTTCTTGTATAATACTTTCGTATTATACAGATAGTTTATTTGCTTTAGAAAATTTAGAATTCAAAATAAAAGATTTAATATATCAAAATTCTACTTATAATTTACAAGAATTAGAAATTTCTTATCCTAAAAATAAATTAGATTTTTATCACGAAAATATAACTCATATAGAACTTTTAGATTTAGATGAAAATAATAGAACTGCTAAACTAAAAATTTTTTTAAGTGACAATAACATAAAATTTTTAAATATATATTACGACGGATGGTTAGATATTATTATTAGTGATAAATTCTTAAGAGTTGGACATGTTCTATCTTCAAGTGATTTTAAAACAGCTCATATAAAAATCTCCAGAGTGGGTAATGAATTTTTAAAAAGTAATAAGAGCAATAATATTGTTAATATGAGACTAAAAAAAAACATAAGTAAAAATAAAATTATTAAACCTTCAGATTTAGCAGAAGCTTTTCTAATTAATATGAATGATATTGTATATGTTATCTATCATCATGCATCTCTAAATTTAAAAATGAAAGCTTTAGCTCTTTCTTCTGGTGCTCTTGGAGATTATATAAAAGTTCAAAATACTTCTTCTTCTAGTACTTTATATGGCAAAATATTAAATAATAAAACCATTTTAGTAGATTAGTTTTTTATAATAAAATTGTTCAATTTTAAATGAATTTTATTTTGAAGCATTACATATTACCATTACTAATAATTTTACTAACATCTTGTAGCGATAGTATAGAAAGGCTACAAAGAATTGATAAAGCTCCTGATTTATCTACAATAAATTTATATATTCCACCCTCTGATAAATCTGACACTAAGTGGCGTAAAGAATATCATGTTTCTTACACTAATTCTTTTTGGTATAGTAATTCTTCGCAATTTTTCAAAGACAATAGACCTTGGAGTGTAGGAGATTTAATTAGAATTATTATTTCTATAGATGATAGTGCCGATTTAACCAACAAAACTTCAACAAAAAAAGATGGCAATAGAAGCATGGGAATCAAAAATTTTTTTGGATTAGAAAATTTTATAGATTCTTCTTCTAAAGGTAAAATAAAATCAGATGCTTTAGTTAATGGTAAATCTTCAAAAAACCATACTGGTGATGGTTCAATATCTAGATCTGAAGACATTAGTACTGAAGTAGCTGCTACTGTAGTGAAAGTGCTACCTAATGGAGGTTTATTAATAAAGGGACATCAAGAAATTAGAGTGAATTATGAATTAAGGCAAATAAAAATTTCTGGTATAATAAGAGCAAGCGATATTTCTAGTTCTAATTCTATTAATTTTAATCAGATAGCTGAAGCTAGAGTTTCATACGGAGGAAAGGGTGTTATAAACGATGTGCAACAACCTTCTCTAGGAAATAGAATTATAGATATTTTATCTCCTTTTTAATTATTTTGCGAAAATTTAAATTAAGACTACTATAATTTTGTATCTTGCTTCTTTTAAACATACATTATAAAATCTCATAACCTATATATATAAGGTTATCTCTTATCAATAATCTTTGATACGACAAATATCCCTGTGCTCCAGATAAAATATCTAAGAACCATAAACAATCATGCATTATTATTTTTTGAATTTTACATAAATGATTGGTTCCTGATAAGTATGTACTTCCATTCAAGGATAATTAACAATCAACAAGAATTTCCATCTTCTTTAGTGGATATGGATGAAAGCATTAATTAGCTTTACATTTGATATATCTGGTGATTGTTTGCACAGAAATATTTCCTGCGGTACTAACATAATTAACTACTACTCCAAATAAGGTGTTTGTAAGAAATTTTTTTTAGCTGAGGAAAATGTTTTCTAAGTTGAATCGAAGAAAAACCTTCAATATGAGGCAAAAGCAATTTACTAATGCTTGATGATTTTTATATTCAATTCATAATATATAAACAACATATATTTTTTACTATATGAAAAAATATACAAAATAGTTTTTAGAACTTTAGATTGGTAATTTTTTTACAAATTACAAAATTTTAACTCTGTGTTTTGTATAGAATTATTTATTGTATTTGAGAAAATATTCTGTCTAAAATACAATTTTTGTATAGAATTGAATATAAATACTATAGAGAAGCTTTTTTTAGAAAAGATATTATCAAGTTTTAGCGTTCACATTTAATACACTGGAATTGATTTTTAAAAAATTTGTAAACTTGATTTCGTTATAACATCTTGAAAGTATTACGCTCTTTTGAAGATACTAAACTGTTATATGTGTTATTAAAAATTTTAAAAAATCAAAAACATAATACTAAATTTTATCATTCTATAAAAATGTTTATAAAAATAAATTTAAGCACAATATAGTAAAATCTTAGAATTTTGTTATAAATATAGTAATGTAAAATAATTTAAATTTTAAATAAAAATTGCTAAACAAATAATAAATTATTATATAATTCATAATAATGTACTAAAAAGTGAAGAAAATTTATGATCTTACAGAAGAAAAAAAATTTCTATTTTAAGTATTTGCTATTTCTGAAATATATTATACATAATATGTTTATATACTAAATTTGAAAATTTTAATATTTTGAAATTTAAACAATACAAATTAGAAATAAAGCAATTAAAGGTAGACTTTGTGGAGTGTTAGTTTTTGTATTCTTGATTTTAAAAGTTATAGTTTTTTATATTCTCGAGATAAAATGTTAGTAATTTTAAGCCAAAAAATTGCTAGAAAAAAGAAAACTATAGTAAATATTATCACAGCATTATCTAAGTTATACCAAGGAAAAAATGTAAAAAGTAAAGTTTCAATAATTCCTACTCCAGATTTTCCTAATTTCCCTCCTAAAATATCTATAGATGCCTTACCTTTTGTTTGTACTTCAGGGTCTTTAAATTTGATATAAAGCATTTCTCTTGAAGGATCAAAAAAAGAATGTCTGAATGATCTACTTAGGATTATTTGAAATACACCTAAAAAAATAGCTACTTCTAAATAAAAAAATTGAAAATATTGTATAAAATACTCTTCAAAAAATTTACCAAATGCAATAAGAAAAAAGAAAAATGCACTAGTAATAACTATTGTATAAGGAGTTATAAGATTTAAGATATTCCATTTCACATTTCTTACTATCATAGAACCTAAAAGTGAAAATGTAGCGGATATTATTGCTTGATAAAATTGTATTTTGGATAAACATAATATGTAATCTTCCCTAGATACATATAATTTGGATAAATTTGCTTTGGAGAAAATTTCTACCATATTTAAAATAATCCCTAAAAAAGCTAATGAAAAGAACATTAACCATAAATATTTATGCGTAAATATGAACTTTATACTTTCTTTTAATGAAAGGTTTAAAAGTTTTTTTGTTTGATGAAGAGAAATTTTTTTTTTAAAAATTATATTAAGTAAATTATAAGTCAATATTGTGAAAATATTAGTTATAATTATAATAGAAAAAATTATCTGAAAATCACTTGTTATATAATTTTTAATTAATACATCTGAAATTATAAGTGCAGAGTTACCAGAAATAGCCATGAATGGGTATACAAATTTAGCATCTTCTTCAGAACTTACTCTATTTGCAAGTTGCCAAAAAAATACTGTATAAATTATCCCTCCCCATAGCTCGGATAATAAAAAAAGTAAACTATATTGCCAAAAAGAAAAAATTTTTATAAACCACTTAACTCGTGGATATAAATCTATTAAATATTCTGTGTACTCTGAAGAAATAGTTAACCTATTAGAGTTAGGGAGAATATAAAAAAATAAGAAAGTAAAATTTATTAAAAAAATAGTAGCAAATAAATTAAATAATTTATGTTGAAAAATTTTATTAGATAAATAAGTGTAAGACAATACAAAACCAAAAGTTGATGGCAAAACTAAAAAAAGTTTTATGAAACCTACAGATTCAGCGCCTATCGCTTTAATGATAAAACCATCTTTTAAAGTTTTAAGCAAAGCGTAATTTAATAATATAAAAAAGGATAATATGCCAAAGCAAAAAGTTTGAAATATTTTTTTATTATAATTTTTCAAATTTATAATTTTTTTGTAATACAACATAGTAAAATTACTTTACTCAAAATATCACTATATGATATATGAAAAGTTCAATTTTATAAATAGTAAAATTTTTTTTAGAAATTATAGTAATTAAACTATGTTAGTTCCTTTTTTTTTATTAAAAATTTACAGTTAATAATAGCTTTATATTTTATTCATAAAATTTATTATTTAGTTATGAATAAGTATTATTAAAATAATTTTGATGAGAATTTGATATTTCATAATGGCATTAAATTCTATGTTAGATATGATATGTTTGTTTTTGTATTTTGTGCTAAAGAATTATTTCTTGAACAAAAATAATCGAAATTGGATAAATGTTAGTGCTAAAACAAAACCATATAACAAGGAAACACATAGCAATTTAAATAGCAAGATAGAGTTAGAATTATAAGAAAAAAGATAGATTAGATTTTATATTATAAAAATTATCAATCATAAAAAATGTTTTGAGCAATATATCAGCAAGCTGATAAGATATTTTTTATATATTACAAAATGTAGCGCATGTGTAGTTGATATATTCTTTTTCTATTTATACATGTATCTTTTTATGATATACGCAATAACTTAGGAAGATAAAAATCTTTCTTTTAAGGTTTTGTATTATAGGTTGATAAAATTAATTACAAACTAGTCTTTTTTAGAAATTTTTTGTTATTTTATACGAAAATAATGCATTAAAACCCAATGATAAATTTTTATAATTTGCTGTTTATTTTTAATTTTCTATAGAAAATTGATCTCGTTAGTTTTTATTATTATGTTAATTAAGAAAGATTATATGTTCACTTAGTTTTTGTAATACATATAGGAAATTTTTGCAATGAACCAAGATTTTTTAATTATTTTATGTAAATATTTTTTATTAATTATACTTTTATAACTCCATTATTTTTTATAATCCACTTTTTGCTTTATGTTACAAATTTACATAAGATACCAGTAAAACTTTATTCAATACCTCATGAGCAAAAATCTAATAGAAGTCATAATGCATATTTTTGTACTTCAAAATATAGAATAATAAATATCTAATGCCAAAGAAACTTATAAACTCTTAATTATTTTTATAGTGGAATAGTGTATCCTAGATTTTCATATAAAGATGATAAATTTTCCTCTTTAAATGCATTAAATATATATCTGACCATATATAGCGAAACTGAACTTTTTAAACATTTTATGGTAATTTAGTAACATTTTTATTAAATTTTTAATTTTCATATATTAAAAATTTTGAAAAAATATGATTTAGATATAATAATTAATCTTCTAGTTAGAGTTTTATTTAGGGATGGTTATAGCATGGCTTCTTATGTAACTAAACAAGAACCACTTTTTCTTGGATTAACAAAACCAAATTTGATTTTTGGAGTAACGCTACATTTTGCAATGCTTAATATGATGATGACAATCATTATATTTATTCAAAGTAGTAATTTTAAAGTAATTTTTTTCTCCGCAATATTTCATGGGATTGGGTATTACGTTTCATTTACTGAAGTTAAATTTTTAGAAATTTATATGAAATATGCACAAAAATGTAATTTTTGTAAAAATCGTATGTTTTATAATGGTAATTCTTATTATGTTTAAGATGTTTAAAAGGAAGCAGGATAAAGAATCTATAAGTAGTAAAGAATTTCCTGCTTCCAATTTTATTCCTTATCTTTGTTATTTAGATGAAAATACTTTAATTACTAAAGACTTAAGTTTATTGCAAGTAATTCAGCTCAAGGGTATATCTTTTGAAACTATAGATTGGGAAGATTTAGATATTAGAAAAAACTTAAGAAATGTTGTGTTTAAGAATATGGAACTAGATGATGTTGTTCTATATTTTCATATGATTAGAAAAAAAAAACCTAGAAATACAAGTCATACAAATTCTTATAATAAAAAAAATTTTTTGAATTATTTTCAATACAAGCTTTTTCAAAAACACAAAGCTCAAACAGTGTTTATCAATTATTATTATATAACTATATTATTTAACAATAAAAATAAATCATCTGCTATTTCTTTTATAGACAAAATAGTTGATTTTTTTAATTTTACTTCACAAAAATATAAACAAGTTAAAAATATACAAAAAATGAAATCTGCTTTAAATGATGTATCAAGCAGATTAATAAGTGCGTTTGAAGATTATGGCGCTTCTAAGTTAGGGAATAAATTTTTTCAAAATAGAAACATATGTCAGATAAGTGAATTTTTAATGAAATTAGCTAATTGTAATGCTAGTGTAACAAATATTTCTTACAGTAGAGAGGATTTAGACAAAAATATTGCTAACAGGCGTATAATTTTTAAAAAAAATGTTTTAGAAATTTCTTCCTCTGTAAATAAAAAAAAGTATGCAACAATTCTATCTATAAGAGAATATTGTGCTCACACTCATGCTGGAATGTTGGATGATTTGTTGACATCTAATTTTGAGTTTATTTTAACTCAAAGTTTTATGTTTTTTAATAGAAGAGTTGCAATAGCACAATTGGAACTACAACAAAATCGTATGTTGCAAGCAGAAGATAAAGCAGAATCTCAAATTGCAGAAATTACAGATGCAATAGATTTAGCATCTAGCGGAACTATAGGATTTGGTAAACATCATTTTACTTTATTATGTATAGAAGATACTATATCATCTCTTGAAAATGCTGTTGCTTACGCTACTGTGCAATTATCTAATGTAGGAATTCAAGTAGTAAGAGAGACAAAAAATATGGAAGCTTGTTTTTGGGCTCAATTTCCAGGAAATACAGATTATTTAGTAAGGCAATCTCTAATCAATACATATAATTTAGCTTCTTTATTTTCTATGCATAATTATCCTACTGGAAAAAAACATGATAACTTTTGGGGAGAATATGTGACTTTTCTAGATAATCAGTCTAAAACTGAATTTTATTTTAGTTTTCATGTGTCTGATGTTGGTCATAGCCTTATTATAGGGCCTACAGGAGCAGGAAAAACTGTACTTATGAATTCCTTAGTAGCAAATGCTTGTAAATTTAATCCTAAAATGTTTTTTTTCGATAAGGATAGAGGGGCAGAAATATTTATAAGAGCTATTAGAGGAGTATATACTGTGATTAATCCTTCTATACCTTGCTATTTTAATCCTTTATTATTAGATGACAATTCAGAAAATAGGGCTTTTTTAATAGAGTGGTTATCTGCTCTTGCAGAATCTGTAGGAGATAATTATAAAATCTCTTCTGAAGAACGCAATATTTTAAATGCAGCTATAGATGGGAATTTTAAATTGAATAGGTACGATAGAAAATTATCTAATATAGCTCCTTTTCTAGGATTAAAAAAACAAGGAAATCTTGCAAGTAGAATTTCTATGTGGTATGGAGAAGGTAGCTATGCTCATGTTTTTGACAATTATGAAGATAACATAGATTTTTCAGAGTCTAATGTGTTTGGATTTGAAATGTCTCAAATATTAAACAATAAAATAGCATTACCACCTATATTATTATATTTATTTCATAGAATAAATATTTCTCTTGATGGGAGTAAAACTATGATAATTCTTGATGAAGCTTGGGCTTTAATTGATAATCCATTTTTTGCTCCTAAAATTAAGGATTGGTTAAAAGTTTTAAGAAAATTGAATACTATGGTTATATTTGCTACGCAATCTGTAGAAGATGCAATAACAAGCAAGATAAGTGATACATTAATACAACAAACTGCTACTCAAATTTTTTTACCGAATTTAAAAGCTACTTCTTTTTATAAAGATATTTTTATGCTTTCTGAAAAAGAGTTTAACATAATCAAAAATATAGATCCTAAAACGAGATATTTTCTTTTGAAACAAGGTACAAAGTCTTCAATAGTTAAAATAAATCTAGAAGGGATGGAAGATATAATTTCTGTATTATCAGGAAATGCAACCACAGTCAGGATATTACATAAATTATTAAAAAAGTATGGTTATGAATCCAAGGATTGGCTAGAAGAATTCTATAGTGCGGTACTACAAGAACTTTAGATATAGCATAAAATCCTATAGATAATAATATTTAAATATTAGATATATTTTTGTTTTGTTGTAGTGAAGAAAATTTATTCATACTTATTGTTTTTTCTTTGTGTATTTCAACAATTTTCTTATATATCTTTTGCAAGTTTAAATAATAATACAGATCTTGAAGTAGAAAAAAAAAAGGATTATAGATCTTTTGCACGTTCAAATAATAATACAGATCTTGAAGTAGAAAAAAAAAATGAGAGTTCTCATACATGTGTTCCAGAATATTCTTCAGTGCTATTGGTAGGGATTGTTGATTTCCTTACTTTGGGAATGAGAGCTACTGCTAAATCACAAATTAGGTTAAAATATTTAAATTTTGACTCGTCACTAAGAATAGAATGCCCTCCTGACAAATTTATAAAATGTGATAAATGGGATCCAGAGAGTGGAAAATGTAGTGATTTATCAATGGATCTCTTATTAAAAAGGGGTGATAAATATGAAAAAACCAGTATGAAAATTGTAGAAAATGTTTCACATTCAGAACAAATTTCATCTAATTTATTCGGATTAATACCAATACCAACAAGTATTTATTTGTCCCTAACTCAGGATTATGTTTGTGTTCAGGGTAATTTTTTATTACTTTCACCTTATGTAGGATGCACTTTTCTAGAAGAGCCTTTTAAACAATCAATATATCATGAAGAAATGCATGATACGCCTAGCACCTACTCTACTTCAAATAAAAATGTACAACATATAAAAGATGCTGTGGGAAACTGCGTTAGGGATGCTCAAAAAAACTCTAGTTCTGAAGTAAATAGTCCAATTTTCTCTACTATATATTTATGTACTTCAAGGGTATTAGATACTATACGTAAAAATTCTCTAACTAGTGTCAGATCTTCATTGATTAATTTTGTAAAGTATTCACTAATACTATATGTAATATTTGTTGGTTTTAATTTAATTCTTACTCAAGAAATTAATAAAACTCTTTTTATTACACACATAGTAAAAATTGTATTTGTTACTTATTTTTCTATTGGAATTTCTATTAGTGATAACACAGTAGAAAATGGCTTTGATAAATATGTACTACCTTTTGTTACAAATGCAGGTAGTGAAATTTCTTCTTTTTTATCTGGAATAGGAAACAAATGCAGTACCATTCTTAATGAAACCTATAAGCAGGGCTATGAAGCACTTTCTTTTTGGAATTATGTAGATTGCTATTTTGCTGTTCTTGTACCAAATATTTTATTAATAGTATTAGTTACTATCTATAGCCTTACATTCAATTTTTTTCTTGTATTATTACCTTTACAATACATTATTGCAGTAATACTAATGTTTACATTTGTTATAGAAACGTTTGTTAGATCTTTAGTGGTGATTAGTATACTTGCTATTGTTTCTCCTATTTTTATTACAATGTACTTATTTAACTTTACTAAAGGCTATTTTGAAAAATTTATCAAAATTAATTTATCTATGATATTACAACCTTTTATTGCAAGTTTATATATGTTTATATGTATTTTATTACTAGAAAATGTTATAGATGGTATTGTACATTTGGTAGAACAATTTAATCTAGATTGGAATATTATCACTTCTATAGAAGATTTTATTAAATTAATTCCTTATTTACCAGATTTTATTAGATCAATTCTAATTTCAAGTGTTGTTTGTTATATTCTTTTAGGACTCAGAGGGAACATTAGTCAATTTATTGCAACTATTACAGAAGGACCAACTCTAGTGAATTTTAGACAAATGAACTTTAAACCTAACAATAGAAGAAAAGCTTATAATAGAGGAACACCAAAAACAAATGATTTTTCTCAAAAGGAATTTAAAGATGTAATAACAAAAAAGACTGATAAGAATTTTGATGTTATAGATAGTAGAAATAATACAAGAACAAATGATTTTGTTGATAAAAAATCTGTATCAAATGATGATAAAAATTCGGTATCAAATGATAATAAAATTTCTGCATCAAATGATGATAAAAATTCTGTATCAAAGGATAGTATTTGATAATAAAAAAATATAAGTTAAATATATTTTAATACTATAATTTAGACTTTCTTTTGTAAAAACACTTATTGATCTAAAACCTATTATACCTTCTTCACAAAAAGAAAAGCAAGAATTGTGCGTGTCTTTATCTGTTGTTATTTTCAAAGATAATAAAATATATTTTTTATGAGGCTCAAAAAGATAAAGAGGATGCAATAAATTTAATAAAATAAATACCATTGTAAGGTAATGAAAATTAGAGTCTAATCCTAGATAGATGAAAAGAGAGAAACAAGAATAAAATCTAACATACAATAAATTATGCAATCAGGATACCAAAGAAAAACAGCCAAAATTTCAAAGAATATGTTTTCTTTGTTATTAGATTAAGGAGATGTGTATAAATCTAAGTGCTTTCTTTAGAAGGAATCTAAAGCTTTAGTCCTCTTTGTATTTTTCTTTCAAATAAAAGATCTGCAATTATCTTGTTCACTCAATTTATTTTATGCTATTGGTTATAGTAGAAAAAATTTTTTTTGAACTAAAAATGATATTTGTTATTTTTTCTGATCAAAAAACACTAGCATAGTTTCTAAGGTTGTTCTTTTTTTATTATCACTAAATGAATGGTTTGTGTGTGATTGATTCATTACACAACAATAATTGGCTTTCAATGCTAAAATCAGAGATATAGAAGCACTATAAAAATACATCCATTTTTTGAGATTCTATAGATTGAAATTCTTTTGCTTTTATGAGCTAATATTTGTTAGTAATATATTTGATAGTAGTGCGTCTTTTAAAAAAATATTGGAACTTGTACTTTATTTAGCAAATTTTTTGAATATATTTTTATTTTCACGTATCACTTGTTACTCTATTTTGAATTGAAATTTTCTCAGAATTATAAGGAGTAATTATTGATGAAAATTTCTTTAGCATTTAAAAATACTTCTTCCACTCCAAACATATAGGATTTATTTAAAAATTCTTTTGTAATAATAATTCATTAAGCATGTCCAATACTTCTGATTTTTTGTTCATAACTCAATACCATATTACAGCAATGTATAATTATTACATAAAAAACAAGAATTTCATGCGAAAGGAGGGGGATCGGTTATTTCTGCTTTGGTTTTTTTAGAATATTGTGGAAGAAATTTTTGTTTATCGCGTAACGCACATTCTGGAAATTGGTTATAAAAATCAAAAACCTGTTTTTTGTTTTTTTTCGCTTCAGTTGAAAAATGCATAAATCAAATCTATTGAGAAGCTGAATTTACCTTAATTTTTTGTTTTTCATTCTTCAAGAGTAAATTTATAATAAAATTGTACATCTTTAACATCTTTACTAGGTACTTTTCTTTCTGTTGTTGACAAATCAACTCTTGTGTTTCGAATTTGACAGTAATCTAATACATTTTTGCTATTTTACTTCTTATATTTTACATTTTTACCTACTTTTAACATTGTATAAATCATTTTTCTATTTGATTCATAAGAGGTGTAAGAATAATAAACTCATAATTGCTAATACTTTTTAGATATTATCAACGACATCATTACTTTAGATATTAAATTATGTATTGAAGATGCAATAAGTGCTATATAGACTTTTTACTCAATATGATTTATGCTGAGCACCTGCTTGTAACTACAAATCTGCTATTGTTTCCTTAAAATTATATATTACAGAGAACATTATTGATTTAAGCATTATTCTTATGATGTACTTTTGTACCTTCTTTTATTAACATTTACTCCTGCTTGAATAAAAAATTTTGCTATTTTTCTGCATTATACTTTGCAGTAAGTGTAAGAATTCTAGGTTCTAATTCTGTGAACTTTGTATAATACAAAAATGCTTTAAAATTATCTTCTTGAAGAGCATTGAAAATTAATTCTTCGTCTTTATCAGAAGTAAAACTACAAAAAACAGTAAAAAAATACTAAATAAAACTACCTTTAGCACAAGAGTTTTCTTAACAATAATTTATTTAGGTCTGTTTATTTGTAATATTTAGCAATTTAATTATATGTAAGTAGAGTTGTCAATTTGAGATAAATAAAAACATTTAACAATTTAAGATATGTGCAATTTTAAGTAGAACCAAACAGCCGCCGAAAATTATATAAATACAAGAACCTTTTTGTTTAAGGTGGGCTCAGTATTGCACAAGCCACGACTACATGCAGTGACCAATCCCTTCGTGTATTTTTATAGATCTAATTTATATCTTTTTCATAGCAAACCACTCAGTCCATCTCACACATAAAAATCCAATCATAAAAAATAATTATAACTTCTAACTAATAAGGAATATTTTTTTGATTCCTCTCTAATTTTTCCTGAGATTCTGTATCAGTACTATCAGGAACTATACCATCAGTCAATATCTTTTCAAGATCTTTTTCATCTTGTGAAGGTTCGTAAGATCCAGGATCACCTAAACAATCCCACAGATAGCCAATATCTTGAATGAGAGGCGTGCAATTTTTAGCAACAGCTTTCACAATTGTAAAATGCTCAATCAAAAAATGGGTAAACCTATCTAGCAAACCAAGATCATTTAATCCTTTAAAAACCCAAAAAGTAACAGCTATAGTAGAAACAAAAACTAAAACATACCACTTACTTATAATACCATAAATAAACAATACCATAGGGTTTTTAAAAATTTTGACTATAAGATTGATAATATATTGAAAAATTTGCATATATTAACTACATTTAAATATATAATTTCAGACCGTGCATTAGAAAATTAGCGAACATCAACAATACTGGAACCATAATCGCGACAAAAGACAAAATTGCAATCACATAATAAATTTGAGGATTACTCAATAAAACAGAAATAAAAAGAAATCCAGGAATCATCAAAGGAAATATCAAAGTTAAGAGATAATTTTTATGATCTTCAAAATAAAGTTGCATAACACTTACTAAAACTAACAAAGCTTCACTTAATAAAACTAAACTAATCACTAAAATTAAGACTAACATTAATAAAGTAAAATTTAAACTATAAAACACAAATAATACAAAAAGACTAAAAATGGATATTGTAAAATGACAAATACAAACAGAAAAATATTTTGATAAAATGATTTCAGAAGGAGGAAATATAGTAAGTACAAAATCTAAATGCCCATTATATAAATCCTCTTTAAAAGACAAATTAGCAAAAATTAAGGAAATAGGAATAAATATCAAAAATAATTTGATCACATATAAATCAACAGGCCTTAACCCGTAAATAAATATCACAGCTATAAAAATAAAAAAAAAAAAACTAAAAAAATATGTTAACAAATTATATATCTTAATTTGTACCTTAAGTTCATTTTTTAAAAGATATAAAAATCTAGACATGTGCTAATTTTTTAGTAACCAAAGAGAGAATATTGTCATTTGTAATATATTCTACCTCAGATTCACTATATATTTGTAATGTTGCATCAATATTCAAAATAATTTTCTTAGTATAAGGATCCAAAATACAAACTTGAATTTTTTTTCTAGGCAATAATTGACCATTTAATCCAATAATGTGTACATGTTCATCACCTTTTAAAGACAATTCAAAAAGTGTAATATTGTTCATTGTAATGGGTAATACTCCCATTCCTACTAAATTAGATCTGTGTATCCTTTCAAAACTTTCACAAATAATAGCTTTTACCCCTAATAATTTAGTACCTTTAGCAGCCCAGTCTCTAGACGATCCACTACCATACTCAGAGCCTGCAAAAATTACTAAAGGCACATATTGAGCTTGATATAACATAGCAGCAGAATATATATCTTTTACCTCTCCACTAGGATAATATTTAGTATATCCCCCTTCAAGATCATCAACTATTTTGTTTCTAAGCCTAATATTTGCAAATGTCCCTCTAACCATAACTTCATGATTCCCTCTTCTTGATCCGTAAGAATTAAAATCTTTTTGGAGAACACCCCTCTTTAACAAATATTTTGCCGCAGGGGTATTTAAAGAAATTGAACCTGCAGGCGATATATGATCTGTAGTAACAGAATCCCCTAATATAGCAAGAATTCTAGCATTTTCTATATTTTTTATATCATTTGTATTTTTTTTTAAATTACTAAAATATGGAGGATTATCTATATATGTACTTGTTTTATTCCATGGAAAAAGAGAAGTTTTATCTGCTTGAATATTATTCCATTGTTCTTCACCTAAGAAAATATCTTCATATTTTCTTTTAAAAATATCTCCCTTAACATATTTCATTATATAAAAATCTACTTCATCTTTTTCAGGCCACAAATCAGACAAAAAAATCTTCTCATCTTTTAAATTAAAACCAAAAACAGTATTTTCAATGTCACAATATATACTTCCTACTAAAGCATAAGCTACAACTAAAATAGGAGAAGCTAAATAATTTGCTTTTACAAGTGGATGTATTCTTCCTTCAAAATTTCTATTCCCAGAAAGAATAGAAACTACAGAACGAGAATTCTTTTTAACACTCTCTTCTATATTAGAATCCAAAGGACCAGAATTACCTATACAAGTCGTGCAACCATAACCTACAACGTTAAATCCTAATTTTTCTAAATAATAAAGCAATCCACTTGCAGATAAATATTCCGTAACTACTTGTGAACCTGGTGCTAAAGAAGTTTTAACCCAAGCTTTAGATTTTAAACCTAATTCTACAGCACGCTTTGCAAGTAAAGCAGCAGATATCATAGCATAAGGATTAGAAGTATTCGTACAACTAGTAATAGCAGCAATCACTATATCACCATCTTTTACATCATAAAAATTTTGCTTTTTATAATTAATATCATTATTGCCAAAAATTTTTTGAAAATTATTTTGTACATCTGATAAAAAAATCAAATCTTGGGGCCTTTTAGGACCTGCAACAGATAATTGAATTTTAGATAAATCTACCTTAATAATATGATTATATTTTGGTACAAAATCATTATCTAAAAATAAATTCTGTTTTTTAGAATAATTTTCTACTATCATAATTTCCTCTTCAGATCTAGAAGTAAGACTTAAATACTCTAAAGTTTTGTGATCTATAGGGAAAAAATTACAAGTGGATCCACATTCAGGGGCCATATTAGCAATGGTAGCCCTATCAGCAAGAGAAAGTGAAGATAAACCAGAACCAAAAAATTCAACAAATTTATTCACTACATTGTAATTTCTTAATGTATTAGTAATAAATAACACTAAATCCGTAGCATTAACTTTTTTATTTAACTCTCCAATAAACTCTACCCCTACAACTTCTGGAAGCATCATATTAATAGACTCACCTAACATAACAGATTCAGCTTCTATTCCGCCTACTCCCCATGCTAAAACAGCGAGTGCATTTACCATAGTTGTATGGCTATCAGTGCCAACTAAACTATCCGGATACAAAAATTTGGTTTCTTTATCTTGCCAAATGACCTTTGCAAGATATTCTATGTTAACTTGATGACATATCCCCTTCCCAGGAGGCACAACTCTAAAATTGCTAAAATTATTCTGAGCCCACTTTAAAATTTTATATCTCTCTAAATTCCTATCAAATTCCTTTGAAACATTTAAAAAAAGTGAATTATCTCTACCATAAGAATCCACCTGCACAGAATGATCTATAATCAGATCAACAGGTATAAGTGGGTTCACTTTCTCTGGAGAACCATTAACTAATTTAATTGCGTCTCTCATAGCAGCTAAGTCCACTACTGCTGGAACACCAGTAAAATCCTGCATTAAAACTCTAGTAGGAAAAAAATCCACTTCTTGTTTAACTTTATCTCTCGCAAGCCACTTTTTAAAAATACCAATATTTTCTGGTTTATTTCTCACAACATTTTCAAATAAAATTCTTATAGAATAAGGAAGATCCATTATGTTCATGTTAATATCTTGTGAAGCTTTATTGATGTCACACACAAAGTATTCCCTGTTGCAGATATTAATAATTGATCTATAATCTTTTGTATTTGGTAATTTATTATTCATTTTAACTTGTAATATAAATATTTACTTCCTAATTAATGCAGCACTTAAAAACACATTACATAATTTTACGATCTATATGCTCAAAATCAATACAATATCTTTGAGTATAGGTAAAAAAAATATTTTCAAGGATTTTTCTGCAAAATTTTATCCCTCAGATATAGTTTTTGTAAAAGGAAAAAACGGATCTGGCAAAACATCTTTTTTGAAAATAATTGCTAACCTCCTCTACCCTAGTAATGGCAGTATAACAATAGGCATCCATAATACTCCAATATCACAAGCATTACAACCTTATTGTTTATATCTTTCTGTTAAAGAACCTATAAGATTAGAATTTACTGTTTTAGAAAACATAAAGTTCTGGCTATCAATCTATAATAAACCAGATTTATTAAAAAATATAATAGAAATTTTTAAAATAAAAAAAATTCTTATAGAAAAATGCACAAAATTATCTGCAGGTAATTTAAGAAAAATATCTTTAATAAGAATCTATATATCAGATGTTTTAGTTTACCTACTAGATGAAGTTGAAACAACATTAGATTTAGAAAATACAAAAGTACTAACTTATCTTATAAAAGAAAAATCTAACAAAAAAGCTATAATCTTCTTAGCAACGAATTCTCAACCATTCATGCAACACAACAAATTAATTAAAATTCAAAACAACAAAATTATACTGTCTAATATAAATCCAGAAAATTCGCACCTCTCTTAAGAGAAACTTCTATAGGTACATTCAAAATAAAAGATTTTTTCATATTATCAACAATTAAACTAGACATTTTTGCAGACTCATCATTCGTGACTTCAAAAACAAGTTCATCATGAATTTGTATCAAGAATTTAGATTTGAGTCCTTGTTGTTTTATATCCTTAAATATAGTAACCATAGCGATTTTAATAATTTCTGCTGCACAACTTTGAATTGGAGCGTTAATAGCAGCCCTTTTAGAAAATTCCCTAAGTTGAAAATTAGTACTATTAATTTCTGGAATATGTATTCTTCTTCCAAAAAAATTCTGTACATATTTATTACGCTTAGCAAAATCTATTGTTTTTTCTATATAAACTCTAATTTCAGGATACTTAGAAAAATATTTCACTATATATTCCTCTGCTTCTTGATTAGATATATGCAATCTTTGAGCTAAAGTAAAAGCTTTAATACCATAAATTATACTAAAATTAATAGTTTTTGCTTTATATCTTAAATCTTTTGTAACTTCAGATTGCGCAATAGAAAATATCTCAGAAGCTGTGGATGTATGTATATCTACATTATTATCAAAAGCTTTTTTTAAAAGTTTAACATCAGCTATAGCTGCCAATATTTTTAATTCTATCTGAGAATAATCAGAAGAAAAAATTTCACTTCCTTTAGGAGCTATAAATGCTCTTCTTATTAAAGCTCCTTCTGAAGTTTTTATAGGAATATTCTGTAAATTAGGCTCAGAAGATGTGATTCTCCCAGTAGAGGTTTGATTTTGTATAAAATGCGAATGTATTCTTTGATCTTTGAGATCAGCATATTTAGGTAACGCGGAAGCATAAGTACTATTCAATTTAGATAAATGTCGATATTTTAATACTAAATTCGCTATTTCATAATTTTCAAAACTTAATTTCTCTAAAATTTCTACATTGGTAGAGAAATTATGAGTTTTACTAGAAATTTTTCCATACGGTAACTTCATCTTATTAAATAAAATATCTGCCAATTGTTTTGTAGATAAAATATTAAACTTCTCACCAACAATTTTAAAAATTTTATTTTCTAACTCAGATATTTGTATTAATAAATTTTGTGACATCTGATCTAAATAATGCTTATCAAGCAATATACCATTAATTTCCATATCATATAACACATATAATGTGTTTATTTCAATGTAATAAAGAAAAGCAGAATTTTTTTGCACTAACTTAGTTTGAAGAGTTTGATAAATTTGCTTATAACAAGACAAATATTGAAATTCTTCTTGAAATTCCTGATGTTCAAAATCACACTCTATAATAATTTGGGAGATATTTCTCTTTTTTTTTCCTGTATTCAATACATAATCCATAATTATAATGTCTTCACAAAAATCAACTTTACAGGGAAGAGAATGCAATAAATTTTTTAAATTTAGCGTGATTTTTTTTACTTCTTCTGAAATCAAAAGATCCCATAATATTCCAAAATCTAATTCAGTATTATTTAATTCTATCTTGCAAATAGAATTCTCTTTGTCTAATTTTTCAATAAAAATATATAGAGATTGAGAAACATTATCACAATGTAAAGATAAAAAGCCTTCTTTCTTAGCATCTTCAACCATTTGAATCAAATCATCCATATTATCAAGATTCGATAATTGGAAATTTTTATTTAATTTGTTACTTATAAATTCATTCACATCAAAATCAAATAAAGAAGCTGCTCTTTTATATAAGGATTTAAAATGGTATTGCTGCAAAAAATTAATGATATCTTGCTGATGATTAATTTTCCAAAAATAATCTTTATTATCTAATATTATATCTTTTTTTAACTCTACTAATTTTATAGAAATAAGTAAATCTTCTTTTGAATTTTCTATAAGGTTCTTCTGCTTAACATTTTCTAAACTGTGCAGAGAATTTAGTAAATTCTCTATATTGCCAAACTTTTCTATTAATTTAGCTGCTGTTTTAATACCTACGCCTCTTACACCTGGTATATTATCAGATTTATCGCCTACTAAAGCTTGAAAAGCTTTCATTTGACTAGATTTTACACCAAATTTTTTTACTACATCCTCTTCTGAAATAAATTTTGCCTTAATGGGATCATAAATTTTTATTAAACCTCCCATTAATTGAAACATATCTTTATCTGAAGAAATAATAATAACCTGCTTATTTTGTTTAGCATATAAAGTAGCTAAACTAGCAATTAAATCATCTGCTTCAAATTCTTCATGCTTCACTACAGGAAGATTAAATACTTCTAACATCTCCTTAATTAATATTATTTGAGATTTTAAATCTTCTGGTGCATCTGGTCTATTAGCCTTATAATCAGGAAACAAATCATGTCTAAAATTTTTGTTTCCACTATCGAGAACTACGGCTATCTGATTAGGATTAAAATCGTTAAGCATTTTTAACATCATAGATGTAAATCCATATAAGGCACCTACAGATTTACCGTTAATCGTCAATTCTTGGTGAATATGATAAGCACGAAAAACAAAACCAAAACAATCAACTATTATAAGAGATTCTTTCATATCTATTAAAAATCAAATAATTTAATTAAAGATTCTATATGAGGAAGTGATATATTTTTTGGTTTAAAAAATTTAATGATTCTTAAAGCATTTAAACCCTCAACTAAAGTTGGATAGCTCTCAACAAAATTACGATCAAAACCATTAGCCTTCGCTTGATAACCAAATCTATAATTTCTAGAATTTTTAGAATAATTCGTTACTATTAAATCACTCAACACCCCATAACTAATTAAATCTTCGCAATCTCCTCCTGAAGCAATAGCCAAACTTCTTATTTCATTTAAATATTCTACTATCAAACTCGCATAAGCATTCTCCCCATAATAGCTTTCATAACCTAAAATTCCAGATTTGATAGCAAAGATATTTTTTAATATAGAAGCAACTTGCATTGTAATTATGTTGTCAGAATAGCCCATAACAAACCTATCTGAATTTAACTCTAAACTTAAAAATTTTGCAAATGATATATCTTTAGAAGAAATAGTA
Organism: uncultured Rickettsia sp.; assembly: GCA_964554285.1. Lineage (GTDB taxonomy): Bacteria > Pseudomonadota > Alphaproteobacteria > Rickettsiales > Rickettsiaceae > JADHZC01. The sequence continues at coordinate 39,450 of CAZKNN010000002.1, forward strand.
GCTGTGGAATATTTTTTCTCTACCACTTCAGTTGCTAAATTAGGTCCAGTAATAAAAGCAAATTCATTATCTAATTTTTGAGCAAATCTTTTTGAAATAAGCTCTACGGGATTTTGACAAAATCCCTTAGTTGCTATTAAAAATTTAACATTTAAATTAATATTTAAATTTATTAATATCTCTAACACTTCGTCAAAAGATTGAGAGGTGATTGCTAAAACAATTAAATCATGCTCAACAATGCAATCAATATAATTAACTGATTTCAAAGAAGAATCTAACACAGTTTGATTCAAATATTTTGAATTTCTATGATTATTGTTAATCTCAAGTGAGGTATTTGCATTTCTAGAAAATATAATCGTATTTTTTCCTATACTACTGAAATATGAACCAAGCGCTGTACCCCAACTACCAGCACCATAAACAAAAATTGATTTAATAGATTTATAATTCATCACAAAATAGCCTTCAAATAATTGATATTGCTAGATTTGACTAAATCTACATCTATGATTTGACCATAATATTGCTCTTTAATAGATTCTTCCAATTTTACTGGAATAAAATTTTCTGTGTGAGAAATATTACCTTTTTCTACAAGAACTTTAGCTTTTTTTCCAATATTTTGTTCAAAAAATATTTCTTCTTGTTTTTTTCCTTCAGCTATTAGTAATGAAACTCTTTTTTTTTTTAATTCTTTAGAAATTTGAGGCATCCTAGATGCGGGAGTTCCATGATGTGAAGAATATGGAAAAACATGTAAATATTGAATTCCAGCTTCAGAAATAACATTTTTAGTTTCTAAAAACATATCTTCTGTTTCTGTAGGAAATCCAGCGATAATATCTGCACCAAAAGCTACTTCAGGACGATATAATCTAAGATTTTGACAAAATTGAACAATGTCAATTCTTCTATGTCTTCTCTTCATTCTTTTTAATATCATATCTGAGCCTGCCTGCATACTTATATGTATATGAGGCATTAATCTTTTATTGTAAGCAATTAAATTAAATAAATCTTGATCAATCTCTGCTAAATCAATAGAAGAAAGTCTGAGTCTTGGTAATTGAGGAAAATTAATAAGGATTCTTCTTATCACTTCAGCTAAAGTAACTTTAATGTCTAAATCTTCTCCATAACTAGATATATCTACTCCTGTTAATATAATTTCTTTATAACCATTATCTAAAAACTTACGCACTTGATTTAGTATATTTTCTATAGTTACTGATCTACTATTTCCTCTACCAAAAGGAATTACACAAAAAGTACATCTATGATTACAACCATTTTGTATTTGCATAAATGCCCTTGTTTTATGCGCAATATTATGAAGTTGAGTATTAGAGGGATTTATTCCTTTCACATCCATTATATTTTTAACAAAAATCTTCTCTTGTAATTGATTGGGATAAAGATTTAAATCTCTCTTATGTATTTGAGTATTATTTAAATAATATTGAGGCTCAAATTTTTCTTCATTACCTATTACTTTTTCTACTTCTTGCATTTGGGCAAATTCTATAGGGTCTTTCTGTGCAGCACACCCTGTAACTATAATTTTCTTTTCAGGATTGCGTTTTTTGATTCTCCTAATAGTTTTCTTCACAGAATTTTTTGCTTCGTTAGTAACAGTACAACTATTGATAATAATTGTATTTTGAAGATTTGAATCCTTTAATTTTTCCTGAATAACACCAGATTCAAATATATTAAGACGACAGCCAAAAGTTAACATTGAAAAATCATTTTTTTTATCTATCATACTCTTCTCTAATTAAATAAACCTCCTTGAGAAATATAATCTGCTTTCAACTATGTCATCAAGTTAATATCAAAAATCATTTTTTATCTATCATGATCTTCGCTAATAAATAAATCTCCTTGAAAAATATAATCTGCTTTTCCCTGCATTATAACCTGTTCTTTCTCATCTAAACTTATTGTAAGAGAGCCTAGAGGAAAAATTATTTTCACTTTTTTCTCAACAACAAAACCCAATTTTAAAGCTACTGCAAATGTAGCACTAGCTCCACTTCCACAAGCTAAAGTAAAACCTGTACCTCTTTCCCAGACATTTAAATATATGTTCTGACCTTCTTTATAAGCAAAGTTTACATTAATTCCTCCTGGTACATGCTGTTGTATCTGACTTCCTATAATATCCTGATCTTTTTTATCTAATTTAACAAACAAAACAAGATGGGGGTTAGAAACATCTACATAAAAAATTTCTTTTGGATCTATATTATAAGAAGAAAGAAAATTATATAAATTATTTAAACTATCTAACTTTTTAACAATAATATTAGGTGAACCAATATTAATTGCTATAGAATCAGAGTTATAATACCTAGACTTAACTATATAAGAACCTATTTTGATAGACATCTCTTTCCAAGAAAAAAGATCAAATAAAATTTTTGCTAAGCAAATACAAGCATTACCACACATATAAGCTTTTGAAGAATCTTTGTTATAAACAGACACTACAACTTCTTTCTTTTTTAGGAACAATTTATACACTATAAATTGATCACATCCAACAGATGTATGATAGTGTGAAAATTTAATAGCTAACAATTCACGACTAAGCCCTAACCTCAATATCTCCTCTTCATCAATAATGACAAAATCATTCCCTAAAACATGCATTTTTCGAGCAAAAATTTTTTTTGTCATATTTTTACAAATAAAATTTAACTTTTTATAACAAAAAAATTATATATGATAATATCAATTATACGCTATACAGCAATATTAATTATCATAACAAGAGAATAATATTCTATAATTCATATCAATGAACTGCAAGAAAAACATAATACCTATATTAAAAGATCTAATATCTTTTAATACTCAAAACTCAATAAATGCTATAACGTATATATCCTCTATACTTAAAGAATATAATTTCATATGCGATATAAAAATCTTTGGTCAAGATAAAATTCCTAATTTATATGGAATATACGGTACAAAAAAACCAAACATATGTTTTGCTGGACATGTAGACGTAGTAGACGCAAATATTCAAAATTGGCTAACCGATCCATTCAAACTTGAGATCAAAAACGATATTGTTTTTGGAAGGGGAGTTGTAGACATGAAAGCAGCTCTTGTATGTGCAATTTGCGCATCATTAGATATAATAAATACTTATCAAATAAAAAAAAATGGAAGCATAAGTTTTTTAATCACAGGTGATGAAGAAGGCAAAGCTGAAAATGGCACAAAAAAATTGTTAGAATATTTACAAAATAAATATTTAATTCCTAATTTGTGTATATTAGGAGAACCTACAAGTGAAAAAAAAATAGGAGATACTGTAAAAATTTCTAGAAGAGGTAGCATTAATTTTCACCTCACGATATATGGAACAGAATTTCATATAGCATACCCACAACCATCCAATAATACACTGCATCAAGCTATACTTGTATCTGAAAAATTAATTTTACAAAATAACGAACTTCAAACTAAATCTTCTTATTTAACAATTACTAATATATACACAAACAATAAAAACAATAATGTTGCTTCTGGAGAAATTTACATAGATTTTAATGTGAGATTTTCAACATATTTTACTGAAAATTCACTCAAAGAGAAATTTTCATCAATAGTGAAGAAATATTCAAAAAACTTTAAATTAACATATCATTGTAATGCTTTGCCATTTACACAAAAACCAAATAATATAATTTTAGATTTTACTAACAAAATTTCTCAAATTACAGGAATAAAAACTCATTTTTCAGAAAAGGGAGGAACTTCAGATGCGAGATTTTTATCAAAATTTTTCCCTGTGGTTGAAATGGGTCTATTACATGAACAAGCTCATAAGGAAAATGAACATGCAAAATTGGAAGATATAGAACAACTATATGAAATATACTACCAATATCTTAAATCTAGATTAGTAAAGCAAAATAATAATTAAAATGTCTAAACCTTTTAGTAAAAAAATTTCAGATAAAATTTTTGAAATTTTTAAAAAACAAAACCCCAATCCTACAACAGAATTAATATTTCAAGATGGTTTTACATTATTAATAGCAGTAATACTTTCTGCAAGATCAACAGATAAATCAGTAAATAAAGTAACTCAAGAACTATTCAAAGAATACAACACACCAGAAAGGACATTACAATTAGGCTATAGTGGACTAGTAAAATACATAAATAAAATAGGGCTATATAATACTAAAGCAAAAAATATCCTATTAACTTGTAATTTACTTATATCAAAACATCAATCACAAATTCCAAATAATTTTCATGATTTAATACAGCTTCCAGGTGTAGGAAGAAAAACAGCAAATGTTATTTTAAATACTTTATTTCATCAAAATACTATTGCAATTGACACACATGTTTATAGAGTAAGCAGAAGAATAGGATTAGCACAATCTGAATCCTTAATTCAATTAGAAAAAGAACTAAAAAGAAACACAAATAAAAAATGGCTCAAAAATCTACATCATTGGCTAGTAATGCATGGCAGGTACGTGTGTAAAGCAAGAAAGCCTTTGTGTGATAATTGTCAAATAAATATCTATTGTAAATTTTACAAAAAAGTTTTCTTAGGGCTATCTTTTTCAAAATCTTAACTAATAAAAAATTATATATGATACAATAATACTTAATCAGAAGAATTAAATTATTTAAACGTTATCAATAAGTATTGAATCAATAACTGACTCATAAAAAATTTAACTTAATATACAAAATTCTGTAAATAAAAAATTGTAATTTTAAAAATATTAAAATGTATTATATAAGAGAAAAAAGATCATTAAATGTCAATTCTCAATTAGCTCTTGAAACAATATTAGGTATAGATCAATATCATCTATTTTTACCTTGGTGTACTGACTCTAAAATAATTTCACATAGTAAAAATACTCTATTAGCAGATTTAACAATCAAATTTAAAGGTATAAAAAAAATATTTCGTTCAGAAGTAAAATATGATATCATGGAAAATCAATCATTAATTATTTCTAAATCAGATAGCGAAATTTTCTCTTCTTTAGAAACAAAATGGGAAATTACACAAAAACAACAAATAACAGAAATATATTGTTTAATAAAAGTAGAATTTAATTCAAAATTATTTAATTTAATGTTTAACTTATTGAAGAACCTTATAAAAGGTAATTTAGTAGATTCATTTATGAAAAGAATTTTATATCTCAAAAAATTAAAAAAAGAGACAAAAAATATTGCACAATAAAAAAAACTTCTTACATTAAATTAAAATTAATAACTATATTAGCAAAATCATAGATGTAATTTGTTCATTAATGAAATTATAAACATTTGAATGTTACACGCACTAAAGTAATTATATTCCTAGAAGTAAGAGAATTTTAACAAATTTTTGCAAATTTTTATATGCTCTCAATCAACACTCATTAGATTCACATAGCTAAATCTAGAAGTGAATATATTCTTTTCTGCATTTATATCAGCATATTCCAGATATCTACATTGTTTAAATAGAAATTTTTTCTCCTTCTACTATCCTGCTTTATATTTAAATACTGACTTATATCTTTAAGATGTTACGTGAGATATATTGTGATTAATTCTATTCCTTAATATAACGCCTTATATTTTAATTGAATTTCTAGAAGATAAACCGAAGATTACATTCAGCAAAAAATTCAGGTGAAAATTCTTTTATTGACTACTCTCCGCCATAAAGTGAAGAACGTCTAATATCAATAGCAACAACTTTCCTTTGAAAGTCTTACACAGCTTCATTTAGCAGAGACGGACAGCACTCCCGCTTTGAGATTTATAATCCTCTTCTTCTGTTATGTTATACGCAGCGTTAGTGTCTCTAACATGTTCACTATCACATTCTTGACAGATTCATTCCAGTTCTTTTAAACTCAATTCTTTGTTCTTACTTGTAAAAAATTTATTTATCTTCAATATCTTCTTGCCTCCATCCCTTGCCTTGTATGTTAATTTATCTACAAAGCTAGACCACGCTACATCTCCTATATATTTTGATAATCTCCTGTTTTTTATTACACTTCTAATTTTCAAAATTTCTATTATAATAGCTTAGTTTTCGTCTATTATTTTTTAGATAACTTGTATTGAAAATCATTTCTGCATTGAAGATTTTTTCATAGCATTTTACTACTAAAATTCTTGCTATCTCCCTATTTTTACTTCCTTTCGCTTTTTTTGATAATAATTTTTGTTTCCTCCTTAAATTAATGGTTTTGAGTGAAAAAGGAAATTTTTTTCTCAGGTAGAAGAAACATCAGGAGAAGTTCCAATGCGAAGTATTGCACCACTCGTGAAAAAGATTTCTTTGTCTCATGCTTTACATGAGAAGAAACCTAATTCAGAGTTGATTTTTTTGCTAAATAGGATAAAAACCTAAACGGACAACTGTGAGGAATTGTGATAGTAAGAGAAAGAAATCCCTCTCCTACCTCTTTGCATAGTTCCAAGATGCTTTTGTTCACGAAATATGAGTTTTGTATATGATAGCTCATTAAACGAAAGGGTTTTTTTATTGTTAAAAAGTTTGAGCTAGCATGGAATACACTCACGCGCTACTACCTTTGCGTGTATCTGGCTTTATGTCTATTTGGTACAAAATTTTACACTAATATAGGGAACTTCGGAGACAGGCAGCTAATCAACCCTTTCTCAGGAGAAATAGAACGCGGCTCAAAATGAATAGATTGAACCGAGTACAGAAATGGATACTAGTAACTCCTCTTAAAAGAAGTACTTTTAGATCCATAGCTATTTTGTAGCTGTTGTAGCTAAACTCCTCTATATGTTTTAAAACAATATATAAGCGCTTACTACCTGTGCGTGTACTTAACTTTATGTCTATCTGGTACAAAATTTTACACTAATATAGGGAACTTCGGAGACAGGCAGCTAATCAACCCTTTTTCAGGAGAAATATAACGCGGCTCAAAATGAATAGATTGAACCGAGTACAGAAATGGATACTAGTAACTCCTCTTAAAAGAAGTATTTTTAGATCCATAGTTATTTTGTAGCTGTTGTAGTTAAACTCCTCTGTATGCTTTAAAACAATATATTAAAAAAATAAAACAGAATTCTATAACTATAACGCTATTCATTTCCCCTGTTAGATATAGAAATTTTAATACGCTATCAAATGAATAAATTATAATTGTAATTATACGTTAATTATTATTCAAAAATTTAATATAAGAAAGAGCTACAGCTACAGCTAATTCTGTAGTAAAACTATTCTCTCCTAAACTAACTGAAATACTATTAGGAAGATTTTTTATATTTATCTCTTCTTCTTCAGAAAAACCTCCTTCTGGACCTACTAATATGAGTAAATCATGATTTATATTTATAACTTTTTGTGATATCAAATCATGTTCTTTTTCATTTAAAAATAGTATTTTATCAAATCTGTTCTTAAATAATTCTTCTAAAGTTACGATACGATTAATTTGTGCTATATCCAGTCTTTCAGATTGTTCTGCAGAACTTATGATTCTTTCTTGCAGTGTTGATTCAGCAATATATCTTAATTGTGATCTAGAAGATATGATAGGAAATACCACATTGATGCCTAGCTGCACAGCATAATCCATAGCTAATAAAAATTTCTTTTTATTTATAAGGCTTATAGCTAAATAGGTTTTAAATTTACTACTTTGGGTATTTTGTCTTAATAATTCTAAAATTTTCAATTTCAATACTTGAAATTTAGATAAAGTAATTTTAGCTAAAAACTCTCTTTGAGAGATATCAAAAACCCTTATTAAAGAATCATTTTTTAATCTCAATACATTCAACAAGTGATGTTGTATTTTTGCATTTATAAATATTTCTTCACCAATTTTTAATAAAGAATTTATGTATTTTCTTGTTAATTTTTTATATTTATACATAACACAAATCAATTAAATAATAATTTTTATAAAATTTTTACTCATATACTTTGCTTTATTATAGAGTTTATTTATAATGTTATTCTTAATTTGGGAATCCATTTCTGTTATACATGAAAGACTACAGATATCTAGAATATATTATTTTTTTTCTCTGCTCATTAACAGTTTCCTATTTAGGAGAATTAAACACCAATTGTTCAGGGCTTTTTTACCTTTTGGCCATTTTTTGTTTATATGTACTGATACTTTTCTTAATAAAAAAAAATTGTTTTTATGATGCATTTTTAAAAAAAATTAATTATAAAGAACATATTGTAGAAAAAACTAAATTTTTTCACAATCTTTACACAGTATTTGCATTTTCTCCACTACCGGTTATTATATTAAACTCTAAATTAGAACAAATTTGGAAAAATGAAAATTTCTCTTTAATGCAAGAGGATTTCTTTCAAGGCAAATCTTTTTTTGAAATATTAGAAAAAGATTTTGTAAAAGAACTGAATTTATTTTCAATAAATAATGAAATTAATAAAAAATCTCCATTCGAAGTTAGGTTGAAGAGTAGTGATTTTGTTTTACTTGTTTATTTTAGTGAATTTGAGATTTTTTATGAAAAATTTGTACTAATTACTATATTTGATATTACTAAAAATAAAATTTTAGAATCTGATTTTGTACATTTACAAAAATTACAAATGCTAGGACATTTTTTAAGTTCTATTATACATGATTTCAATAATTTATTAACTGCTATCATAGGATTTAGCGACATCTTATTGACAAAAAATTCTTCTAAAAGCAATTCTTACGAAGACATTATACAAATTAAAAAAAATGCAATTCGTTCATCTAATTTAGTAAAAAAATTACTAGCTTTCTCAAGGAAAGAAACTACAATTCCCAAGTTAATAAATGTTACAACATGCATCTCTGACCTATATCAATTAATAAAAAAATTACTAGGAGAAAAAATATCATTGTCAATAGAGCAAGAAGAACCATGTTTCATTAAAATAGATAAAACACAATTCCAGCAAGTAATTATTAATTTATCTGTAAACGCTAAAGATTCTATTGTATCGAGTACAAAAAAGAGAAAGAATGAAGGATTTTTAAAAATTTCTACTCACGTGATTAAAATAGCAGCTGGAGACGAGATATTAAATTATTATTCACCTAAAAATGGTTCTGAGTTGAAAGTAGGAAAATATGTATTAGTAAAAATTGAAGATAATGGAGAAGGGATGAAGCAAAATATATTAGAAAAAATTTTCAATCCATTCTTTTCTACTAAATCTAATGGAGTAGGAACTGGATTGGGTCTTTCGACTATTGTAGATATAATAGAATCTGTAAGTGGATTTATTAAAGTAAAGACAATTTTTGGTGAAGGTACAAGTTTTTATTTATTCTTCAACCTAGGTAAAAAAGTAGCTTTACAAATAGATAAAAAAGATGATTTAAGTATGAAAAACAATAATGATAATTATATGAAAATACCTAATAATAATAAAAACATTAAAATATTAGTAGTAGAAGATGAAAATCCTGTAAGGTTAGTTACAATACAAGCTTTAAAATATAATGGATATGAAGTTTTAGATAGTAGCAATGGAGGTGATGCGCTCAAAATATTGGAACAAAATCCTGATATTGATCTTATCATTACTGATTTTATGATGGGAAGAATGGATGGAGTAGAGCTTGTAAAAAATATTAGAAAAAAATACAAAAAATTAAAAATAATAATCACATCTGGATATACTGAAAATGCATTATTGTATGTAAAAGAACATCAATGTGAATTCCTTAACAAACCTTATTCATTAAAAACTCTTAATGAAAAAGTAGAAGAAATTTTGAAATAATTCTTAATTTTTTTTAACCTTTTTTATTTTTTTTTTAGAAAAAATCTTGATTTTTATATATTTTTTGAGTTATTATTTAAATTATATTCTTTAAATTTAATTTATCAAATATATATGGAAGAGTTTATAAACCATACTAGAGAAGAATATAAACCATCAAAAGATGAAAAATATATGAATAAAAAACAACTTGATTATTTTAAACAAAAATTATATTCTTGGAAAGAAGAACTGCTTAAATTTTCAAATAAAACATTAAAAACTTTAAAAGAATCCTCTACAAACGCAAATGATCCAAACGATATAATGATATCAGATCTAAATGTAGATTTAGAACTAAAAAACAAAACAAGATATAAAAATCTTATTCATAAAATAGATGCAGCATTAGACAGAATAAAAAAAGGACAATATGGTTACTGTCTAAAAACAGGCGCACAAATAGGACTAGATAGATTGGAAGCAAGACCTATTGCAATTTTATGTATAGAAGCTCAACAAGAACAAGAAATGCATGAAAAATTATACCAATTAGAGTAAAAAATGTTAACTTCATTATAGTTCATCACAATGAAGTCCTTTTTAATGAACATAAGAAGTGTAACCATATTCAATATACAAAATCTAAAATAATATAACAAAAAATCTTCTCTTAAAATTTCTCTTCAATTAAAACTAATTGCAAAATTGAAAAATATTAATCAAACCAAACAATAAACAATTTTGTAAATCATCATTAATAAAAATTAAAATTTAGAGAAAAATTTTTTACAATCCTAAATTAAATATAAATTGAAAATATGTACAAAAAATAATTTTTATCATCCTAAGTCATAAAAATGCGAAATAATAATAGAACAATCTTGATTGTAAAATAAAACTAAAAAATTATCAAATACTTATTTCATTTATAAACTTTCAAAACAAATTTAAACACTAGCATGCCTTATACTAAATAAAAATAGAAGATAATTGATAAAATATTGAATATAATTTATTTCAGCTAATAATTACAAAATTTCAATATTAGCCAACTCTAACGAAGCTCCGATCTAAAATAAAAACACTAAAACTATTCATCGAACCAAAATGATTTTTAAAGAAAGATTTTTTATCACATATATGTAGCAAAAAAATTTTGCTTATACATTAATAAAATAAACATATAAACACAAATTTAATCAATAATTATAAAATTTTATTCAATACTTAATTTTTTTTTAAATTTAAAGTTAAAATATAAATAACTATTCACCTATCTTCAATATTTCTAAAAAAATTTTAAATCTAGTAGCAAAAAATCACCTACCTATACAAAAATAATGAACAATTGCTACAAAGGAACAAATGCTACAAAGGTTTGATCTAGTATTTTTAATTACTAAAAATAATAATAGTAAATAAATAGAAATATCATTTTAATATAAAAATTAGTTTCTTTATTTTGAGTTATAGTTAAAATAAAGTTAAAATTTAACTACTAATTACAGATATCATGTAATATTTTTAATAAATAATTAACTTTTATAATAAACCATTTTTTATTTTTTAAAGATGTCACTTCTTATCAATGTAGTAAACAAATAACGCGCTAAAAGTCTTGATATGCTATAACATATGAAGTGTTTTTTATTGCAACAAATAATATCATTAACTTCTAATAAAGATTTAATCAATTTTTAATTATATAATATATTGGTTAAAATTGTCTAAATTTATTTCTTATATAATACTCTATACAAAATCTAAATACATTTATCAATGTATTATATGAGAATATTATTTTTATCAATTTTTAAAAATCTTATAAAAATTCATAATTAAAACTAAAAATTTATTCTAATGAATAATCAACAAAATCATTTAGATAATTATTGTTTATAGAATAGGCATCAGTATTAAAAAATAAATAAGTTTTTTGCAAGCTCAAAGATATGTTCAACATGTAAGAGTAAGAATGAAAAATTGAGTTTAAAAGAACGTGAATG
>CAZKNN010000003.1:0-55688 GCA_964554285.1 uncultured Rickettsia sp.
ATTCGCGCAAAACTCAAGAAACAATACCTGTATTTCCTACTTCAAAAAGAGAGAATACAAGAGTATATAATAGTGATCCAAAGTCAAAAAATTCCTCTGAGTATTCGCGCAAAACTCAAGAAACAATACCTGTATTTCCTACTTCAAAAAGAGAGAATACAAGAGTATATAATAGTGATCCAAAGTCAAAAAATTCCTCTGAGTATTCACGCAAAACTCAAGAAACAATACCTGTATTTCCTACTTCAAAAAGAGATAACACAGGTATAAATGATCAATATACGAGGTCTCATATCTATTTTAATACAGATCAATCAGCATCATCTACAGTAGGAGTAAATCACAAATTAAATTCAGGTAAAGAACAGTTAAAAATTTCTTCAATTTTTACAAATTCTTCTTTAAAACCCAATCAAAAAACAATTAAATTTAATTATAAATTACACAAAAAAATAGAAAAAAATTAATTTATAAAGATAAGTATTCAAATAAACACCTCAATTCAAGAAGTTGTTTTAAAAATTATCTAAGCAACCGCAACTAGCACACTAAACATTTTTATAAATAGAGCTAAAAAATAGGAATATGTTATTTTTCTATATATTAGTTTTATCTATTTTTAATATGAATCTATATTTAGAGAGTGTTTAAATAGATTTTTCAAATTTTATATCAATTAATTCTTGTTTTAAAGTTTTAATCTGATTAACAAAATTAGATCAATAATATTTGTTATAGTGATAACAAAATATTAGGATAACCTTATCATTAGCTCTCATTTAATTAAAATAGCCTTTTAATAACTCAGGTGTTCTAGTATTATAATTGATAATTATGTGCATAGATTACAAATACACAAAGTCAAGAAATTGCTCTGAATATTCGTATAAAACTCAAGAAAAAACATCTCTATTCCCTTCTAAAAGAGATAACACAGAGAGGTATACATGATCAATACATGAAGTCCCCAAATAGTTATTTATATATAGATCAATCAGAGCTATTTAAGTTAGGAGATTAAATTAATTGATAATTATGTAACTTATCTTCAACAATAGCAAAAGCAGTTAATAATTTTGAATTATACGTACTATATATTTATCAAAGACTATATCACTAATATATTTTAGTAAAATTACTATAGGTATACTAGAGATAAGATCTAAAGGAAAGTGCATTGCTAAACTTATTCTAGAACAAGCCACAATTATTAACATTATTATGAGAAAAAATTTTGTTTGTATATTTTGAGCATATCTCCAGCATTGTAAGCAAAACAAAAATGCAATACCCATATGCGCACTTGGAAAAGAATTATAACAATCCGAAAAATCCAAATTATTGGATATAGAATAGAAATTATTTAAAGAACAGAATGGTCTAGCAATTTTTGTAAATTTTTTTATTGAATAAAAAACTAATATTAGAAAAAAATAACATTGAGCAAATTTAATGATATTTATATTGGCAGTAAAATTTTTTTTTGTATTTTGATCAAATTTATATAAATTTTTCCAAATTGTAAATGTAAGATAGATTAAACAAAATACTTTTGCTTCAAAAAGAAAAGAAACTATAGCAAAAATATAAGGTACTATGCTATAATTCAGGATTTCATTCATGATTAAAAAAGAATGGATATTAAACTGTTGAATTCTTTCAAACATCTCTTATAAAGAATTTATGATAAAAGTTAAAATATTAGGTTGTGGTGCATCTTTAGGGACTCCAGTGATAGGGTGTCAATGCAATGTATGTAATTCAGATAATATTTTTAACAGAAGGACTAGGTCTGCTATTTTATTGCAAGATGACACATCCAATATTTTAATTGATTCTGGATATGATATCAGAAATCAATTACTTAGGGAAGATATAAAAAAAATAGACTATGTAATTCTAACTCACCCACATTCTGATCATATAGGAGGCTTAGATGATTTGAGAATTTTTTACTATAAAGAACAAAACTCTCTAGAAATATTTGCAGATCAAATTACAGCAAATATCATTTATAAAAATTTTGATTATCTTTTTCATTCAAAAAAAATGAAACTTAACATATTAGAAATAGAAAAAAATCTTAAATTATCTAATATGAATTTTAGTTTTTTTAAGCATAATCATGGTAGTATAGAAAATATAAGTATAAAAATAGAAAATTTTCTATATTCTTGTGATGTAAGTGAATTTAAGAATAATTCTGAAAAAAAGCTTATAAATCTTGACCACTGGGTAATTGATTGTGTTGATTATAAAGGTACAAAAGCTCATATAGGCCTTGAACACATCTTAGAACTAAACGCAAAATTCAAACCTAAAAAAGTTTATCTTACAGGTCTTTCACATAAAATAGATTATCAAGAAATATCTACTAAAATACCTTCAAATTTTGTTGTGTTGTACGATGGATATCAATTATTAATTGATCAATAAATAAAAAAAATAATCCTTTATATCTATACGTCAAACACAAAATTTTACTGTTAATCTAATAGTTTTTATAATATGAAAGAAAAAATATTAATTACAGGTGGTCTAGGATATATAGGGTCACATATTGCGTATTTTTTACATGAGTCTTACCAAGTACTTGTCATAGATTTAATAACTAAAGAAAATGAGAAAATTAAGTCGTTTATTTCCGATCATATAGGAGCAGAAAACGTTCAACACTGTGATTTGTGTGATATTAAATCTTTATACAAAATCTTTAAGCAACATTTAAATATCAAATATGTTATACATGCATCAGATTTAAAAAATCTCGTCACTTCAACAAAAGAACCATTAAAATATTATTATAACAACATGATATCTATGCTTAACTTGCTAAAAACTATGCAAGTTTTCAATGTACAACGTATAATTTTTTCATCTTCTGCAGCAGTGTATGGGTTACCAATGAAGTTACCTGTACAAGAAGGATATAAGCAATGTAAATTAGTGTCTCCCTACGCAAGAGCCAAATATTTTTGCGAAAATATTCTAGAAGATGTATCAAGGCAATGCAATATAAAAGCAATATCATTAAGATATTTCAATATTGTTGGTCAAGCAATAAAAGCTCAAGTCAATAAAAGAGAAGATTTATTAAATGTCATTGCTGATACAATGTTTGATAAAAGACCATATATGAAAATTTTTGGTAATAATTTGCCCACTAATGATGGATACAGTGCAAGGGATTATGTACATATTGTTGATTTAGTAAATGCATATAAAAAATCCCTAATATTGATAAAAAGTCAAAACAATTATAAATATATAGTACTGAACATTTCTTCTGGTAAAGCTATTAGCACAAAAACAATAATAGAAAAATTTGAAAAGTTTTGTAACAAGAAAATAAAATTAAAAATTTTACCTCCGAGACAAGATGAAGTAACAATAATTTATGGCAGCAATGTAAAAGCTCAAAAAATCCTTAATTGGGTTCCTATGTTTAATATTGATCAGATAATTGATTCTATAATAAGCAATTATTGCAATTGATTGCAATAATACCTATAGTAAAGAACAACTAACTAAAGTAAAAATTGATTGAGAATAAAAGAAAAAAGTCTAAAAAAGTATATTTTCTATTCGTTAAACTAACTTTATTAAGTATATATTTCACTAAAATAAGCATTATTTTTTACAAATGTAAGCTATTATAAATTCTCAATACACACAAAAAAATTCAAAAAATAATTATTAATATTTTAACACTTTTTTGATTAAAGTTTTTAAAATAAAATGTTGCTTTTTTACAATTTATATTATAGAATTCGTTTAATTATAAAAACTCTAAAACATACTTCTACAAATTAATAGATTGAAAAGTTTTATAATTTGTAGAAGTGTTCAATGGAATTTTTTTCACAATATTGTGTAATAATACGATGAATAATTTTATAGACATTTTACAATTTGGAAAGAGCTTTTTTGGAAAAATAATAGATATTTTATTGAAAAAAAATCCAGACGTTACACTAGTTAAAAAAGCTCTTTATGCTTCAATAGATGTAATAGAAATATTTTTTTTAATTGAACAGAAATTTAATCTGTATCATATGTTTATTAACGAAATTTTTACTGATCATAATTTATCAGACGCAACAGATACGATTAACTCTGCGCAGCTAAGCACTGATCATATTGGTGATAATAGACCAGATTTTGAACTAGATATTAATTGAGAATGTTAACGAAACTGCTGTTGTTCAGAATATTGTCATTTAAATAATCACATTCACCTTGTTTAGTTAATCA
The DNA here is from genome assembly GCA_964554285.1 of uncultured Rickettsia sp. Taxonomy (GTDB): domain Bacteria; phylum Pseudomonadota; class Alphaproteobacteria; order Rickettsiales; family Rickettsiaceae; genus JADHZC01. The sequence goes on from CAZKNN010000003.1 coordinate 4,255, forward strand.
AATATTATATACTGATACATATAGGTAAGATTTTGAGATTGGTAGCTTATAATATTTATGATTTCATTTAGAGAATGAAGAATTAAATACATTAATATAATGTGTTAGGCATCATTCAAATATCTCTACTTTTAGTATTTTTCATATCTATGATTACTTATACTATATTATAGTTTAATTAATTTGTAGTCTACATTAGTTCTTCTGTTCAAGCTTCGTAGGAGAGTGCTTTTTTCTTCTAACTTTACAGAAATAAATGTTGTTTAATCATCCATTTTATATAATTGTGATTTTCAAGTTCAAAGAATTCCTCTTCAGTAATACTTTCTTTTGCACTCCACATTGTTGTCATAATGGTTTTTTGTTCAATAAGTTTTGGCTTGTATTTTATCAAAATTTTGTACTTGTCATAGCTTATCCAAGGGTATTACATCATCTGTGATGCAACAGTTCTAATGATGTTTTCTGCAGTGATAATTATGAATAAAAAACATGATTCAAGATAATTTTTCTATCGAAAGTTGGATAAACAATGTTATCTTTATTAATAAGTCCTACTTTAATAAGCGCATTTACTACTAAAACAGTATTTTGTACGTTGAATATCTTATCCAGTAACATCTGCCTGGTGTGCATGAATCAAAAAAACTGTTGTATATATTAATCATTCCTTGCTCAATAAGCTGTATTACTATTAAATGAGTAGTTTAGTACGCTTAAATAGAATATCTAAAATTTTTTCTTCCCTTGAGGTGTTATATGTTGTTTTGTCACAATATTTTGTTTAATAAGCTTTGTTGCCCATTAAGGGAGAGTCTTGTATGCTTAATAATACTTATAAAAATTCCTTTAATTCTAATCCTAGTGGTTTAAAAATTTTTAATAGATCATTCTATACTAAGGTTCTGCTTGTTTTTAGTGTCTTGGTTGTTATTTTAGTTTGTTCTAATATAGTTATGGCATCAATAATTTTTTTGTGTATCAACAAAGATATTTTACTCTTTGCATAATGTCTGGTACTTGTAAAGCTTATCTAATAAAAAGTTTTGCCTGCTCATCTATTCTTTTTAGAGGATAAAATTTAATAGTGTCTGAAGTAAAAATGATCTAATAATATCTCTAAATTAAAATCATTTTTAATAAAGTTTGAAAATCTTGTTTTTTCTAATATTAAATCTTTCATCATATTTTCTTATGTAGTTTATAATTAATCTTTAACTATTATACTATAAAGCGCATATTTCTATTTTGAAAGTTCACTTTGTATAAAATTAAAAATATAGTTATCTATGCTTGACAAATTTTCGTCTTTGATATTACCTATCTTAAAATATTTTTTATTTAAAATAAAACAACTTGATAATACGTATCCAAGTATCGAATGAATATTATAGTTTTAGTTCAAGGTGCAGGTATAAACTACTTAATTTTAGACTTTTTCTCTATGAAGTAAGATGTTTCCTACAAAATTAATTAACCAAGGAAAGCAACGTGAGTGAATTTTTGTGTTAATGAAAATTAGAATTAATGAGCAAGAAGATTGGGTTGCATTTTATACATTAATTTTTAAGCCTAAATTCCACCCCCATGTAGACAAAGTCTCCTTTCCTTTTCCTGATATTATTGATGTATATGTAGGTACTCCAAGAGCATTTGTATATGCAAGATTTAAGGACATGTCTGCTAATTTAAGCAATTTACACCTGCTGCCTAGAACGAACTTATTGTATATGTTATCAAATCTATTACTTCTAATTGCTGCAAGACTAAATTTAAATGGACCAACAGAATATCCTAAAGCGCCTGTTAGGGCATAAGCTTGTATTTTGTTAGACTTTACATTAGGATAAATATGTTGATTAAAAAAACTCTTTCCCCAACTATGTATTCCTCCTCCAATGATGAAATCTCCTACAGATAATTCTGCACCAAAGCCTCCAGCTATCAAATTATTTAAATTATAAGTTTTAGATTTTTTATATTGTACCTTATCAATATTCTGTACCTGTTCTTGTGTATACAAAATTGCTCCTCCTACAGATTCTCCGTACTCAAAAGTTCCTCCAAATGTAATACTAGCCATTTCATTAATGCTTAAATTAAATTTTGCCCCTACAGATAATGCATTTTTCACAATATGGGAAATAGATAAAATTTCTTTAGGATAGACAAAATCTTTAATTAAACTACCCTTTAGTGCTTTTTCAGCAACATTTTTATATACATCCATCCCTGAATCTTGATCAATTACTTTGTGTGTTTGATCAAAATAAATGAATTTTTGATTTACTGTATCATCGCTTACCTTTCCAGCACCAGTATTGCTAGAGTCAGGCAAATAAGATACAGCAAATTGAAGGTTAATTTTGTTATCTATGATATTAACCTCTGGTGAAGAATAGGTAATTTTTCTAGAAGATTCTGAGGTATTACTATTATTCAAACTAGCCTTAAATTTTGAACTTAAAAAAGTATCGGCATCTGTTATAAAATCTACACCATCCATTGAATATTCATATTTTTCAGATGAACCCAAGCCCCCTACAGCAACACCAGAAACACCATCTATCCTTAAATCAGCAGCAGCATCAGAAGGAGAACCCAACTTCAATATACCAAATTTACTTTCTAAAAAAATATAACTTTGATTAAATAAGCCCCCACCAGCTCTCTTACCTGTTACCAAAAATGGTATATGAACACCAAATCTTACATCTTTTAACTTTGGAGCTATCGTAAGAGCAAATCCAATTTGATGATAAAGAGCTAAAACATCATGATTTTTAGAAATATTATTTTTTTTATCATTTAATTTTTTATCATTTTCTTTAGTATTAAACCTAGATCCTATTTCAAAAACACCATCTGCATGTAGTGATATACCTATTTTTTTTAAATATTCTTTTAATTCATAAAAATTATCCCGGTTTTCTTGACCATTTTTAGTATTTAAAGAAGTTTGTGTACCAAAATGTACAATAGATTGTTCTTTATTTATATTTTTGGTTTGTTCATTGCGAACATTAGTACCAGCATTGTTACAAAAAATATCCTTACTAAGTAAAATACTAAAGCAAAATAGCAACAAAAATTTATAGAAATGTATTATCATACAAAATTCAAGATCGTTAAAAAAACAAAAAACTGCATCAAAAATACAACATATATTATATTTTATTTTTTTGCAACTACATCATACTTTATTTTGATTAAATTTTAATGAAAATTTAAATATCATTTAAATCAAAAATTGAAATTTTCATGTTGATTCAAATCATTATTTTTTCCATTATTTAGTTTTGATCGAAAAGATTTACAAGTTAAGAAATTGTAATATAATCAAGCACACAAATATTTTACTAATTCAAAAGTCAGAATTTTTCTCAAATGGAAGATCTTATTAAAAAATTTAAAAAAGAAGCTCAAAAGATATCTTCTATACAAAAATTACTAGAATTAAAATCTAATTTTTTAGGAAAAAAAAGCATCTTACATTCTAAATTTAAAGAATTAGTAAATTTAAATTTAAAGGAAAAAAAAGAAATTGGATCTAAAATAAATAATATAAAATCTGAAATAGAGGGTATTTTTCTCTACTATAAAAATAAACTAGATTATAAAATATTAAACAACAAGTCTTCTAATCAAATAGAAGATTTAACTATACACGCGAAAAAATACTCGATAGGTAAAATTCACCCTATTGCTCATTCTCAAGAATTGCTATTTGAAATTTTTACACAACAAGGATTTGAATTAAAATTTGGACCAGAAATAGAGAATGATTGGTATAATTTCACTGCATTGAATATAGCTAAAGATCATCCTGCAAGAAATATGCATGATACTTTTTATTTAAATGGACAAGAAAATAAACTTTTAAGAACACATACATCTAATGTACAAATAAGAACTATGGAAAAATCAAAGCCTCCATTTAAATTTGTATCGTTAGGCAAAACCTTTAGATCAGATTCTGATAGAACACATACTCCAATGTTTCATCAGATGGAAGGAGTATTTATAGATCAAAACGTAAATTTTGCTAATTTAAAATTTTTTATGAAAGATCTAATAGAAAAATTTTTTAGCAATAAGGAAATTAAAATAAGATTTAGACCAAGTTATTTTCCATTCACTGAACCATCTTGTGAAGTAGATATTAAAATCTCTGAAAATGATCCTTGGCTAGAAATTTTGGGCTGTGGAATGGTGCATCCAAATGTTCTGAAAAACGTTAATTTAGATTCAGATCAATATCAAGGTTTTGCTTTCGGTTTAGGAATAGAGAGAATTACTATGATCAAGCATAATATAAATGATATAAGGGATTTTTTTGCTGGATCAATTAAATGGTTTGAGTATTTTGGAATTAGTCCTTTTAAAATGAATAATATTATTGCTAAATACAATTAGATCATTGATATGAAAATTAGTTTAGAATCTTTACAAGAATTTATTGTTTATAATAACAAAGAAGTAACTGCTTATTCTATATCTCAAAAGCTCAATGAAATAGGAGTGGAGAACGAAATTATTGAAAATTATTCTTATTTAGATAGATTTCAAGTAGCAAAAATAGTGAATGTAGAGCAACACCCAAAAGCGAGTAAACTTAATTTATGTAAGGTAGATTACGGTCAAGAGAGCACACTACAGGTGATTTGTGGAGCAAGCAATGTAAAACTTGGTATGAATGTAGTACTTGCTAAAATAGGAGTTAAAATCCCTTATAGTCGAAAAAAGATTAAAAAATCTAAAATTAAAGATTATCTAAGTGAAGGTATGTTATGTTCTTATGAAGAATTATTGCTTAATGATTTATCACAAAATGCTGGTCATATCATAGAACTACCTACAGATTCTCAAAAAGGAGAGCAAGTTATAAAATATCTAAATCTGAACTATCATTTCGATATTGAAGTCACACCTAATAGAGGAGAAATTTTAAGTATTTATGGTTTAGCAAAAGAATTAGCAAGTTCAGGCTTAGTGCAATTAAAGGATATACCACAATATATAACAACAAAAGATGAAAAATTTTTAACAAAAATTAAAATAGAAAACGATCAATCAATTTGTCCTATTTTTGCTATCAGAGAGTTATCTAACATAAACAATAATATTCACTTACCTGAATGGTTTAAGCTCAAATTAAAATTTGCAGAAATTAATTCAGTATCTCCAATAATAGACATTGCAAACTATACAACCTATAAATTTGGACAGCCTTTGCACATATATGATAAGGATAAAATTGATGAACAAATCATTGTAGGACAATTAAATCAAAATAATTTAAAATTTAATGGGTTAGATAAAATAGAGTATTTGTTACAAAAAGAAGATGTGGTAGTAAAAGGTAAAGATGATAATGTGTATTCTTTAGCTGGTATAATAGGATCTTTAGATAGTGCCTGTAATATAGAAACACAAAATATTGTAATCGAAGCTGGTGTTTTCAACTCTTCTAAAATTTCAAATAGCTCAAATAGGCTAAAGTTAGTAACTGATGCAAAATTTCGCTTTGAAAAAAACATTAATCTTGATCTTGTTGTAACATCTCTAAATTATGCAACAAAACTAATATTAGAAATTTGTGGAGGGAAAGCATCTCAAGTAGCAATAAATCAAAAAGAACAAAAAGAAAAAGAAATAATTTTTTCAAAAAGCAAGTTTTACAAGCATATTGGAGTATACATAGAGGATGACACAATAAACAATATATTAAAAAACCTAAATTTTAAGACAGTAGACATTTCTGAAGATTTAAAAAATATTAAAGTCCCTGTTTGGAGAAAAGATATAGAACTACAAGAAGATATGGATGAAGAAATTTTGAGAATTTATGGCTATGATAAAGTAGATTTTGTTGCTCCTAAAATTTCTAGTATAACTTTTTTAGATTCAAGAGAAAAATTGTTGGCTGAAATCAGAAAAATATTGTCTTCGATGGGTGGGTATTATGAATCTATTTCTTATTCTTTTACAGATAAAGAACATACAAAGGATTTTTATGAAATATATCAAGAATTGGAGATTTTAAATCCGATTAGTTCTGAAGCTAATTATATGAGGCCTTCTTTACTTATAAATTATCTTCCAATAATAGAAAAAAATATCAATAAATCTTTAAAAAATTTTTCTTTATTTGAAATAGGTAAATCATTTCATGGGAAAAAAAGAGAAGAAGTCAGAAAATTAATATTAATAAGAGTAGGTTTAAAAAATCAAACTGACTATTTTAACGCAGAAATGAAATTTGATATTTTTGATTTAAAAACTGATTTACAAATGATATTAGATCATTTAAATATAAATTATATAGAAGTAAATCATCATAAACACAACATACCTAGATACATGTTGTATGAAGAATCTATAAATATAGAGATGCATAATAAATATCTTGGATATTATGGAAAGATCAACAACAATATTTTAGCCAAGTATAATTTGCAAAATACAAATATTCTTGTGATGGAGTTAGATATAGATAATCTACTTGATATTAACATGTTTAGAATACATAAAACAAGGGATCTATATAATGATATTTCATATCAACCTTTAATTAGAGAATATAATTTTGTCATGAACAAAAATATAGCATTAGGAGAAGTTATAAAGTTTCTTCATCAGATAGATGAAAAAAGGATATGCAATGTAAGGTTAATCAATATACATAATGAAAGCAAAGATAAAAACGCTGTGACATTTTCTTTGAAGATACAAGATCAAGAGAGCAGTATTTCTGAAAATATGCTAAAAAAATTGCATGAAAAAATCATTTTTAAGACTGAAAGTAAATTTTTGTGTAAAATTAAAGATGGTAAAGATCTATAATTAATGCAAATTAATAGATAATTTTATGGGGGTGACATAAATGATCAACAGAGTTCAATTAGAAAATAAATGGCAAGATATATGGCAAAAAGAAGAGATATTTAAAGGTACTGAAAATAATCAAAGAAAAAAATATATTCTTGAGATGTTTCCTTATCCTTCAGGTAAAATTCATGTAGGACATCTGAGAAATTATACAATAGGAGATGTAATAGCAAGATTTTATATCGCCAATGGTTTTGATGTTTTACATAGTATGGGTTGGGATTCTTTTGGTTTACCTGCAGAGAATGCTGCAATTACACACAAAACTCATCCTAAGAAATGGACTTATGAGAATATCAAAAGCATGAAATTGCAGTTAAAGAAAATGGGATTATCTTATGATTGGGATAAAGAACTTATAACATGCGATCCTGAATATTATAAGCTTGAACAAGAATTTTTTATAGATTTATTCAACAAAAAATTGGCATATAAAAAACTTTCACCTGTAAACTGGGACCCTGTTGATCAAACTGTGCTTTCGAATGAACAAGTGGTAGACAATAAAGGGTGGAGATCTGGTGCTCCAATAGAGAAAAAATATCTAAGCCAGTGGTTTTTAAAAATCACAGATTATGCAGAAGAATTATTAACTTCATTAGATAAAATGGATGGATGGCCTGAAAAAATCAAAACTATGCAAAGAAACTGGATAGGTAAGTCTCAAGGAGATGTAATAAAATTTAAAGTAAAAGACTCAAGAATAAATGAAATTTTAGTTTTTTCTACAAGAGTTGAAACAATATTTGGCGCAAGCTTTATTGCAGTCTCACACGAACATGAAATTACAAAAATTTTAGATAAAGATATAGAAAACAAATTACAAGATTTTAAAAAAAAATTATTTCATTCAGAGGAAATAAAAATTTACTTATACACTAAATTAGAAGCAGTACATCCTATATCAGGTATATCATTGCCTATCATAATTGCAAGTTACGTATTACCAGATTATGCAACAGGTGCAATTTTTGGATGTCCTGGACATGATATAAGAGATTACCAATTAGCAAAAGAGCTTGCATTACCTGTAATACAAGTCATTACTAATGATACACATAATTCTAATATAGGTTCTAAATCATATGAAGAAAAAAATGGAACCATAATTAATTCTTCATTTCTTAATGGCTTAGATATTCAGTCTGCAAAAAACAAGATAAAAGAACATTTGATATCATTAAATGTTCTAGAGCAAAGAAATATATATAAGTTACGAGATTGGTGTATATCAAGACAAAGATATTGGGGCGCACCTATACCAATAATATATTGTCCTAAATGTGGAACAATAGGTGCAAACAAAAAAGATTTACCTATAAAATTACCAGAAGATATTGCAATTACTCATTCTGGAACAATATTGAATGATCATCCAAGTTGGAAATATGTTCATTGTCATATTTGTGGTTCTAAAGCTACAAGAGAAACTGATACTTTCGATACATTTTTTGAGTCTTCTTGGTATTATTTTAAATATTGTACTGCCAAAAAAGACTATATCATAAGACAAGAAGAGGTGAAAAAATGGTTGCCTGTAGATCAATATATAGGAGGAATAGAGCATGCAGTAATTCACCTTTTGTATTCAAGATTTTTTACAAAATTATTATCAGATTTAAAGCATATAGAGATAAGAGAGCCATTTTTATCTGTTATTCCTCAAGGAATGGTTTTGCATAAAACTTATAAAGATATAGATGGTAATTGGGTGTATCCAAATGATGTAATAGAAGACAATAATAAAAATTTAATACATAAAATTACTAAAAAACCTGTTACAGAAGGCAAAGAAGAAAAGATGAGTAAATCCAAATATAACGTTATAGATCTTCAAGATGGTCTAGAACAATTTGGAGCGGATGTATTAAGATTATTTGTACTATCAGATACTCCTATTGAAAAAGAATTAGTCTGGTCTGACTATAATATAAATTCAATAGAGAAATTTTTAAATAAATTAATGAGTTTTACAAAATCCATATCGCAAAAAAAATTTTCTGATATGAAAAACTATTTGTTAGAGCAAGAAATGCATTTAACAATAAAAAAAGTTACAGCTGACATTGAATCTATGCATTTAAATATTGCTATAGCAAATATTAGGAAGTTTTTTAATAAAGTAAAAGAATATATAACAACTCATACAGAAACATTAACATCTATTTCAGTTAAAAATTCTATATTAGCAATACTAAGGCTCTTTCATCCTTTTATTCCTCATGTTACAGAAGAGATGTGGAGTTATTTTTATCCAAACAAATTATTAGCTAAGGAAAAATGGCCTATATATGATTCACTAAAAATTAAACAGGATAGTTATGTGCTAGCAATACAGATTAATGGAAAATTACGAATAAAGGAAAAATTTCAAACAAGACTAAATAATCAAGAAGTACAGAATGCTGTATTATCTTTACCATTGATTCAAAAATATCTAGAGGGACAAAAAATAAAAAAAATAATATTTATAGAAAAAAAGATAATAAACATACTAATTTAATATAATACAGATATCTGTAATAAGTATTTATTTGTTATTGCATATTGCAATTTAGTAATTTTTAGTTCAATTATTTTAATAAATATCAAATGTTGTATTTTTAGTTCTATGGTTGTACCTACATATTCTTTTGGTGTATAAAATTATACTTTTGTGTTTTTTGAACATTATACAAAAAAATTTAATGCTAGATAATATAGATGTTTCCAGTTCTTAACTTATTTTTAAATATTTACTATTTTTTTACTTTTTGCAAAATTTTATCTAAGCAATTTTTTTGAAGATATGGTTGATACACTATCCTCAATATATGTATTAGATGAGTGGTAAACTTAAAAAATTTTTTCTCTAAGGTATTGCTACAATATTGTCACTCAAGAAAAATAATTTTTGAAAAGAAAAATTTTTACATTTACTGAAATAATGGATAAGAATAAATTTTTCTTTGTGGCAGGAGTTTATATCTCAAAAATATAAAATTGTCTAAATATTGAACTGAATATATATGAAAAATTTATTTTTAATAATTTTTATTTTCTGCCTAACTACTTCGTGCTCAGATGAACATGAAACAGAAGGTCTAAAAAATCTCAATTTTGATATATCTAAAGTACAAAGTACTTCTCAAACTACACATCAAAATCAACCTTTAAAATCCTCACAAGAAGAATCTGACCCTAATTTGCTGTATCAAGACGATATGTTCTTAGGTGATACAAATTCTTCCACAAGGGTAATATTTTTCTTTTCAACAACATGTCCTGCTTGTGCTTATTTTTTTAAAACTATTATTCCTCAAATTAAGTCAGAATTTGCAGATAATAAACAAATATTATTCATCTTTCGAGAGATTATCTCTTCACCAAAGGAACTGTTAGCATCTATTTTAGCAAGATCTATGGATAATGTTGAAGATTACATGAATATAATGAATATTATATTGGCTAATCAAAGAGAGTGGGCATTAAGTAAAAAATATTATGATTTTTTCCTTAATATTGCAATTTCATATAGTCAAAATAAAAATCAGTTTGAGGAGCGAATTAAAGATGAAAATTTAAAACAAGCGCTATTTAGTAAAAGTTTTAACATGCAGAAGAAATTTTTTACAGGATATATACCTATATTCATAATCGATGGTAAGATATTTGATATGAATCAATATAAAAATTATCAATCTTTAAAACAAGAGATTTTAAGAAAAATTAATATTAATTTGACAAAAAATAAAGCAAAATTAAAAAATAAATAAATTGCTTACTAAGATACTAAGGTAGATAGAAAATTTTGAGAATTTATTTTTTTGTTGTATAATTTTTTTGTATATGTTTTTGATATTTCTGATTATTATTTGAATATGAATGTAGATCCTTTAAAGCAATTTAAGATTGCGAATATATTTGAATATAACTTATTTGCTAAATATGGTATATACTTCACTAATTCTGCTTTTATGATGTTAATATTAGTAATAATTTTTGTGAATTTTTATTTTTTGGCGTTAAAAAGATCATCTTTAATACCTTCTAGATTACAAATCAGTGCAGAATTATTATTTGCTTTAGTGGATGATTCTTTAACAGGATTAGACACTAAAATAAAAAAGATCTTTGCTCCAATAATTTTTTCAATTTTCTTGTTTATTTTAATATCTAATTTATTGGGCAATATACCTTATAGTTTTACTATTACTAGTCATATAAGCGTTACTTTATGTATTTCTTTAGCTTTTTTTGTCTTTATGACTTATTATGCTTGCTTGCACAATGGTAAGGAGTTTTTAAGATTGTTTTTCCCTTCTAGAATTCCGTACTGGATTATGCCATTAATATCTTTGATAGAGATTTTTTCTTATTTGTCTAAACCTTTTGTACTTTGTTTAAGGCTTACTATAAATGTAGTTGCTGGTCACATTATGATTAAGATAGTAGCAAGTCTAATGGATATGTTACTTATATATTTTGGTATATTAACCATACCTTTATTATCTATTTTATTGTGTTTTGAGATTTTAATCTCGATACTTCAAGCTTATATTTTTATGATATTAAGTTGTACTTATCTTAAAGATGTGCTTTCTGCACATTAATTAATAATGCAAAGTTAATAAATTTTAATGTGTTTATTTTTAATTTAATTTTATAGAGTGTTATGGATTATAGGTTTTTTGCAATTGGGTTTATGTCCTTCGGTATGGCAGCATCTGCTTTAGGTGTTGCTATAATTTTTATGTCTTTGTTAAATGGTATGTCTAGAAATCCTTCTGCTTCAGATAGTCTACAAAAAATAGCAATTATAGGAGCGTCTTTAGCAGAAGCAATGGGCCTTCTTTCATTCATAATAGCAATTTTATTGATATTTACATAATTTATAAGAGAAAAAATTGTGCCACAATTCAATTTATCTAGTTTTCCTTCACAAATTTTTTGGTCAATTCTATTTTTAGGAATTATTATCATTATTAATTATTTATTTATAGTGCCTAAAATTTATGAAATTTTTCAAAAAAGACAACAAAAAATCGATTATGAACAAAAATTGGTACAAAAATATATAAATGATTCTGAAATACTTACAAAAAAGAGCACACAATTACTTAATGAATTAGCAGTAGAATTGAATTTTGTTCAAACTCAATTCGAAGAGCGTTTAAAAAAGTATATATCTTATAAAAAAGAACAATTAACGGATTCTGTTATAGAAATTGAAAAAAATCACTTAAGGAAAATTGAACAATTTCAACGTAATTTAGAAAAATCTGAAGCTAATTTCTCTAAAATATTTACTAAAACTATAGTTGATAAAATATCTTTAGGTAGTAAAGATTTTTTTTGATAATGAATAATTAAGCTAATAAAATAATATGGGAAGTGAAATATACATCTTACTGTCATTTTTGATAATTCTCATTGGAGCTATAAAGTATCGAAGAGTCATTTTTTTATCATTTTTAGATAATAAAATCCAAAAAATTCAAAAATCTTTTTACCAATCTGAAGCTAAAAAAAACAACCATAAGATATTGTTTGAAGAAATAGAAGAAAAATTATTTCAGCTAGAAAAAAAGAAAGAAGAACAAATTTTTTATCTTATTCAGACACTCGATAGGGAATTCAAAATACGATCAGAAAAGATTGACCATGAATTTGAAGTCAAAAAGGCTAGAATCAAAGAAAATTTTGATGTACATTACATAAAAATTCAGAATTATTCCTATACAAAACTTGTAGAAAAAAGCTTCAAATCTACATATGAACATTTTGTAAAAGACGATTCATTAGCATTAACTCAATCTCACATAGCACAAACATTTGTTAATTCTAAGATAAATCTTTCCTAAAAAAGAAGATTCTCATGAAAACTTAAATCAAAGGATGTCATGTTCTCTTAAACGATACATAATCTAGATATAGAATGAATATATCGCGTTTATAGCAAGTAATTTTTTTTAGTACTATTAAAAACATAATGAGCAGATTTCATTATATTCAATATTCATACAACAAAAATATCTCATTCTATAAGATTTATTATTCTTTATTTATGCTTTTTTGCAGCTGCTTGTAGTTTAGTTCCTGCTTTAAAACCTATTTTGTTGTAAGATGGTATTTTTAACGGCTCTCCAGTTTTAGGGTTACGACCCATTCTAGCTGCAACTGCTCGAATATCAAATTTACCAAATCCTATAAATGATATTTCTTTAGACTGTGTCAATGCAGACTCTATTCCATTAAGTACTATATTAAGTGAATGAGAAGCGTCTTTAAGAGAAATACTTTCTTCATGCGCTAAATGCTTTATAAAATCTTCTTTGTGCATAAGTTATAAAAATTTTATTTTAAAAAAACTCTAAAATCATTATATCGTGTTCAAAACAAAAATGATACAGGTTTTTGTATATTTGTTGAGCTTAAACATTATTGCATTTTGCATAATTATCGGTCAGGCAGAAATTTTTATTAAAATAGCAGATTTCTAATAGTGTAGATTAATTAAATAGATATTGGTGTTTTTTAAAAATTCCTTCTTATTAAATCATGGAGCATTTATCAAAAGTATATAAATTAGCTCTTAATAATACAGTATATTTTTAATATATTTGATTTAGAATTAGTTAATAAAAGTTCAGAAATTTGTATCTCAATATCTAAACAATAGTTGAATTTACTTTCTTTTCTATAAATATTATAATCTAAAAATATTTATAATATACTTTAGTGATTTTAATTTATTAAAACGAGATATATAACAATTCTTAAATCTAATTAATTAATATTTAGCTTTTTCTTTTAATTTTATTAGGCTTTTTATTTTTTTGTGTTTTTGTCCCTGGGAATAATGTTGTTTCTGCTTCTTTTTTTTTGTTATTATACGTAGATTCGAGCATTGCATGTGTTAAAAATTTTTTCTTCAATTCTCTTTTTTTTCTTGTTGAATACAATGCTTTTTTTAGATTGATTGCTTCTCTAAAGTTTTCTCCAGCTTTGAATGAAACATAATTTTTTTCTGGCACATCTACAATATTACCTGTATTAGGATTTCTTGCTTTTCTAGGTTCTCTATTTAGTAATAAAAAACTTCCAAAACCTACCAAAGTTAAATTTTGTCCATGTTTCATTAAATTTGTAATACCTGCTAAACTCATTTCTAATGCCTTTTGAGCAGAAATCTTCGTCATTTTTTGATCTTGAGAGATTTGATTAATTAAATCATCTTTATTCATATTTGTATATCTTTTGAATTTGCATTTATTTTTGCTTATTCAATTTTCTAACCGAAATTATTTTGAAAATCAATCTTTAAAGTACTTTTTGTATCTAAAAAATTTTTATTTCGAATAATGAAATTATCTATACCTATTTTTAGTTCTCTTATATAATTATTTGAAATAACAACATTTTTAAAAAAATTTTATAAGATATCTTTAAAAAAATTTTATAAGATATCTATTATATAGATATGAATTTCATCAAAAATTTTTTCAGTGTTACATTTAATAAAATTGTTGCTAATCATAAAGATTCAATATTCAAAAAATCAAAAGAACACTTTTTAATTAATATTTAAAGATAAACAAGAAAAAACACAAAAAGTAATTGAAAGTTTTAAAAAATATAGTAAATATTTAAACAAAGAATTAAGTATTAAAATTTTAAGTTAAATTTTTTATTAAATCAACAATAAGAAAATTGATAGTTTAAGTATGAATTATCAATAATATTTCAGAACAAACATATATGTATTAATTTTAATGACTTAATTTAAGAATCCATTATTTTAGATAGAAATATATCATCTTAAAAAGTAAGAAATACGTATATGATGTAAAGTTATACAACTTGCAGATTAAATTTTACAATATCTGTGAACAAAACAATTATTATTTAACTATTTATTGTATAAGAGAGAAAATATGCCTATAACAGGAAAAAAAAATTTGAAGCCATTGTTGGTTGTGTTTTCTAATAAATTATTAAATAATTAACAATTAATTTACCACAACAATATGTTGATTTAATAAAAAAATCTATAGAAACTAATTTTATAAAAAAAGATGGTTTAATTTATACTGAGCGTAAAATGATAAAACGTGCCAAATACTATTCAATTGAGAAAGTTATAATTTCCAATCTATTTAAAAATCTACTTCAAGAGTTTGCAAACATCAAAAAGGTAGTGAACAGCTTATTCTAATCTATTTTTTTATGTTATCCTAAAAGATAAGAGTGTAATAGTAAACGATCATGAAATACTTGATTAAGTATTAAAATTTGCTTCACAATATTCTTATGAATTCAAAAAATTTAATTTTATTCAGGAATATCATTATTCACTTTATAAAAAAATGATAGAGCGAAATTCTAATAAAGACAAAACTCTTGGAAAAACAAAATTCCTAATCCACTCAACCAAATTCTTAGTACTGAATAAGTTGAGTATAAAAATTTATTTATACGTACTATCAATTAAGTTGTATAAAAGATATTTTGTAATACAATTGAGCAAATGCAGTCCAATTTTCTATTTAGTGAAAAAAAATCTTTATTTTTTTCAATATTTTTCTTATTCTTTCTTGGAATCTGCTTATAAATTCTCACACTATACTCATCAAATAAAAAATTTTTTCTCCAAATGCAAATGGGCTAAAAGGGGATTGGATAAATTTCATTCAAAAATGTGACCAAAAAAAAATTTTTATTTTTTACAGGGCGCTTCCTGAGAACTTATTCAAATAGAACTAATAAGTAACGATTCCTCCTAATAATGTAATACAGCTATATAGTATTGCTTTGGAAGAAGATCAGACAGATGATCACAACTCTATATATTACAAAAAATAAAAGCAAAAATAGAAAATATATCAATACAAGATTCAACAAATGAAACAGTAGATATAAAAGTAATGCAAAAAGCATATGTATCAAGAATGCAAAAATATGATCTTTTAAAATTCTTTACAGATCAAAGAGAGCAAATAATAGAAAATTATCACTCTACTTGTCAAAAATTTATAAAAATTCAATATTCTTTCGAAGGTTTTTTTGAATTTATTTTTCATATCCAATAGTCAAAACTTCTCTATCGTAATCCAAAATCAATTTAAACAAGAGATTTTTAAAGCTTTTATGAAAATTATTTCTAATTTTGAGGATATATGCTCTCTAACAAGTGAAGATTATGCACATATCATTGAAGGATATAATAAGCAGTTTCATAATTCTGGTAATACACATTATAAAGGAAATAGTACTATTTTAAGATATAGAGAAGATTTAAAGTTAAAAACTTCTCAAATTTTTTCATAATTTTTTGTGAGTATAAAAATACCTAACAATCCTTTAGAAACGATCATTGTCAAAACATTAACTTCTAATCCATTTGAAAGCAGTGAGTATAACCAAACTTTAAATATTAACAATAAGATACATTACCTTAATGAAAATAATTCTACATATTAATAAAATGTAGCAAGATAGTAGTAATAAAAATAGCTCTTTATTATCACAATATGAACCAGATATTATTGAGGTATTAACTGATGTACTAGAAGATGATCTGAGCTTATTAGTAGAAAGTTAAGGGTTGATTAATATAGGTATTTTGTAATAATTTTAGTGCGTGTGAAGAATTTTTTTAAACTCTAATTTGCATCCATTAATTACACTTAGCACAAAATAAATTTTTACTAAAAATAAGAATACTTAAAGTTATGATCTTCTATAAAAAATATTTTAGATTATGAACATTTTAGTAAAAAGTGCCGATTAAATCCTAGGTTCATTAAGGTGCAACAATATCAGGCAAAAAAACAGATGTTTATGTAATAAGTATTTTGTATGTCGTGTACTTTGTAAATAATGTATTGCATAATATTTATTTATATTAATAACTGTTTTATTTTATAATTTAATCTACTTTAGGTAAATATTACTTGATATAAAATGATAGCTTTAAGGTTAAGAATATAGTCCTACAAAGGAACAATCCAAAATGTACTTTTTTTGTTTGTGCTGTAATAATGGTTTATAATAAGGTATTATGAGTAATGTAACATCAATATAAGTGTAATGCTAAATCTTTTAATGCTGTACATGATATGAAAAAATACTTCCAATTGCTAAATATCTTAATGAAATGAATAGTTTGAAAAAACACTCTGTTTTATTTCCTTAATTATTGTTAATTCTTGTATAAAAAAGAAATAACGTTGCTTACATTTGTTTACATGAAAAATTGAGCGTTAAAAATTTAACTTTACACTTAAAAAACGTAATAAATACGAATATAATTCTATGAATTAATGCCATTTTACACTTGGAGGGAGAGACATAAAAATCGCTTCAATGTTACCTTCTGTTTCAAGTCCAAATCTTGTGCCTCTATCGTAAAGTAGATTAAATTCTGCGTATTTGCCTCTTTTAAGTAATTGAAATTCTCTTTCTTTTGCTGTCCATTTGATATCTACTTTTTTCTTTATAATATTTGGGTATATTGAGAGCATCAAAACACCTAAATTTTGTATAAATTGAAAACTATTTTGGGTATCTGGATTTAGATAATCAAAAAAAATTCCTCCCACTCCTCTAGACTCATTTCTATGTTTGATAAAAAAATATTCATCGCATTCTTTTTTGAAATTATTATAATAATTTTTATCGTAAAGATTGCATAAATTCTTTAATTCTTGATGAAAATATTCTGTTTCTTCTTGATTTGGGTATATAGGATTTAAATCTATCCCACCACCAAACCATTTTTTAGATTCTGTTCTGATATATCTTGTATTAAAATGTATTGCAGGTATGAATGGAGAATTCATATGTGCAACTAGTGATATACCAGTTGCTAAAAATTTTTCTCCAGAATTTGCATGCTTGATTTTTTTCCCTATGTTTTGTGAAAATACAGATTCTATTTTAGAGATGTTTACTCCTATTTTCTCAAAGAGATTTCCTCTTAAAATTGCATATTCTCCTCCTCCTTTATTTGCATGAGACCATTTTTTAATTTGAAATTGTACATCATTTTGATCAATTTTGTATGAATTAAGATTTTTTGATCCATGTTCCTTCTCTATTTTTGAATATGAATTTATGATCATATCTCTTAGTGTTCTAAACCACTCAGATATTGTATCTTCCATATTAAGTAAATTTTTGGTTTAATTGTAAATATATTAATTAGTTTGAGTTAATTTTTGCCCCAGGCATTTTTGAGTATCATAGGCAGGTTGAATTTCCTTATTATAACAAGATCAAACCTTACATTGTAGTTGTTCCAATCTTTTTTTGATAAAAAAATTTCAGCAGCTTTTATTATTCTTGATTGTTGTTTGTTAGATAGTATCGCGTCTCTATAATATGATAAAGATTCTTTTCTAGATTTTACCTCAATAAAAACTACTAAATCCTTTTTTTGAGCTATAATATCAATTTCTCCAGCAAAATTTCTAAACCTATGTGCTATAATTTTATAAAAACATATTTTATACAGAAATATTACGAAATATTCAGCTAGGTTTCCTTTTTGGAAGTTACTTAATTTCATGTCTGTTTTCTAATATTAATTTTTTTAAATGTCTTTGGAATGATATGAGGAGTGTAAGCAAAATAAAAGATGTAAACATTACATATAGTGCTGGTGTATAATTTAATCCAGTTTGTAGAACTAACCATCTTGAAATCATTGCAGATGTTCCTCCAAAAATTGCAACTCCAAAATTATAACTGAAAGATACTCCTAAAAATCTTAGATGTGATTTGAATATTGATATCACAAATATATAAGCTGCTCCAGAAATCATACCTGCTAGCATAGCTTCTAATGTTAGCATAAGTACTTGTACTTTTATATTATAAGGGGTTAAAGACATTACATAAAATATTGGAAGTATCAATGTTAGAAGCAGTATAGTAAATATTCTAAGTGCATTATATCTACCTATTTTATCTGCTATATGACCTGCGATTGGCATAAATATCATCATAATAAAGGAAGAATAGAATAAAAAATACAGAGCCGTAATTTTTGTATAACCTAATATGTCTACGTAATAGACATAAAAATATGATTTTACTAAGTACACTACACTGCTAGCGCAAGCACCTGTAAAAAAAGTGAGTATTGATGGAAGATAAGAAGTTTTGATTATTTCTGAAAAATGATAAAAAATCCTTTTTTTTTTTTGATTAATCATCAGGAATATAGGAGTTTCTGATACTTTAATCCTGAAGTAAAGACCTATAAGACCCATAACACTACCTGCTATAAAAGCAAATCTCCAAGAATATGTGATGTGTGAAAAGAATTTTTCTAATATGATACCTACAACTGATGCTAAGGAAGAACCAGCTATATTTGCTGAATGTACTAAACCAGCTGTAATTCCAGGTTTGAGATTTTTTTGATGTTCTAATATGAAAATAGCTGCACCTGCTCCTTCTCCGCTGATACAAAAACCTTGAATTAAACGCATCAATATCAATAACATAGTAGAATATATTCCTATTACACTGTAGGAAGGAATGATTCCCATTATAAATGTAGGAATTGTCATTCCTAACATAGAAATCATAAGAGATTTTTTTCTTCCCCATCGATCACCAATAATACCAAAGATAATTCCTCCTACAGGTCTTGTTATAAATCCTAAAGCAAATACTCCTAAACTATATAATAATTGAGCTGTAGGGTCTACTTCAGGGAAAAAGAATTTTCCTATTTGAATAGAAAACACTGCGTATACAGTGAAATCATAATATTCTAATACATTACCTAATATAGATGCAAAAAATACTGAGCTTGTATCCAGATTAGAATTTTTTTTCATTTATTTTATTTAGATACCTAGTTTGTTATTATGATTAGATTAATTTCAATTAATCTTTGTAAAAAAAAGACTATATTAGCATATTTTTTATTGATAGCATATTTGTTAATAAATTTTTATAAAATTTTCTTAATTTATAAAAGATATTCATTAGTTAAAAAAGGATTAGATGAAAATTTCTTTTGCTATTTATGTCTAATAATTTATGCTAAATATATCTATATCTTCATTACTTAAATTATGTACTGGTGAATTACACATGATAAATATATTACTAGAAAATAAACTCACTATCTCGCTTGATAAACCCATGAGTATTGAAGATGCAAAAAAATTCATCCCCGCATTTTTATATCAAGATTCTATCCTAGCAAAATTTAATAATCAAGTAGTAGATTTTTTCTTTTTAATTACTGAAGATGGAGAAATAGCGTTTTTGGATATACAACATTCAGACATTTTACCTGTTTTAAGGCATGATACTGCACATATTATGGCAGAAGCTGTTCAATTACTCTTTCCAAATGTACAAATAGCTATTGGTCCATCCATTAAAGATGGTTTTTATTATGATTTTTTTACTGAAAATCCTTTTAAAATTTCAGATTTAGAGCTTATTGAATCCAAGATGTACGAAATAGTCAAAAGAAATGCAAAATTTACTAAAAAAATTATATCTAAAGAACAAGCTATTAGAATATTTGAGCAGAAAAAAGAAAAATTCAAACTTGAGATTATTAGTGATCTAAATGCTGATGAACCAATCTCTATATATTCACAGGGAGAATTTTTTGATCTATGCAGAGGCCCACATTTAATTTCTACTGGTTATGTAAAATACTTTAAACTTACTAAGATAGCAGCATCGTATTGGAGAGGAGATAGTAAAAATGTTTCGCTGCAGAGGATTTATGGGACTTCATGGAGTTCTAAAATGGATTTGGAGAAGTATATTCTACAAATGCAAGAAGCAGAAAAAAGAGACCATAGAGTTATAGGTAAGTCTTTGTCTTTATTTCATTTTCAAAATGAAGCACAGGGTATAGCCTTTTGGCATCATAAAGGATATATAATCTACAGTTTATTACAAACTTATATGCGGAATAAGCTTCAAAAATATTCTTATATTGAGGTTAAAACACCAACTCTAGTAGATCTTACTTTATGGGAACAATCAGGACATTGGGAAAAATTTAAAGAACATATGTTTACACTAGAGGATAATAAAAAGCAATATGCACTTAAGCCTATGAATTGTCCGTGTCATATACAAATATTTAATCAAGGTAGTAAATCTTACAAGGATTTACCTATTAGAATGTCTGAATTTGGTTCTTGTTATAGAATGGAAGATTCTGGTGCGTTGCATGGTTTATTGAGAGTGAGAAATTTTGTGCAGGATGATGCTCATATTTTCTGTACAGAAGAGCAAATCAATTCTGAAACGATAGGGTTTTATAAATTACTTAAAGAAATTTATCATGATTTTGGATTTTATGATATTAGCGTTAAATTTTCTGATAGACCTGAAATTAGAGCAGGTACTGATAAAATTTGGGATTTCGCAGAGCAATCTTTAAAAAATGCTATTTTAGCTTTAAATATTGAGTATACGTTAAATGCAGGAGAGGGGGCCTTTTATGGTCCTAAATTAGAATTTGTTTTGAAAGATGCGATAGGTAGAGAATGGCAATGTGGAACATTACAAATAGATTTTATTTTAGCTAAAAGATTAAATGCTCATTATATAGATTCCAATGGTAATAAACAAAATCCTATTATTATTCATAGGGCAGTATTAGGTACTTTTGAGAGATTTATAGGGATTTTAATAGAACAATACTCTGGTGCTATGCCTTTATGGCTTTCTCCGATTCAAGTTTCTGTTCTAACTATAACAAATAAGCAAGATCAATATGCTAAAACTATATTTAAAAAACTTAAAAATGATTACATTAGAGCAGAAATGGATCTTGATTCAAACAAAATTACTTACAAACTTAGAAGAGCTTTATTACAAAAAATTCCTATCATAATTATTTTAGGTAAAAGAGAAGAAGAAAATCAAAATATTGCAGTTAGATTTTTAGGAAAAGGGAATGACACAAAAAATATGAAAATAGAAGAATTAATTCAATTTATAAAAAAGAATATTGTAAAATATATCAGAAGTGAATAATATTTTTTAATATGTCAAAATAATATATGTATTATTAATTTGATTAAACGTTATTAGTAAGAGAATGTTTCAGTAAAAATGTTATTTTGATTTTGTATTAGAGGTTTTAAGTGATCAATATATGCTATACAAAAGTTGCTTTTTTGTTACTTTATTATTAAATAATTTGTGTGATATATCTCAAATTCACAAAAAATTAAGTTTTTGTTAGTATTATACGCTTCTGATAAAAGTTTGGATTTGGTTTATGAATTTTGATTTATTTTAGGGATGATATTTTTAAGAATTAAAAAAATCTTTTCAAGGATTTTTAGATTTATAAATAAATTTCCTCAATATTTACTTAATTGTTTTAAAGCGTTCATTTTTTTTATACATAAAGCAAAAATAAAAGTTAAAAATCTGTTTCAGACAAATCTTCAATTGGGTGTATACCATATTAAAAATGGAAATATTAAGGATGCAATTTTTAGATTTAAAATCCTCCATTGTTTGTTTGGCAAAGGTCACAAAGATTCTCACTACTGGTTAGGTTGGAGTTATTTATTATCTCAAAACCCTCGTAACATACAATATGCAAAAATTGCTTTTGATGCTTCTGATGATTTAAATCTTGTGAAATTTTTTCACAATTTTGATGAGATGAAAATTATTCCGTATTTTGTTTTGAAAACATATAGAAATTTGACTGCTAGATATTATCACAGAAAAATTTTGTCTCAAGAGATTTTGAATCATTTTTTTTTTACTAATTTAAAACTTGTCTTGAATTTATTAGTAAAACAAGCTAGTTCGAAGGGAGATATAAAAAAAGATTGTGCTTTTTTAGAAATTTTTCATGGTAGCGGTTTTTTAGGAAAATTAGTTAAGAGAGAGATACCTGATGTGGTGTTAGATGGAATTGAAATTTCTCCTCACATGTCTAGAGTGAGTAAATTATTTAAAATTTACTCTAATGGTTATTTACTTTCTTCTTGGAATTATTTTGCTGATCTTAGTTTAATTAACAGAAAGTATAATTTGATATATATTGCTCAATCTTTTGGTTATGCTCAAGATTTGCAATCTATGTTTAAGTGGGTTAAAGCTTCTTTACAGCAGGGAGGGTATTTTGCTTTTCTTGCTTTTATAATTTCTGATACTGTAGTAAATTGTAAATTTAATTTTCAATATTTTCAATTTTCCTATACTAAATCTTATATTGAGAGCTTAATCAAAAGTTTTGAATTTCAACTATTAAATCAATATAATTATCATAATTCTTCAAAAGGTTATTTTTCTATGTTTGTTTTAAAGTAGATATCAGTATATTAATATCATTTTTAATTTGAGTTAGAATATTCATTGAGTATAAAAATTTTTTTCATTTGGGTAATTTCTTTATGTTATATTTCTTCTGTGTCGTTTGCACAAGATTTTGATCATACGAAGACAGAATATTTAGAATTTTTTCAAGAATATTTTGATAACACGTCTAATCCTAAACTATTCAATTCTAATACATCTTTAAATAAATTTAACTATACAATGTATTTGTTTAATATGTCTTTGGATAATGTGGTGTTTATACCAGGTGCTTTTGTTTATGAAATAAGTTTGCACTCATCTTTAAAAGAGAGGCTTAATGATTTCCTTGAAAATATCAATACACCTTATTATTTTGTAAATAATGTACTTCAAGGTAAGTTAGAGTCGAGTTTAAGTAGTTTTTGGAGATTTGTTATTAACAGCACTCTTGGGTTATTTGGCGTATTTGATGTAGCATCTCTTCTGGATATTAAACCCCAGACTGCCACTTTGGGAAACACTATGGAATTTTATAATTTTCCTAGAGGAAATTATGTTGTATTACCTTTGGTTGGAGGAGTATATGCGCGTGATATATTTTCTGTATTAGGACATGTATTTTTAAACCCTCTAAAATTTATTACAGGAGGGCATTTGATTTTTAATTTCTTGGATTTATTTGCACTAAAACATAAACAGCTTTTTCAGCTATATTACATATATAATGATTCGTTAAATCCTTTTTATCAATATCAAAGATCTATTATCTTAGGAAAGGTAGAAAATAAAAATTAGTTTTTTATAAATATAGATATCTGTATATAATTACAGATGTAGAAATTTTACAAAAATTGATTGACATTTTTTTCTTAAATGTTTAAGATTTTCTACATGCTCTTTTTAGGAGTAAGATTTGTAGTTATCTATTTTTATTCTGTCCTGTTGTATTGTTTGCGTTATTGTTTTTTATCTAGTGCAATAGGTGATTTTTAAGAGTTGTTTACTCAAAATTCTATCAGATTTTATAAAATGTTCTGTTTAGATGGGTTATTTGATTGTTTATTATTTATTATTTGATATATGGCTAAGCAAAAATTTGAAAGAAAAAAGCCTCATTGTAATATAGGCACTATAGGTCACGTAGACCACGGTAAAACTTCTTTAACTGCTGCAATTACTAATGTTTTGTCTAAAGCTGGCGGTGCAGAGGTAAGAAAATATGATGAAATAGATAGCGCTCCAGAAGAAAAAGCTCGAGGTATTACTATTTCCACTGCTCATGTTCAATATGAGACAACTAATAGACATTATGCTCATGTAGATTGTCCTGGACATGCGGATTATATTAAAAATATGATTACAGGTGCAGCCCAAATGGATGGCGCTATACTTGTAGTTTCTGCTTCTGATGGTCCTATGCCTCAAACTAGAGAACATATTTTGTTGGCTAAGCAAGTTGGTGTGCCTGCTATAGTAGTTTTTTTAAATAAAGTAGATCAAGTAGATGATCCTGAATTATTAGAAATTGTAGAAATGGAAATTAGAGAATTGCTTTCTAAATATGAATTTCCAGGAGATGATATCCCTATTATTAAAGGATCTGCTTTGAATGTTCTTGAAGGCAAGGGTGATGAACCTATAAACGAACTTATGAACGCTGTAGATAAATATATTCCCCAACCAAAAAGGGAAGAAGATAAGCCTTTTATTATGCCTGTAGAGGACGTTTTTTCTATTTCTGGAAGAGGTACTGTGGTTACTGGTAGAATTGAAAGGGGAAAAATTAAAACTGGAGAGGAGGTCGAAATAGTAGGAATTAAAGATACTGTTAAGACTACTTGTACAGGTATTGAAATGTTTAGAAAAATTCTTGATGAGGGGATTGCTGGAGATAATGCTGGATTATTGCTTAGAGGTGTAAAAAGAGAAGATGTTGATAGAGGTCAAGTTCTTGCAAAGCCTGGAAGTATCACTCCTCATACCGAATTTGAAGCAGAAATTTATGTTTTACTTAAAGAAGAAGGGGGAAGGCATACAGCTTTTTTTACAAATTATAGACCACAATTTTATTTTCGTACAACTGATGTTACAGGAGAAATCTCTTTACCTGAAGATATTAAAATGGTTTTACCTGGGGATAATACTAAAATTTTTGTAAAATTGATTGTTCCAATAGCTATGGAAGAAGGGTTGAGATTTGCTATAAGAGAAGGAGGAAGAACAGTGGGTGCTGGAATAGTATCTAAGATTATGAAATAAGATTAAGAAGATGATAATTAGTTTTTTCTCTCTTGTAAGAAAAAAGAATATAGTGTTAAGGATGGGGTTGATATGAGGATTGGAATTGCTAATAAATATAAGTTATTTAATTTATTAGTATTTATGGTTGTTAATAAATTATAGATAAAATATTTTTAGACTAGGTGAATTGTTTAAATTTAGAGCAAAATTTTTATTTTGTAACTAATATAATTTGTAAATATCAAATATAATTGAGTTGTTTGTTTAGGATATTTAGTTTATTGCTAATTAAATTTAGTTTTTTATGATGGGTTTTTTAGATGAGTAATAATCAAAAGATTAAGATAAAATTGAAATCTTTTGATCATAGGTCTTTAGAAAGAGCTACAAGAGATGTAGTTTTTGCAGTAAAAAGGACAGGTGTGAGTTTTAGCGGTCCTATACCTTTGCCAAGAGATATTGAAAGATTTACAGTAAATAAATCTCCTCATGTAAATAAAAAATCTAGAGAACAATTTGAGATCAGGACTCAGTATAGATTGATTATAATTAATTACCCTACATCTCAAACTGTAGAAGAATTGAAAAAGATAGATTTATCCGCTGGTGTAGATGTAGAAATTCAACTTGTAAGTTAAGTGATAAGTTCTGAATTAATAAAGTGTATTTTTGTTTAATTTGATTTAATAATATGGGAATTCGATCTGGAGTTGTTGCAAAAAAATTAGGAATGTCTTGTTATCTCAATGAATTCAATGAGATGATAGGTGTTACATTCTTAAAGATTGAAGATTGCGTAGTTGTAGATATAAAATCTTGTAATACAAGTAATGTGCATAAGGTTGTTGTAGGTTATGGTGATAATAAGAAAAAGAAAAATAAATCTCTCGTAGGATTTTTTCAAAAAAAGAATTTAAGTTATCGTAGATTTCTTAAAGAATTTAAGGCTTCAGATTCAGAATTACCTTCTGTAGGTGATGAATTGAAGTGTGATTATTTCACCAAAGGTCAATTTGTAGATGTTAGATCCAAAACTATTGGAAAAGGATTTGCTGGTGTTATGAAAAGACACAATTTTAAAGGATTAGAAGCTACTCATGGTGTATCTATTTCTCATAGAGCTCATGGTTCCACTGGGGGAGGGTGTCAAGATCCTGGTAGGGTTTTTAAGAATAAAAAAATGGCTGGTCATTTAGGAGATAAGTTTTCTACTATACAGAATTTAGAAGTTGTAGATAATAGATTAGAAGAAAATATTATTGTATTAAAAGGGAGTATTCCTGGGTTTAAAGGATCTTATGTGTATTTACAAGATTCTATAAAGAAAAATTTTTAATTTTTTTGTTTGTTTTAATTAGGAAGAGCTGTTCTTGGTTGATTTTTGTATTACATAGCATATGATACAAGATATCTATAAAAATTAACTTATATTATGTGATACGCAATTGAGTGATGCTTTTAAGAGATAATTGATTTTGAATTTTTAGAAAAAAATATTGGTGAGTATGAAAGTTGATTTATTAAATCTTAGATTTAATAAAATAGGAACATTGTCAATTCCAGAGAAAATTTTAGATTTTAATATTAAATTTTGTTTAATTAAGTATTATCTAGATTGGCAAAGAAGTTCTCAAATGAGTGGAAATCATAAAGTAAAAACTTCTGCTGAGGTTGCTGGTAGTACTAAAAAGCCTTTTAGACAGAAGGGTACTGGAAATGCTAGACAAGGAAATGTAAGATCACCTGTTTTAAGGGGAGGAGGTGTATCTCATGGTCCAGTTGTTAGGAATCATAGTATATCTATTAATAAGAAGGTCAAAGATTTTGCTGTAAGGAGTGCTCTTTCTTACAAATATTTACAAAATAAATTGAAAATTTTCAAAGATTTTTCTTTTGATTCTCATAAAACTTCTAATATTAAGCAATTTATTAAGAAAAATGTTTTATCCACTGTATGTTTTGTTTATTTAGATGAGAGAGAAAATAAGAATTTTCTTTTATCTTGCAGAGCTATATCTGGAGTCAAAACTCTTTCTTGCTTGGGGGTAAATATTTTTGATATTTTAAAATATGAATATTTGTTTTTTTCTGAGGCTGCATTTAAAAGCCTTATTAAAAATTTTAAAATATAAAATTATGTAATAAAGATTGATATGCTAGATTATAAAAAATATGATTTAATTTTATTTCCTATTATTACTGAAAAATACACGTTATTAAATCAGTATGGAACTTATATTTTTAAAGTTATGGGTTATTCTACCAAAATTTTGCTAAAAGAAGCTGTAGAATATATATTTAAAGTGAAGGTGAAATATATACGTACTTTGAATGTAAATGGTAAAATAAAAATTTTTAAAGGTAAAAAAGGTAGGACTAAGGGTTTTAAGAAGGCTTTTGTTACTTTAGAAAATGGCCATGTGATAGATTTTTCTAATTATAGTACTAAGTAATCAAATTATGTCTTTAAAACAATATAAGCCGAATACTTCAGCTCAAAGGGGAACTATTTTAGTTTCTAAATCTTCTCTTTGGCATGGTAGGCCAGAAAAAACTTTAACAAAATCTGTTAATAGAGCATTTGGTAAAAATAATTTAGGAAGAATTACATCTTGGCATAAGGGTGGGGGGCATAAAAATTTATATAGGATTTTAGATTTTAAAAGAAATAAAACAGATATTGAGTCTGAAGTACAAAGAATAGAATATGATCCAAATAGGACTGCTTTTATTGCTCTTATAAAATATAAAGATGGTGTATTATCTTATATTTTAGCACCAAATGATTTAAAAATAGGAGATAAAATTTTATCAAGTGATAATGCAGAAATTTTGCCTGGTAATTCTTTAAAGTTATCTAATATACCTGTAGGTTCTAATATTCATAATATTGAATTAAAACCTGGTAAGGGTGGTCAACTTATTAGATCCGCTGGAACCTATGCTAGTATTATTGGTAAAGGAAATGGTTATGCTCAGATTAAATTATCTTCTGGAGAAGTTAGATTGGTATTACTTGAATGTAGAGCCACTATTGGGGTGATTTCTAATTTAAATCAAAAAAATATTAAATTAGGAAAGGCTGGTAGGAATAGATGGCTTGGAGTAAGACCTACAGTTAGGGGTGTTGCTATGAATCCTGTAGATCATCCACATGGAGGAGGAGAGGGTAAAACTTCTGGAGGTAGACATCCTGTAACTCCTTGGGGAAAGTCTACTAAGGGTAAAAAAACTAGAAAGAGAAAGGATACTAGTAAATTTATAATATCTAAAAGAAAATCAAAAAATAGATAATTTTATGTCTAGATCTGTTTGGAAAGGACCTTTTGTAGAAGGTTATTTATTAAAAAAAGTTAAATTGTTAATAGATGCAGGTAAGAAAGAACCTATTAAAATTTGGTCTAGAAGATCAACAATTTTACCGGATTTTGTTGGATTTACTTTTTTGGTTCACAATGGAAAAAATTTTATACCTGTTTTAGTTAGTGAAGATATGGTTGGGCATAAATTTGGAGAATTTTCTTTAACTCGAACTTTTAAAGGTCATGCTGGTGATAAAACTGCTAAAAGAAAGTAAAATATTGTATTAAAAAATAACGTAAAATTTCTGTGTTTATTATAAGATGAGTGAAAAAATAGTAAAGGCTTCAATCAAGTCTTTAAGAATTAGCCCTAGAAAGTTAAATTTGGTGGCTGCTTTGATTCGTAAAATGAGTATTCAAGATGCGCTATTACAGTTATCTTTTTCTTCTAAAAGAATTGCTTTGGATGTAAAAAAATGTTTACAATCTTGTATTTCTAATGCGGAGAATAATTTTGGTATAGATATAGATCAACTAAAGATCAAATCTGTTACAGTAGGGAAATCCTTAGTTATGAAAAGGGCTATGGCTAGAGCCAAAGGAAGAAGAAATGTGATTTTGAAGCATTTTAGTAGATTAGATGTTGTTTTGATATCAGAAGAATAGCATTGTGATTTTTGATTAAAATTTTATTAAATTAATTATGAAATTATAATTTATATGGGACAGAAAGTTAATCCTAATTCTTTTAGAATATCTCCTAGCCTTTATAGGGGATGGAGTTCTATTTTATATGCTAAAAAGGGAGAATATAGTAAAAAATTAGCAGAAGATATAAGAATTAGAAAAATTTTACACAAAGATTATTCTGCAGCGCAGATTAGTGATATTGTTATTCTCAGGACTAGTGCAAATATGACATTAAATATTTTTGTAAAAAAGCCAGGAGTGATGATTGGGAAAAATGGTGCTGATATTGAAAAACTTAAGAAGACATTACAAAGTTTCATATCTGGAGAAATATTTATTAATATAAAAGAAGTGAAAAAAATTTTTTGGGATGCGAAATTAGTAGCTCAAAATGTTTGTTCTCAGATAGAAAATAGGGTTTCTTTTAAAAAAGCTATGAAAATTTCTATACAGAATTGTATAAAACAAGGATGTTTAGGAGTAAAAATTGAATGTTCTGGAAGATTAGGTGGAGCTGAAATAGCCCGTTCTGAATGGTATAGAGAAGGAAGTGTGCCATTGCATAGTTTAAGAATGGATATAGATTATTCTTTACATCAGGCCTTAACTACTTATGGTTTAATAGGAGTAAAAGTTTGGATTAATAGAGGAAGTTTTATTAAACATTAGTATCTAATAATGATTGATATTTTTAATAAATATCATTTTCTATATTGATCAAAATAGAAATTTCTTGCAAAATTTTTCTTTATTAATATAATTAATTTTTTTATTGCGAAATTATTTTCGATGTTTTATGTTGATTCCTGCTAAATTGAAATTTAAAAAAGCTCATAAAGGGAGAATTTCTAAAATTTCTAAAGGGGGTTTTTATCTTAGTTTTGGTAATTTTGGTTTAAAAGCTTTAGGTCATGCTAGGATTACATCTAGACAAATAGAATCTGCAAGAAAATCTGCGATTAGGAAGATGAAACGCCAGGGTAAATTTTGGATACGAATTTTTCCGGATATACCTATTTCTAAGAAACCTAACGAAGTTCGTATGGGTAAGGGAAAAGGTGCTGTTGAGTATTATGCTTTTAGAGTGGCTCCTGGTAGAATTTTGTTTGAGGTGGACGGTGTGTTGGATAGTGTTGCGATTGAGGCTTTAGAGTTAGCTAAATCTAAATTAGGGATACAAACTAAAATTATAAAAAGATATGCTTAAGGACTATTTTAAACCAGTTAAAAAAACATTTCTTTCAGAGCAAGATTTAAGTAGTTTAAAGTCTTTTTTGTTAGATTTAAAAAAATCTCTATTTGAATTGAGATTTAGTAAAAAAGTTGGAACTATAAAGGATATAAGCAAGTTTTCTAAAATAAAAAAAAATATTGCCAGGATTAAAACTGAAATATTTTCTAGAGGTGAGAGGTTTTAAAATAATAAATGTCTGGGAAAAAATTGTTAGGGAAAGTAGTAAAAATTAGCTCTAAAAATACTATTTCTGTTGAAGTAGAGAGGATTTTTAATCACAAATTATATAAAAAAGTTTTAAGAAGAAAAACTAAGTACTTAGTACATGACCCTGAAAATAAAGCTATAGTAGGAGATGTAGTTTATATTATTGAGTCTAGGCCTATTTCTAAATTGAAAAGATGGTCTTTATTTGAAATTTGTAAAATTTAAGATGTGAAGCTATATGATTCAGATGTCTAGTATTCTTAGGGTAGTTGATAACTCTGGCGCTAAAAAAGTATCTTGTGTAAAAGTTCTTGGAGGTTCTAAACATATGATAGCTAATTTATGTGATGTTATTGTTGTTTCTATTAAATCTGTAATTAGTGGTTCTAGCTTGAAAAAAGGAGATGTATGTAAAGCTTTGATTGTTAGAACTAAGTTTGGTATTAGGAGAGCTGATGGAAGTAAGTTATCTTTTGATGATAATTCTGTAGTATTAGTGAATAACCAATACGAACCTTTAGGAACTAGGATTTTTGGTCCAGTACCTATGGAATTAAGAAATAGAGGGTTTAATAAGGTTATTTCTCTTGCTGAGGAGGTATTATAAAAATATGCAAAGATTGAAGAAGGGAGATCAGGTAATAGTGATTACAGGTAAAGATAAAGGAAAAGTGGGCAATATTTTGGGTATTTGTCCTAAAAAAAATACTGTATTAGTTTCTGGAGTGAATATCGTTGTTAAGCATGTAAAACCTTCTAAAGAATCTGAAGGGAAAGTAATCAAGCAGGAATCCGCTTTGCATATATCTAATGTTAGTTATTACAGTAAAGATAAAAAGATGTCTAAAATAGGTTTCAAATTTGAAAATACTAAAAAAGTTAGATTTTTAAAAAAAACCTCTGAAATTATTTGATATTTGTTGAAAAATTATGTTAGTAAATTTTAGATCTTTATATAAAGATACTATAAAAAAAGATTTGTTTAAGGAATTGCATTATAATAATATTCATCAAATTCCTTGTTTAAAAAAAATTACTATTAATATGGGAGTTGGGAATGAAGTGATTTCTAATTCTAAAGCTATAGAATCTGTTATGAGGGATTTATCTTTAATTACAGGTCAAAAGCCTTCTTATTGTGTAGCAAAACAATCTGTTTCTAATTTTAAGCTTAGAAAAGGTATGAAAGTAGGATGTAAGGTTACTTTAAGAAAAAATAGAATGTACGATTTTCTTGAAAGGCTTGTTATGACTGCTTTGCCTAGAGTAAGAGATTTTAGAGGTTTTTCTAAAAAAAGTTTTGATGGAAAAGGAAACTTTTCTTTTGGAATAAAAGAGTATATAGTTTTTCCAGAGATTGATTATGATAAAGTTGATAAAGTAAGAGGTATGGATATCACTATAAATACTTCTGCTGATTCTGATTCAGTAGCTAAGTCTCTTTTATCTAAATTTTTTTTTCCATTTTTTGATTAATTTTTTGAGTAAATAATTATGGCAAAAGTTAGTTTAATAGAGAGAAATAAGAAAAGAATAATTCTCGCTAAGAAATTTTCTTCTGTGAGGGCTAGATTAAAAAATGAGATCTATAAAAGGGATTTAGATTTAGATCAAAGATTGAAGTTTGTGTTTAGGCTTGCAGCATTGCCTAGAAATTCTTCAAAGGTTCGTGTAAGGAATCTGTGTGCTGTTACCGGTAGGCCTAGAGGATTTTATAGAACATTAGGCCTTTCTAGAAATGTTTTTAGAGAATATGCTGCCCAGGGGATTTTACCTGGTATTATTAAAGCTAGTTGGTGAAGGTATTAAAATGACTATGAGTGATAATATAGCTGATATGTTAACTAGAATAAGAAATGGTCAAAAGGCTTTTCTTATGAAGATACATGTAGATTTTTCTAAATTAAAGGCTAATATACTTGAGATACTTTTTAAGGAGGGATATATTAAAGGTTATGAACATGATCAAAAAACAAATCTTTTGTGTGTAAGTTTAAAGTATAAAAAAGATTCTACTCCAGTAATTCAAGAAATATGTAAAGTTTCTAAACCTAGTAGGAGATTTTATATATCTGTGTCTAAATTTCCTGATTATTATAATGGTATGGGTTTGCAGATTATATCTACTTCTAAGGGAGTTTTATCTCACAGAGATGCTAAATCTTTGAATGTAGGAGGAGAGATTTTATGCAAAATATTTTGATTTGGTAGGAAGATTGTATGTCACGTGTTGGAAAAAATCCTATAGCTGTTCCTGAAAATGTTAATATTTCTATTATTGAGGGAATAAAGATTAATGTTAAAGGCCCTTTAGGAGAGTTAAGTAGAGTTTTTAATAATAGAGTGTCTATTGTTTATGATAAAGGTTTTGTAAAAGTTACTCCTAATGATCAGGATGTAAAATCTATTGCAATGTGGGGTACGGTTAGGAGCATTATTAACTCTATGGTGATAGGTGTCAGCCAGGGTTTTGCTCAGGAAATAGAAATTGTTGGTGTAGGTTTTAGAGGGAATGTAGATGATAATTTTGTTAATTTGTATTTAGGGAAGAGTCATAGTACTAAAATTGAAATTCCTAAAGATATAAAGATATCTTTTTTGAAACCAAATATTATCTCTGTAAAATCTTGTAATAAGGAATCTTTAGGGAAATTTATTGCTTTGTTAAAAATTCAGAGATTGCCTGAACCTTATAAAGGGAAAGGAATTTTTATCAAGGGCGAGCATATTGATATGAAAAAAGCCAAAAAAGCTAAATAATTGAATAAATGTATAGTGAAAATATATGAAGAAAGATTTAAAATTGTTAAGAAGGAAAACTAGATCACGCTTTATGATCAAGTCTTCTAAATCATCCTCTTTTTTTGCTAGATTATCTGTTTTTAAATCTGGGAGACATATATATGCTCAGATAATTAATTTAAAGGATGGGGCAGTCATAGTATCTGCTTCTAGTTTAGATAAGGAGGTAAAAAAGAAAAATAACGCTAACTATTGTAATAAAAATTCTGCTTTATTGGTAGGGGAGTTATTAGCTAAAAGAGCTGAAAAAAAGGAAATTCCCAAAATTGTATTTGATAAATCAGGTTATAAATATCATGGTATTGTTGCTTTATTAGCTGATCAAGCTAGAAAGACTTTAAATTTTTAATAATTTTATCTTATGAATGAAGTAAAAAATAAATTAGCAGATTCGTTTATAGAGTTTTTGGCTGATGTAAGAAGAGTTACTAAAGTTGTTAAAGGAGGGAGAAATTTCTCTTTTTCGAGCTTCGTAGTAGTGGGTGATAAAAATGGAAGAGTGGGGTTTGGACATGGCAAAGCTAAAGAAGTCACAAGTGCTAGAGCTAAAGCTTCTAAGGCTGCTAAAAATAATCTTTTAAAAGTAGTTTTAGATAAAGGAACTATCTATCATGATGTGATAGGTAGAAGTGGTGCGGCGAAAGTTCTTTTAAAAAGAGCAAGAGCTGGAACTGGAATAATAGCTGGTGGTGTGATGAGGCATATTTTTGTTTCTTTAGGAGTTGAAGATATAGTAGCAAAATCTTTTGGGTCATCAAATAAAGCTACTATGATTCAAGCAACTTTTAATGCTTTAAGTTCTTTATCTTCTCCTAAGGAGATTGCTTTAAAGAAAAAAAATATTTTATAGTGGTTAAATTGTTCGAATTTGAAATATAGTAATTTTGAAAAAAAGATAAGAGTATTTTTTCTGTTTTATGTAGTAATTTGATATTTCATTTACTAAAAATTTTTTTAAAATTTAAGAATTATATTAGTCCATAGATTTAATAATTAACTATAAACATGTTTAATAATATAGCATTTTTATTTATCTAAATGTAACAAAAAATTAGAATAATGATAGACACTTCTTGTTATTGCATTAGTAAAAAATTTGTAATAATTTTTAGTACAAGGTTCTGAGTAAGAATGAGAGATGTTTTGTTATTTCTATGTTGTGTAAGCAAGATGAATAAAAATAATAGTGATAATGAAAATTTTTTAGTTTTTAATTTTAATATTTGATATTATGCTTAATTCTCTAGTTAATGTACCTTTTTCTAAGAAAAAAAGAAAAAGAGTTGGAAGAGGTATTGCAAGTGGTTCTGGAAAAACGTGCGGTAGAGGGCATAAAGGTCAAAAATCTCGCTCTGGTGTTAGTATTAGAACGGAGGGAGGACAAACACCTTTGATAAAAAGGCTTCCAAAAAGAGGTTTTGTATCTAGTCGTAACACCTGCTTTAGTATCACTACTGATCAAATTCTTGGTATTATGAAAGATAAAAAAATAAATTTAGAACAAAAAATTGATTTAAATTATTTAATTTCTTTGAACGTTTTACCTAAATATTCCAAAGAATTCAAAATTATTAAAGGCAAATTAGATTTTTCTTATAAAGCTCTTTTTGTAACTGATAAATATTCCAATTCTGTTAAGAATATGATTGTAAATGCTGGTGGAAGTTTTGAACAACCTGAAATCAAAAGTAAATAAAAAGCATGTCTACTAATACTGCAATTAAAGATTTAGGAAAAAAAATAATTTTTACCTTGGGGATGATTTTGTTATTTAGATTAGGCTCTTTTATTCCTGTGCCTGGAGTAGATGTTGTAGAATTAGAAAAAATATATCAAAGAAATGAAGGAAGTATTATTGGTATTTTAAATATGCTTTCTGGAGGTTCTTTAGCTAGGATGTCAATATTTGCTTTGGCTATTATGCCTTATATTACAGCTTCTATTGTTGTTCAGTTATTAAGTAGTTTGTACGCACCTTTAATTGAGTTAAAGAAGGATGGTGTTGCTGGTAGAACTAAACTTAATCAAATTTCTAGATATTTGACTTTACTTTTTGCTAGTGTTCAAGCTTATGGATTAATTTTTGGTTTAGAATCATTTAGTAATTCTTATGCAGTATCAATTATAACTATAGATTTAAAAATTTTTAGATTTATCGCCTTAATTACACTAGTTATAGGAACTTTTATTCTAATGTGGATAGGGGAACAAATTTCCTCTAAAGGGATTGGAAATGGTACTTCTTTAGTGATTTTTGTAGGTATTATTGTAGGACTTCCTAAAGCTTTAGTAAACTTATTTGAATTATCAAGAAACGGTACTATCGCACCATATGTTTTAATTTTGGTTTCTTTTGGAGTGATCTTTTTGATCAGCTTTATAATATTTCTTGAAAGATCTCAAAGAAGAATTTTAGTAATTTATCCTAAAAGACAGGTAGGCAATAAGCTATATGGAGGTGACTCTAACTATTTGCCCTTAAAAATTAATACTTCAGGTGTTATTCCTCCTATTTTTGCTAACTCTGTCTTATTATTTCCAGCTACTATAGCTGCTTTTAATCCAAATAGCTCAAGCAAATTATTATGGTTTTTTTCTACTTATTTATCTCACGGAAAATTTCTGTTTATTATTGCTTACATTATATTGATCATGTTTTTTTGTTTTTTTTATAGTAGTATTGTTTTTAATATAGAAGAAGTTTCTCAAAATTTAAAAAAGCAAAATGCTTATATACCTGGCATCAGGCCTGGTAAAAATACTGCTGAGTATCTTTCTGTAATTATTAATAGATTAGCTTTTTTAGGAGGAGTATATCTTTCTTTTGTTTGTATTGTACCTGAAATTTTAATGAGTAATTATAGTTTTTCTTTTGCTTTAGGAGGAACAAGTTTTCTTATAGTGGTTAATGTAGTAATAGATAGTTTTGTACAAATACAAACTAGTTTATTTAGCTCTAGATATGAAAATCTAGTAAAAAAAATGAAATTAAGGAAATAGATGAGTAGTAGGATAATAATTTTCATAGGTGCTCCTGGATCTGGTAAAAGTACTCAGTCATCTCTTTTATCAAAGAGACTTTTAATACCTCATTTATCTACTGGTAATATTTTAAGAAATCTTGTTAATAGACAAATTCCTAACAGAGATTTGGTCAAAAAATGCCTAAGTAAAGGAGAATTGATTCCAGATAATGTGATGGGAGAGATAATAAAATCTGAATGTAAAGATCAAAAATGTGAAAATGGATTTATTTTGGACGGATATCCAAGAAATGTAGAGCAGTTTGAATATTTTTTAAGCATTTTTGCTAAAGATAGTATTTATATGTTGTTTTTTGAAATAGATTTCTTATATTTAAAGGAGCGTATTTTAAAACGTTATTATTGCACTGGGTGTAATTTCATTTATAATGGTAGTTATAATAACCCTTCAGTTGAAGGTGTATGCGATTACTGCGGAGGAAAGGATTTTGCATTGAGAGAAGATGATAATGAGTCTGTTTTACAAAAAAGATTTGATAACTATATATCTGTGACAGAAAAATTGAAGAATTTTTGTAAAGAGAGAGTTAAATGTTTTGTAATTAATGCAGAAAGGAAGACAGATGAAATAAGTGAAGAAATATATAGGTTAATTAGCTAGTTTTTTATATTACAAAGGATTAGTATTATTTTTAATATTAGATGAGGTTTGATGTTTTGTGTCTAGGATTGCAGGTGTAAATATTCCTATACAGAAAAGGCTTGTTATAGGTTTGACCTATATTTTTGGTATAGGGAATAGTTTTGCTAAGTTTATATGTAAGAAGCTTTCATTACCTGAGGATAAGAAAGTAAAAGATTTAAGTGATACTGAATTGACTTCTTTAAGGAGTTTGATAACACAATCTTTTAAAGTTGAGGGTGATTTGAGGAGAGAAATTCAGTTAAATATCAAGAAAAAAAGAGACTTAAGGTCTTATCAAGGTGTAGCTCATATACGTGCGATGCCAGTGAGAGGACAAAATACTAAATCAAATGCTAAAACTGCAAAGAAAAGAAGAAGAAATTAAAGATTTTAATTAGATATAAAATATGAATTTACAAAAAAGAAGAGATCCTGTTAAAAAAAAAAGAGCTAATATTTCGTTAGGAATAGTACATATTCAAGCAACTTTTAATAACACTATAGTGACTTTTTCTGACGTACAGGGGAATGTTTTGACTATTTCTAGTGCTGGTGCTTATGGATTCAAAGGACCTAAAAAGGCTACTCCTTATGCAGCTCAATTAATAGTAGAAAAAGCTTCTCAAGAAGCTAAATTATTTGGTATGAAAACTGTTTCTATAAAAGTTAAAGGTGCGGGATCGCAGAGAGAGTCTGCTATGCGTGCTGTATTTAATCAAAATTTTGTTGTGACTACTATAACTGATGTTACAGGATTAGCACATAATGGTGTAAGGCCCCCTAAAAAAAGAAGAGTATAGGTAATAAAGATGAATATCGAAAAGCAAATAAGTCAAAATTGGAAATCTTTAATAAAACCTCAAAAGGTTTTGTATAAAAAAGAAGAGGAATCTGAATGGATTCATGAAGTACCAGAAAATTCTGCAAAGATTATTATTGAACCTTTAGAAAGGGGGTTTGGACACACTATTGGTAATGCATTAAGAAGGGTTTTACTTTCTTCTTTGCAGGGTGCTGCTGTTACTGCTGTTAAAATTGAAGGGGTCAATCATGAATTTTCTGTGAAAGAAGGTATAAAAGAGACTATAGTAGATTTGATCTTGAATTTGAAATCTTTGGTTATAAAAATGGAAAATTCAGATTTTGAGACTGTGAAATTAAATGTTAAGGGTCCTAAGATTGTTACTGCAGATTTAATATCTGAAAATTCCAATGTAAGTGTCTTAAACAAGGATCTGTATATTTGTACTTTGTCTGAAGGATATGAACTAAGGATGGATTTGTTTTGTGAAACTGGTAAAAGATATGTTCCTGCAGCTGATCAAAAGGAAAATGATTTAGGAGCGGGTATTATAAGGATAGATTCTTTATTTAACCCCGTGAGAAAAGTCTCTTACGAAACTTCTAATACTCGTGTAGGAGAAATTACTGATTACGATAAATTGATTTTGAATGTTCAGACCAATGGAGCAGTTTCTCCAGAAAATGCTGTGGCGTTCGCTGCAAAAATTATA
Organism: uncultured Rickettsia sp.; assembly: GCA_964554285.1. Lineage (GTDB taxonomy): Bacteria > Pseudomonadota > Alphaproteobacteria > Rickettsiales > Rickettsiaceae > JADHZC01. The sequence goes on from CAZKNN010000003.1 coordinate 43,104, forward strand.
CAAGATCAGTTAAAATGTTTGATAAATTTTCAGGATGTAGCAGATGTTTCTTACAAAAAGGATGAATTAGAGTTTGATCCTGTGTTGTTGAAAAAAATTGCTCATTTAGAGTTATCTGTTCGTTCTCAAAACTGTTTACAAAATGATAATATAGTTTATATTGGAGATTTAGTTATAAAGACTGAATCCTATATGCTAAAAGCTCAAAATTTTGGAAGAAAATCCTTAAACGAAATTAAAGCTATGCTTTCTAAATTTAAATTAACCTTAGGTATGAATATACCTAATTGGCCTCCTAAAAATGCTGAAGAATTAGCTAAAAAATATGAGGATAGTATTTAAAATAGGATAGTAATTTTTATTTAGGTTATTTAGTGTACTTGTTTTTTTGTAATTTTTTGAATAAATATTTTTATGCGTCATAGATTAAGGAAGGATAAACTCAACATGACATCTGCTCATATGAGTGCTATGTTGTCTAATATGGCAGTTTCTCTAATTAAGCATGAAATGGTAAAGACTACTTTGCCTAAAGCCAAGATGTTACGCCCTTACTTTGAAAAGCTTGTGACTAAAGCAAAGAATTCTTCTTTGTCTAGCATTAGGTATTTGATATCTAAAATTAATGATAAATCTGCTGTTTTTAAATTGATATTTGATTTAGCTGTTAGAAGCAAAAATAGGCAAGGGGGATATGTTCGTATAGTCAAAGGATATAGTAGATACGGTGATAATGCTCCTATGGCATATATATCATTTATTGATCAGGCTGTTAATAAAAATCGTTCTACCACTACTAAAAATATTAAACCTAAAAAACTTGCTCTTGATGAGAGTGTTTCTAAAACTCAAATTGTATCAGATAAGTCTTAAATTTTTAATTCTATAAATATATGTCTAGTGTAAAATCTCTAATTTTAAAAAATAAAAAAAGAAATTTACTTAATAAAATGAAAAAAACTTCCGTAAAAAATTTGATAAAGAAGTTTTTAATCGAAGTAAATAAGAACTCTTCTAACGTAGAGTTTTTATTTACTGAAATTCAGTCTAAAATTATGAAAGCTGTTTCTAAAAGAGTATTTACTAAAAATTATGCAAGTAGGAAAATTAGCGCTTTATATAAGAAATTAAATAAATCAAAAGATTCTGTATCAATACCTATACCACAAGAAAGGTAGACAAATTTTTTTTACTAGGTGAATCAAGTATTAAGTAAGTATCTAATCTAGAATATTATACAAGCTTTTAAGCTTTTATTCATAGGAATATTTTAGGATTGTTCTATAACAATATTCATTTTCAGATGATTGTATTTTTAATAAAGAGAACAAAAATCTTGATATTTATGTATATTTTATATAAGTGTATTTGTTACTTTTTCCTGCAATATTCCTTCTTTTCCTGAAATATTCCCTGGTACATAAGTGTTCTCTTTTTAGAAGGGCTTAGAGCAAAATATTTGTTCTTTAGAAATAAATTAATTTTAAGAAACTGATAGCTTATTAGGAGGCAAGCACAGAAAAAAGATGATCCAATCTATGAGAATCTGCTCTTATTTAAAAGCTAGATGTTTTAGAAAGAGCAATAGAAGAAAATGGTTTACATAAAGGATTTAGTATATTATTTTTTTGACATTTAAATTAAATTAAAAATTAAAACTTAAAACTTATTGAGGTTTCATTAATCACATAAATTTTGTAATGTCTTTACAAGTTAATATTATTACTTCTTTTCCTGAAATATTCCCTGGTCCATTGGGTTATTCTCTTTGTGGAAAGGCTTTAGAAAAAAATATTTGGTCTTTAAAAATAATTAATTTAAGAGATTATGGTTTAGGAAAGCATAAAAAAATAGATGATACAATGTATGGAGGTGGTTCTGGTCTGATTTTAAGGCCAGATGTTTTAGAAAGAGCAATAGAAGAAAATGGTCTTCATAAAGATTTAATATATTATCCTTCTCCAAGAGGTAAAGTATTTTCTCAGAATTATGCTGAAAAAATTGCTCAACATGATAAATTGAATATTATCTGTGGTAGATTTGAAGGTTTAGATCAAAGAATAATTCAACATTATAATGTACAAGAGTTAAGTTTAGGAGACTACATTTTATCTAATGGTGAGTTAGCAAGTTTTGTTATTTTAGATGCGGTGATTAGAATTATTCCAGGTGTGGTTTCTAACAGAGATGCATTATTGAATGATTCTTTTTCACTAAAATTTCACAAAAAACCTTTGCTTGAATATGACCTATATACTAAACCCTATAAATGGAAAAATAAACATGTCCCTTCAGTTTTACTCTCTGGAAATGACAAAAAAATTTCCAATTGGAGAATAAATAATGCTTTAAGCAACACGCAAAAATTCAGGCCAGATTTACTTACAACAAAAAATTCAGATTAAATGCTTTTCTTCATTTTTTTTCCAGATTTTTTTAAAGCAGCTATCCCTCATTATCTACTTGATTAATATCAACTCCAAATTTTATAGTAATGAGGCTATTTCTTTTACATTATTAGAAGATGCAAACATTAAAGCAGCTATCTCTCATTATCAACTTGATTAACATCAATTCCATATTTTATTAGTAATTCTATTAGTTGCTTTGCCTTTTTAAGGTTGCAAGCAATTAATGTAGTTTCTTGTTCCTGTAATTGAAAATTCACATTTACTCTTAATTTTATCAGTTCTTTAAAAATAATTAATTTCAGAAATTAGCGCTTATTAGGCAAGCACAGAAAAAAGATAATACAATGTATTAGAAGTTGTTCTTTTTTTAAAGACAGATGTTTTAGAAAGATCAATAGAAGGAAGTGGTTTACATAAAGTATTTAGTATATTATTTTTTTGAAATTTACATTAAAACTGATTGGATATTATTAACTGCATGAATTTTTTTAATGTCTTTACAAGTTAATATTATTAGATTTATCAAAAATTTTGCTATTTTTTATCGACATGGTAATGCATTGCGTAATACAAATCTCCTTCTGTATCTTTTAATCTACTGTAAAATAAGAAATTTGTTACTTTCGCTATAGTAGAAGATACGTGCTAAATTCAATCTTTCATTTGTAACGTTTCATAGAGTTCCTCTAGGCAACAAGAATCAAACTTGTATCTTTACCTTGATTTGAAGATTATTCATCCATTTTGAGATAGAAAGGGTAGAGTTGGAAGATTGTTATATCTTTATTGTTTAATATAATAAAAAAATTTTATAAAAACCTTTGCTATATTTGAGAGTTTTTGGTGAAGCAACTAAAAAGGAATATTGTGATAAATTATTGAATTTTCCGTTAATAATGCTTGGGAAGATTTGCTTATATATTTTTAAAATGGTATAGCGACACAATCTACAGATGATTGATCAAGAGCTAGTAGTATTAACGAAACTCTTCTTCATTGTAAAATGCGTAATAAAGTTTCACATCTAAGATGTGTAGAGAAATTATTGACTATTTTGCAAGTAATCCATATTGAACCCATAAAACAAATATCACAGGGATTATAGGTGGTTTATAGCACGGATGAATGAAGCGTAAAAAAGATTTTAGATGTAAATATCATTTTACATTGTAAAAATATTAAAGAAATTTGTTTTTACAAAAGATTTTTCCAGATTTTGTTAAAATTCTTCCTCTAGAAGTTTTTTGAATAAATCCTATTTGCAGTAAGAATGGCTCTATTATTTCTTCTATTGAGTCTTTTTCTTCTGAAATTGCTGAGGATATAGTTTCAATTCCTACAGGTCCTCCTTGGTAAAATTGGTATATATACTTTAAATACCTGATATCGTTACTATCAAGGCCTAATTTCTCTATTTCTAATGCATTTAATGCAAAATTAGTGATTTCTGTATTTACTAGATCTTGTTTATTTATTAAAGCAAAGTCTCTTACTCTTTTAAAAATTCTAATTGCTATTCTAGGAGTAAATCTTGATCTTGTTGCTATTTCTTGAGATGCTTGATCAGTTACTTTAGTTTTTAGAATATTAGCGATTCTAAAGATTATTTTCTTTAAATCTTCAATTAAATAAAAATCAAACCTAAGTTGGATAAAAAATCTGTCTTTGAATGGATTTGATAATAAGCCTAATCTTGTTGTAGCCCCTATTAGAGTAAATTTAGCTAAATCTATTTTTATGGATTTAGCTGCTGGACCTTCTCCTATCATTATATCTATTTGAAAATCTTCCATTGCAGAATAGAGCATCTCTTCTATATTGGCATTTAGTCTATGTATTTCGTCTATAAATAAAACATCATTAGTTTTAAGGTTAGTTAATATAGAAGCAAGATCTGATACCTTAGATAGTATAGGGCCTGATGTTGATTTGATACTTACATTTAATTCTTTTGCTATTATATGAGCCATTGATGTTTTGCCTAATCCTGGAGGAGAAGAGAGAATGATATGATCTAAATTTTCTTTTCTTTGTTTTGCAGCTTCTATAAACACAGAAAGGTTATTTTTTGCTTTTTCCTGGCCTAAAAAATCTTTTAAGAAAGTTGGTCTTAAATTGTTTTCTTCCTCATTTTCTAGTTCATTATTTACAAGTAGTGAATTTTTTATCATATATTGTTAATCACATTTCTTAGATTTTATTTTTGTAAAGATTGTAGTGAAAATTTGATTAAGTCATTTAATTCTATATTTTTTTTGTTTGCACAGATTGTTTTCACCTTTTGATATGCTTCTTCTCTTTTGATTCCTAATTTTATAAGTGCTTCTACTGCATCGGATTTTATCTTAGTATTTACTTGTAAAATGTGGCTTTGATTATTTAAAGTTAAATGAGAAATTTTATTTTTTAATTCTGAAATAATTCTTTCAGCAGTGTTTTTCCCAATGCCAGAAATTTTTTTAAAAAGATCTGTATCTTGTTTGATTAAAGAATCTTGAATTTCAAATTTTGTAGCTTTCGATAAAATATTAAGCGCTGTTTTTTTACCTACAGATTTTACTGAATTTAACAAATTAAATATTTTTTTTTCGTCCTTATCTATGAATCCATATAAATCCATTTTGTTTTCTGTAATATGTGTTTGGATAAATAGCTCTATTTTATCATCTAAATTTTTTTGATATAATATATTGGATGCACAATAAACTATGTAAGATATGCCAGAAATAGTTTTTATTAAAAGATAATCTTGCTCAATTTCTTCTATTATGCCAAAAATTTTGCCTATCAATTTATTTATACAATTGAATTATGTTATTATGTAAAATTTTCTTATTCTATTACAAAATAAATCTTAATGTTATATCTTTATGTTCTTTTTGAAAAGAGGATTTAATAAATTTTGTAATACATGATTTAACTTAGATGTTTAAAAAATCATTTTTGATGAAATATTTTTTTATTTTTTTTACAAATTTTGCAAGATCTTATAATTATTCATATTTTTCATTAGCTGCGTTAGTAATTTCTGAAAAATTTTTTCCTGGGAATAATACTGAGAGTAAGTTTTTGAATTTTTTTGTTTTATATCCTATTATTTTTTTAGGGAAGCCTATAGGTAGCTTAATATTTGGGCTTATAGCTGATAAATTAGGAAAGATCTATATGATAAGATTAACTAGTATCTTATCAATTTTTTCTATTTTTATGATAATTATTGTACCTTCTTATAGCGAAATTGGGTATTTAGCTAGTTTTTTGGTTTTGTTTTGTAGAATTCTCTTTATATCTACTACTTCTGTAGAAGTAGATGCTTTGAGACTTTTTTTAGTAGAGAAATTTAAAGCAAAAATCTTAGCTAACTCTATGGTATCTTTTTTTTCTCAAATATCTGTACTATTTGCGTTACTAATTTATAAATTGAGCATGAATTCTTTTTGGAAGATTGGTTTTTTTGTAGGTGCTATATTAAATTTTGGTGCTATTTTATTAGTGTATCAAACGAAACTGAAAGAAAATTCTCAAAAAGGCAATATATCTGTATCTGTTTTTTCTAAATCAAACATTGTAAAGTTCAAAACTTTTGTTTTGTCAAATATTAAGATTTTGATCTTGCTTGTTATTATACAAGGCATTATAGGTGGACTCTATCACTATTCTATAATATTTTTTCTCAATTTTTTAGTTGTATTAAAAGTATTAGATAGCCAATATGCAAAAATATTATATTTATTTATGGTAGGGTTTTATTGCTTGGCATGTCTTTTGGTAGGGGTATTTTCTGTTAAAGTGAAAATTAGTTCTTATATACAGATTTATTTTGCTCTTATCTGTGCTCTATGTATTGTATTTGTACAATATTTTTTTTTGCATAATTCACAACAATTTTTGTATAGCCCTATGTTTTTAGGTTTGCACGCATTGTTTATTATTGTTATTCCCTTTTTTTCTCTTCCTATGCTTTGTTATATACAAAATATTTTATTCAAGCACTATTCTTTGAGTTTTTATAGTATTTCACATTCTTTAGGTAGTTTACTAATATCTTCTACTACTCCTATGGTGCTTATGTTAATATGGAAAAATACAGCTTCATACTTACATATATTGCAATATTTCATTATTTTGTTGATATTCATTTGTTTAGCTTTTACTATCTTACATAAGCTGTTTTTTGAACAATCATTTTGAATAAAAGAACATTATGGATTATACACGTGTAATTAGATATTCTAACATAATAAAAAGTTATTTAGGAATTCAAAATCAAGGAGATTTGCTTTTGCAATCTTTAAGGAATTTTTTGCAAATGTTAAATCAATGTCCTCAAATATTCAAAATAATTCACTCTCCTATTATTTCTGTTGTTCAAAAATGTAACCTAGTAGATAAAATTATTGCACAAAATTCTCCTCAGTATGTAAAAAATATTTTGATGTATCTTATAAGAAGAGAGAGTAACCTTCTGCTATTAAATCCTATTGTGCTAAGGTTAGAAGATTTGTTATATCAAAATTCTAAAGTAAAGGTTAAAATTACTACTGCATTAGCTATAGGGTCGCATGAAAAAACTTTGATAGAAAAATTTTTGAGAACAAAACTTAATCTAATTCCAGTATGTAATTTTGCAATAGACAAAAAATTACTTAAAGGATTTATTATAGAATATAGTAACAAATTCTTAGATTTTTCTATATTAGGTATTTTAAATAAAATGAAAAAAAATGTGATTAATAAGTTTTTTGATTGAATAATTATAAAATTAAACAATTATTTGATAATCAACAAAATTGAGTTTTTTATATGTCTTATGAAATTTCAGAACTTTCAGAACTTTTAAAAAAGGAAATAGAAGAATTAGCACCTTTAGTAGAATTAGAAGAAGTAGGATATGTAGTAAAAGTAGGTGATGGAGTAGCTTTTGTATATGGTATGCAAAATGTTGAAGTGTCAGAAAAAATTGAATTTGCTTCTGGAGAGTTAGGGATGGTTGTTAATTTAGAGAAAGAAATTGTAGGAGTTATTATTATAGGGGATGAATCTAAAATTAAACAGGGAGATAAAGTTTTTAGAAAAAAGCAACTATTTGATACAATAGTAGGAGAAGAATTAATAGGTAGAGTTATAGATGTTACTGGTAATGTACTTGATGGAGGTAAAAAGATCTTTACTAAAAAACGTAAAAATATAGAAATTGATTCTCCTTCAGTGATCTCAAGGCAATCTATACACCAATCTTTACAAACTGGTATTAAATTAATAGATGCACTAATTCCAATAGGCAAGGGTCAAAGAGAATTGATAATAGGTGATAGACAAACAGGAAAAACTTCTATAGCAGTAGATGTTATAATTAATCAAACAAGCACCCCTTTAAAAGAAAGGGTTATATGTATATATGTTGCTATAGGTCAAAAAAAATCTAGTATTGCTAGATTGTTAGAAACTTTGAGAAGTACTGGAGCTATAGAACATACAATTGTAGTGGCTGCTTTTGCGTCAGATCCTGTGGCTATGCAATTTTTGGCTCCTTATGTTGGTTGTAGTATTGGAGAGTATTTTAGAGATAATTCAAGAGATGCTCTTATCGTTTATGATGATCTCAGTAAACATGCTGTTGCTTATAGACAGATATCTCTTTTGCTAAGAAGGCCTCCAGGGAGGGAAGCTTATCCTGGAGATATATTTTTTATACATTCAAGGCTTTTAGAGAGAGCTGCTAAATTATCAGATGAAAAGGGAGGGGGGTCTTTAACTGCGTTACCTATAATTGAAACACAGGAAGGAGACATCTCTTCTTATATTCCTACAAATGTTATCTCTATAACTGATGGACAAATTTTTCTAGAGTCTGATTTATTTAATAAATCTATAAGACCTGCTATTAATATAGGTAATTCTGTGAGTAGGGTAGGATCTGCTGCTCAAGCTAAGGCTATAAAGTCTTTAGTAGGAACTATGAAGTTAGAATTGGCTCAATTCAGAGAACTAGAGTCTTTTATGCAATTTAGTTCTAGTTTAGATGAAAAAACTCAAACAAGCATCAATAAGGGTTTAAAATTAATAGAGCTTTTAAAACAAGATAATTTTTCTCCTATGAGTTTAGAAGAGCAAATTGTAGTACTTTTTGTAATTAACAAAGGTTTTTTGCAGAATGTAGAATTGGAAGAGGTTAAAAAATTTGAAAAATCTGTTTTAGAGCATTTAAAGATGATCAATCCTTCTTTATTAGAAAATATAGCTTGTGTGAAGGAGATTACAGTAGAAATAGAAGAAAATTTAAAAATTTTTTTAGCAGATTTTGTTAAAAACAGTTGGGGATTATTAAAAAATACTGAACAAAAATGATTAGATTATGAGTTCTTTAAAATATCTTAGAAGTAAAATTGCATCTGTCAAATCTACTCAAAAAATTACTAAATCTATGGAATTGGTTGCAGGTACTAAGTTACGCAAAGTAGAGAAAATAGCTAAGAGTGAGGATATAATCTCTAGTATTTTAGAATATGAAATGAATTTTATTATCAACTCTATTTCTATTACTGATAAAGAAAAATTTAATGTATTTTATACTTTAGAAAAATTATTGGATTCTAAAAATTTTCAAATATTGCCTAAATTATTAGTAGCTTTTACTTCTGAAAGTGGTTTATGTGGTAATTTTAATCAAGTAATAATGAAGAATCTTATGCTTGATGCAGAAATTTTAGAAAAAAAAGGTAAAGAGTTCTTAATAGTTATTTTAGGAAAAAAGGGATACGAAATTTTAGAATATAAATACCATTCTAGATTGGTTCATTATTGGAAGATTAGCAAGTATAATTCAGATTTTATAGATAAATTAATTGCAAAACTCATATTTGAAATGATATCGGATAACAAAATATCAGATGTTGTGTTGTATTTTTATAAATTCAAAAATAGTTTAGTGCAACATTTTACGAAAAAAAGATTATTAGGGTTTTTAACTGATGAAGATCAAAAATTGACTACAGCGCATCCTGTAACTAAGAACATTCCATATTATGAAGGTACAACAATTTTTAAAGATTTGTTAATTCAATATTTGTTTAATATTATTAAATATTCTCTTATTCAGAATATTGCTAGTGAAGAAGCTATTAGAAGACTTGTTATGGAAAATGCTTCCAATAATGCAGGTGATATAGCTAAGGATCTGTATTTGATTATGAATAAAAAAAGACAAGCAATTATTACAACAGAATTGACTGAAATTATTTCTGGAATAAATGCTTTAGAGTGATTTTATTTTTAAATTTTAAATAATGTTTTATGAATAATGATAAAGGTAAAATAGTTAAGATTGTTTCTGCTGTTATAGATGTAGAATTTTGTGAAGAGAAATTTTTGCCGAAGATTTTTGATGCTTTAATATGTTACTCTAGTGAAGGTAAAAAAATAGTATTAGAAGTTATTTATCATTTAGGTGATAATATTGTAAGATGCATATCGATGAATGCTACTGATACTCTCAAAAGAGGAGAGGAGGTGATAAATACTGGGGAAGCAATAAAAGTACCTGTAGGTGAAAAAACTTTAGGGAGGATTATGAATGTTACTGGAGATCCTATAGATCAAAAGGGCAGTATTGATTCAAAATATTTTTCTTCTATACATGGAACTCCTCCTTTATTGGTAGATCATTCTGTTAAGATTGAGTTATTAATTACTGGGATAAAGGTAATAGATCTTCTCACTCCTTACATAAAAGGAGGTAAGGTTGGTCTATTTGGTGGTGCTGGCGTAGGTAAAACAGTTATTATTATGGAGCTTATTAATAATATAGCAAATTTTTATAAAGGATATACGGTTTTTACAGGTGTTGGAGAGAGAAGTAGAGAAGGTAATGAACTGTATAAAGAGATGATTGATTCCTCTGTTATTAATTTAGATAATTTAGAAAAATCTAAAGTATCTTTAGTTTTTGCTCAAATGAATGAACCCCCTGGTGCAAGGGCTAGAGCTGCTTTTACTGGATTGACATTAGCGGAAAATTTTCGTGATATGAAAGATGGAAATGATGTTTTGCTTTTTATAGATAATATATTTAGGTTTACTCAGGCAGGTTCAGAGGTTTCTGCTTTACTTGGGAGAATTCCTTCTGCTGTTGGATATCAACCTACTTTAGCGTATGAGATGGGCAGTTTGCAAGAGAGAATCACATCTACTAATAAGGGATCTATTACTTCTGTACAAGCAATTTACGTTCCTGCAGATGATTTAACAGATCCTGCTCCTTCTAGTTTGTTTTCTCATTTAGATTCCATTGTTGTTTTGTCTCGAGAAATAGCTTCTTACGGAATATATCCTGCTGTTGATCCTCTTAATAGTCATTCTACTGCTTTAGATAGTAAAATTGTAGGAGAAGAACATTATTTTGTAGCAAAAAAAGTCAAAGAGGTTTTACAAACTTATAAATCATTGCAAGAGATAATTGCAATACTTGGAATCGAAGAATTATCTAAAGAAGATCAGTTAATAGTTGCTCGGGCTAGAAAACTCCAAAGGTTTTTTGCTCAACCCTTTAGTGCTGCAGAAAATTTTACTTCTGTTAAAGGTAAATTTGTTCATTTAGAAGATACTATTAAGGGTTGTAAAGAAATTATAGAAGGCGCATTAGACCATATATCAGAAAATCATTTTTATATGTGTGGAACAATAGATGAAGTTAAAGAAAACAACTTAAAACACCACGGTAAAAAAAATATTTAATTTTTAAATATTATAACTTAAATTATAATATAGAGCCTATTTATCTTTATTTTATAATATTGTAAGGATGTATGAGAGGTTGAATTTTTTGATAAAAATAGTAAAAATGGAACTTTCTTTCGGATATTATGGAGTAGTATTTTTATATTAATAACTGATAGAAGTAATACTAAAAAAGTAAATGAAAGTTATAACTTGAATCAAGTTATTTTAATAATGTATGAATTTTCTTCATATGATGAATAATCATGATATCGTGTACAACGAAGCTCAAATTTTTAAAAAAGTTATTTGTGTGGTAGAAAGATATAGAAAAATGTTTGATTTCTTATTCATAGCAAAAGCTTGCAGGATGTATTAATTTATGTGTACCTTACTAATTATTTAAATAATCATCATAAGTAAATATTTCTTTCCTTTCTATTTTCTGTATTTACTTTTGTCAATATATCAATGATTTCTAGTGCTTTCGGATTTGTTTTTAAAAAAGTGAGAAGGCATTTCTATCTTTTTTGATAAGAAGAACAATAAGGTTAATTACCTACAAAAGCTTGAAGGATGTATTATTTTATGTGTACCTTAATGAGTATTTAAGTAATTATCATACCAGTAAATCTAAATAATTTTCTACATTAAATTATATTAATTTTGTATTTAAAGTTCATGATCAGAATATATTTTTTTTGTAAAAAAAAATTCTGTATTTTGTTGTAAAGACAAGATGTACATACAATAAGTGTTTTATATTATATGTTATGTACTTTGTAAATTACATTGCATGATATAAGTATTTTATACAAAAAACTATTAGTATAAAATACTTATATTGTATATTAATAGTAATGGAATTAGTGAGTTTCGGATCTACAAAACATTATATATAGAACACCGAATGTTTTTGATATTTGAGACTAATTAATGAATAAAACACCGCAGTGCTTTATCGGGCAGAGAATAAGCTATTGCTATTCTCTGGGGTGGGCAATTTTTAGTTTCTGTATTTTTAATGTTAATTACTATTTGCATGTTCAATAGAGGATGATTCACTAACCAATTATAAATCATTAACATTGATTTTTCTCTACCTTTTCTGTATGGATTGTATCATTGTATGCATGATTTAACTTTTTTCTGCATTATTCATGATATTCGAAACCATTAGACCTTGCTTTTAGCACTTTTTGATAAAACTCTTCCTCTATTTTCTTCTATGCAGTGTTTCTTGTATCTATCTGTAGTAAAATAGTTATTTAATTACGTATATTAAAGTTATGGTATAATACTGAAATATATTTCATTGCAGTAAAAGATTTTTACAATGAATTTTTAGAACGTGAAAGAAAAAAACGCAAACCTAAAAAGTAGATTTTAATCAAGAGTTGCTTGATATGAATCTACTATACTCCATGCACAAACAACTTCTTTACTTTCATTCTCCTGA
>CAZKNN010000004.1:0-21411 GCA_964554285.1 uncultured Rickettsia sp.
AAAGTTTCTTGCAAATCCACTATTTCTGATAACAGTTGTTTGATTTCAGATAAATTAATATTGTTATTTTCTGGTTGTTGTTGTAGATGTAATAATTTGAATTTTTCAATTATAGTGTGGGATTTCAGGATTTCTGTTTTATGTGTGAAAAATGGTTCTGCAATTTCTTTAGTCAAAAATTCATTTAATGAATTTTTGCATTCTTGAGAAGTTACTCTATTATGTTGTTGTTTTTGTGCTTCTGTTTGGATAATTTGAGGCTTTTCTATAATCTGTCCTTGATCATTTTTTGTTAGTATAGTCTGTGTTCTTTGGGGATTGTTTGCATAATTTGTATTCTTGAAGTTATTCTCAAATTGCTTATAAATATAGTTAAGCGAATTTTTGCTTGTATTAATAAAATTCATAATCCCTCTAACATTTTAATGGAATAGTTTGTACAAAATATTCTGCGAAACAACATTTTAGAAATTCTGTTGTACTGTCTGATTGTGAATCTGGATATAGCATATTTTCTAATATAGGTTTAAAAATTATTTTCGCTAATTCTACTTCAAATAGTTTATTTGGAGCGTTACTTGATATATTGTTAACAGAATCTTCAAAAAAATTGTTAGATTGAGTTATATTTTCGTTATTTATTGTATTTTGATCATATATTTGTGTTAAGTAGTTTTGTGTTGTAATTATTTCCATGTTGAAATTTACCTAATTATTTTTATACTATCGTACCTCAATCAGAGCATCTAATGCTCCAACCATTTTCAGATTATATAATATGTTAATAATATCTCTTGGCCAAACTCCTAATTTATTTAGCCCATTTATTAATTCTCCTAAAGAAGTGTTACCTTCCAAATGATGCATATTCATTCCTCTTAATTGATCTATGTTTCTGTTCACAGTCTCTAATTGTTCCTGATCTGTATTTTCAATGTCAATATTTTCTAGATAATTTTTATTACCTATATTAATCACTAAATTACCTTGAGCTATTGCTACTGGTTTAATGTAAACTTGTTCTCCTATCACAACAGTTCCTGTAGCTTCGTTTATTACTATTTTTGCTTTACTATCTGTTGAGACTTTCACAGATTCTATTTTAGATATAAATTCTATTGATTTGTTTCTCTGGTTTTGAGGTACAACAATTTTTATTGTACCTGGATCTATAGCTTTTGCTACATTTCCTATAATATTATTATTGATAGATTTTTCTACAGAAATTGCTGTAGAAAAATCTGGAGAATTTAAAGACAGATATAATATTTCAAGCTGAGTTATATCGAAACTACTAGTTTTTTCTACTATTGCTCCATTTTGTACATAACCATTTGTTTCAATTAATCTATTTTTTGTTTTTATATCTTGGGAGATTTCGGTTGTCTCATTCATAGAAATACTTCCTTGCGCTACTGCGTATACATTGCCATCAGCTGCTAGCAATGGAGTAGCTAATAATATACCTCCTTTTAGGCTTTTAGAGTCTCCTATAGCGCTTACGTTTATATCTATACGATTGCCTTGTCTTACAAATGGAGGAAAATTAGCTGTCACAATTACTGCTGCTATGTTTTTTGTGTTTATGTTTGATCCATTAAGATTTATTCCCAATTTTTCTAAAAAATCAGATAATCTTTTTTCTGTAAAAATAGCATTTTTTAGATTGTCTCCAGTACCCTTTAATCCTGCTACTATACCATATCCCACGAGAATATTATCTCTTACACCCTCAAAGCTTGCTATGTCTTTTATTCTTGTTTCTACAGAATAGCTGCAAAAACTTGTCATAGCTGCAAAAATAGAAATGAGCAGTTTTAACATTTTAAAATCAAAATTAAATAAAATTATAATTTATATCATAAGATAATAATCTTTGTTTATAAATTATTTTATTTTTTTATTTGATAGATTGTTAATTTTTGTGTTCTATTTTCACTGCAAGAGCAATTAAATTAGCAGTAGCAAAAATAATTAGATATAGAGCAAGAAAATCTGTATTATGAAAATTATTCCATATTTGTAACAATATGACTCCTGTGGCTCCTCCTATTAATTTAGTTCCTAAGCCATAAATTAAAGGATTAATAAAATATCTCTCTTTAATATCTTTCCAGTGTTGGAATACATATACATCTTGCGCTAACGAGCAAATGACTCCTAAAAAAATTAAGAAAAATTTGATGATATTTATATATTTTATTTCTAGAACTAATAACCCCCTAAATATTGGAATCATTGTTACAATAGTGATTATTAGTAAAGTAATTAATAGATTTTTTAAATTGATTTGAAAATATGATATAGCTTTTGTAGCCAATATTGTTATTACAACGTCTAGTAACAGGAGATAAGAATTGTGAGATAAAATTTCTGTGCTTGTTATTTTTATATTGTTTAGTGCTACGAAATGATCCAAAAAGAAAAAAGTAAAAACATATATGCTATATGGAAATGCTTGACAAATTACACTAAATACAAACAGTATCAAATAATTTTTGTTATAAAAAAATTTTTTTATCTCACACTTATTCCATTGGGTATTTTCTGTTATATAAGGTGATTTTTTTCTAGCAAAAATTATTACTATTATTAGTAAAAATATGATAAAAAAAATAATTCTAAAAATTTTTATATTCATAGTTTCTAAATTATGCTCTATTATGTTCAACAGGAAATATGAAAATGATATAGCTAACATCGTAGTAACGTTATAAAGAAGTTTTTTGTTCAATATCTTATAGGGTTGAAATTTTTTATTAATTTCCATAATTTGTAAATTGGATAATCCTGTTTCTCCCCCTTGAAAAATGGATTGAAAAAATCTAATAGTTAGTAAAAAATATGTTGATAAAATTCCTATTTTATCGAATCCAGGATTGATAATAAACATCAAACTAGAAACTGCGATGCCCCAAAATGTGAAAGTTAACAATTTATTAGGAGAATATTTAGTGGTTAAGTATCCAAAAAATAAGCTTCCAAATAGTTTTGCGTATGAGAAAAACAATTTGCTCCAAGATGATATTGCTAAGATTTGATTTGCGTCATCTGGAAAATAATAAGATGTTATAAAAACTATAAAAGCCCAATATAGGTAATATTCAAATTGAGACAAAAAATTTCCTGCAATTATAACAAATTCTTTGGAATGAAATTTTTTAAGTAAAATTTGTAAAATCACTTTGTCTAATTTAAGATTATTTATAACAAAAATATAAAAATAAAAATACGGAAAATTATATACAAAAATTAAGTTAGGATATATATTAATCTGAAAATTTGTTTCATAAGTCATTGTTTACTTTATATTAGAATCATTTTTTAAATATTTTGAGTTAATTGCATGAGAGAAGAACGTATAGATTCTAATTTAGAAAAATTCAACTGGTATGGGATGTATAATCTTTCTTTGCGTGAGATTAAAAGATTTTTACGGGTTTATCACCAAACAGTTATAGGGCCAGTGGTGAGTGCTATTTTGTTTTTATTGATTTTTTCATTTGCTATGAAAAAGAATCTGAACTCTAAAGAGAGTTTAAGTTTTATAGGATATGGCATTATTATTATGAGCATTATACAAAATGCATTTGCTAATAGCTCTTCTTCTTTAATTATGTTTAAGGTTCTTGGATATATTATAGATATCTTAATTCCTCCACTTGGAGGAGTAGAGATAATATTAGCTTTCATTATCGGTTCTGTTGTGAGATCTGTTATTGTAGGGATAAGCGTTGGTATAGCATTGTCTATGTTCATAGATTTTCAATTGCATAGTATTGGTTGTCTGGTTTGTTTTACAATTTTAGGATCTGTTTTTTTAGCTCAGCTTGGAATTCTTTCTGGTATTGTTTCTAAAAGTTTTGAACAAAATACAGCGTTCACTAATTATGTAGTTATGCCATTATCTTTTTTGTCAGGCACTTTTTATTCAGTTAAAAATCTTGCTCCTGCATTTCAGAAATTTAATCTTGTTAATCCGTTTTTTTATATTATTGATGGTTTTAGATTTAGTTTTATGAATCATCATGAAACTAACTTGATCGTAGGGGGGATTTATTTAGTGACTTTGAATATATTGTTTTTTGGGGTGTTAAAGTATATTTTTGCTACAGGATGGAGAATTAAAGATTAAATTGTTACACAATTTTATCTTAATGAAATTTGCATTTTTTTATTTTGGAACGTTTTTTATATAAATAATATTTATTTTTGTACTGTTTTTGCTGTATAAGTAAAAGAAATTGTTGCTGTTTTGTTTTTTGTACTTGATATTTGTGTCTAAAATTAAAATAGAAAAATTTATATCTCTCTGCGGAGTATGTTCTAGGCGAGATGCTGGTAAGTTAATTGTTCAAAAAAAAGTCAAAATAGGTAATCAAATTTTGACTAATGTAGCTGAAAGAGTTAATATCGATTCTACTGTCTATGTTGATGGAGTTTTAGTGCAACCTATAAAAACTTTTAATGTCTGGAAATATTATAAGCCTACAGGTGTGATTTGTACCAAAAAAGATCCATTAAATAGGGTGACTATATTTGATAAAATATCAAAATATCTGACTCAATTTGAAAAAACACATATTATTTCTGTAGGAAGGTTAGACATAAATAGTGAAGGTCTTATATTGTTGACAAATTATGGAGAATTCGCCAGAAAAATGGAATTGCCTATTAACAATGTAGAGAGAGTATATAAAATTAGAACTTTTGGTAATTTAAGAAAATTTTTCGCTACTAATAAATTTATTATTCAAGAATATTTTGGGTATAAAATATCTAGTATCGATTTACTGAGTAAACATAATTTATCTAAAAATAACTGGTTTCAAATTATTTTACATGAAGGTAAAAATAGAGAAGTTCGTAATATATTTAAGTTCCTAGGTTTGGAAGTGAATAGGTTAATTAGAGTGCAATATGGCAAATTTAAGTTGAATTCTATGAAACCAGGAGATTTTACATTGACACAATCAGAACAATTAATTTAAAATTTATTGATTTTGAAAGTTAATCATAAAAAATTGAATTATATGTATTTCTGTAATCGTTTTTAGGATATTTTTTTTATCACATCTACTTGATTCAAATGGAAAAAATTGTTTTTTATAAAAAATATAATTATGAAAATCTTCCTCAAGTAATGCAACAATATTTAGATATTAAATATAATCATCTTGATTGTTTATTACTTTATAGAATGGGAGATTTTTATGAATTATTTTATGAAGATGCTATTCAAGCTTCTGAAATACTAGGTATAGCACTCACTCAACGTAATAAAAATGATAAAGTTAACAAGATACATATGTGCGGAGTGCCTTATCACTCAACTAAAACATATATTGTAAAATTACTAAGTAATGGTTTTAAGATCGCGATATGTGATCAATTGGAAACTGCAGAGCAAGCAAAACAGAGAGGAGGATATAAAGCAATAGTGAAAAGAGGTATCACTAGGATTATCACTCCTGGTACAATATTAGAAGAAGACATGTTGGACAATCATTTACCTCACTATTTAGTTAGCGTCTGTATTACGAAATCTAATGCATCTATAGCATATGCAGATCTTTCCACAGCTGAAATATATGTTTTGTCTATAAATACAGGCGATATATTTCATGAAATAAAAAAGTTAAATCCTAAGGAATTGCTTATTAGTGAACAGCATAAATTAGAGGAGTTTGTTGCTAAGCTTAGGGAAAGCAACATATATGTTAATTTCTTACCAGATAACATCTTTGATTATTCAAAATCTGAAAAAATTATATTAGATTTTTATAACGTGTTTTCATTAGATGCAATAGCGAAATTTACTCATCTTCATGTAATAGCAATTGGTAGTTTGTTAGAATATATATCCTTAACTCAAAAATCCTCTGTTCCAAAAATGAAAACACCACATATAATGAATTCTACAAATTATATGTATATAGACTCATTTTCTCGAGAAAAATTAGAACTCACAGAATCTTGTAATAAGGATAAGAAAAATACGTTATTTTTTCATATAAATAACACAGTGACTCGATCTGGATCTAGGTTGTTATATCAATATTTGTCACTGCCTCTTAAAAATCCAGATTTAATCAATCATCGGTTGGATTTGGTAGATTATTTTTATGGTAACATTGAGCTTATCTCAGACATTAGAGAAGCTTTAAAAAATGCTCCAGATCTAGAGAGGGCTATTACTAGAATCGGTTCAAATAGAAGCAATGTAGAGGATTTAATATCTATTAAAACTACTTTATCTCTTGCTTTTAAAATTAATAAGTTATTTTCTGATTTGCAAGAAGATATTATCAATTCTGAATTTGGAGAGGATATCTTTATTCCTATTTCAACATTCACAAATCTATATCTTCTTATAGACGAGTCAATAGATGAAAATCTAGCTTCAAATAGAAAAATTAAAATTTCTTATCATCTAAAAGTAGAAAATTTAAGACAATCTCTTCTTGGATTTCAAGAAGAAATTAGTAAATTGCAGATTAAATATCAAAAAATGACCTCTATAGATAATATTAAAATTGCAAATAATAATATTTTGGGTTTTTTTATAGAAATTACTAATAAAAATTTATCGAAAATTAATGATCCTATATTTATTCATAAGCAAACTAATGTCAATAATGCTAGATTTGTAACAGACGAATTAAAAGAGTTAGAGTATAAAATTAATAA
Source organism: uncultured Rickettsia sp. (assembly GCA_964554285.1). Classification (GTDB taxonomy): domain Bacteria; phylum Pseudomonadota; class Alphaproteobacteria; order Rickettsiales; family Rickettsiaceae; genus JADHZC01. The sequence goes on from CAZKNN010000004.1 coordinate 6,691, forward strand.
TTCTCAATCTATTTTGCTTAATTTGGAAGAGGAAATATATCAGGAAATATGTCAAAATATTTTACAATATGAACTTATTTTAAGAAATCTTAGTTTAGCTTTAAGTAAATTAGATGTTTTTACAGCTCTTGCGTATCTTGCTTATCAAAATGATTATGTAAGACCTCGTATTGTATCACAAAATGTTATTAACATAAAATCTGGAAGACATCCAGTGGTAGAGCAAAATTTAAAAAAACAGCATCAAGATTTTATTTCCAATAATAGTTTTCTAGATCATGAAAATCAGATTTTGCTCATCACGGGACCTAATATGTCTGGCAAAAGTACATTTTTAAAACAGACAGCGATTATTTCTATATTAGCTCATATAGGCAGCTTTGTGCCTGCTGAAGAGGCTTCTATAGGAATTATAGATAAAATCTTTACTAGAATTGGAGCAGGGGATAATTTAGCTAGAGGTGAATCTACTTTTATGGTAGAAATGATCGAGACTTCAATGATTTTAAATCAAGCAACAGATAAATCTCTTATTATATTAGATGAAATTGGAAGAGGAACCTCCACTTATGATGGAGTAGCACTTGCCTGGTCAATTTTAGAATATATACATGATTCATTATCTGCTAGGTCCCTATTTACCACACATTATCATGAATTAATTAATATTCCTAAATCTTTAAGTAAGGTTGTTAATTATAAAACTGATATATATGAATCTGAAGGGAAAATAACTTTTTTACATAAAATAGTTAAAGGCAGCAGTGATAAATCTTATGGAATACACGTAGCAGAGCTTGCTGGTTTACCTAAGGAGGTGACGCAAAAAGCATATGAAATTTTACGTAAATTATCTTCTTAATTTCCTGTTGTAGTAAAATTAAGCTATGTTTGATATAATATAACGGTAATAATTTATTATTTTACAAGGGGTCAATTAATCCCAAGTAGAGATTAAAATTGCATGGTCTGAGGGCCTTGTTAAATTTCTGAAGTCTCTGTCTATAGTAGAGGTTTTTAAATTTTGTAATGATTTTGCATTAGAAAATATAAAATCAATTCTGTATCCTATATTTTTTTCAAAATTTTTATTTCTATAATCCCACCAAGAAAATTCTTGTACATTGCGATTCAGAACTCTAAAGTGATCTATCCAACCTTGATTCATGAATTTTCTTAAAAGCAATTTTTCTTCTCTACTAATACAGATATTTTCCTCCAAATTATTTTTTTCTATATGGTCTATTGCAAATGGCGCTATATTAAAGTCTCCTGCTATAATTACATTTTCATCTAAATGATTATTATAGTTATTAGAGTACTCTATAAATGATTCTAAAAAGGCAATTTTGTTCAAAAATTTTTTGTTATGGTGAGATACGGATTCTCCGTTTGGAACATAAAGTGATATTATTTTGGTAAATCCTAGTTTTGTTGTCGTGTGGATCTCTATAAATCTTGCTTCATCAGGGATTGGATTGTTATGAAAGTTTTTGATCACAAATTCTGCAGGTGTTTTTGATAAAATTGCTACTCCATTAAATGATTTTTGTCCACTAAAATATATGTTGTAAGGGGTTTCTTCTATTATTTGAAATGGAAATTTTTCTTCTGAAGATTTTATTTCTTGTAAGCAAATTACATCTGGAGCATGTTTTTCAATTAATTTTAATACATGTTCTATTCTTACATTAATTGAATTAACATTCCAACTTGCAAGCTTAAAAGACATATGATGAGATAATATTGCTTCAATATATTATAGTGAATTTGAGGATTATTTGGAGTCATATTTAGAATTTAAATATTCCTCTACATAGGCATTCATAACATCTATTTTATTCCTAAAAAAATGATCGCCTCCTTCAACCAGACAGTATTTTATACTGTCTCCTTTAATCTCGTTAATTAGATTGACTAAGTTTGATACGGATCTTTCTTCTACTACACTATCCCTATCTCCTTGTAGCACCATACCATTAATAGGGCATTGTAAAAAAAAATTAAAATCATATTTGTCAGCAGGGGGAGCAATTATTACAAAATCTGTGACCTCGGGCCTTCTCACAATTAATTGAGATGCTATCCAAGAACCAAAAGAGAATCCAGAAATTAATATTTGATCCGATACAGTATTTTTGTTTTGTAACCAATCTAGTGCATTCGCTGCATCCTTTAATTCTCCTATCCCTCTATCAAAATCCCCTTCAGATTTTCCTACTCCTCGAAAATTTATCCTTAACACGTTAAAACCCTTACTATATAACAGTTTATATATATTATATGTTATTTTATTATTCATAGATCCACCGTATTTAGGATGGGGGTGCAGTACTAAAGCTATTTTGTTATTAGCATCAGAAATTTCTGCATAATGGCCATGTATTCTGCCCGCAGAACCCTTTAAAAAAACTTCTGTCATATAAAACTATCTAACATAAATATAAAAATTTTCATATGATTCAATATATATTTTTTTTAGTCATTTATACAGACATATTCATAACTTTTTCTAAAGATTCTATGCATTTATTGCGTATTTCTAAAATCAATTTGATTTGATTGCTCACTTCATGGGTTTTAATTACTGTTTCTACTAGGCTAGAATCGCCGTTAAAGAATTTTTGTATTTTTACGTCACTATCTTCTATTGTATTATTTAATTTATTTAATAAATTATAAAAACCATTTTGAGTTGTTGGTTCCAATTGATTACTGGAAATTTTTTTAAATTCAGATAATGCAATATCGTTGAAATGATCCCTAATGTTAGTATAGTCTGTTGCAGAAAATATCGGAATATTTCCTAAAGAATTGTTTATTGAGATGTTCATTTTATAATTTTATTTAAATATTTCCAATGTTTTATTTACTAGGTTATTGCCCATTTCTATAGCTGCAAGATTCGCTTCGTAACTTCTTTGAGCTTCCATTAAGTCTGCTTTTTCTATCTCTACTACAATATTTGGATATTTTACATATCCTTGGGAGTTTGCAAATGGGTGATATGGCTCATATTTTATATTGAATCCTAAATTACTATTTTTGATTTTGTATTTTAATAAATGAGTTTTATGCATTTTGCTGTATTTATTTTCTGCGATTATGATTTTTCTCTTATAAGGTGTTTTATCAGCATTAAACGAATTAATATTCACTAAGTTTTCAGTTGCTATTCTGATCCTTTTCATTTGTACTAAATTTGCATTACTTAATATGTTAATAGATTTTTTTAAATTATCTCCTTTACAGAAAGCATAACCGTTATAAAAAATTAATAACAAAAATATCAATTGTTTATAATACATAAATTTATTTATTATTTATAGTCATAGAAATTAAATTATTCAATGTAGAATATATTTTTAAAGTAGAATTATAATCATTTGTGTTTTGAGATAGTTTTGGTAATTCCTCTTCTATTGATACATTATTTCCGTTAGGTTTGCTTTCAAATGTTTTGACTTTTATCAATTTATTATTTAAATATCTTTTTCCTGCGAAATGTTTTGAAGAGGTTGTAGTTAATTTAAAATTTTTTAATTTTTTATATCTTGTATTAGGAGAGTTTTTTATTAATAAATCTTTTGCTTTATAGTGAGGAGTGTTAACATTAGCTATATTTTGACTTAAAATTTGTTGTCTTGCTGACAAATTTAGTAATCTTTTTTTAGATAAATTTAAACTGTTTTTGGGAGCGTGTTTTTTAACTAAATTAGTTTTCGCAAATGACGTGCAATGCAATATAGCTATCCAGATTATCACATAGAAAAAAAGATAAGGAACTCTTTTGATCATTATCTAAACGTAGAATTACACAAAATATAATTATAGCAAATAACACTGATATTATGTTAGCATAACTCTCTTCTATATATCAAATTTAATGATCTATTATTACAGATTCTTATCTTTATTTGAGTTTTAATAGCAACGATGATAATGCATTTTCTATCATAAAAAGATCGTTCATTGTTGAAAGATTATGTGTAGCGTTTTTTATATATTGTATAGAAATTTGTTGAGAAGATATTTTTTCTGCAATTTTCATAGACTTTTTTGGATCAACCTCTTGATCTTTTAACCCATGAATTATAGATATTGGAATATTCAAATCTATTTTTTCTTGATTTAAAATAAGATTGCTTTTTCCGTCCATAATTAGATCATAGGAAATTTTATACCCTTCTTTACACTCATCAGCAAGATTTTTGATTGTTAAATAGCCATCTTTAATCATCCCTTTTTTATCAACATCTTTTAATTTAGACCATACATCGTCTGTAAAGTCTGGTGCAGGAGCCAGTAATAGTAATGCCGAGACAATGTTTTGTTTATAAATTGCAAATAACAAAGCTATCCATCCTCCCATGCTAGATCCTACTAATATAAGTTTGTGATTTTTTAGTAATTTTTGACAGATTTTTTTAAAACTATCTATCCATATCGAAATGTTTTGTTCTATAAAATTTCCCCAAGAATCTCCATGTCCTAAATTATCAAATGTAAAAAAATTTAATTTATTTTTTTTACAAAAATTTTGAATATGAAGTGACTTTTTCCCATTCATATTAGACATTAAACCATGTAAAAATACTATGTACTTAGAATCTAAAGGATTATTTTCTATTTTTTTGTATGAAATATGTCTGATATTATCTAGATATATTTTGGGCATTTTTTAATTTATTAAATAAGATTTTTTTTGTATTTTGACTTTTGATTGTTCTATTATATCAAATGGCAATTTATATTTTTTAGCATATTGTATCGCAGATTCTTTAGAATTAAAAGAAATAACAATTTGATATTGATTCTTCAATGAAGAAATTCTGTGCATCAAAGGTTCAATAAATTTATGATTTTGATCTTCAACAAAAATCAACTTCCAGCATGATTTTTTTAAACCAGATTGTACAACAGACTTGGATTGCTTAAATATTCTTGCTTGCACTGTAATTATTTTTTTAAAAAATCTGTCAAATTACTTAATATCATATATGATATATATATCATATATGATATTTCTTGTAAAGAAATTAACTAATTATTAACATTAATAACTTACTTGGTATGTTTAAGGAATCTAATAATCCGTATCCCAAAAATACAGGCGAATCTCAATATAGTGATGAATTGTTAAACAAGGATTCTATAAAAAAAAATGTTGCAAAAATGGAGTTTGAAGAAGCTTTTGCAAAATTACAAACTATTAGCAAAAAATTGGACTCTGGAGAAATTTCATTGTCCCAAACTATTAAATATTTAGAATATGCTACAATATTAAAATTTCATTGCAAAAAAATATTGGATCAATTTAGATTAAAAGTGCAGGAAATAACAAATCTAGATATAGAACAGAGTGGGGCAGAAAAAAAATAATATGTTCTTATTTATAAAACATAGTCTCTATATTATATAATTTTTATACAAGATTCTAATCTAATCAGATGGATGAATCTATCATAATATATATTGTTACATCCTTCACTTTTCATATTATCACTAATTCAATATCACGTTAATAGTTCATGAACAATATTTTTCAGAAATATTCTGTTTATGTATTGTAATAGTTTACAGAACAGAATGTATTTTTTTTACTACTTATAAGTAACTTTTACTATATATAGTATGGGACTTGTTGTTTGTATTTAGTAATTGTCTACTATCAAATGCTTTAGGGGAGTCATTATAATATACAATTTATAGTTAAAAATTGATTCGTTTTTTCGTTCAAGGGGTTGTTTTTTTATTTTTTTGTCTTTATTATCTTCTGCAGTATTGAAATATATCATATAAAAATCAACAAAGAATAATGTATTTAAATATAAAGTTATTCACCGTTTTTTTAATGTCAAAATATTCACTTTAACATAAATTAACCAATACAAAATAGCATATGATCAGTCGTAAAAACAAAAAACAACTATTACAACATCAATATAATGTCAATTCTCAAGAGAAAGATACAAAAAAGTATTTTCATCTTGCGGCTAAACACGGGTATATAGATGCATTAACAACATTATTACAAGATTCCCAAGTTGATATTAATGCTCCAAGTAATTATAAATGGACTGCTTTACATTTTGCATCACTTGCAAATCGCGCTAATATAGTGCAATTACTATTGAAGCAGGAGGGTATTAATGTGCAAGCCAAAACTAATATAAGATGTACTGCTTTACATCTTGCAATAAAAGGAAAGAAAGAACAGAAAGAGAGTGTAGAAACAGTAAAGACATTATTACAAGATCCTAGAATTGACGTTAATACTCAAGATAACTATAAATGGACTGCTTTACATCTTGCAATAAAAGAACAGACAGAGAATGTAGAAACAGTAAAGACATTATTACAAGATACTAGAGTTGATATTAATGCTCAAACTAAGGATAAATTAACTGCCTTACATCTTGCATCACTTGCAAATCATGTTAATATAGTTAAGTTAATATTGAAACAGGAGGATATTAATGTACAAGCCAAAACTGCTATAGGATATACTGCTTTACATTTTGCAATACAGAAAGAGAATGTAGAAACAGTAAAGGCATTATTACAAGATTCCCAAATTGATATTAATGCTCAAACTAATTATAAATGGACTGCTTTACATTTTGCATCATGTGTAAATCACGTTGATATAGTTAAGCTACTATTGACAAAGGAGGATATTAATGTACAAGCCAAAACCAACCTAGGGTTTACTGCTTTACATCTTGCAATAAAAAAACAGAAAGAGAATGTAGAAACAGTAAAGACATTATTACAAGATACTAGAGTTGATGTTAATGCTCAAACTAATAATTATAAATGGACTGCTTTACATTTTGCAGTACATAAAGGGTCCTTAGAAATGGTAGAGTTATTGTTACAACAGAAAAATACTGATATTAACGCTAAGAATAAATTGGGACAAACAGCTCTACAAATTGCAAATCAAAGGGGCTATGGTGATATAGTTGACAAACTATCACAGCTTAGTGAAGTTGTTGATTCAGATACATTAATACAAGATTATATAGAACATGATATTTCAGAAATTGGTCTATGCAGTCACATAAATACATCATACGAGAATATTTTGTGAGGAGTCTAATAACATCTGATTATATCTAGTATGTAGAACATGCGCTATTGAGATAAAGAACTTATATCCAGTATTGCCATTATATTAGCATACAAACTGTATCAAATACACCGGAATGATATGTTATAATTCAAAAAGCTTTTTATCAAAAATATTGGATTTGTTCTACTTAGTTTTATTAGAAAATTTTTGGATTCATTGAACTTGTTTGTAACCTAATTTGGGCCTCTGGTTTTAATGGAATCCATTGGTGTATTGGAATCCTTTAAATTGGAGGTACCGGAATTTTCTCGGCTTGTAGATTTGTAATCCCTTGTATTGTGATCTCTTTTTGTAAAGGAATCCCTTGTATTGGAATCTCTTCTGCCTGTAAAGGAATCCCTTGTATTGATGCCTCTGCTTGTATAGGAATCCTTTGTATCTTTATCCCCCTTTTGGGGTTTTTTTAGATTGTTGTTTCTAGGTATATTAACATTTCTTATATGTGTTAAAGTTGGACCTGTTGTTATAAATGCAATAAAATGACTGATTTGTCCCCTCAGTCTTAATAGGATATATATTATCAAAGTTGAAAATAAAATTGCTTTAATTAAATCAAAAATATATAAAAAAAGATCTTTTGCGGTAAAATCTGTTCCGTGCTTTATGGCAAAATCTACTACACCATCTGTACTGTGCTCTAATACTAAAATACACAGGAAAATATACAGACTGGCAACAAAAGGTTGTAATATCATAGATAAGTTGATTTGTATAAAATTTCTAAAATATTCTTGTGTAAAATTAAATAAATACATAGTAATGAATATAGGAGAAACAATTGCAAGCAAGCTAATTACTACTAAAGATCTTATAAATGTTTCTATTACAAATAAAAACATCATGCTAACAATTATGATATATTGTAATGGGAGAGTTACCAATAACAAGTTAGAATACTTAGTAAAAATAAATATTAACATCAAGAATATTGGATTTGGTAAAAAAACTCTAAAATAGCAATCTATGTAATTCCAAAAAGAAAGCAACTTATAACCCTCTTCATAATTTGTTGTAGTAATTTTACTACATCTACTCCCTACGCCTACCAAAAAAGAAGATATTTGAGTTCCTGCGTTTTCTACAAATGGTATTATATATTTATCAAAACCATTTTCTACTTTATCATTTTCAGTAGAGATACCAACAGCAAAATACATAACAAATATGATTTTTACTATATGTGTTATAAAAATTGTTTTGTTAATTTCTTGTGTTAAAATTAAGTTGAATCCTATAAAGATAACATATAACGTTAAGCAATATTTAACAAAATTCACTAAGACCATTCTTACATCAAAAAGAGATTTTTCCCTTGCATTATTTAACATACGAGATGCACATAAATATATAGTGGAGAATATTGGACGACTAATTTCAGAACTAGAATGTTTTTGTGTATCTTTAATGCAATTTCCCATATTTTTTGTAATTGATTGTACAGATGTATCAGAGCTGAATTGTCTTTTAACAGGATCATCATATAACATTTCGTGGTATATGGATTGTGTAAATGGATCTTGAATAAACGTGCATCCTAAAAATGGATAATAAAATATCATATGACTTTGAACACAGATTTGATCCTGCTTGGGAGTTAAATAAATATAATTGGTTGTAGGAATGATACCGAATAATTTAGTACTAATTGCTTCTCGTGATGGGATATTATTGTTAATATTTAGTGTTGTTTTTTGATATTGATCGTTCTTTTTTATTAAAATCTCAAGTGATATGTCACTGCATTTACCAGTGTTACTATCCCATTTATCACATATTGCTATATTTTCAGGAGAACAAAGATCCACCTCAACATTATCTCCAGTGTTTATATGTTTAAATCTAATCTGTTGTCTGCTACTAGTTTTGATACCTAATGTTAGTATATCCAACATACCTCCTTCTAATATTGTTGAGTATTCTGGTATACATGTGTGAGAACTTTCTCTTTGCGGTTCTAAATTATCATCGGAGTTAGTAGTTGCTAATGAAGTAAAATCAAATTTTTGATATGTACAAGCCACAAGCAATATGTATAACAAAAATTTTTTTACCACAAATAAACTAAATTTATATTAGATCAATAATTATTTAACTATCCTTTTTTACTAGCACTTACTGCTTTATAGAATTCTTCGAGCCAATTTTTAGCTTCATAGCCGTGTTTTTTTAATGTCTTGTGTAATATTTTAACTGTATGAGCATTTCCTGATAAAACAGAAATTATATCATCCATTCCTTCTAGATTTATTTTTGCTATTGAAGATTTTGTTCCTTGTTTTAAAAGAAAATACCTAGTTTTAGGATCTATATTTTTAATTATATTAAATTCTTTTTCTGACAACATAAATACTTCTTTATAAAAGGAAGTTGCTTTTAAGTTAGGTAAAAAAATTTGAGTTGCAGTTTGTTGTACTAGTGTATCGCTTATAGCGCTTTTTGCTGCATCTTCTACTGACTGGGTAGCAAATATTACCATGGTATTTAATTTTCTTAGCACTTTTAACCAATCTTTGATTTTTGGAGCAAAAAACGGATTATCAATTAAAGCCCAAGCTTCATCTAACACGATAATTGTTTTGCTGCCATCAAGAGACATATTTATTCTATGAAATAGGTATAATAATATAGGTGGTAAAGCTACTTTATTGGTTAATATTTGAGACATTTCAAATCCAAAAACACTTGATTCTGAAAAATCTATATTATCTTCAGAATTATCAAAAATCTTGGCGTAGCTTCCTTCTCCGTACCACATAGATATTCTACTTGCAAGATTTCCTGATTTTTTGAGACCAAAAAATGGAGCTATATTAGATAGTCTTCTATCAGATTTTTTTAATTTAAAATTTCCTTCGACTGCTTCATGCAATATATCACGCTCCTCAGAAGAAACCTTGTAATTATCTTCTCCAGCTTCTACTAGGGTCGAGAGCCATTCTATCAAAAAAGATTTATTTTCAGAATTATTTTCTAATAATAAAGGATTGAAATTACAAACTACTGAAGGGTTAATAACATTATATACTCCTTTAATTGCTCTGATAAAGATTTCAGCTCCTCTATCTTTATCAAAAAAAAACATTTTAGGATTAAATTTACAAGCATTTGCTACTAAAGAATTCATCAGAACAGTTTTTCCAGCTCCTGTCGGACCTATAATCAGGCTATGACCTACATCAGATACATGAAAACTAAAATAAAATTCAGTGTTAGATTGATTGTCAAGAAACATTAAATATTCTCCCCAATGATTATTGAATTTTTGTCCCGTAGGATAGTTATGCATCGAAAACAATGATGCTAAATTATATGTGTTTATTAAAGATTGTCTCACTACATAATCTTCATTTCCTGGTAGTTGTCCCCAAAAACAAGGTTCCATATTTTTTGTTTCTCTCACTACCTGCATACCTATATTAGATAGCTGTATTATTGCGTATGATACAGCCTTTTCAAGCTTTGGAATGCTATCTTCAATGCATAATAAGGTTAGATGATGTTTACCAAAACCTATAGTACCGCTAGAAGCTAAGTCTATTGCATCTGTAATTTCTGCAATTTGAGATTCTGCTTTATCCTCCGCTTGTAACATGCGATTTTGTTGTAACTCTAATTGAGTTATTGCTACTCTTCTGTTAAAAAATACAAAACTTTGTGTTAAAATAAATTCGAAATTAGATGTTAATAAATCATCTAACATCCCAGCATAGGTGGTAGGACAGTATTCCCTTATAGACAATATTGCTCCATATTTCTTTTCTTTAATAGATGATGTAACTTCTAAGGTATTTTTTTTGAAATTTATTCTTCTATTGACAATGTTTTTATCGAAATCTTCTCTAGAGTAGGCTACATTTGTTATTTTTTCATTACAATTAGCTAATTTTATTAAAAATTCACTTATTTCACATGTATTTCTGTTTTCAAAAAATTTATTACCCAACAATTCAGCTCCGTATTCTTCAAAGGCGTTTATTAATCTGTTAGATACATCTTTTAGCGCAGTTATCATTTTGTGCATATTTGTAATTTGTTGAGATTTTTTTGAAGTAAAATTGAACAAATCCAATATTTTGTCAATTATTGAAATAGCTGAAGATTTATTTTTGTTATTATATAAAATTGTAATATAGTAATGATTTACAAAGAATGTTTGCTCATGTTGTTTTTGTAATAGCTTATATTGTAAATAATTTACAAAATCTTTTCTGTTGGCAGGATAAATATTTTCTACCTGTTTAGTTTTTTTTGTACGGATTATATGAAAATACAGCATTACATCATCTAATTCCATATTTTTAAAAACCACGTTTCTAAGATTTTTTTTTATATCTAAATCCTCTGAATCGACAGTTTCGAACGATATACCTTGAAGATGGATTACCTGTAATAAACTTAAGTTTTTAGTAATAATTGTATTTTCATCCAAATAGCACATATATGGAATAAAATTTGAAGCAGAAAATTCTTTCTTACTTAAAAACTCTTTTTTTTGTCCCTTTGGAAAAATCTTAAACATAATATGAATTACCATTATAAAACATACGATTTTTACAAAAATTGCATTTTTGTGAGTATTTTATATAAATTTCTAAGAATTTAGGTTCTGTAAATGATACGTAATATCCTATGCCATGAAATATTGCAGAAAAAAATACTACCTTAAAATTACTTGTTTGTATAAATATTACTATAGAGATCATCATATTCAGCATTGCGAAATGTAATGTGACTCCAAAAATTAAATTGGGTCTTGTAAGACCTAAAAATAATGGTTCTTGCTTAGTTATATAAGAAGTCATATTCAAAACAAATTGCAAGCATCATACGAAACATTCATGTACTTCACAGTATCACATGTAATTTTTTATTGATCAAATTTTTTGAGTATAAAAAATTAAAAACTTAATGTAGTTGTTACCAAATTGTTTTAAAATCTTTATTAAACTAAAAAAGTTTATTAAACTAAAAAATAATATTTAAAAAATTCTTGTCTATAATTCACAATATTAAACTAATGTAAATTATTGTAATTTTCTTCAAAATTGTTGATATTATTCTCTTCTGTTTGGCCAAGAGAATGGAGGAGCATTTGTTTTTGATTTAGAGTGTTGTCTTCTGCATAATATAAATTATCATTTTTTACTACAATACTAAAATTAGGCAAATGTTGCACATTATGATCATCGTTTTTAATTTTCTTTCCTAAAAAACCTAAAGTTTTTTGGATTCCTTTTTTTAAAAATTTTGGCACATAATTCAGAATACTTGTTTTATTGTCATAAACGATATCTATATTATTTATTTTTATATCTAGAATTTTACCTTGATTAGATGTATAAATGTGTAACTCTGTATAGTGATCATTCTCTCTATCTAACAATTTTGCACGTTGTTCGCTTTCTTCTAAGTTGCTCTCTTCTGCAGATATTCTCTCTAAAATATTATTGTCAGAACTGTAACTTGTAATATTTTTTATATCAAAATTTATAGGAAATTTTTTTAATTGAAAAATTTCTTGTGCATAGATATTTAAATTAGCTGGCTTCATATTCTTCTACTTCATTTTAAATTGCTTGAAACTATTTTTGATAAAAAAGCTTATATTCATGTACATAAATTTCAATTATAAGTAAACATTAAATTGAGTTTTATAATCAAAATCCCAAATTATAAATTGTTTTTTTACTCAATCATTAGTTAATTGATACAAGTAACATACATTGATGCAGACACTTTAAATCAAAAACTTTTTTATATAATTTTATACTACTCAGGATCTAGTAAAATATAATTTTATATTTTCTGCTCATTCTAAATATGAGTACTTTTATGGTATTCAATATCATTTGGTAAGTAAAGAGCTTTATATCAAATGCGAAATCATTTATACAAAATATGTATAAAAATAAAATTGAATAATTGGGGTAGAGCCTGTCATGCCTTATATATATATCTTGTTGTGCTTGAACTTGAGTAATTTATGACACATATTCACAACAAGTTAATTCTAATAAATAAAAAAATTTGAGTATTTTAGAAAATTTGCTTTTTAATGTTTTTTGTAAAAACATTATCTATTTTTTTTATAGATTAGCTCGAACAAATATAGTAGTTGAAAATCCACAATACAACCAAAGCAAAAACATATACAGCACTAAACGAGCACTTGGTTGATTTCTAATTAATAGCTAAAAAAAGAATCGTTTACTTAGAATGTTGCTTTTTTATTAAAAAAGTGCAAAAAAATAAAAATGCCAATACCACACTTAATATATATGAAACTCATGTAATAAATTGGCATATTATTTTGTAAATATCTAATTTAGTAAAAAATTTAGTAAAAATATTTTCTTTCTACATTAGAAGATGATGGATTACGCTTTATTTTATTTTGTTTGAATTGAGGATTACGATTATTGTTGTTAACAACAGAAGTAAATTTTTTCCTTCCAGATGGAGATCCGTGTCTATTCCTATCGTTATAATTACGAGATGTTTTTCTAGAATTTTTATTCTCTAGATAATTTATATTTTCTTTTTGTAAATTTTTGATAGTAAGCCTAATCTTACCTTTACTATCTATGTCTATTATTTTAGCTGTTACAACATCTCCTTCTTTCATTAATACCCTTATATCAGAGATTCTTTCTTCTGAAATTTCACTAATATGAATAAACCCGTCATTTGCTGCGTTCAAATCGACAAACACTCCAGAATCTATTATTTTTACTATTTTCCCTTCGATGATCTGTCCTAATTTAAATTCCTTAATTATAGTATTAACTCTGTTTAGTGCTTTTTCTACGTCATCCAATTTTCCAGAAATTAAAATTTTTTGTTCCTTATCTATTATCTCTATATTAGTATTTGTAGTAGAAGAGATATCTTTTATAGTACGTCCTCCAGGTCCTATAATTTTTCCCACTTGATCTTGATTGGATATGTTCAAGTACTTTATCACAGGAACTGATTCTTTTAGGTCATGTGTGGTATCTATCGCATTTGACATTTTATTCAAAATTGTCACTCTTGCTTCTTTTGCTTTATCCAATATGGTTGCAATCAAATTTTGTTTTATTCCTTTTACTTTCAAATCCATTTGAATAGCTGTAATACTATCTTGTGTTCCTGTAATTTTACAATCCATATCTCCTATATGATCTTCATCTGCGTTTATATCAGATAATATCATAGGATCCTGTTCTTCTGAAATTAATACACCCATTGCCACTCCCGCTATAGGAGTTTTAATATTTACTCCTCCACTCATTAAAGCCATGGATCCTGCACATACAGTAGCCATTGAAGATGAACCATTAGATTCTGTAATTTCAGACACTACTCTAATTGTATAAGGAAAATCATTAAACAAAGGTAGAGTCCTTTTTAATGCTTTCCAGGCTAATTTACCATGGCCTATCTCTCTCCTAGAAGGAGCTCTTAAACTTGTAATATCAGCAGTTGCATATGGAGGAAAAATATACTCTAATAAAAAATTTTCTTTATATTCGTCATCTAAACTAGATACAGATTGAGAATCTCCAGCAGTGCCTAGTGTCACACTTGTAAGAGATTGCGTT
>CAZKNN010000005.1:0-7381 GCA_964554285.1 uncultured Rickettsia sp.
GAGATGTTCTGCGTGTAAAAGTAAGAACGAAGAATTGAGTTTAAAAGAACGAGAATGGATCTGTAAAGAATGTTGTACTAAGCATGATAGAGATATCAATGCTGCATATAACATAAAACAAGAAGGGATTGTAAATCTCAAGGCGGAAGGGCTTTCCGTCTCTTCTAATTGAAGCTGTGTAAGACTTTCAAAAGAAAGCTGTTGCTATTGATATTAGAAGCTCCGCACTTCGCTCCGCACTTCAGAGCGGAGAGCATTCACTATTAACCAAACAACAACTAACTAACTTCTATCATCAGCGATATCATATCTGTAAAAAATGTAAAAAATATATTTTCATTTTTTTCTATCTATCTTTACTTGAACCAAAAAATCTTAGAAGATGTAAAAATAAATTGATAAAGTCTAAATAAAGACTAAATGCTCCTACTATTGCCATTTTTTCTGCCATCTCAGAGGAAACATTATATGAAGATCGATAAATTTGTTTAAGTTTTTGAGTATCCCATGCTATTAACCCTATAAAAATAAACACCCCAATAAAACTTACTGCAAAATCTATTGCACTGCTTTTAAAAAACAGATTCACTAAAGAAGCTACTATTATTCCAATCAAGCCCATCATCAAAAATGACCCTAAATTTGTTAAGTCTTTTTTTGTTTGGTGTCCGTAAATACTAGTTGCTGCAAATACAGATGCTGTGATAAAAAAAGTTCTTAATATAGATTCTATACTATATAATAGGCCTATATGAGATAATGATGTACCTAATAAAGCTGCATAAACCCAAAATAAAACCTGAGCAGTTTTTAACTGTATTTTTCCTATGTTGAACATAAAATATATAGATAAAATAAGAGGAGACAGGAATACCACAGCTCCTATGAATGAGGTCCCAACTATTCTACCGGATTCAACTTGGTAAAGTAAATTTGTTAAAGGATAAAAGCTTAAAGCCAAAAATCCCATCAGCCCGCTTATACATAGTGCAACTGCCATATAGTTATATATTTTCAATATATAACTTCTTAAACCATCATCATAGCTCTTTTGATTTTTAGATATATCCTTAGTATAATCAATCATTTTGACCTCATTTAATTAATTCGTTACCTATCTGACTTATTATAACAATTAACAATATTTAAGAATTCAATTAAAATTGTTAAGCTTGCTTTAAATTTTGAGTGCCCAATAAAAAAACACCACTAACACTAACTATTATAACACTCTTTATTGTCTTTTACTAAACAATAAATTGTTTAAACAAACACTAAAACACACAAATCGTAAATATTAACACAACACTCAGCTAATTGATAACATAATTTTTGTTCAAAGTAAACTAAAAAAACTTTAATTTTTAAAAAAGAAATTCTAGACTACACGCATGTACACATGATAGCTTCAAATACTGTAATTATAATATGTTAGTATATAGTATAAATACTAGAATTTTTCTTAACTTAATTAATGATTTTTTCTTTTTGTAATTAGCGTATGTTATTTATCGAAATTTATTTTTTAATTTTATACTGATTGATGTATGGTTGTTGTTGCAATGTCTGGAGGAGTGGATAGTTCAGTAGTAGCTGCTATTCTTCATAATCAAGGATATGATGTTTTAGGAATTACTTTGAAGCTGCATAATTTTTTTGATGATAATTCTATCTCTTGTTGCGGAGGTAGTGGAGATATATATGATGCAAAAAAAGTAGCTGCTGATATAGGAATTAAGCACTATGTTTTAGATTTAGAACATCAATTTAAAGAAAAAGTTATTGACAATTTTGTTGAATCTTATAATGCTGGTGAAACACCTTTACCTTGTGTAAGATGTAATCAATTTTTAAAATTTGACGAATTACTCTCATTTGCAAAAAATTTAGGAGCAGAATTTTTAGCTACTGGTCATTATGTAAAAAAAATATCTCAAAATTCTACTTTAGAGTTACATAAAGCCAAAGATCATTCTAAAGATCAAAGTTATTTTCTTTTTACCACAACACAAGAACAATTAAAATTTTTAGAATTTCCTTTAGGAGATTATGATAAATCATTCACTCGTTCTTTGGCAGAGAAATATAACCTTCATATAGATAAAAAAAAGGATAGTCAAGATATTTGTTTTGTACCAAATAATAATTATAGAACCATTGTATCTAAGTATTCTAATAATGGATTTCAACCAGGTAATATATTACATGTTGATGGTTTTTTTTTAGGAAAGCATCAAGGTATAGCTAATTACACCATAGGTCAAAGGAAACTTATATCTATTGCATGGAAAGAACCTTTGTATGTAATAAAAATAGATTCAAATCAAAATGTTATTTATGTAGGACCTCAAAAATCTCTTATAAAAAAGTCTTTTGTTATCGACAATATTAATATTTTAGATTCAAGCAAAATTTTCCCTTCAGAAGATTGGATCTTTTGTTATGTCAAAATAAGATCTACAATCAAAGAATCTCAAGCTAAGATCAAGTATATTTCTTCAAAAGAAATGCTCATAGAACTACTTGAAGATGTAAAATCTATCACTCCTGGTCAAGCATGCGTAATTTATGACAATACTCAAATTTTAGGTGGGGGATGGATCACAAAAAAAATATATTAATTTATAGTTAAAAAAATTTGTATTAAGAACAGAATTTACTTGAAAAAAACAATCTTTAATTGTAAAATCATATTTCATACAATTATTTGTGAGGTTATGTTGATTATTAAAAAATTTACTAATTAAATAAGGAAGAGATAAAACAACTGTAAATAAAAACAATTTCAATAATTTCATTTATAAGAATTTATTTAAGAAAATATGCAAAAAGTCACATTTATGAAATAATTTAACAATACATTTTGAGATTTATAGAATTTTATTAGTGGTATTGCTATGTTGTAATTAAAATACTTATTTTCGTAATTCATTCTAGATATTCACTAGAGATGAAAATAATATTAATTATTTTTCAACTGAAGTTCAAATAATCTATGATATCTTTATCGAATTTTGATTTACTGATATTAGTTTTTTTTTTAGTATTGACAATTGTAATTGGATTTAAACATAATGTAAAATCTTTATCAGACTTTGCTGTAGGGGATAGAAAATTTTCTAATTTTACTCAAGTAGCTACTATAGTAGCTACTTCAATGGGTGGTAATACATTTAATGGTATTATGTCTATCACATATTCTGAAGGTCTCTTTTTTCTATTAGCTATTTCAGGAGAAACGATCAGCCTTGCTATACTAGCAATTTTCTTTATTCCTAAAATGCGAGATATTATTAATAATAACTCTGTAGCAGAAGCAATAGGAAATATATACGGAAATTATTCTAGATTATTCGTTGCTTTACTTAGTTCTATTAGCATGATAGGAGCCTTATCGATACAGTTTAGAATGTTTGGTAAAATGTTTGAATACATAGGAAATTTTGACAAAACTGTGTCTGTGATATTATCCAGTACTTTGGTAACATTATATTCTTCTAAAGGAGGTATTAGATCTGTTACTTATACAGACATAGTACAATTTTTAGCATTTGCTATTGCAGTACCTATAATTACTATCTCTTTGTGGAAAAATATCAATATTTCTCATATTACACTTGCTGAAACAGAAAAATTCAATATAAGTTCAGTATTAAGTTTTCAAAATCCTAAAATATGGGATTTTGTTTTTATGGTGCTGTTTTTTGCAACTCCAGGGATTGGTGCTGATGTATATCAAAGAATATTGTTAGGGTCTGATTTAAATAATATTCAAAAGAACTTTATAGTTGCAGGAATTATATTTTTTGTGTTAAGAGTAATAATAGCTCTTGTGCCTATATTAGTATATTTGTTAAACCCTAATTTAGAAGCGAGTAATATTATTGTAGAACTGATTACACAATATGCTCAAAGTGGTATTAGAGGATTGATAATACTTGGAATTATTAGCATGGTTATGTCTACTGCTGATTCTAAAATGAATACTGCATCTGTATTAATTGTAAATGATTGCTTTTTATTTATTAAAAAGCTTACTGAGAGGAATCAAGTACTAATAGCTAAATTTATTAATTTAATAATTGGAGTAATAGCTACTCTTCTTGCATTTTCTGAACAATCTTTGTTAGACATTGCCATATCTTCTCAGAGCTTTTATATGTCGAGTGTGACGCCGTTATTAATGGTTACTATATTAGGATTTAGAACAAAAAAAATTTTGTTTAACATAGTGCTTTTTTTAGGTTTCTCTTTTCAAATATTTTATTTAATTGTAAATCATACAATTAATTATCCCCCTAAGTGGATTATGATATCTCTGGTCTCTAATGCGTTGATTTTTTTAGCTTTACATTATTGTTACATAATTTTAAGAATTATTTTGTTAAAAAAGGTAAAGATTGTAACACATAAAAGAAAATTTCTTATCAATTTGATAAATTATGTTAGATATGTGTTTGATGCGGTACAAAAAGAGAAATCTTTAGGATGGATTGCAAACACTAAAGATAATTTGTTGAAATCTAGAGTCAAAAAGACAAGTATTTATACTGCGTGTAAAAAATATTGGCATAATACTAAAATATCAGAAATATTTTTGGTATTTGTACCTTCAAGTTCAAAAACTTACACATTATCAGCTTTATATTTTATTTCTACATTAGTATTAAATATATATTCTCAACATTATGTGATTAATATTTTCCCCAATAAAATGATGTTACTTTATGAAGTCATAGTTATTTTATCTTTGTCTTTAATATCTTATCACGCATTTTCTAATAGTTTATTTAAAGATAAGATCTTTTCTGTGATATGGATCATATCTAATTTTTTTATTTTATTTTTTGTAAGCATACTATTTTTATTGATTACAAATTTTCAATATATACAATTAACGATTTTTTTTATAAATATTTTTTTAGCATTTCAATTAATACGAGTCAGAACTACAATAGTATTTTTAATACTTGCTACATTTTGTAGTATAGAATTTTATAAACTATTTTTTATGCAATATTATGATAATAATATTATCTTTCCTTCTAATAGTTTATATGCATTCTTTTTTATAGCTTTAATGATAATATTCTTTAATATACCAAGCGAAGACAAAGTATTGGTCTTAAGAAACATCCTTATAGATACAAAAAAAAATCTTCTAGAAAAAAGTAAATTTTTAAATCAAACATTAGCAAAACTAAATCTTAATGAACAAAAATCAGAACAGCTTATTGAGGAGCTTAGTTTAAGAAATTTAGAAATCAAAAATTTACAAAATATAAAAACAGAATTTGTAAATAACCTACAACATGAAACTCGTACTCCTATAACGGGAATTGTAAGTATGGCAGAAGCTTTATATGATGCATATCACCAATTAAATGAAGAAGAAAGACAACAGTACATAGTAGATATAGCACATAATGCAAAGAAATTAATTTCTTTTATAGATAATATGATAGACTTATCTAAGTTGTCTTCTTTAAAATATGAACTAAAATTAGAAAAAATATCTCTTAAAAGCTTAATTTTTAGACATATAGATATGTGTACAAAACTTCATTATTCTAGTAAAGAAGATGTGCCTCAAGAATTTATTTTTGATTTAGATAATGAAGAAAATATTACCATTGAGTGCGATAGATATTACATAGGACAATTATTAAATAATATAATTAAAAATGCTCTTACATATTCTGATTCCGGATATATTTTGATTAAATGTAAAAAATTATCACATAATTTAGTAGAGTTGAGTTGTAGAGATGAAGGAGTAGGAATTCCAGAAAATGAGCTTTATGATATTTTTGGTACTTTTATAGTAAGTTCTAACACTAAAACCTCTTCTGGAGGTAGAGGAGTAGGGCTGTCTTTATGTAAAAAAATTGTTAATTCTCATAATGGAGAAATATGGATATCGTCTAATAATCCATCTAAAGGTGTCACATGTTTTATTCATCTCCCTATAAGACATTTAGAAGAAAAATAATCTTTATTTATATTTTTAAAAAGAGGTATTTGCGTATAAAAAGTAATATCATAATTAGAAGAGTTAAGTTGTAGAGGTGAAGGAATAGAAACTCCAGAAAAGAGCTTTATGATATTTTTGGTGCTTCTATAGTAAGTTCTCACACTAAAACCTCTTCTGGAGTTAGAGGGTTAAAGTTTTTTTCTTTATATAAAACAATTAGTATAAAATTGCATGTATTTACAAAAAACGTCCGTATTTTGAGATTTTTCAAAAATGGATATCAGGGTAAAGGAAAAATATACCTACAATTGTAAAATAAGACACGTAGGAGGATAGACTAAATCAATATTGTTTTTTTGGTGTCTTTTTTATAGTTAAAGTTATATAAAAATGCAAAAAAACGTCCTTCTTTTGAGATTTATGAAGACCAACACACAAAAAGTTACATATTTTTTCTTAACCATTGATTAAAAAATTTCTTTTTTATTAAAGCCATAGTTAGAATACAAAATAGGAAAAAGATGATAAAAAATCAGGCTTATAAAAATATTTTTCAGTATAAATTTCACTCTATAAGTTATTAGCAAATTTTACACTTTAATAGATGAAAAGTTTAAAAACATTTACCAAGTAACAAGAGTTACAAATTAACCCATTGTGTAGAAAATATAAAAAAATTGCTTAAAGTACTCCAGCTGCTCTTATCAGCCTATTATTTATAGAATACCCCAATCCTTCGTTGGGAATAGCGGTTACAGCTATAGATTTTTCGTTTTTTAATGCATAATTATCTAATATATGCAAATATTCAAATAGGTTTCTTGTAGCTTCTACTAAAGAAGATTTGTTACTTAAATTTAAGGAAAAATTATGAGGAAATTTTTGATCAAAATTTCCTATTTTACCAAAATCCAGTCCTATTTCACATTTTGTTAATGAATTTGCGTTCAATCTTATTGAACTTCTTGGAGAATAATGTGTTAAAAGCATTCCAGGTGATCTGATTTTGAAATTTTTTCTAGGATCTAATATTTTTTTATTGAGTATTTTACTTAACTCTTCTTTTTGAATATATCCAGGCCTTAATAATATTGGTTGATTTGTTGTAAGGTCTATTATTGTCGATTCTATCCCACAGAACTTTTTATCATCATCAGGTACAACAAAAATTCTGTCTTTAAAATTCAATTTTACATCTTGATACAATGTTGTTGTTAGCAATCCTGATAAATTTGCGCTAGGAGCCGCTATAGGGCAATCGCTTCCATCTATAATATTTAAAGCAATTTTGGAATTAGGAATTCTAATCGCTACTGTTTCTAAATTTGCTAGTGCTTTGTTAGAAATATAAGATTTATCTTTTAAATTTAAAACTATAGTAAGAGGTCCTGGCCATAATTTAGATAA
>CAZKNN010000006.1:0-10757 GCA_964554285.1 uncultured Rickettsia sp.
AAATTGAAGAAATTTTTAACTGTTCTTTACCTGAATTTAATTTGTGATTTACTCCTACTGTAGATGATGCTGATTGATCTGTATTAAAATAGATATGAGACCTCGTATATTGATCATTTATACCTGTGTTATCTTTTTTTGAAGTAGGAAATACAGGTATTGTTTCTTGAGTTTTGCGCGAATATTCAGAGGAATTTTTTGACTTTGGATCACTATTATATACTCTTGTATTCTCTCTTTTTGAAGTAGGAAATACAGGTATTGTTTCTTGAGTTTTGCGCGAATATTCAGAGGAGTTTTTTGACTTTGGATCACTATTATATACTCTTGTATTCTCTCTTTTTGAAGTAGGAAATACAGGTATTGTTTCTTGAGTTTTGCGCGAATATTCAGAGGAGTTTTTTGACTTTAGATCACTATTATATACTCTTGTATTCTCTCTTTTTGAAGTAGGAAATACAGGTATTGTTTCTTGAGTTTTGCGCGAATATTCAGAGGAATTTTTTGAAAAATTTTTATTAGCTTCTTTCTTTTCTGAATGAGTATGAGAATTAAATAGAGTTTTAGAAAAAATTTTTTCTTCTATATAACTTTTAGTGTAAGGAATTATTAATATATTACTATAATGTGTTAATAATACCTTGATCAGATTTTCTTTGAGTTGATTATATGATTTAGTTTGAACATTTTGTTCTAAAATGTCTTTAAATTTATTTTTGTCTAAAAAATCGATAATTTGTTTTTTATTTTCAAATTCATTTCTAAGATTCATGAAAAATTTCTCTTTTTCATTGTGAATACCATATAGTAATTTTAGAAAACTAAAACTTTCCTGATTTTTTTGCAATGAATTGGCAGAATATAATTGATTAATTTGAAACCAAAAGTTTTTTTCTGTACCAGAATAA
This sequence comes from uncultured Rickettsia sp., assembly GCA_964554285.1. GTDB lineage: Bacteria > Pseudomonadota > Alphaproteobacteria > Rickettsiales > Rickettsiaceae > JADHZC01. The sequence continues at coordinate 909 of CAZKNN010000006.1, forward strand.
TTCTTTAATATTTTTTTATATAGATTATCCGCTTGTTGAATAGTGTAAAAAATATTTTCCCATTGTAAATCTTTTCTTACTTGTTGAGAAAGATCATACGAAATTTCTTTAAAAATTACATTATATTCATATGAGTTTGATGATGCAGAGGAAGCGTACTTATGCTTATATTTCATCTCGTTAGGTGATAGTACTTTACTATACAAAAAATCATATATTGTCTTTCTTATTTTGTTTGATTCTTCTAAAATACTTTTCTCAAAATCTTCATTTGGATTCATAGCGATAAATCAGATTATATTCACAATAGTTTTACTATGTTAGATTAATAATCTTAACTATTATTAATCTAACTTGAAAGATATGTAAAATTATTGCTGCTAGTATGAATGTTTTTATTGTAAATTTCTCACAATATGAACCAAGTGATAATATTGTTATATATTCATTTTTACTTAACGTTCATAATTACGGATATTCTTTTTTTTTTCTAACGGATGAATATAATTTCATTACTCGATTAATGAAATATTAAAAAATACTTTTTCTATTTTAAATGGATACTGCACTTTCTAATTTTTCTCAATACTCAGGATTATATTTAGTAGGAGGGATTTTTGGAATTTTAATTGTATTGCTCTTTCCTATCCCAAAGGTTTTTTTAGATTTTTTGCTTGGATATTCTTTATCTATTTCTTTTATGGTACTTATTAGTACTTTATTTATTACCAATCCTTTAGAATTAAGTATTTTCCCTACGATATTGTTGATAACAACCCTTATTAGACTTTCTTTAAACATTGCTACTACTAGGCTTATATTAGCTCATGGACACGAAGGTGACATCGCAGCTGGCAATATTATCAGAGCTTTTGGAAATTTTGTTATGCAAGGGAATGTAGTAATTGGTCTAATAGTATTTTTGATCTTAACTCTGATTAATTTTATAGTTATCACTAAAGGTTCAGGAAGAATTGCTGAGGTTGCAGCTAGATTTGCATTAGACTCAATGCCTGGTAAGCAGATGTCTATAGATTCAGACTTAAATAATGGTTTAATAACGGAAGAACAAGCACAATCTTCTAGAAAAAATTTGAATGATGAAAGCTCTTTTTATGGTGCAATGGATGGAGCTAATAAATTTGTAAGAGGAGATGCAATCGCAGGGTTAGTGATAACATTTATCAATCTTATAGGAGGAATAATAGTAGGCATAGTACAAAAAAATCTTAGTTTTTCTTCTGCTATAACTACATATTCTATTTTAACAATAGGAGATGGTCTTGTCTCTCAGATTCCATCACTGTTAATTTCGCTTTCTGCAGGTCTTTTGGTAACTAAGGCTGAGTCTACAACTTCTACTGACAAATTGATTTTTAGTCAATTAGGACAATATCCAATCAAATTATTTATTACTGCTATTATAGTTTTATTTATGGGCTTCTTACCAGGGTTACCTTTTTTTATATTTGCTTTTATAGCTTTTTCTATAGCGTCTCTTGGTTATTTCAGTACTAGGGTACAAAACAAAACCTTAGAACAAAAATCACAAAATTTAAACAATGCTGAAACTCAACATTCTGTTTTAGAAAATATCTTGTTACTAGATGTTGTAAAATTAGAATTAGGTAAGTTAATAGGGTATTTAATCATAGATCTTGATAGTGACTTTTCAAAAAAAGTAAATGAGATTAGATATTTTATAGCACAAAAATACGGATTTATAATTGACAAGATTAAACTTGATATCAACAATAACATTGGGGCAGAAGAATATTTAATAAAAATCTATGATGTGAAGATAAGTAAATCATATATAAAAAAAAATCATTATTTTGCTTTTAGTTCTGATAAAGCAAAAATTGATTCTTTGGAAGGTGAGGATAGTGATCAAAGATTATTCTCTTTAAATGAGAAATGGGTTCCTAAACATCAAAAAGAAAAAATTCAACAAGCTAAAGTTAATTTTTTGGAATATGATCATGTCATCATATTACATCTAAAGAATATCTTAAATGAGAATATTTTTGAATTTTTATCTTATGATATTACAAACAATCTATTATTGAATATAGATCCTTCTAACAAATCCCTTGTAAAATACATTGTTCCAGAAATAGCGTCAGTAGCTACAATACAGAAAATATTAAAAAATCTTTTAATTGAATTTATATCCATTAAAAACCTACCAATGATATTAGAAGCAATAGCTGAAATAGGAAAATCTACCCAAGATATATCATCTATTACAGAGTTTGTGAGAATAAAATTGTCAAGACAAATTTCAAATCAACATAGTGATAAAGATGGTATAATAAACGTGATTTTGCTTTCAACCGATTGGGAAAATGTTTTTCTAAATCATGTGTTAGCTAATACACAGGGACAATTAACAGATATCAAACCTTCTCAAATACAAGAATTTATAGAAAAATTAGGAGATGTTTTTAGTGAAAATTTAGTTAAATCTATTAATTATAGGCCTATTTTAATGGTAAATGCAAAAATTAGACCTTATGTTAGTGAAGCAGTAAAAAAATTCTTTCCTTCGATATTTGTGATGTCTTACAAGGAAGTCCATGTAAAAGTAAAAACAAACATATTAGGTTATGTATAGGAAGCTTATTTTGTAATTTAATATTTGCACTATCAAGTTTATATGAGATTCTGTTGTTAACTGCTCTTTGCACTAAAGTACGGAGCTTCTAATATCAATAGCAAAAGCTTTCTTTTGAAAGTCTTACACAACTTAAATTAGCAGAGACGGACACTCTTTCCAACTTGAGATTTATAATCCCCTTCTTGTTTTATGTTATACGCAGCATTTACATTTCTATCATTCTCAGTACCATATTCTTTACAAATCTATTCACGTTCTTTTAAACTCAATTCTTCATTCTTACTCTTACATGTTGAACATATCTTTGAGCTTGCAAAAAACTTATTTATCTTCAATATCTTCTTGCTTGTATCTCTTGCCTTGTATGTTAATTGATCTACAAAGCTAGACTACAATACATCCCCTATATTTTTCTATATTTTACTGTTTTTAATCATATTTTTGACTTTCAAAGTTTCTATTATTAATAGCTTGGTTTTCGTCTTTTATTTTTTTAGATAACTTATGTTGAAAATCATTTCTTGCATTGAAGATTTTTTTATAGCATTTCGCTACCAAAATTCTCGTCTTCTCTCTATTTTTACTTCCTTTTGCTTTTCTTGATAATAATTTTTGTTTCCTACTCAAATTAATAAATGCTTTCTTTACAAATTTAGGATTTTCTATTTTTCTGCCATTTGAATCTGTTATAATTTTATTTATTCCTACATATATTCCTACATTTTTATCTGTTTTATTTATAGGATAAATTGTTGATTTTAATATTTTCTTTATTTAAATATTTTATGTCAAAATACTAAATAAAGAAGTTTAAAATTGTGAGTTTTTTATTATTTTTCTATTTATTTTTATAAAAATTTTAGTAAAATGAAAATGTTGATGAAAACTTTGTTTTTTGGTTTTCATTGTAAAATTTTCTCCATAAAAGCAAGATCAATTATGAATTTAAGTTATACAGATATAGTAATTTTAGGAATTTTTGTGATATCAATTTTTATTGCAGGATTCACAAATATGCACAAAGTTAAAAACTTTAGAGAATTTTCTGTTGGAGATAAAAATTTCTCACTCTCGTCCTTAGTAGCAACTTTATCTGCAACTTATTTAAGTGGAAGCTTATTTTTTACTACTGTAGAAAATACTTATCAAAGAGGTTTATACTATTTATTTTCTACATCAGGAGTATATCTAGGAATAGCATTTAGTGCCTTTTATTTGGTGCCTAAGCTAACAAAATTCCTAAACAATATCTCTTTGGCAGAATCCATAGGACAAGTTTATGGCAATTATGTAAGACTCATTATAGCTCTATCTATATTACTTTCAACAATTGGATTGCTAGCTGTACAATTCAAGGCTTTTAGTAAAATATTTAATTACATAACTCATATAGATTCTATCTGGTCCTTGATTATACCCGCAGTAATTTTGACTGTTTATGCAGGACTAGGGGGTATAAGATCAGTTATATACACCGATATAATACAATTTATTGCATTAATAATACCTTTAGCACTAATCCTATCACTTACGTTAAAAACTTTATTTTTAAATGAATATCAAGATTCCACAAATTTTGAATTTACAAAAACTATTACATCAGAAACTGTAATAAATGTTGTTAGTCTATTTTTTTTCTTTTTTCTAAACTGGAGCTTAGAACCAGGTATTTCGCACAGAATGTTTTTAAGTAATAATACACAAAAACTAAAAAAAGCTATTTTAATATCTTTAGTTATATTCGTTATAATAAGAGTATTATTAAGTTTACTGCCTATTATGTTGATGAATATTAATTCTAATCTTAATAGTGCTGATCTGTTCAATTTTATGCTAAATGAATTTGCACATAATCCTGGAATTAAAGGTATCTTAATGGTTGGTATTATTGCTATGTCAATGTCTACAGCAGATTCTTGGATTAATCTTGCTTCAATAGCTTTTGTTAATGATATTTTATTACCTTGGAAATTTACATTTTTTAAAAAATATCAACTTTTAATTGCAAAATGTTTTTCTTTTACACTAGGAGGATTTGCATTATTTTTTGCCATACAAAAATCTAGTCTTTTTAGTATAATACAACTTACATCTTCATTTTATATGATTTCTGCAATTCCAGTATCAATACTTACAATATTAGGGTTTAGAACACATAAAAATAATATCTTGTGTGCTATGATTTTAGGAATGCTATTTTTCTTGCTATTAAGGGATTTAGCAAATAGATTTCAACTGATTGGAGATACAGATTCTTACACTATCGTACTTTCTACCTGTTTTACCTTTGTATTCATATTATTTGTACATTATGTTTTTAGATTAAACGGAGGATGGAGTAAAAAAGATCCTCTAACAAAATTTATAGAGTCTGAAAAAAAACACAGATTGAATGATATATTGCATTTTTTTTCAAAGTTTAATTTTAAAAATGAATTCATAAAAAATATCCCATTATACCCAGCAGTATATTTTCATCTAGGATTTTATTTAATAATATGGAGCATATTCCTAGCTTTTAAAGCTCATGATAACTTCATTATGTCTTGTATTTTCATAATGTCTGTTATCCTGTCTGTTTTATTATTTGCTCATGAATCCATAAGAATGAGAGTTACTCAGCACAAATTCAAAAAATACTCACTGATAATTTGGAACTTTTCATTATTTGGTTTATTAAGTTTAGGCAGTTCTTTGTTTTTCTTATTTGGGCCTATTGATACAACGTCATGCGCTATTTTTTTAGTAAATAATTTAGTGTTATTCCTACTTACAAATACACGTTTAGCATATACATTTACTGCATTTTCTTTGTTAGCTGTTTTAACATTAAATTTTATTTTAAACCAATATTTTATTTTGTATTACCAAACCCCAGCTTACCATTATTGTATAGAAATTTTCTTAGTGCTTATTATAGCTCTAGTTGTTACTTTTTTCATTAAACCTTTTTATCAAGAAATTATCATAAAAGAAAATTATAAAAAATTATTAGATGAAACAGAAAGAAGATTCGATAAACAATATTCATATATTCAAAAACTAGAAGAGCAAATCCTTTCTAAGGATCACAAATAAAGCAAAATTGTGTAACAAAATTACAATTAAGAAATTAATAAAATTATCTAGCATTCAGTTTACAAATTAATTTAATCATATCTGAACTAAATAAAAAGATGCTATGTAATAAAATCTTTTAGAAAGAAGAACAAATAATAAAACATACAAACCGAGCAGCAATCTAATCCTATGTACTAAAAGATGTACTAACAGAAATAGCACAACAAATTCAATGTAAAATATTAAAATTTAGAAGAGAAGATGACTATCCTGTGCATATTTTGCTAAATTTACATCCTAAACATGCATTATCTAATATTGTCAGTCAACTGAAAAGAAATCTTCCCATGTTTTAAAAAAAGAGTTTTATGATCTTATAAGAAAAACTTGGAGAAAAGCATTTTTGATCTCCAAATTATTGTGTAGTATCCAAAGGTGGTGTATCTATTGAAACAGTAAGAAAATATATAGAATACCAAAGAACCACCCACCTTCTGAGAAAATGATTGTTCATGTAAAGAAAATAACTAAAGTTGCTTGCGTGACTAGCCACACAAGAGTCGAGTTGAGCAAGACTTAGATCAAAGATAAAATACTATTTTAGTATCACTTTATGATTAAAATTGATAATATTAAAATCTACTCTAAATTCTAATTCTTCACCTTCTAAAAATCATACTTGAGCTCATGAAAAGATTTTTATCAAAAATGTCCATTCTCTGGACGTAATGCTTAACTTTATTAAAATATAAGTGAATCACATCAAATCTACATTTATCATACAAAAATTCTCTCCTATATAATAAAAAACCCTATCACACAGAAGCTCACATCATATGTTATAAAATTAAACTGTTTCAACAGATTGATCAGACATAACAATTATATTAAATTTTTTTGATCATTTATCCTAAGAGAATTTGATCACCTATTATAGGTAATAATCCTTTTAATCTTTTTATTTAATATACTTCAAATTGTACAAAATTTTTATTGCAATACTGCAATTAATTTGTTAAAGTTGTCAACTGTATTACAGACAAAGATTGCATTTACGATATTTAGTGAATCTTTTCTTATACTGTCTATATCTAGTCAGTATTAGTTACCAAATTTGGTTTTTAATATCTAGCTGTAAAACATCATTTTTAAAACAAAATCAAGAATTTTTTTACTTATGTTAAAAAAATCTCCTTATATCAAGTCTTTTTATAAAGACTTTTCGTTGTTTTTTTTTTGCATATCTATTTCTATTTTCATATTCTATAGCTATCAATACATAATCAGGATTTTACCCAATTCCATCAAACCAGATCTAGATCTATACTATAATATAAACAATGCACAATTTGGATCATTCGCTAGTACTTACTACATAGGATATGTATTACTTCATATCCCTCTTGGAATAATGATTTCTAGAATAGGAGCTAAAATTACAGTTTCTTGCTCTTTAGCTTTAACTGGACTAGGTCTTTTACCTCTGATTTTAGAATCTGAATGGCATTTTGTAATTATTGGAAGATTTATAAGTGGTATGGGAGCATCATGCGCAGCAGTAGCAGGATTTCAAATTTTTAGGAAAATTTATCCTGAAAAATATGCTAGAATGCTAGGTTACATGATGTTTTTTGGACTTTGTACTGCAAAATTAAGCGAACAATATTTATCTACTTTATTTTATCAATTTCAAGTAAATACAGTATTAACTTTTTTGTTATTATTCGCTCTATCATTATCAATACTGATGCTTTTGATAATACCAAAAATTGAAATGAAAAACGATAAAAATATTTTATCTGATATCAAAGATATTATAAATAACAAACACGTAGTACTTTTAAGTTTATGCTCTGGATTAATGATAGGATCCTTAGAAGGCTTGAGCGATGCTTGGGGAAGTGCTTTTTTAACAAATCTTTACCCTAACATGAGCAAAATACAAGCTGATTATTTTATTTCTTTCATATTTACTGGTATGGCAATAGGTAATTTAGCACTACCATATTTTGCAGACAAATATAATATGAGCTATCTTGTAACTGTAGCTTCTTGTCTTGGCATGGCAATTCCTCTTCTGTTAATAATTTTTTATACTTTGTCAAAAATAATTTTAATTTTATTGTTTGTAATGATAGGTTTTTTTTGTGCTTACCAGGCAAGTACAATAGCTATGATTACACAACATGTTCCAACCTATCAATCAGGCTTAACCGCTACTTTTACTAATATGATTATAATGTCCTTTGCAAGTTTTTTTCATAGAACAATTTCTATTTGTATTGACATTTTTTTGCAATATGGTTTTGAATACAAAGTAGCTTATAAAGCTGGAATATCAATTATTCCCATCTCTAGCATAATAGCTTTTTTCTTATTATTAATCTTTGCTCGCAAAACTAGAAAAATCTATTTGAATATAATAAAAAAGTGATACTAATACTAAATAATCTCTTTTGGTGCTTAAATTAATTAATTTGTGGAAGCAGAGGGATTCGAACCCTCCACATCCTGCGTGCAAGGCAGGTGCTCTACCAAATGAGCTATGCCCCCAAAAATAGAAATAGTGAAATAAGCTTCATTAAATAAACCCTTATGATAAAAAAATATCAGCACAAAAATCACATAAATATAAATTTTGCCTTCTACTGAGTCAGTATTATAATATGTAGAAATATAAAATGCTAGGTATTTCATGTGTAATATGCGAATTTTTATAAAATTCTTAAACCTGATCCTAAGTTAGTTTTTATAATAAAAATCATTTTAAAAATACTCTTTATGAGTGAAATAGATTCTATCTCTTAGTCAAAAACCTTTAGTGTAATCCCTAGATAAAAGGCTGAACAGAAATCTTTAGTAGCAACTTGTTAAAATTCAAATAAAACTTATAAAAAATTTTTAAAACCCACAGACCCACAGGGTGATATCCAAAATCTAAATCAAAAAAAACAGTTCAAAACATTTGTAGGAATAAATAACTTTGTACAGATTCAAATGGAAAAAATATTGAATCTTAGATTTATAAAGATAGCATCTATTAATTTCAAAAAGAAACAAAAATTATTATCAAGAAAAGTGAAAGGAAGTAATAAATAGTGAAAAAGCAAGAATTTTGGTACAAAAAGCCATGACAAAATCTTCAATGCAAGAAATGATTTTCAATATAAGTAATCTAAAAATATTGCTTCTAACATAAGAAAGCTTTTATATAAGTGTGCATAGATTATAATACTATATATTGTGGATTTTTTAGAAAATGAAGGATGTTATATAAACATAGACAATTATAAGCTAGTATTAATAGAATAGTATAATAGAAAAATTTAAAACCAAAAATACGATAAAAAAGGAAATGATTATAACATATAAGAGACAGAGCTTAATATAGCTTTGTTGTAACAAATTAATATCCAATACAAGAGTACAGACAAGAAAATATTGAAGAAAGAGATACATAGTGCATTTTTTTAATAATTTTGTTCTTTAGAAACACATGTTTATGTATAGAATGTATCCAAATCCCGTTTTAATGATTGCGTCTGTAAAAAAATTATCCTTATCATCATGTTGCTTTCATTTAGGATTTGAGTATTTGGTTTGCAAAAAGACATTTATCTAAATATTTAAAATCAGTTTTTAGCAAGCTCAAAGATATGTTCATATATAAAAGTAAGAATAAAGAATAAGAACAAGAATGTATCTGTAAAGAGTGTTGTGCTGAACATAATCTATACATCAATCTTTTGTATAACATAAAACAATAAAGAATTATAAATCTCAAAAAGAAGCTCAACCTGTTTTTGCTAATTGAGATTGTATAAAACTTTCAAAAAAAACTTTTACTAGTGATGTTAGAAGCTCAGTGCTTTAGGACAAAGAATAGTAGAAACAAAGAATTAATAATGAAAAGGAGAAGAAAAATGAATAAAGACGATGTAATTAACCAAATTTCTCAAGATCAAAAAATAACAAAGGTTTCTGCTCAAGAAGCTTTAGAAATAGTTTTAGAAGGTATTACAAATTTAATGAAAAATGGACAAAATTTAACTTTAGTAGGTTTTGGAAGTTTTTTATTACTAAATAGGGCTCCTAGAAAAGCTAAAAACCCTAATACAGGAGCCGAGGTAGATGTTCCAGAAAAAAATTACGTTTCATTCAAAGCTGGG
>CAZKNN010000007.1:0-38397 GCA_964554285.1 uncultured Rickettsia sp.
GTAGAATATAGAAACAAAATAAGTGAATTGAATAAAAAAAAGATTTTGCTTTACAAGCAATTATCACAAGAAAGTCAAAAATTTCTTTTAGAAGAAGAGGAGTTTAAAAAAAAAATGAGAATAGATAAATTGAATTAGTAAAGTTACAATAAATAATAACATTGCAATAAAAAGAGATAATATCTATTATTAATAGAGTTTTGCTTATAATTAATAATCATGCAGTCGTGGCGGAATTGGTAGACGCGCAGCATTGAGGGTGCTGTTCTGCTAAAGAGTGGAAGTTCAAGTCTTCTCGGCTGTACATTTTTAAAATAATTGAGAAATAATTCATTCGAAACCAATGCAAGATCATCTAATAAATAATTCTTATAAAGACCTCATATCTGAAAATTTTTTAAGAATTACTAAACTAATAGAAGCAAAAAAATTAGATGAAGCAAAATCTTTACTTCAAAAACTTCACTATGCAGACCTTGCAGATTTTTTAGATAATATTGAAAAAAAAAGATATAAACAAATTATCCCTTTAGTATCAGATACCTTAGACCCTGAAACATTAGCTTGCATAAATATTCACAAAATAGAGGAAGTAATTAATACACTAGGAGATACTAAAACTGCTCAACTGATCAATCATTTGGATTTAGAAGATTCCATAGAAATATTAGAAAATCTTGAAGAGGAAACAAAAAAAAATATTTTAGATAAGCTAGATATTAACCAAAAAGAAAAAATCCTAGAAGGAGTTAATTATCCAGACCAGGCTTCTGGTAGATTTTTAGAAAAAAATTTTCTAATATTTAAAGATAAATGGACAATAGAGAGGGCAAAGCAATTCATCAAAGAATCTAATATAGATCTTGAAGATATTTCTAGTGCTATTGTAGTAAACAATAAATACCATCCAGTAGGAACATTAACTTTAAGTTCATTATTGAAAGCTAATAATGAAGAAAAATCTACTATGAATGAATTGTTTTCTCCAATATTACAATATGCTGACTGTTACACAGATATAGAACACGTAATATTTTTGTTTAAACAATATTCTTTAAAAATTATTCCTGTAGTAAACAAGTCTGGTAAAGTAAAGGGAGTGATTTCGCTAGCAAATATGATTCATTTAGTAGAAGAAAATGCAGAAAATAAATTTATGCAACTTGGAGGAGGTATATCTGATTTAAGTATATTTGCTAATATATTTGAATCTATACAACAAAGATTTCCATGGCTATTTATACATTTAATTTCATCATATTTTACTTCTATAATTATAGTTCAGTTTACAGAATCACTTTCTAAATTAATCATTTTAGCATCTTTAATGCCTATAGTAGCCTCTGTAGGAGGAAACGTAGGTTCGCAAACTATGACTATACATATATTGGCTCTATCAAATAGAGAATTAACAAATATCAATATGATTAAAAAGATTTCTAAAGAATTAATAATATGTACTATAAATGGTATATTATTAGCTTTGATAGGAGGGATGATTATATATATTTTTTTATTAAATTTTAAAATTAGTATTATTTTTTCTTTAGCTGTGATTCTAAATTTTATTTTTGCTGGAATATTAGGCACCGGAGTTCCTATTATTCTTAATCATTTTTCTATTAACCCTGCTACGGCATCAGGAGTAATAATCACAGGGTTAACAGATGCTTTCGGTTATTTTTGCTTTTTAGCATTGGCTTATATTTTTATTTAACTCTTAAAAATTTTAATCACAGACAATATACTGTTCTTTAAGTCAAATTAGATAGTAGTCGCATATTCTTAATGTTATTACTTTTATAGTTCATCAAACCATTGCCAAACTGTATTTGCTATAGAATTAATCTATATTGAATAGTTATGAAATTGCATAAAAATATAAAAGTACAAAATGAATTTTTAGTAAAAGTAGAATAAATGCAATACAAAAACGCAAGAATAAAGTAGTTTGCGTATAAAATAAATGTTAAAATTTTGCTCTTCAAAAAGCTTTTTAGCAAATATTTTTTGTATTCTATCCAATTTTATTGTGCATTATCATCTACTATTGCGCATTATCTATAGGTGGTTTAGTAATTAAGACAATAATACAAGTACATAGATCATTAGATGAACCTTATTTACCTTAGAAAATTATTACTCATGTAAAAAAATAACTAAAATTGCTTGCTTAACAATCTAATCAAGAAGTATGTAAGCGCTTTTTGTTAAAAATTATCTTGATAGGAAGAATTGTGAAATGCAAGCTTGTAGAAAATTTTATTTCGTCACAGAAATGTCTATTTTTTTAGTATTACTGATTTTGTACTTCATATTAGTACAAAACTTTATAAATTATGTTCTTTTGAGATTCAAAAAGATTAAAAATAATATGTTATATCTAGTTATTTTTCAGAAAATAAGGAATGATATTATATTGAAGAATTGGATGAATATTTACTTTCTAATAAATATAGAGATACCTCATATAGATATGAGATATCTCTATATTTAATTAATATGTTAAACAGAATTTCATTTCTTATAAAATGAAATTTGCTAAATCAATATTTTGCATAAAGCCAGATAATTTATCATTTACGAATTTTTTGTCTATAAGTATTTCTTTTTTAGGTTTGCCTTCACCTGGGTGTACAGAAGTAAAATTTATATCTTCTAGTAATTTCTCTAAAATTGTATGTAGCCTTCGTGCACCTATGTCTTCCATTTCTAAGTTAAACTTGGTAGCAAATTCAGCAATTTTTTCTATAGAATTTTGTTCAAATTTGAGTGTATAATTTTCTGTAGCAAGTAATGCAATATATTGCTTGATTAGACTTGATTCAGGTTCAATTAATATTTTAACTAAATCCTCTTTAGTTAATGATTTCATTTCAACACGAATTGGTAATCTGCCTTGTAATTCTGGTAGTAAATCTGAAGGTTTAGATAAATGAAAAGCTCCAGAGGCTATAAATAATATATGATCAGACTTTATAGTTCCGTATTTTGTAACTACATTAGTGCCTTCTAACAGTGGTAAAAGATCTCTTTGTACACCCTCTCTACTTACTTCTCCTACTTTAGAATCGGTCCTTGATGTAATTTTATCTATTTCATCGAGGAAAATTATACCATTGTTTTCTACTGAACTGATAGCATGCTGAATTATTTTATCTTGATTTATCATTCTTTCAGATTCTTCAGATAAAATAATTTTTTTTGCTTCAGAAATTTTCATTTTTTTTTGTTTCATTTTATTAGAATCAAAATTTCTACCAAGCATTTCACTTAAATTTAATACTCCTATTGAAGCACCTGCAAAACCTGGGATATCAATTGCATTTTTAGGAGAATTAGTATCGCTTACTTCAACTTCTATTTCTTTGTCTTCGATACTATTATTTTCTACCTGTAATTTAAATTTTTCTTTTGTTTCAGGACTAGCATCTTTTCCTACTAAAGCATTTACTATTCTTTCATTAGTCTTTTTTTCAGCATCTTTTTTTACTGCTTTTTTTGCTTCTTGTTTTTGATGATTAATCGCTATTTCGATTAAATCTCTTACTATAGATTCTACATCTCGACCTACGTAACCTACTTCTGTAAATTTTGTAGCTTCTATTTTTATAAACGGTGCGTTAACCATTTTTGCTAATCTTCTAGCTATTTCAGTTTTTCCTACTCCTGTAGAACCTATCATAAGAATATTTTTAGGCATAATTTCACTTCTTAAAGGTTCTTCTACATTCATTCTTCTGTACCTATTTCTAAGAGCTATAGCAACTACTTTTTTTGCTTTAGTTTGCCCCACTATGAATCTATCTAATTCAGACACTATTTTCTGTGGTGTGAGCTTCATTTTTTTTTCCAATTGATGTTTTTATAAAAATATTATCTATTATACTTTAAATTTAAAATTATTTATTCTTGTATTTTCTTGATTAAAATATTGTGATTCGAAAATACACATATATCAGCAGCTATTTTCATTGATTCTTTTGCAATTTCTTCTAATGACATTTTATTATTCTTTATAGAAAGGAAAGCTCTAGCTGCAGATAATGCAAAATTCCCTCCAGAACCTATTGCAGCTACGTTATGTTCTGGTTCTATTACGTCTCCTCTACCAGAAACTAATAGCAAATTTTTTTTGTCTGCTACTAACAACATAGCTTCCAGATGCCTCAAATATTTATCCATTCTCCAATCCTTTGCTAATTCTACTGAACTTCTAAGCAATTGAAACGAATATTTTTCTAATTTCTTTTCTAGCCTTTCAAATAAAGTAAAGGCATCTGCTGTAGAACCTGCAAAACCGGCTACTATTTTTCCATTTGCAATAGAACGCAATTTATTTGCTGTAGATTTCATTACCGTATTACCTAGTGAAACTTGCCCGTCACCTGCTATTACTACTTCAGTATCCTTTTTTATACATAATATTGTAGTACCTACTATGTTTTGTGAATCATGCATATAAACACTTACGAAAAAAACTCTTCAAAAAATCTAAATCAATTAACATTATACATTGACTATTTTAATTATAGATAAAACATTAATAAAAATCTATAAATAAAAACATGTAATAGAATTTCGCTAATATCAAATAATAAAAAAATTACTAACTTATTTCTTACCCAATTTTAAATCATAATTTTACATTCACAAGTAATATTTAATATTTTTTTCTAGATTTTCAAGATCTTTGTTATAAAATAATTTTATTTAAATAGTTTTGATTAAAATATAGTTAGAAATTTCTTAATCAATTGAGATGATACCCAATGAATGTAGCCTATAATAAAAATAATGTGTTCTACAAAATTATTTCTGGAGAGCTTGATGCAGATAAAATTTATGAAGATCATTCATTTCTATGTATTAAGGACATTAACCCTGTTGCGCCTATACATCTGCTAGTGATACCTAAATTACCATTTACAAATTTTGCAGATTTTATAGAAAATGCTCCTAAAGACTTAATACAGGATTATTACAGGTTAATTGTTAAAATTGCTCGTGAACAAAATATAAAAGAATATAGAGTAATAACTAATTTAGGTGAATTATCAGGGCAAACAGTAATGCATTTTCACACTCATATAATTGGAGGAAAATTTTTAGGTGCGTTAATAGGAACATGAAAAAATTTAAAATTGTTGTTATAGGAGCTACAGGGAATGTAGGAAGGCTGCTTGTTTCATTACTTGAAGATAAAGAATATTTAATAGAGTCTCTTAGATTATTTGCATCTGAAAAATCCATTGGAAAAGAAATAAATTTTAAGAGAAAAACACTAAAAATTGAAAATATATCAAATATAGATTTTGAAGATTTTGAAGTAGTATTTTTTTGTACTAACAAAAAAATAGTAGAGGAGCATTACCAAAATGCTGTAAAAAACTCTTGTATTATAATAGATAAATCTAGTTTTTTCAGATCAGATCTTAATGTTCCTTTAATTATACCTGAAATAAATTTCAAAATGACATCCGATGCTTTATTACATGGATCTATAATTTCTAATCCCAATTGTTGTGTGATAATACTTGCTGTTGTATTATTTCCTTTACATACTAAATTCAAAATTAAAAGATTGGTTATATCTACTTATCAGTCTGTTTCTGGAGCAGGGGCTAGCGCTATGGAAGAATTATTTGATCAAACAAGAGCAAAGATTGGATTTTCTGAAATTAATATTGAGAAATTTCCTTTTCAAATAGCTTTTAATTTAATTCCTTTTATAGGAAATATAAATAATAATGGTGATAGTGAAGAAGAATCAAAAATAAAATTTGAAATTAAAAGAATTATTTCGCAAAACATAGCAATATCTGTTACTGCTGTTAGAGTGCCAGTATTTATATCTCATTCTATGTCTGTTAACATAGAATTTGAGAATAATGTTCATAACGTTGAATCAATTAAAAATGTTTTATCAAACATAAAAGGAGTAGAATTTATGGATACAGATATGAATGCAAAAGAAAAATGTGATTGTACTCCTATTTATGCTTCAAGTAAAGAGGATGTGATTGTTTCTAGATTAAGATTAGATGATTCTCAAAATAATACTTTCAATCTTTGGATATCTGGTGATAACCTAAGAAAAGGTGCTGCTTTAAATTCTGTACAAATTTTGGAAAAAATATCTCAACTGTTGTAATTATCAAATTATAAGAAAAAATATGATAAAAAATTTATCAAAATATGTATGGCATAATGAAGAATTTATTTTAAGTGAGAATGCTAATTTGCATATAGTATCTATAGTTTACAGTATTCTTTATCTGTTTTTAAAGAAAAAAAGTTGTACAATGGAAAAAAATAATACTTTCAATCTTTGAATATCTAGTGATAATTTCAGAAAAGATTCTGTTTTAAATTCTGTACAAATTTTGAAAAAAATATCTTAACTGTTTTAATTATCAAATTATAAGAAAAAATATGATAAAAAATTTATCAAAATACATCTGGTATAATGGAGATTTTATTTTAAGTGAAAACGCTAATTTACATATTAGCAGCTATGGTTTACATTACGCTTCAGCTGTTTTTGAAGGAGAAAAATTGTACAATGGACAAATTTTTAAACTATTAGAACATTCTGAAAGGCTAATTCAATCTGCTAAGTTAATTGGGCTAAATATAAAATATTCAGTTCAAGAAATTATAGATGCTACAGAAAATTTGATCAAAAAAAACCAATTGGTTAATGCTTATGTAAGGCCTGTTGCATGGAAGAGGTCGAATTTTTTAAAGTTATTGGATAAAGAAGGCGCTGTACATTCTTCTGTAGATGTTGCAATAATTGCTATTAGTTCTGAAGTATCAAGGGATATTACTTCCCTTAATTTGTATGTAAGTGATTGGAAAAAAATTCCTGGAACATCTTTGCCTATACAGAGTAAATGTGCTGCGCAATATGTTACATCTCACTTAGCTAAAGAGGAAGCATTATCAAAAGGATATGATGAGTGTCTCTTACTCACTTCAGGAGGTTTTGTAGCAGAATCTAGTGTGAGTAATATTTTTTTTGTCAAAAACAATTTACTTGTAACTCCCAGTAGTAAGTATTGTTTAAAAGGTATTACTAGAGATACTATCATCAAAGATATTGCACCTATCTTAGGGTTAAAAATTGAGGAATCAAATTCCATTCAATTGTCTGATTTAGATAATTTTGATGAAGCATTTATTACAGGTACTTCTGTTGAAATCAAAAATATATCTTCTATTTCTTGTAAAGAGCAAAAATATTTATTTGCTAAAAATTCTCTTACTAAAGATATCAGAGATTTGTATTTTAAAATGGTGAATAAATTCTAGATGTTTCAAGGAGTTACAACAGCAATTTTAACACCATTTCAAGAGAATAATGCAATTGATTTTTATTCTTTAGAAAAAATACTTACTTTTCAAATAAAATCTGAAGTAGATTATATTTTACTTGGAGGTTCAACAGGAGAAGGAAATAACTTATCGCAAGAAGAATATGTAAGTCTAGTCAATAATGCTTTAGATATAGTGGATGGTAAAAAACCTCTGATAGCAAATATAAGTTCTTCTAATTATCAATATTCTCTTCAATTATTAAAAATTTTTAATTCTACTTCTTTACAAGGCATTATATCTACCGCTCCCTATTATTCTCTGCCTTCGCAAGAAGGGATTTTTTATTATTTTCAAGAAATTGATAGATTATCTCACAAACCAATTATGGTATATAATAATTTTAAAAGAACGTCTGTTGAAATAGGAGATAATTTATTAGTGAATCTTACAAATCTCAAAAATATTTGCGCTATTAAAGATTCAAGTAATGATTATGAAAAGCCAACTAGAATTACTAAATTACTTAGCAAATCTAGTAAAAATAAATTAGAGTTTATATGCGGAGATGATACTGCAATGTTGAGTTACCACATTTGGGGAGGGAATGGTATTGTATCTGTTTTAAGCAATGTTTTTCCAGATAGCATTTGTGATATTTGGAATTTACTCAATGTACAAAATTATAACAAGGCAAAATTCGAATATTTAAAAATAATTCCCTTATTAGATAAGATGAAGTTAGCAACAAATCCTGTTGTGATAAAATATATTGCATATCTACAGAAATTAATTCAGCAAGATAAAGTGAGGCTCCCATTGTTAGAGTTAGATCAATATACAAAATCCTTGGTTCAAAATGTAGTACAAGAATTTGTTAATATAAATTATGAAACTGATATCACAAAATAAAAAAGCTCATTTTAATTATTTTTTTGAGCTGAAGTTAGAGGCTGGAATTGTTCTTAAAGGAAGCGAAATAAAATCCATTAGGAAAAATGGTATTAGTATTGACAATGCATATGTAGCAATACAAGATCAGGAAATATTACTTTATCAGAGCAATATAAAAGAATATTTTTATTCTAACAGGTTTAACCACCATCCTAATAGAATAAGAAAATTGCTTATCACAAACAAAGAGTTGCAAAATTTGATTGGTAAAACTAAACTAAAGGGATATAGTATCATCCCTTTGTCTGTGTATTTTAATAACAAAAATTTGGTTAAAATTGAAATTGCACTAGGTAAGGGTAAGAAGCTTTTTGATAAAAGAAATATAATTAAACAAAGAGATTGGAAAAAACAGCAAAATAGATTATTTAAAGAAAAAACAAAAATTAATTAAAAAATAGAGCATTGTTGAATATTATGAAGACAAATTATCTAGAAAAAGAAATTTTTCATGAACAGAAGTTTTTATTTTCTAAAGATGAAAAAAAACTTATAGGACATATATATGAAAAAATCCCTCATTTACAAAAAGAGAATATAGAATTTTTGACTTTGCACATAAAAAAATTTTTATTAAATGCTTTTGAGAAAAATTCTAGAGTAGAAATTAGAAAATTTGGTAATTTTTCTGTAAGAAAGAGAAAATTTCAATATAAAACTAGTAAGTATAGATTTGTTCATTTTAAAATGTCTTCCAAAATTTTTAGTCACGATAAACAATATATGAATGATACTTAATATGTTTCATAATTTAATATTATTTGTTATCGCAGCAAAAATGTAATATGAAAACTTTTTGTTGATTATTGTTTGTTTTTGTAATAAAAAATGTATCTGAGCGCAATGATATCTGATTTTAATTGAAGTATTTGTAAAAGTTTTTTATTATTAATAGATATTCCCTTATAAGTAAGTATAAAGAAATATAAAATGATTTTTATAGAATAAATTCTATTGTACGTTAAATATTATGTAGTATAAAATGAGAGCTTTAAGGATAAGAATATAATCTACAAAAGAACAAACCAAAAAAATGCACTTGCCAAATTTTGTGCTCTCAGAATGATTTATAATAAGGCATTATAAATCATAAAACATCAATATAAGTGCCATGCTAAATTTTTTAATGCTGTGCATGATTTTAAAAAATGCTAACAATTGCTAAAAGATCTAGGAAACACTCTTGATTAGGGAAATATGATTCTATTGCTTCGTAAAAAATCTGAAGCAGAAGTTTTAAGTAGAAGCCTTTAACAGAAGTGTTTGGGATTAGTATTGTTCAGAAGCCTTTGATAGCGGTTTAAGCATTAGGCTAAGCCTTTAATCGAAGCTTGTATAAATGTAAATAAAGCTTATCAAAAATTTTTTAAACATACAGGATGATATTTAAAATTGAAATCAAAAAGAGCTGTGCAAAATATATATCATTGTACTAGAGAATCATTTGATAAAACAATTAAAATTCTAAGAATATCTCAGATTTCAATGGTCAAAAAACAGAAGATCTTATATTTATAAGAAAAAATCTATTAATTTAAGGAGGAAACAAATAATTATTATAAAGAAAAGTGAAAGGAAATAAAAATATGAAAAAAGCAAAAATTTCGGTAGAGAAATGCCATGAAAAAATCTTCATGCAAGAAATGATTTTAACACAAGCTATCTAAAAAATAATAGACTAAAACCAAGATATTATAATAGAAACTTTGTGAAAGTGAAAAATATGATAAAAACAGGAAATTATCGAAAAATATATGAGATGAGATGTAGTGTGGTCTAGATTTGTAGATAAATTGACATATAAATCAAGGGATGCAAGTAAGAAGATATTGAAGATAAATAAATTTTTGTAAGTTCAAAGATATGTTCAATGTGTAAGAGTAAGAACGAAAAGTTGAGTTTTAAAGAACGTGGAAATGGATTTGTAAAGAATATGATACAGAGCATGGTAGAGACATCAATGCTGTGTATAACATAAAACAAGAAGGGATTATAAATCTCAAGACAGAAAAGGGCTATTTTTCTTTGCTAATTGAATCTGTTTAAGATTTTTAAAAGAAAGATATTGATATTGATATTAAAAACTTCTTACTTTAGAGCGGATAGCAGTTACTTAGAGAAGATATAATTGATTAAAAGATATTTTTCTCATATAAGAATTTCAAGTTATTTTTATAAAGCTGTATTAATTTTTTATACTTGTGATTTATGTATATAGGTATTTTTTGTAAAAAATGTCACAATTTTTTATTCAAGGATTAGGTTGCATTATGTTTCATATGAAACTCAGGATTGTAATTTTTATTACATAATTATATATGCATAAGACTAAATCAGCATATTAATTAGAATTAATTTACAAAATTAACAAATTTACAAAATATACAATTCTGCAAAAAGAGCCTGATATTTTAACTATAGCAAAAGCAAAAATTCTTGAATGACTAGCAATACGCACTTGTTTGATTTGTAATTGATATTACAAGATTTAAAAATTTGCTGAGCACAGCATTTAAGATTAACTAAATAATAGTATAAATAGGGTAAAATCAAAATTTTTGCACTTTTATTTATAATCATTTTTTAGTTAAATTTTTGCTTAAAAATCATTATAAAACATGTTACAATTACTTTGATTTAAAGGAAAAATTTTAATTATTTATTGTATTTAAGTGCGCATATGAAGAATGTCTTAGAAATTACAACAGAAGCAAAACATCAAGTTAAGTTTTTACTTAATAATACTCCTTATAAGGAATTTTTGGGGATCAGGATAGGAGTGAAGTCTGGAGGATGTTCCGGGTTTAAGTATTTTATTGAATATGCAAACTCTGTGCATAAATATGATGAAGTAATAAAATTTGAAAATATTTCAATCATTATAGATCCAAAAGCTTTGTTGTATATAATGGGTAGTAAGATGGATTATGTACGGGAAGAATTTAATGAGGGATTTATTTTTCAAAATCCTAATGAAAAAGGCAAATGTGGATGTGGAAAATCTTTTGCCATTTAAATGATAAAGAAACACGCATAAAAAATTGAAAAATATTATTTGCTAGAGCTATATAATCTACAAAGTAATTTACAAAGTATCCATTTTTATACATAAAGTTTTTAACTTATGAATATTCATTATTTGATAAGCACAAAATTTTAGCAAGTAGTGCTAACCCCTCTTCCTTAAGGTCGGAGATACATAGGGCATGTTTATCGTACAGAGGAGAGGAGGTTTTTAATTTTCTATTTAATGTTCTTAAAATTTCAATAGTGGATTCTCCTACTGACCCAGCAAAATAACTTCTACTCCATATTGCGCAATTATTCTTTCTTTTATAGTTTCTTTTTAAATTTATAAAATTTTTTCTTAGCATTCTACTAGAAATTCCTTTTAACTGGTTTAAAAGAGTAGATATAGATATTTTTGGTGGATGTAATACCAATTACATGATCTTTCTTCTCCATTAAATTCCGTTAACTTTGCATTCAAATTATTGCAAATATTACAAAAGGCATTTTGCATGAATAGAATATGTTCTTTTGTAAAAAATTTTCTTCTATATTGTGGTATCAAAATAAGCTGAATATGTATTGGCGTTTTGCGAAGTTATATTATAAATAATTCTTATTTATTGGAGTAGATCTTATCGATTGTGCTAAATAATGCAGTAATACATTTTTTAAATGTCTAAAATTAATTTTTTCAAAATTTTTTTTAGGAATAAATACTAAATGTAACTCATATGGCTTTTCTTTTATGCTTTGAGCATCATCCATTAATATTTTAGTTAAATGCCTTATTCGTCTTTTGATTTTATTTCTTGTTACAGCTTTATTGAATACTTTTTTACTTGCTTTTATTCCTAAAAATAGCTTCTTATTTTCAGATTCTAACTTTAGATAAATTATAATAAAATACCTTGAGAAAAACCTTTTGCCAGCATTATTAATATAAGCAAAATGTTTATGTTTTTTTATAGACTCACGTAAAATTTTTTTATAATCTGTATTACCATCAAGCAGAAAGTTTTTCTCTGCCTTTTGCTCTTCTTCTTTTAAGAATTTGTCTACCTGTTTTGGAAGACATTCTAGCTCTGAAACCATGCCTTCTTTTTCTTACTAAATTACTTGGTTGATATGTTCTTTTCATGTTATTTTTTGTTCTTCTCCTATTTCCATTCTATAATAATTTGATAATTTAATGTTCTTTCCTAGTTCTTTAGAGATTTTTTCTAAAAAATTCCTAATACTTGTATTATTATCTAAGACAAAAGGTTGATCCAATAATACTATCTCTTCAAATAGTTTATTCATCTTACCTTTAACTATATTCTCTATTATAGGCTTTTTTTGCGATTTTTCTTGTGCTTGTTGAGTAAGAATCTCTTTTTCTTTTTCTAAAAAAGATTTATCTAAATGTTCTTTATCCAAGGCAAGAGGTTTAGAAGCTACAATATGCATTGCTATTTGATCTGCATATTTTTTAAGTATCAGAAGTTCTTCTTCACTTAATTGATTCCCTTTAGAATGGTATTGTTCTTCTCCTCTTAAAGAAACATCATGATCCTCCTCTTCAAGAGAAACTATAGATGCCATTTTTCCTATATTATCTCCTAACTGATTATGAACATAATAGCCTATAGTACCTTTAGAAGTGATTTTTTCCATCCTATTTAATAGAATTTTTTCTCCAATCACATTAGAATTCTCTATTAGAAAATTCTCTACAGATTCTCCATTAGAATTGTTACTCTTTAACAACTCCTCTAGGTTAGATACACCTATACTTATATCTGAGATTTCTCTTGCTAATTTTTGAAATTTTTCGTTTCTTGCTACAAAATCTGTATTGGAATTGATTTCCATTATAGTAGCTTTACTCACAGAATTTTTTTGATCTTCTACGGCTATAACAATCGCTCCTTCTTTGGCAGATGCAGAACCTGATTTTACCAATTTATTCTGCTTTTTTAAAAAATCTAGCGCTTTCTCTAAATCTCCATCTGAAGATTCTAGAGCTTTTTTACAAAGCATCATAGCAAGTCCAGTTTTATCTCTAAGTTGTTTTACTGAGGTAGCTTGAATTTTCATTTTAAATATTTTTTTCCTCTCTTGGCTTATTTAAAGAATTTTGATCTGTATCCTGTTCTTGTTTTGAAACAACATTTGGCACTTCATCTGCATTTTTTAAGTCTTTTACATCTACTCCTGAGTCTATTAAAGATTGTTTGATGCTTGTAAGAATTGTTTGAGTAAAATTTTCGCAAAAATACTCTATAGATCTCATAGAATCATCATTTCCTGGAATAGGATAATCTACTAATTTAGGACTAGAATTAGTGTCTAAAATCGCTATTATAGGTATATTTAATTTTTTTGCTTCATTCAATGCCAAACGATCCTTATTTGTATCAAATACTATTACTAAATTGGGCAAACCATTCATACTCCTTATACCTTTAAATGCTCTAAGCAATTTATCTTTTTTTCTTGATATGGTTAATAGTTCCTTTTTTGTATATTTTTCTACAGAATCTTTTGCCTCTAAAATAAACTCTAATTTGTTTAGTTTCTTAATAGAGGTAGAAATTGTTTTCCAATTTGTTAATATACCTCCTAACCATCTGTGATTTACATAAAATTGACCAGATTTTTCTGCGTATTCAGCTATAAGATTTGTGACATGTTGCCTACTTCCCACAAATAAAATTTTATTATTTTGACTAATAGTTTCATATATTTTTACTAATGCCCTTTTTAGTAGTGTATAAGTTTTTTGTAAATCTATAATGTGAATATTATTTTTTACTGAATGTATGTATGGTGACATATCAGGATTCCATCTAGAAGCTTTATGCCCTAAATGAACAGAATGATTATACAAATCGCTGATTTTGATTTCAGGTATAGAAGAGTTGGGCAACATATTACTTTATTATTTAATCAAAACTAATTATCTATTAATGAAACTTATAGACAAGGAAATCATACATTAATATTAGTTATTTTCAAGACAATTTTTTAATACTAGATGCTAAGTTACAAATTATTTCTTTTTAATTGAGAGAAATATACCAATTATTTATTAAATGAAATTTACTAATATTTTTTATTATATTCCTTTTTTAATACTGGTTTAACTAAACAATCTAAATCACTTTGTGATAGTGATTTATAAATACTCTGAGCTGCAGATATGGTATTATAATATCCAATATTTAACACAAAAAATGATCTACTAAAATCTTGCCGTTGTATTATGAATTTCATTCCTTGCAAAAGATCTTTATATTTTAATTTGAAATCTGATTGGAATTTTTCTAAATCTAATAAATTATCGAAAAATCCTATTTCTATCAAGTAGTTATCTTGAGGTTTAAAATTATCAATTTTATGTCTTTTTTGATCAGTGTGTTTAACGTTTACTTGTATCAATTGTGTTTGCGAAACATAAAGATCTTCTAAAATAGAATCTATACTATCTCTTTCTTCAAAAATCACTACTGGTTTTTCTTCTTTTGTCGAGTTTATTAAGTGATTTTGGTCAGTAAATCTAAGAAATTTATTTTTAGGCTTGATTTTATATATAGTATAATTGGGAGATAGTGTTTTAATTTCTTTATAAGAATAATAGCTAAAATAGATGAACGTGATAGTAATGAAAATTAGAAAAAAACAAATTGTGCTAATTATTAATGTTCTGGATTTCATTTTGTTTTTTATTACATTTCTTTCATTGGGGTTACGCCTATAATGTCAAAACATCTCTCTATTATTTTTTGTATTGATATCGCAAAGGCTAATCTAGCAGCAGTTGTTTGAGGATTATCAGGTACGATGAATAAATAATTATTATCTGCTTTTCCTAAATTCCATAGTGAATGAAATCTAGAAGAAACCTCTATTAAATAGTTAGTTATTCTGTTAGGTTCAAGAGATTTTAAACTACTTGCAATAAGTTTAGGCCAATATGTAAGCAATTTAATTACTCTTATTTCTTCTTCATTAGATAGTAATGAAAGATCAAATTGTTTTTCCTGAAATATTTTTAATGCTTCTGGCTGATTATTTTTTACTTTTTTTATAATAGATATAATTCTTACGTATGCGTATTGCACATAAAATACAGGATTTTCTTTACTTTGTTCTATTACTTTTTGGAAATCAAAATCGATTTCCATATCATTTCTTCTAGAAACCATCATAAATCTTAAAACGTTTAAGCCTACCTTATCTATGATTTCTTGTACTTGTATCATATTTCCTTTTCTCTTGGACATTTTTAAAAGAATAGAATCTTGAACAAAATTTACTAATTCAGTTGTTTTAACTATGGAATTTACTTTATTGGATCCTAAAACTTTTACAATAGCATTTATTCTGTCTATATATCCTTTGTGATCGGCTCCTAAGATATAAATTAGAGTATCAAAACCTCTATCTATCTTATCTTTAGCATATGCTATGTCAGAAGCTAAGTAAGTCCATTGTCCATCCTGTTTTTGTATTGGTCTATCTTGAGAATCTCCAAATTTTGATGATTTAAATAATAATTGTTCTCTTTGAGTCAAATTTTGAGTGGTTTTGCCTTTAGGAAGAGGTATTTTTCCTTTATATAAAAATCCCTTATCTTTTATTATAGCGATTGCCTTTTCTACCTTTCCTTCATTATGTAATTTTTGCTCAGATGTGAATACGTCATATTGGATATCTAGTAATGTTAAATCTTCTTTAATTAAAGACATAATATGTTTGACTGAAAATTCCTGTACTTTTGATTTGATTGAAATTTCTTCTTCCATTAACAAATCTTCTTTATATTTTACTACCAAACGCTGTGCTATTTCCTTTAAATATTCACCAGGATACATATTATCTTTAATTTTGACTGGGAGTCCAGATAGTATTTCTTTACATCTTAAAAATACAGTATTTACTAAATTTTCTATCTGAGACCCACCATCATTGATGTAATATTCTCTTGTTACATTATATCCAGCAAGACTAAAAATTTTAGATAATATGTCTCCATATATAGCGCCACGAGTATGTCCTATATGTAAGGGACCTGTAGGATTAGCAGATACATATTCTATGTTTATTTTTTTTCCATTGCCTATATTGGGAAACCAAAAATTCTTTTCATCATTCAATATATAGTTAAGATATTTTTGCCAATGAGATGCCTTGATTGTAAAATTTATAAAACCTTCTCCAGCAATTTCTATATGTGCTATATAATCCAATTTCTGTAATTCATTTTTAAATAAAAATGCCACTTCTCTTGCATTTTGGTTGTTTAGAGGTCCTATAACTAAAGCTATATTACTATATATATCACCATTTAAAGGATCTTTAGGAAATTCTAAAACACAAGAATTCCAGTTGATATTTTTTATAAGTAATTTTTGAGAAGCTAATTTTATATCCTCACTAATTTGTTGAAAAATATCCATATTGTAACTAGGTTATTAAATTCAAAAGCGAAATGTTAGCAAAATTGAAAATTTTTTTCAATATTTTAGTTCATTGTGCATAGCAAAGAGAGTGAAATATTTTTTATCAAAAGCCCGTTTCATCCAAATCTATGTTAAAAAATTTTTTACACTTTCTAATAGCTAAATGATCATTCATGTATAAGATGTAATCTAGGATTATACTATCCTTTTTGAGTGGATTAGATTCAATCATTTTTTTAAACTCAGTTGGTAAATGAATTATATCATTTTGATATAATTCATAAAGTTTATGTAAGATTCTAGTAAATTTTTTCATTATAAATACTACCTTAGGTGTCATATAAACTTTTTCTATCAAAAATTGCTTTAATTGATCAATTTTTTTTAATTGCATTGAACTGATGCTTATGATTTTTTTTTCATATTTTTTAACATCTTCAAGAGTTTCTATGCCTAAGTCTAAAATTTTTTTTTCAGTACAAAGTACTAAATCTTGAAAAAAATTTTGTACAACAAGCCTTCCTATTTCAAAAATTAGAGATTTATCACTAATATTTGGAGATATTGTGAATAATCTTTCAGCGTATTCTACTAAAAAATCTAGCTCATGTAAATCCCAAATCGATATTAATTTAGAGCTTAAAGAATCTTCTAAATCATTTATTAAAAACATAAAATCCTTTACTGCTTCAAATAATTGACATTCTAATAAAGGAGGGCTATATAAATCTAAATCAAACCCTGTTTGGTATTCTTTTATATACTCAGGTATTTTAATATGATTTAACTTATAAGTACATTTTAATATAGATTCAAGTATTTCTTTAGATAAATTTATTCCACTATATTCAGAACTGAAATTTTCAATTTGTGTAACTATTTTAAAAGCAAAAAATGTTTGTGTGAATTCTTCTTTATTTATTTCATTAGCAAATTTTTGTCCAGCATATGAAAAAATGGGTGATCCTAAAGAATATACTAAAGATATTACTTCTGATAAATCTTGATTTATTCCTAACAAAGAACTCAATGTTCTAGTCAAATAACTTAAAGAAATTGTTTTTGCAAATACGTTTCTACATTTATCTCTACTACTTAGGTGGTTTAACATAGCATTCTTGTTTTGCAAATTTTTAAAAGATTCTGAATATAGGATTTTATTTCTATCTGTTTCAAAATATTTGCTCTTGAGTGCTGATATTTTGTCTCTATCACTTAGAAAAATAGGTTCTTTAAATCTTCTTCCTACAGATTCTATGCAAGCGAACTTTTTCATGTTTAATTATTACATATTTTGTTGATTTATACTTTATTAACATAAATTATATTTTTATTCAAAAAGAAAATTATTTTTTTTTAAAAAATAATTTACGTTATTATCTAATTTATTGAAAATTTGAATCTTAATTTTTGTATCTAAATGTTTAGAATTTAATAATTTATTTCTAAACCAAGTTTTTTGCCTTTTTGAATATTGTCTTGTTCTAATGAAGATATTTTGTATTGTATCATTAATATCATATTCCTTTTGTAGGTATTGTATTATCTCTTTTACACCTATAATTTTGAGTGCATTTTTTTGATGAGTATTTTCTAAACCTAAAATATCTTTCACCTCAGCTATTGCTCCATTGTTGATCATAAAATTAACTCTTTTTAGTATTTGTCTGTGTAAAATAGCAGTTGTTGGTGATAGATATAATATTTTTTTTTCAAAGTTTTCAAATGGTTTAACAAAATTTGTATCGTTATAAAAAGAAAAAATACTACAGTTAGTTTGTACAAAGAATTCATAGGCTTTTTTTATTCTATATTTGTCGTACATACTATATTTTATGAATCTTTTGTCACAACTTAAAAGCTTTTTATATATTTCCTCTAATGTGTATTTTGCAAAAGCTTTCTCCGCTATATGAGATTTTGTTTTTGATATTTGTGGTATATTATAATAACCAAAAATTACTGCATTTAAGTAAAATCCACTACCAGATACTATTATTGGTATTTTTCCTCTTTCTATTACTTCCATTACAGTCTGAAGTAATTTTATACAATATTTATAAATAGAAAAATTTTCATTTAATTCTATAAAATTGTATAAATGATGTTGTATTTCAGTTTTATGGTTTTTATTAGGAGAACTAGTAATTATGGGTAACTCCTTGTAAATTTGCATAGCATCTGCATTTATTATTTCTCCTGAAATTTGAAAAGCTATTTTGTGAGCATAATCACTTTTCCCGCTTGCTGTAGGACCACATATAATTAATAGACTTTTCATAATGTTTATACTAAAATTTGTACATGTTTTTTAGAAAAAAATGTCAGATAATTCTTTCCATTCTCTTTTATTTAGATGAAAAATATTTTCTTTTTTCTTTGTATTTTTAGTAAAATATGCAAGAGTTTCTATCTGAGCTTTTGATAAATTTATATTTTTTAATTTATAATTTAAAAAAGCATCATAAGTATAAGGTACCCATAATTTTACAATATTTAGCATTTTTAATGCATATTCTTTGATCTCATATTGTGCATTTTCTACAGATCGTAACTTTAAAAAATGTAATAAATTATGTAAATCTATTTTCCAATACATTTCTGTATAATAATTTAATGTTAATATTACTCTAGCTAATTCTCGTGCTATGCCTTCTTCAGAACCGAATTTATTTAACAATTCTTGATATTTTTTGTAACTTTGAATAGCAAGATTTTGCATTATTGTTTTTACTTCTAAAGCTTTTGTGTGTTCTAATGATTTAGAATCTCTTCCTTGTTTATTTACTTTAGATTGAGAAGCTATATGCGAAATTTCTGGCAAGTAAAAATCGTCTTTTATTATTGAGTATCTACCAGAATATTCATTAATATTAGCTGTTCTATGACGAATCCATTGTCGTGCAACAAAAAATGGCATTTTAATGTGGAATTTAATTTCACACATCTCAAAAGGAGTTGTATGATCATATTTCATTAAATATGATATTAATGCTTTATCTTTGGAATAAGTTTTTGTACCATTCCCGTATGAAACACGGGCAGCTTGCACTATTGCTTGATCATTGCCCATATAATCTATTACTCTTATAAATCCTTTATCTAAAACTGATGTGTCTTTGTATAATATTTTGTCTAAACTTTCTGAAGTAGTCCTTGTAAACATGAAGTAAATGTTTATAGTAAAAACGAAAGCCTACTACAAAAGATTCTCATAGGCAATAATTTTGTTTTTAAAGCATAATGAAACATAGAAATAGAAATATGTGGTTATAAAAATAAGTCAGAAAATTCTAATAGATAATGTTTTAAAATTTCAGCTATTCCTATCAAAAAGTTTTTAGTAATAAGGCAATAAAACAATCAATGTCATCAATATTAGTTTATTTAAATTTTTAGTTATATTCATAATTTTCTCTATATATTTTGAGTCATTTTTTTAATTTTTATCTTTAGCTTTTAAGAAATTTTACATATTTAAATTTAGAAAATATTGAATTAAAATCCTTTCAATTAAGAGAAATAGGAAACACAAATTTATGAAAAATATAATCAGATCTTTGCTTTATTTAAGAATCTGATTTTATACTGAACTCTAAGCTAAAATTTGTTATGAACTTTAAATGAGATTAACTAGCAGATTTCAGTATATTATGAAAATATTCAGGAGATTTTATTAAAAGTTCTGAAATAGATTTTCTGTTCAGATTGATCCCAGCATCACGAATTTTTTTTATGAAAACAGAATAACGTAACCCATGTTCTCTAGAGGCTGCATTGATACGTTGTATCCACAAACCCCTGAAATATGATTTTTTAGCTTTTCTGTCTCTATAAGCGTACTGGAGTGCTTTTTCTACTTTTTGGATAGCAATTCTAAAACAATTCTTAGAACGTCCCCTGTAACCCTTTGAGAGTTTTAAAATTTTTTTGTGTCTTTTTTTAGAAACAACTCCAGATCTGGCTCTTGTCATAATTTTAATATAATATATTTAATATGAAGTAAATAAACAGGCATTACACTGATGATGAAGGCATATACCAACGAATTATTCTTTTAGCATCTGAGCTACACATTGCTAACATTCTTCTTTTTTCTCTAATTTGATTTTTGGTACGTCTTCTCATGAAATGTTTTTTGCCTGTTTGAGCGAACATCAGTTTTCCTCCAGATGAAATTTTAAATCTTTTTTTCGCTCCAGAGTGATTTTTTAGTTTATACATTTTTTATTTATTCTTAATAATTCCTAATTCATTTCATTAAGAATAAGGAATTATAATAGTATATTATTTGATTGTCAAAGTATTCTCATATAAGTTATTTATATATTTTTATTTAAAATGATATATTTTAATGATTTTCTTTATCACAATGTAAGGAATTGCTTAGTAAAGATAGGGATAGGTAAAATTAGTAAAATAATCTAGCAGCTCTCTAGATATTTATTTATATTGCAAATGCAAAAAATCTAATTCATAACATCAAATCATTACATTATTTCTCATTTTCTACTCAAATGTCAAAAATTGTTTACAAAGAAAGAATGAATATATTACATGTGTAAAAAAATAGATTTAGTGAAAAATATTTGAGTGCCAAACTTTAAAAGAGAAGCAATTGTTTAATATTTTGTAAGTAATTATTTTACTCAGAAAATATTTATATCTAATTTTGTAAATATAATTTTACTCTTTGGAGTAGGTTGTTATTTTTTTATAAAATAAGCAAGAATTCCTATCAAGTAAAGTATCTACGATCAAAATCAACAATGAAAAGTAAGTAGTAGCTAACTAGATCAAAGCATAACTAGTATAAACTAATTAGTCAATATAGTTAATTAGTTAATATAGTAAATTTTTTACAAAAACATTGGTGTTAAATGACAAAAAAGTAGAAATTTTAACTTATTTACATAGACTCAACAGCTGATATTATATCTTGATGAATAGGTTCAATGAACTCATATTTGCCTCTAGATGTTTATCATATAATCTTCAAGAAGTTAAGAATAAGTATTTCTGCTTGGTAATTTAATGTTGAAATTTTAGTAAAATATATAGAAAATTTCAATATGTCTTTAGAGGAACTTTGCTTTATGTGCGTACCTTGAATACAAAGATTTATATCTTATGCTTACTTACTTACTTCACTCAAAGTCAATAGATTTTGAATCTATATTTTGTTTTACTATTTTTACCTATTTTTCCTAAGTGTTTTTA
Organism: uncultured Rickettsia sp.; assembly: GCA_964554285.1. Lineage (GTDB taxonomy): Bacteria > Pseudomonadota > Alphaproteobacteria > Rickettsiales > Rickettsiaceae > JADHZC01. The sequence continues at coordinate 21,954 of CAZKNN010000007.1, forward strand.
TAATTCTTGTTTAATAATTTTTATTATATTTATTTTAGTTTTTATGCTTTTCTTTAAGAAAATATAAGAGTGCATACTTTACTATTTATAGTTTTTTTTCATTGCAGTTTTAAAAAAACATAGAGGATAAAATACCAAATAAGACGTAACATAAAGTCTTAATTCACAGAGCGCAAAATATGAAATAAATTAAAAATTGAGAATAAAAAGATTTGTTTAAAAATGTATATAAAATACTTATCTAATAGAATGATAGAGACATTTTTATATTTTTACTGAGAGATATTTTCTATTTTCATCCATTCTTCAAATTTAATATTAAGTAAATTTTTGCTATTTTCTAATTCTTGAGAAAGAGATATGAATTTTTTATAGTCTTTTTGTACTAAATTTTCTTCAGAAATATCTTTTTCTAAATTTATTATTTTTTTTTCTAGAATTTCTATTTCCTGTGGAAGGATTTCTAAAAGTCTTTTATGTTTATAGCTTAATTTATTCTTGATAGGTACTTTAGAAAGAATTTTATTGTTTTTTTCTTTTTTTTTTTCAGTTTGAATATTCATTTTTTTGAAATTATACTCAGGAAAACCTACATATTGTTGAATTTTGCCTTCATCTAAAATTAGAGTTTTTGTTACTATCTGATTTAAAAAATCTCTATTGTGGCTTACAATTATTATTGTCCCTTGGTATTCAGATAACATTTCAGTTAAAACTTCTAAACTGTCTAAATCTAGATCATTTGTAGGTTCATCTAATATCAATATGTTACCGGATTTTATAAATGTCTTTGCTAAAGATAATCTTGTAAGTTCTCCACCTGAAAAAAGCTTAATTTTTTCATGTAATTGAGTAGGTTCAAACATGAAATTTTTTATGTATGATCTTATATGTATTAATTGATCATTTACAGATACATATTCTGCACCTTCAGGAGAGAGATTTTCAGATATTGTTTTATCTAAATTTAGGTTATTTTTGCTCTGATCAAAATAACTGATGTTTGTTTTTGTTCCATGTTTAACAGTACCTTGATTTGGTAAAATTTGTTTTTGTAAAATTTTTATTAAACTAGTTTTTCCTGAGCCATTAGATCCTATTATGCCAATTTTTTCGCCTTTGAGTATATCTATTGAAAAATTGTTAAACAATATTTTGTTTTTTATCTTTAAACATATAGAATCTACTTCCAATACTTTTTTTACTTTTGATTTGCTCTCTATTTGATGAAAAATTCTTAATTTATTTTTATTTAATTTTTCTTGAGTGAATTTTAAATTATCCCTTAATCTATAAAGATCTTTTAGTCTTTTTTGATTTCTTTTTCTCCTAGCTGATATTCCAGTTAAAAGCCATTGTTGCTCTGTTTGTAATTTTTGGTTTAATTTTTTTAGTTTTAGTTCTTCTATTTTTATTATTTCTTCTTGCCATTCTTCAAAATATTGAAATCCTTTTTCTTCAGATTTATACAAATTGGATTGATGAAGCCAGAGTATTTTATTTGAAATATTTCGTAAAAACTCTTTATCATGACTTATACAGATTACAGCTCCTTTATATGAATAAATATATTCTTCTAACCATTCTATTGCTTTTATATCAAGATGATTAGTTGGCTCGTCTAGTAATAGTAAATCTGGTTTTTGAGCTAAAATTTTTGCTAATAATATTTTCTTTTTTTCCCCTCCAGAAGATTGATTGATAGCTGTTTCTGTATTTATATCTAATTTTTCTATTATTTTATTTATATCAGCTAAATTTGTATTTTCACTTTCTTTTATAAGATAATTTGTTACGTTAAGGTGAGTGTTTAATGAATTTTCTTGCTTTAAATATTTCAAGGATATATTTTTGTTTGTGAATTCTTCTCCCTCATCTAATATATGTTCACCAGATATAATTTTAAGCAATGTAGATTTTCCAGAGCCATTCCTTCCTATTAATGCAATCTTATCCCTTGGATATAGATATAGTGAGACATTATCTAAAATCTTTTTTTTTCCAAATTGAAAAATTCCGTTTTTTATGTAGTATATTGGATACATAGTTTTTTAATAGTGTTTTTTATGTAAAGTTTTTTAAATTATCTCTATTATTGTTGTATAATGGGATTTATTTTTCTTATCTAAGATATACTTGAATTGTTGAAAATGCATTATTTAGGGTATTTTTTTATTTTATTAGGCTTTTATTTTATAATATCTGCTATAATTTTCCTAATCAGAGTACAGGGGTTTTATAACAAATTGCACGGTATATCTGTCATAGAGTGCTGTGGGATACCGATTACAATAATTGGCCTTATATTTTTGCAAGAAAACATTTTTAATATTATTAAATTGGTTTTTTTAATCATAACAATTATGGTTTTAAACCCATCTTCTACACATGCAATAGCTTATGCTTTTTTTCATAATCATAAAGACGATATAACAAAAGGTGAAAATTGATTTCTTCTCTTTAACATTCCAAATGAATGATTTATTGCTTTTGTTTTTGCTTTTTATTTCTAGCTTTATGTTAGTCTTATCTGCTGTGCGTATTAAATCTGCTTCTAGCTTTTTTGAAGAAGTAGTAGTATTTTCAGCTATTTTTAGCATTTTTATAAGTGTGACTTATTTATTATTGGATGCTCCGGATGTATCTATGACAGAAACTGCAGTTGTAAGTTGTATTTCTACTATATTTTTATTACATATTATTAAAATTATAGGATCTAGAGTTACTCACAAGGGCCTAATTATAAGAAAAAAAATTTCTTTATTGGTTTGTGGTGCTTTAGTCATTATTTTGAGTTGGGTTGGTTTAGATATGTACCATTTAGGAGAAGTGAATCCTATTAATCAAGAATTAACAATTAAATATTATCAAGCAAATAAAGAATATATAGCTATTCCTTCATTAGTGGCTTCTATTTTAGCTTCATTTAGAGGATTTGATACTTTAGGAGAAACTTTAGTAATATTGATAGCAGCTATGTCTATTGTGCTACTTTTATCTATAAATGAGTCTAATAATTATGATAATAATTCAGAAAATTGAGGTAAAAAATTAAATAATAATGTTTAAAAATTTTCTAATATTAAGATATATTTTATTATTTTTTTTGCCATTTATTTTTGTTTATTCTATTTATATACAATTAAATGGCGATCTTTCACCAGGAGGAGGTTTTCAAGGAGGAGTTATTTTTGCTACTGCTGTAGTTGCTTATGATTTTATAAATCAAGTAAAATTTTCTCAAACTCTTTTAGATGCATTAATTTTTACTGCTGTTTCAGGTTTTTTTATCATTTTATTAGTTTCTATCTTGCCTCTTTTTTTAGGAGGGAATTTTATGGAATATGGAATGTTGGCACCAAATATTCATTTGGGACAACATTTAGGGATTTTTTTTTTTGAATTAGGTGTTGGTGTGACTGTGTCTTCATCTATTACTATGATGTATTTTTTAATTAGGTCTACAAAATAGAAAAAATGTCTAACATAGTTTATTTATTTGCTGTAATAATTTTTGCTGTTGGGCTTTATATAGTGCTTACTAGTAACCATTATTTAAGCAAACTTTTAGGTATGGGAATTTTTCAAAATTCTGTTTTAGTGTTTTACATCGCTCTTGGAAAAAGGTTAGGAGCTGTTGCACCATTTGATAGATGTAGTCAATTATTAGAAGGTTCTGATGAATATTTAGCCAAAAATTGTCATCAATTAATTATTTCAAGCCCTGTTCCTCATGTTTTAATGCTTACTGCTATTGTTGTTGGACTTGCTACTTTGTCTGTTGGTATAACATTGATTTATCGTATATATAAGACCTATGGAACTGTTTTAGAAAATAAAATAAATGAGCAAATAAATGATTAATATTTACTCTAATGGTGTTTTGTTACAGTTGATTTTTCCTCTAATCTTTGGAATATATTTAATATTGTGCTTTAACAAGAATTTTGCATGGTTATGTGGATTATTGTTTGCACTTATTGTCTTTATTGTTTCAAGTTTGCTTTTTGTAAATTTTCCCTTACAAAATGTAAAATATAATTTTGGATCTTGGCCTAGGGACTTAGGTATTGAATATTCTGTAAGTCAGTTGGGTCAATTTTTAATTTGTGTTTTAAATTTTATACTGCTCTTTTTTATTTCTCATAAAAATTTTCTGAATTCCAATATTTTTAGGACAATAGATCATAAAAGAATAGGGATATTTTTTTCTATATTATTTTTTGCTCATTTTGGATATGTTGGTATTTTAAGCACTAATGACTTTTTTAATCTTTATGTATTTATAGAAATTTCTTCTCTTGCAAGCTATGCATTGGTTGCGCAAGGAAGAGATAAAAGGTCTTTGATAGCGTCTTATGATTATCTTTTAACGGGGACTTTAGGAGCTACATTTATATTAATAGCAATAGGATTTATTTTTTCATCCATAGGTAGTTTAAATATTGATGAGGTGTTTTTAAAATTTAGTTATGGTTTTTCTCAATACAAAATGTTTTACGCAGGTATTATATTTTTTATATTAGGATTCCTAATGAAAATTGCATTTTTTCCACTACATTTTTGGGTAATGCGTGTTTATAGCTTTTCCAATATTTTAATAGTAATTTACGTATCTTCTGTGTCTACTGTTGTAGGTGTTTTTTGGATAATTAAATTTTCTTACTTACTTTTTGATAATATTAAGATCAACTCCCTTTTCTTATTGATTTTACAATCTGTGGTTTTAGTTTTTATCTTATTTTCTAATATAGCTTCTTTATTTTCAAAAAAATTTTTAAGAATTTTGGTCTTTTCAGGCTCTGCTAACATAGGTTTTATTTTGATTATGACTATACATAAAAATTATTACTTAGCTTCTTATTTTTTAGTAACAGACATTTTGAATAAAATGTTATTATTTTCTTTAATGCTTTTGTTTCCAGAATTAAGCAAATCGAATTTAGATTCGATTAAAATTTCCTATAAAAATCCTATTTTTCAATTAATAATTTTTGTAATGTTTTTATTTATTTCTGGTTTACCAATTAGTAATATGTTTTTTATAAAACTTGGTATGTTAGAATTTTTAATCAAGAAAAATCTTTTGCTTGAAGTGGGTATTTTTTCTCTTTCTTTTTCATTATCTTTTTTGTATTTTTTTAAAATTTTTCAAATTTTTATGATTAAGCAAAGTAATTCTGACTCCAATCATAATGATTTATACGATAAATTTCCTATATTTTTTGTCTTACTGATACAAATAATATTGTTAATATTTAGTGAATTGTTTAAGGGGATCCATATCTAATGTTTCTTATTAAATTTATATTATCATTTCAATTAGAATCTTTGTTATTTGCCTTACTTTTAAATGTTTTTGTGGTGTTTTTATTCACCTTTAATAGAGCGTTGTTTAAATTTTTAATGATATTTCTTCCTCTTTTGAGTTTATTTGTAGTAATAATCATGGTTGAAGATTTATTTTTACATATGAACAATGTGGAACTTAGTATTCAAATAGTAGATGATTATTATATAGGATTTAAGATAACATCTTTAGGTTTAGTTTTTGCCTCTCTTATATGTATTTTATGGCCTTTTTCTATTATGTATACAATACATTTTATAAAGATTAATAATTTCAATAAACCATATCTATTTTTATTTTTAATCAATATGTCAATAGCTTTGTCTTTAGGAGTAGCTTTTGCAGCAAATATTCTTACCTTATTTATATTGTATGAAAGTCTTACTTTATGTACTTTACCTCTTGTGTATCATAATGTTGACATAAAAGCTAATAGACGCAATATAATTAATTATTATAAATTTTTACAATTTATAAGTATTTTGTGTTTTTTGCCAGCGGTAGCATTTTCGCATAATTATGGATTTTCTGCTTTGGATATTACTGGGAAAGTGATACCTAAATTTTCTCATAATATGTCCTATGTTGTGTTTTTCTTATTTATTATTGGAGTAGCTAAATCTACTATCTTTCCTGTATTTTATTGGTTAGTGAATGCGATGGTTGCTAGTTATCCTATAAGTGCTTTATTGCATTCTTTGATCATTGTTAATGTAGGTCTGTTTTGTATTTATAAGATATCCCTTATGGTTTTTGGATTTGATTATTTGTATCAAATGTTTAGCAATTTTAACTGGATTATACTATTGCCCATAATAGGTGTTATATATTCTTCTATCAAAGCACTAAAAACAAATGTAATAAAGACTATTTTGGCTTATTCTACTATCAATCATCTTAATATTGCTCTTATGTCTGTGTTTTTATTTACTGAAAAATCAGTTACTGCATCCGTCTTACATATGATTTCTCATTCTATAACTAAGATTGCAGTTTTTTATTCTATGGGTCTTGTATCTAGTTTAGTAAATAACGCATATAATGTGAAAAATTTATGGTGTGCTCATAAAATGCTTCCTTTTACTAGTTTTTTTTTATTGTTGTTTTTTTTATCTTTATTAGGAATCCCACCTTTTGCAGGATTTGTAAGTAAATATGAAATCATATTTGCTGCAATTGAGGCTCAAAATTTTCTTGTAGTGATTACTTTATTGTTTAGTAGTTTGTGTTCTGCAATATATTTCTTTAACATTATACAGAAAATATATTTTCCATTAAAAGATTCTAGATTTATTTTATTTAATATCAAATCTCATATGATGCAAGTATATAAAATTAACTCTACTCTTAGTGATAATCATTATGGTTTAGAGTGGAAAATATTTTCTCCTATGATAGTTCCTATTGGAATTTTTGTAATTTTAAATATAGTTTTTTATTTTGTTTCAGAACATATTTCTAATTTTCTTTTTATATAATTTTTATTTATGTTGTGTTTTTTTTAAGTTTTGTATTTGTTAATTTTTTCTTATTTATATTGTTTTTGATAAAATATGTTTTTAAATTAGAAATTTTAAACAAGCAATTTTTTAAATTATGTGTTGTTTTAGGATGTTTTTTTTCTCCAATAGTTTTTGCTAGTATTATTTTATTTCATTCTAATTCACATATTTCAATATATAAATATCTAGAATTTTCTGATTATAATAGATTAGTAGTTTTTTCTATTTGTGTAGTGCATCTTTCTTTATGTGTATTTTTTTTGGTTTTTCCTAAACAATTTTTATACGAACTGATATTAGGTAATTTATTCATTTCTTTATCTTACTTAGCTGTTTTAACCAATCATTTATTGGTGTTTTTTTATTTATTAGAAATAATGACACTTATTTCTACTGTTTTGATATTTTCTTCATCTAGATCAAATGGTCCAATATATGCGAAAAATTATTTTATTAATCACTTAATTGCCAGTTCATTTATATTTTTTAGTGTAGTTTTATATAATTATGTATCTAATGATTTCAATATGTTAAATTTTCGGAAATTTCATGATACTAATATATTGTTGAATATATGTTATTATTTATTTTTGTTAGGGATTGTTATTAATATAGGATTCTTTCCTTTTTCAGGATATATAATTTATTCATATTCTGTAGTATCGTATTTTGCTTACATTTATATTTTTGTTTTGAGTAATATATTGATTTATATTTTGTTTAAATTGTTTTTAGGAGTAGAAATATTATTTTTTATTTCAGTTTTTAGCGCATGTTACTTGGTAATGAAATTGTTATTTATGAATAACATATTACAGATGTTAACGAATTTATCTCTCATACAAAATAGTATTTTTTTGGGAATGTTATCTTTTGTAGATCCTGATTCAGGTAATGTTGCATTGAATAAGAATTTAGTTTTATACATTTTCACTTCTTTTTGTTATAAATCTTTATTACATTTTTCTATAGTTTATTCTATTATGATCTCTCCTAACACTAGTCTTAAAAAATTCACATATAGCGGGAATTATATGATGTATATTTCTTTTATTTTTGCTTTACTTAATATATTAGGTCTACCTTTTATGAGTAGTTTTTATATAAAATCTAACATAGTAAATTTAGTAGATAGTAGATTGTTTGATTTTTTTATGACTTTGGGAAGTTTTTTTATTGTTATTGCTTTGCCTTGGAGTGTGATTTTGTCTAAGAAATTTTTATATATGGAAGGGCAAAATAAAAAATTGTTACCATTTATTGTCCTTATTTTATGTTCTATCTTATTTTTACCTTTATTGAGTGAAAAATTTTCTTGTTTCGTTGCAAGTATAAATTATTTTACATATGTTATTAAACAATTATTAATAATATTATTAGCTATCATTTTTCTTGTTTTTGTTAAAGCAAAAAATAACAATAAAGATGATAAGATATTAAGTTTGTTAGATGATCTTATATTTTTTATAAGTAGTTTTAACAAAAAAATTCAAATAGCTAATTATTCTGATATGTTTAGGGATTTTTGTTCAGATGTTTTTCTTCTAAATAAAAAAATGGTTTTTTTTTTAGAAAATCATAGTGTTAAAACTTCTTTGCTTATTTTTATTTTAGGTTTAGAATTTTCTTTATTGATGTTCATAACATGAAGCTTAATTGTTATAGTTGTAAAGGGAAAAATATATCTAAAATTTGTTGTGCTCTTATTTCTAAGGTTTATTCTGCTGAAGAAAGGGTTTTAGTTTTAACGTCTCAAAATTCAGATATGGAGAATTTAGATGATTTGTTGTGGACCTATTCAGATGAATTTATTCCACATGATGCTCTCTCAAATAATAATGAGTTCACTGTTTCAGAAAATTTGGTATTTATATGCACTATGCATGAATATAAAAATTATAATTTTGCCAAACATTTGATATTTTTTAATCTTTCTGATTCTTTAGTAGAAAAATTTTGTGAAAATTATCAATTTTCTATAGTGAAAGAGTTTCTTAGCATTTCTTGGATAAGAAATGATTTTAGTAGTAGCTATGTCCAATTAAAAAGTTTTTTTACATCTATTTTTGTGGAAAATTTTGATATAAATTTTTATAGTAAAAATTTTGATAATGTATGGCAGAAGGATTAATAGATACTTGACTTATAATAGAGAGTTAATATTGAAAAATAATAATTCTTATATATTATTACTTTATATTATGGAAAATTTTATTGTGTATAAATCAATCTATATATTATGGTTTGGTAAAGTTATTAATTTATTAATTAGAGGAAAGTGACTAATATTTTAAAATCTAAATATAAATCTAGTAGAAGGTTAGGAGTAAGCCTTTGGGGAAGTGATAAAGATTCTTTTAATAAAAGAAATTATCCTCCTGGTCAACATGGAAGGTCTTTGATAGTAAGGCATTCTGTTTCTGATTTTAGAGAGCATTTGCTTGCTGTGCAATTAGTTAGGTTGCATTATGGTAGAGTGAATTCTAAACAATTTAAGAATATTTTTTTAAAGGCTGGAAAGATGAAGGGTAATGTAGCAGAAAATTTTGCTGGGTTATTAGAAAAACGTTTAGATATGGTAGTATACAGGATGAATTTTTCTCCTACTATTTTTGCAGCTAGGCAGCTTATATCACATGGTCATCTTTTATTAAATGGTAAAGGAGTGAATATATCTAGCATGGTTTTACAAGAAAATGATGTGATTGAATTGAGTAATAAATCTAAAAATATAGAAATTTACAAAAATGCTTTTGCAGCACAAACAAGAAAAATACCTGATTATTTGCAGATAGATGATTCGAAATTTAGTGGTGTATTGGTTAGAACTCCTACTATTGATGAAATTCCCTATCCATTTGTACCAGATTTTAGTAAAATAGTCGAATATTATTCTAGATAATTTTGTGGATAGGTGTCCGAGTGGTTTAAGGAACTGGTCTTGAAAACCAGCGTACAGATTCTGTACCGTGGGTTCGAATCCCACCCTATCCGCCGTTTGCTTTAATTTACTATTAGTATAGAATTTAGTTTATAGAGTAGTTAATTAATTAGTATGGTACCTAATTTTATTGTTTAGTTACAAAGCTTGTTTTTTGGGTTGTCATTAGTATGGTATTTTGTTGTTTAGTTTGCAATTAATGTGGTATATCTAATTTATTGTTCAGTTAATATTCATATAATACTTAGGCTTGTTTTTAGTTATCGTTAGTATGTTATTGTTTAACTGTCATTAAAATAAAACTTAGTTTAGCTCCTTATTTGATATTAGTATAGTATCTATTGTATTGTTTAGTTAATGTTAAAACATAGGGACTTAGGTTGTGTTTTTGTAGTTGCCTTTAAAAATGTTGTATGTAAGGGGAAAAAACAATATGTTGTTTTGATGTTTAATTTACATATGAGTAAATATATTTATTTATGAGCAAATATATTTTTGTTACAGGAGGTGTTATTTCATCATTAGGAAAGGGTATAGCAGCTTCTGCTATTGGAGTAATTTTACAAAAATCTGGCATCAATGTTAATATTCAAAAAATAGATCCTTATCTTAATTTTGATTCTGGTACGTTGAGTCCTTATGAGCATGGTGAGTGTTATGTAACAGAAGATGGAAAAGAGACTGATCTTGACTTGGGGAATTATGAAAGATTTTTAAATATCAGAACAAGTGGAAAAAACATAGTTACTGGAGGGAGTATCTATAGTGATGTGATAGAAAATGAAAGATCTGGTAAGTATTTAGGAAAAACTGTGCAAATAGTTCCTCATGTAACAGAGCATATAAAAAATAAGTTTAAAATTTTTCATAATGATAGAAGTAATGACAATGATGTAATAATAATAGAAATAGGTGGGACTGTAGGAGATATAGAATCTGCTCCATTTTTAGAGGCTTTACGTCAATTTAAGCTTGAAAATGCACGAAATAATGTTCTGGTATTACATTTAACATGGATACCATATATAAAAACAGCAAAAGAATTCAAAACAAAACCCACTCAACATTCTATTAAACATTTACTTTCTTTAGGTATTCAGCCAGATGCGATAATATGTAGGAGTGAACATAAAATTTTGTGTGAAACAAAGGAAAAAATAGCTTTTTTTTCTAATTTAAATTCTGATTCTGTTTTTGAATTATATGATGTGGATTTGGTGTATAAAATTCCTTCTATTTTGTTGGCACAAAATATTTCACAAATCTTTATAAATAAATTAGCAATTCCTAATTTTTTTTCAAAAAATTTAATGAATTGTTGGAATGAACAAATATATGCATTTTTAAATCCTTTAAAAGAGATTAAAGTAGCGATTATAGGTAAGTACAATAAAGTTCAGGATTCTTATCTTTCTATAAAGGAGTCTTTAGTTCTTGCATCTATTCATTGTCAAGTTAAATGCAAAATAGTTTTTATAGATCCTGAACGTAGTATAGATGAGAATTTAAAGCAATTGTCTGAAATTGATTCTATTTTAGTTGCCCATGGTTTTGGTTCAAGAGGTATAGAAGGCAAAATTAATATTGTGCATTATGCAAGAACAAACTCTATACCTTTTTTAGGAATATGCCTTGGTATGCATTGTGCTATTGTAGAATATGCGCGGAATGTTTTAAATATTCAATACGCTGACTCTGAAGAATTTAATTTAGATTCTTCTAATTATGTAGTTGTAAAGAAGAGTGAGAATTTTGAACATACCACAGAGTTTTTCAACTCATCTATGTTTCTTGGGAGTAAGCATATTAAGATAAAAAAAGATTCTTGTGCTTATGGTATATATGAACAAGAGAATATTTATGAACGGTTTAGGCATAAATATTCTTTTAATAACAAATATTTGAAAATTTTTGAGTCTTCTGGTGACTTGGTATTTTCTGGTTTTAGAACTTCTGACCAAGTAGCTTCTATACTAGAAATCAAATCTCATCCATTTTTTTTAGCTGTACAATTTCATGTAGAATTTAATAGTTTTTTTGAAAAGCCTCATAAAATTTTTATAAAATTTTTGTTAAAATCGAAAAATGCATTTTGAAACAAGGTTTAGTTATAAAAATTTTGTTTTTGCTATAGGTTAAAATAGGTATAAGTGTTAAATAATTCATTTGAAAAAAATTATTAAAAATAATTTATCAACTGGTTGATAAATTATGTTTTATGATTTATTCTGGAAACTAGAGTTTTTCAGTTGTTTTCTTTCTTGTTAATTAATAATTTTTACTACAGGGTTTAGTGGTTATGAGGTTTTTTTTACAAAAAATATCTATTTTTCTTTTTTTAGTTTTGTCTTGGAACAATATTTTAGCAAGTACTTCTGGTGTTAGTAGTATAGCGCCTGTTCTAAACAAGATTTTGCCTTCAGTAGTTAATTTATCAGTTGCTAAAAAAAAGTCTTTGGATGCTTCAGAAGGAATGATGTTAGATCCTAATATGCAAAAATTTTTTGAAGAATTTGGACAACATTTTGGGTTTAGATTTAAATCTCCAGAACAAGCAGAAAAAACGGTTTATACCCTCGGCTCTGGTGTTATTATAGATGCTAAAAATGGATATGTAGTTACGAATCAGCATGTAGTTTTTAACGCAGAGGAAATATCTGTAACTATGAACGATAATCGTGTATTTAATGCTAAATTATTAGGTCATGATAAAGAAACAGATTTAGCAGTAATACAAATTATAGATGGTAGTAATTTGTCTGAATGTAAGATAGGTGATTCTTCTAACATTCAAGTTGGAGATTTTGTTATTGCTATAGGTAATCCTTTTGGACTTTCACACACAGTGACATCAGGCATTATTAGTGCATTAGAAAGAACTATCGCTGATAGTAATAGTATTGGGCATTTAATACAAACAGATGCTTCTATTAACCCAGGTAATTCAGGAGGTGCGTTAATTAATTTTGATGGTGAATTGATAGGAATTAATGTCTCTATATTTTCTACTAGCAAAACTGGAGGGAATATAGGTATAGGTTTTGCTATTCCATCTAACTTGGTTAAAATTGTTTCTGATCAATTAATTAAGAAAGGAAAATTTGAGAGAGGAAGATTAGGTATAGAAGTTCAGACAGTTACATCTGATATGATAGATGCTATGGATCTTCCTAAAAATTTTATTACAGGTGGCTCTATTATAACTAAAGTTGAGAACAATAGTCCAGCAAGTAAAGCAGGATTACAAACAGGAGATATTATAATAAGTGTTGATGGGAATCTTATAAAAGATAATTTTAGTTTAATTAATTTGATAGCTCCTAAATCTAAAGGTGAAAAAGCATCAATCAAATTGCTTAGAAATAAGAAAATACAAGAAGTTACTGTACAAATAGTAAAATTCTCCCCTGGAGTTGATAAAATTTCGAATGAAGTACAGGGAATTGAACAATTAAAAGGAGTGTATTTTTCTAATATAGATACAAGTCATAAATTATATGGAAAGGTAGAGGGAATAATTATATCTAAAATTGATTCTTCAAGTAAACTTGCTAAGTTTGAGTATATAAATGTAGGAGATATAGTTTTATCTGTTAATCAAGAAAAGGTTAAATCTGTAGCAGAATTAAGTCCTATTATGAAGAAATTTGCTAAAAAATCCGTTTTGCTTAATGTATACAATGAAAATGGGAGTTCAAAATTTATTGTGATAAAATAGATAGATAGGATAAATTTTTAAATTTAAAGTATAATTGTATTTATCATTTGTAGATACAGAAAACACTCGTTCTACTACAAGAAATCAAAATGTTAGTCAAAGAATTTTAGTTTTGTATTTTTTAAAACAGGAATATGTTTTGGATTTAATCAATATTGTTTTGCTAAATATACATAATTATTTACCTCAAAGCTGTATTATTTTTTTTCATTCAAAAAAACTTATTCTTTTATCTTTAGGTTTTGATTTTCAATAGCTGAAACTAAAATCTGAATTGTCAAAACATCTTCAGTTATTTAAGTTTTATCATTCATCTTTAAATATCTTAATTTGAGTCATTAAAGCAATTTTTCATAATAATTTTTAGAGCCTATGAAAATATTTTAAAAAAATTAAGAGGCTTAGAATAGATAATGATTTTAGAGCTATAGAGCAAATTAAAAACAAAACGAATCATTAAAAACTATCCAGAGTTGATTAAATATATTAATATATGAAGCAGATTTATTTTTGAGTAAAACAAAACAATATAAGCTCTATTTCTTTTATGCTGAAAAAATTTCTAAGTGTTTTACTTACTAATGACATTAATACACTATAGATTTAGTGTAATTGTTTATTATTTATATTCATCTATAGAAATTTTTTTAATCAGTTGTGAATCAAATTCTATATAGAAGGATTAGCTATTGTTTTTATTTTCAATTAAATATTTTTCTAGAGTACACAATATTCAAATTTAGATGATTTTTTAGCAATACGTAATTTGTGATTAAAAATTTTATAATTTATAAGTTTATATAATGTTAGAATTTTACATAAAATTATTTCAAAAAAAATTTTATTTGTTAAAAAATTCTTATTAATTAATTTTATCAAAGGTTTTAAATGATTAAGTATTGAAATAAATAAATATGTTGCTCAATAAAAGTATTGAATTAAAGATATAATCTATTGATGAATTAAATAAAAGGAAAAACAAATGTTTTATACCAATAATTTGTTAAATTATTGTTGTAAATGAGCAAAGAATATGATACTTAGTCCTGAGAGTGGCAATTTAATAATAAATATTTTCCTTTGGTATGATTTAGGGGGAGTGTTTTGTTATTAATAATTGTTGGTTTTTAGATTTTTTATCGTTTTTTTACTTGGATTTAAAAATATGATAGTAGATAGATTTTAGCTTAGTGTATTTGGTTAATACTTTGGTGAGTGCATTAAATCAATTTTTAGTCAATTTTGTGGTAAAAAATAAAATTATTAATAAATAATTTTTTTCAAAATATGAATATTCAATGTCAAATATAGAGAAACAATTATTTCAAACTCCTACACTGAAACAGTTAGAGTATGAGTTAAATGTACTGAACAAAAATAGTAATAGTAAAGATAGGGCAGACCAACATGTTATTTTATTTCAAGTAGGAAAAAATCTTTTAGTTAAATATAACTCTAGTGCCTTTGTGCTACTTGCTGGTGATATTGAAAAAATACAAAAAGAAAATGAACTACCAGAGGGTATAAAAAAAAATGCAAAACAGATTTTTGAAAATTTAGAAAAAGAATTTGTGTTCTATAGCAAAATAGAAGCAAAACATAAGAATAAGCAAGCGGAAAGTGTATTAAAAGCATTGCAAATGTTTGATAAGAATCAAGTACAAAATAACACAGATAATACAGACAGTGTAAAAGAAAATTTGAACAATATCATAAACATATTAGTTACAAAATTCAAAAATCAAGGTAAAGAATTTACAAATAAGGAAATTGAACAATTCAAAGATAGCGATTTGTACAAAAATTTTGTAAAAACTGTTGCAATAAATATTAGTAATCAAAATCTATCTGAAGAATTTTTATTAGGAATTAAAGCATTAGTAGAATATGAGATAGATACTGAACTATTCAAATATTATACAATTGACATACAACAACTGTACCCAAGAATGGATCAAAAGAAGTGGATTATACAAATCATAAAACATCTTCTTAATAAATTTGATACTTTATTAGAAATGAATCAAACACCCATTCAAAATTCTATAAAAATAAAAGAAGATATTGAAGATGCTCAACACGAAATAGATATAGCTCAAAAAAATTTGGATGCAAAAAAGGTAGAAATGGAGAATGCTGAAGTAAAATACGATGCACTTACAGATGATCAAAAAAATAATCCAGAGATCAAAAAAATAATAACAGACTTTGACAATGCTAAAAAAAAACAAGAAACAGCTCAAAAGGTTTTTGAAAAGTCTAATGCAAAATATGAAGAGATTGAGTATAATTTTGCATATCTAAAAACAACTCCTCAAGAAAAACAATCTATTCTTCAAACAAATTATGAATTAGCAGAGGATGCTCATGCAAAATCTCTAAAGGATTTAGCATTTTCTCAAGACGCCAAGAAAGCTTTTTTAAAACAACGAGAAATATGGCATGAATTAATGAAAAAAGCACAAGCCTTGCAGGAGAAGTCTCATGATTATTGGTGGAATGGAACAATGCTTATTTATTATAATTCTAGGGAAATGCTATCTTTATTACTTCAAGAATGTGACGAAGGGTTAAGAGAAAATGAAGTAGAATTAAAAAATTTATTACTTCAAGAATGTGACAAAAGGTTAAGAGAAAATGAAGTAGAATTAAAAAATTTGAATACTGTCAAAGAAAACTTTGAAAAAGAGGAAAAAAAATGTGAAGCATTGATAGAGCAAAACAGTCAAGAAATCTCAAACAAAAGTACTGAAAATGAAAAAATTTTAAACAAAAATGTCAATGAAGAAAGTGAGAGTAATAATAATCAGGCATTGGGAACAAAATTTGAAAAAATTCAAACAATCCAAACAGAAAAACAGACATTAACAAGTGAAATTTCAAACTTAAAACAATTAGAACACGCGAATACTCCTAAAGGTGGAAGAAAAATA
>CAZKNN010000008.1:0-55418 GCA_964554285.1 uncultured Rickettsia sp.
TCTCTTGTATTTTCTATGTTTAAATTCTCACATCTATCAAATATATCTATAGCACGACTTAAAGCAGTTTCTCCACGAAGGTTGACATGGTTAACATCCGCTCCAAGCTGAATAAGTAATATCATAGTTTTATGGCTGCCTTCTAATGTTTTTTTGACATCTTTTGGAGGAGTGTTTAGAAGAGTAAGAATAACATTTTTGAGTAAAGATAAAAAATCCTCTAAATTGTTTTAGATAAATTTAAACTGAGTATTTTAGATGGCTGAGTTTTTAAATCTTCTATTTCTTTTCTTTTACCAGAAGTATGTGTAATGAGTTTTTGAAATGCTTTTTGAAATTGAGCACTTTGTTGGTAAATACTAGAATCATTATTAATAAGAGGTATAGTCATGGATCTTTTCTAAAGTGCTTTTATAGCTGTTAACTGAGAATTAGATTGATTTAGTAATGAATTTAATTTTTCATGTAAATCTTTTTCATTCCTTTTACTATTTTGTGCGTTTTGATTAATTTTAAATCTTGCTAAATTATATTTAGTTGGTGCAGGATACACATCGTCTAATTGAGATGCTCTATTAAACAAATTTTCACTTTTAGTTTCAGAAAAACTATTTAAAGCTATACCTGTTAACAAAGAAGGATTTACAAATATAGAATCTGAATGACTGAGCTCAGATTTTAACTGTTCTTTTAAGTTGTTCGTAAATAGATGTAGTACATTTTTGAAAATTTTTATAGTTTTCTGATTTAGTTCTAAACGAGTAAATCATATTTATTCATGCTTTTTGTCGTTGATAAATTTTTGATTTCCTTTTTTTCATCTTGGTCTGTAAAATCTCTTTGCTCTAAATATATCTTTTAGAGATTCTTAAACTTGTTGCTAAAATTTTTTGAAAATCTTTACTATTCAACCATTTACCAAAAAATTCTAAGATTTGATCTTGGATTAATTCTATATAGGATGAATTTAATCTATCTTTATTCCTAAAAAAATTTTCTACAGTACTTGTACCTTGGAATGGAATTTTTCTATGAAAATATTGTTATTAAAATAACTAAAGAGAGAATCTTGTAGTGAAATAACAAACACGTTCCAAAAATCCTGCTCAAGTTTTATTAACTCTATGTATTTTCGTTGTTCTACTAATAATTATATAAATCGATGTCATTTAAAAAATTATCAGAGAGATTTAATATAGACTTATTAGTTACCACCTCTCCACTTCTTCTATTACCAGCTCTTGCTGTTCTCCCAAGTGCTTGTTCTTCTACTCTTATATTAAAAGCAAAATATCCTAATATAATATGAATACCTCTATTTAATTCTATCTCATTTATAGTTGTAATATCTGTCCCTCTTTCTGCTATATTAGTTGTTAATATGATGTTGTTAGTATTTAGGTTTTGTAAATGTTCCTCTTTAACTTCTCCTTTAGAATATGTAATCACTTCATATGAGTATGAATTAGCATCTTGAATCATTAACAAAATTTGTTTTAACTCTTCTACATCTTTTATAGATTCTAATATTACCAATGTTACTCACTGTTGTGTTTCAGATATTGTGATTGCTTTTTGAACGATATAATTTTTCCAAGATTCAGTATCTTGTGCAATAACAGGAGGCATCTGTTTAAACAAAGATTTATTATATCTTGGTATGTTAAAAGATTCCATATTATATAAATACTTATATATTACTCTAGTATTTTCACTCCCTAAAGTACCACTCATGCCAAAGATATTTCCATCATATCTTTTTAAAAACTCTAAATACGACATAAAAACTGTTACAAGAGATGGAGAATTAACTTCTAATCTCTCTTTAATTTCTAAAAATTGCTGTATGTTCGTTAGTTGAGTATTATATTGAATAATACCAGTGTTAAAGGAATCTACTGGTATAATTTTTTGTTTTGTAATGTTATTACCATCTTGGTTTGTAGAGATTATATATTCTACTTTGTGAATCATCTTATATGATTGTATCAAAGCATTAGCCCAATCATATTTGACCTCATCTCCCCATTTTAGTAAATGCTTTGGTAATATCTCTTGATATTCTTCTAAGACTTTTTCTATCAGTTGTACTGTATTTTCAAATAAAATTTCCTCTAAGTCTTTTAGTATATTTTTTTACTTTCTGTATTTGTCAATTCATTTTTAAATATGTTTTCTATGTTCATATTAATTATTTCAAAAGATAGAGCTGTTTTTGTCAACAAAGGAGTAAAAAAACTCCATTGTTGGAATTGCTTTACTAAATCTTATTAAAGAAGTGACATTATCTAAACAAATAGAATCTGATTCATCTATTAATAATGTTACACACCCTCTATCACCTCTTGAATACAACAAGTTTTTGTAAATTATGAATATTTACTGCATTGGTAAAATATCTGTAAAATATAACTATTGCAAAAATATTTATTTATTGATTAACTAATTGAAAAGCAAAAAACAAAAAAAGGGTTAATGTAAATAAAAATTATGCAAAAATTTCAATGTATGCTATTTGAAGAAGCAATACAAATGCTGAAATTCATTAAAGACAAAAATTGATATCAAATACTAGTTTTCACTTTAGATTTGATAATGCAATTAGGTGTATATTTAATATATAAATTAGATTTTCCAAAAATTAATTTGCAATAGAGTCAAATTGGAGTTGAAATTTCTTAGATAATAAAGTAAAAAGAATTTTCAAAGAAGCTCTATTCCGTTTCTACTTAATGTATACAATATTATTAGTTTATCCAAAACACATATAAAAAGACATTTTTTTATAAATTTATACTAGAATATAAAAAAAATATTGAAAACTAGCATAAAATATGCTACTCAATTAAATTCAAAAAATCTTAAAAAATGTACAAAATAGAAAAAATTACATCATAAATTGATTACAATTTACCAATTTAATACACAGGACATTCTTCTTTAATATGATTTTATTCGAGAAATTATTATACTGTCTATTAATGAAAGATCTTAGAATAAAAAATGAACGTCTACTGATATATTCACGAAAGTATTAACAGAAAGTATTAACAGAAAATAAAGCCTTATTGCTTCTAAATCTCATATAGTATTATTGGTAAAAACATCAAAATAATTATAACTAATAGTAGTAAAAGAGTAATTTTATGAAAATCATGTGTTAAGACAAATCAAAATATTCCTAAATATTCTAGTTGATTTATAAGAAACATGTTTTCTTCAAGAAAAATGATAATAATAGAACATGAAATTTTTAAAAACAGTGGATAATATTAAATTTTTATTAAGAATAAAAGCGCAAAAATTACCAATAGGTATAGAACTGATCAAGAAATACTCAAGAGATAAGTAGTACTTATAAATTAAATCATAATGTATTTTCTGCTAAAGATATAACGCACAAAACTCAATTCTAAACTAAAGACACAAATGTTCCAAACATTTATAATAGATAAAGATACATTAAACAAAACACTAAGTACTTACTAACTAAAGTAAATTTATGAACTGATTTATAAAATTATATTAAGATTTATAAAGAAATTTTATAATTGAAGAGAGTGCAAAGACTTTTTGATGAGTATTTTAACCTGTAGGCATTTTCAAAATTCTCATATAATTGACAAAATCATTTTAATTATTGCTAAAGAAAAAGAAATATAGAAAAAAGTTATAAAAATCTCCTCTATCATTTCATTCGTAAGTATAAATTTTGCTTAGAATAAAATCAGTTATAAGTGCAAGTACTTAATCAACTAATGTATAAAATACATTTTACTCCAGTTTTTTTTATTTTTAGATGTAATGTATCTGAACAAAAAAATGTTTATTGTAATATCTTATTTGATATCAGCTTTTTTGTATTTTCTATACCAAAAAGCTTTATGAAAGAGCCCAATCTTGGTCCTCTCTCTTGTCCTAATAATGCTTCATATATTTCCTTAAAATATATTTGTAAATCCTGGTATTTTAAATCTTGTCCTAGTTGATAAAGTTTATTTTGTATTTCTTTAGCGTCTGTTTCAGGATTTAATGTTTCGAGTAAATTTAAAACACATCCTAAAGTTGCTTTTTGTTTTTCTGTAATGTGCAAAATTTTTTTATTTTGATTTAAAATATCTTGATAATATTTTATTGCATAGTCTAATAAATTTAAAAAATAATCTTGAGTAATTTTATCTAAATTTTTGTTATCTTTTTCGATAAACTTCCATAAAAATTCTTTATTAAAATTATTGCATGCAGCTATAAGATTTATTAAAAAACTGAAATTTACTCCAAAATATTCTATACGAGGCACCTTTGCTTTATGTATATGGTAAAGAGGATTATCTTCTTTATTATCTCCATTTGTAAAGTATTTGTAATTAAGAGATAGATATTCATCTATTGATTGAGGAATGACATTCCAATCCAGTTTTTTTGCTCTCTGAGGAGAACGATATATAAAAAGAGAGATTGCTTCCAAAGGAGCATATTTGATTAGATCGTCTAAACCTATACTGTTTCCTTTTGATTTAGAAATTTTTGCTCCATCCTTATCTAAAAATAACTCATAAACAAATTGTATAGGCGGGTTACCCCCTAGTAATTTGCATATTTTTTGATATATAAAAGCATTTGGTGCATGTTCTTTTCCATAAATTTCAAAATCTATATCAAGAGAAGCCCACCTCATAGCAAAATCAGGTTTCCATTGTAATTTTACATTTCCTCCAGTGACTTTCGTTTCTATTAAATTATGCTCTTTGTCTAAATATGCAATGGTTTGTTTCTCTAAGTTAATTTTTTCTATTTTTACTTGTAAAACTTTTTTAGTAATAGGGCATATAGGTAGAAATGGAGAATAGTTTTTACGTCTTTCTTCACCTAGTGTATGAGCTACTATATTTACTATTTCGTCATGTTTTTCTAATATTTGAATCAAAAATTTATCAAATTTTCCAGATTTATAATATTGAGCAGAGCTATAGAACTCGTATTCAAAATCAAAATAATCTAAAAATTGGCATAATTTTTTGTTCATATATTCTCCAAAACTTTCTTCTTGCTGAAATGGATCAGGAATATGTACTAAAGGAACATCTATATAAGAACTTATATCTAAGTCAGTTGGGATATTATCTGGAATTTTTCTTAAACCATCAAAATCGTCAGAAAAACATATCAATTTGGTAGGAATTGATGAAATTTTTTGAAAAGCGTTTAAAACAAAACTAGTTCTTAAAACTTCTGCAAAAGTTCCTATATGGGGTATTCCAGAAGGTCCGTATCCAGTTTCAAAAGCTACAAAACCCTTCTTTGGTGTTACGCCATTTATGTACTGTAAAAGCCTTTTTGCCTCTTTGAAAGGCCAAGATTTAATTTTAGTAGAAGAAAATTCATGCATTTGGTTTAATTGTTGCTAATGTGAAAAAACTTACAGCACATAGAACTTAATTTTTGCAGTGATTTACTTAACTATTATATGTAGAAAATTTATCTATAAACTACTCAAAAGCGAATAAAGATATTATCTCTAGCTATTTCTTTAAAGTAAATACATTACAAAAAACAAATAGTAATACACTCGCGCGCTAAAATCAATGAGTTAGTATTACTATATTATAATCTCTATTTTAGACTTTTGTATCAAAGTATTTCTTATCTGATCAAAAATGTTTTTTCGTACTTCAGATTGTAAATAAGGCATCATTTTTTCTTTGCTTTTTACAGATATTGCTCTTTTGTCTAGTAATTTTACTATGATCCACTCCTCTTCGGTATTCTGAAATGGCTTACTAACACTGTTAAAACTCATATTTTTGATTTTATCAAGTATAATTTCTTCAATTTTAGATTCTTCTATATATCCCTTTTCTAATTCAAAATTAGTTACAGATTTAGAACCTTTAACTATTTTTAAAAAATTATCCTGCTTTTTAGATAATTTTTGATACAGACTTTCTGCAGATTTTTGATCGGAAAATTTTACTGTTTGAAATTTAAACTCAGAAGATTGACTTAGAGATTTAGTATAATTTTCATATGCTAAATCCACCATTAAATCAAAATCAGGAGCATTCTCAATTTTTTTTTCTAAATAAATGTTAAGAAGAATACCATTTGCAGCTTTTTCTAACCAGGATTTGAATTCTTTAGATTCTTTCACGTTACTTTTGCCTGCTTCTTCTAGAAGGTTTATTTGCAAAACATAATCCAGTATAATATTTTTTTGTAGATTGTTCTCTAGGTTTAAAAATTCTTTTGTTAGTTCAGGTATTTTTTCAATATTTTTATTTTTTAACATGGAAATTGATTCACTTATGTCTTTTATTCTTACCTCTGCTAAATTACCATAAGTATCACTGTAAGTTGCTAATAATTTTCCTTTAGGGTGATTTGCATCGTTTTGGGAAGAATTATTTATAGCTCTTTTTTCAAAATTTTCAGATTTTTGCGTAGTAGATTTTTTTTCTTGTGTATCGGTCTTATCATGTGTTTGTTTAGCATTTTGAATGCTTTGTTCTTTTGCTGGTTTAGAACTATCATCGGCATTTACTAAATTTAAGAAGCTTAATAACGTTATCGCGTTAAGTATAAGCACATACAAAAATAATAAGAAAAAGTTTTTAACTTGGTATTTCATAATAATCAAACAATAAATTAACATTTAATACTAAATAGAAAGATAAGTAATCCAACAAACATTGAAACGTTATATTACAAATTATGCACAAATCAAATAGTAAATTACTGAATATCTAAATAAAAATGCAAAATTTTGTTTGATTTTGATAAAAATATAACTAAGTAATTATATTTATATCATTGTAAATGATTTACAACATTTTATATCTCAGTATAATTACAAGTAAAATACCAAATGCTTGTATCTTGATATACAATTAACGTTAAAAAATACCGTATCTAGTATAAAATAAGTGAAAGATTTTAATGATACTATAAATTTAATTATTGCTTAATTGAAAAATCTTTAGGTGATAAAGAAATTATTTAAATAATCTAATAAAAAATGCAAAATTCTGTTTGATTTTAGTAAAAATACAACTGGAACACTAGTATTTTATCTTTGTAAATGATTTACAGCATTTTATATCTTAGTATAATTAACAGATACAAATACAAAATGTTTGCGTCTGTATAACATGATATTAAAAATATTGTATCTAAATATAAAGATATAAAGCAAATCAAAATTTTAGTGATACTATAAATTTAATTGCTTCTTAATTAAAAACCTATAAGTAATAAAAATGTTAAAAATTTTATCTAAAATCTTTGGAACTGAAAATGAAAGAGCTATCAAAAGGTTACAGCTTGAAGTACAAAAAATAAATAATCTGGAAAATTTATTTAGCAAAAAAACTTCTGAAGAACTTGCTAATATGACAGATATTTTAAAAAAAAAATTGAATGAAAATGTTGCTCAAGAAGAGATTTTATATGAAAGTTTTGCTACTGTAAGAGAAGTATCTAAAAGAGTACTAAAACAGAGGCATTTTGATTCCCAAATAATGGGAGGATTAGTTCTTAATAGCTCTTCTATAGCAGAAATGCAAACTGGAGAAGGAAAAACACTTGCTGCTACTTTGCCTGCTTATTATAACAGCATTTTAGGAATGAAGGTTCATATTGTTACTGTCAATGATTATCTTGCTAGAAGAGACTCTAACAATATGAAAAAAATTTTTGATTTTTTAGGTTTAAAAACTGCTTTTATTGTAAATAATTCTTCTCCTGTAGAAAGGGCTAATGCCTATACGTGCGATATTTTATATGCTACTAATAATGAACTGGGTTTTGATTTTTTAAGAGATAATATGAGATATCTGACAGAAACTAAAATTCAGTCTAAACTTGATTATGCAGTTATAGATGAAGTAGATTCTATTTTAATTGATGAAGCAAGAACTCCTCTTGTAGTATCAGGACCTGTAGAAGAAAATCTTCACCTTTACAATAAAATAAACGAAATTATTTCTCTTCTAAAACCTGTGGATTATGAAATAGATTATAAAACTAAATCAGTGCAAATAACTGATCTAGGTATTACCAATGTAGATAAAATACTCATTAGTAAAAGAATTATTTCACCTAATTCTACAATTTATGATGTTGAAAATATTTTTCTGATCAATTACATTAATCAATCTTTGAAATCTCATCATCTGTTTAAGAAAGATGTAGATTATCTAATTAAAGATGAGAGAGTGATGATTATAGACGAGTTTACAGGCAGAGTTCTTGAAGGTAGAAGATATTCAGAAGGATTGCACCAAGCTATAGAAGCAAAAGAAAAGCTCAATATTCAAAATGAAAGTCAGACATTAGCATCTATTACTTTACAAAACTACTTCAGATTATATAAAAAAATATCAGGTATGACTGGAACAGCTATGACAGAATCTGCAGAATTACACGATATCTACAATTTAAATGTATTATCTATACCCACCAATAAAACAAATATTAGACAAGATTGTGAAGATGAAGTATATGGAACTCTACAAGAAAAATATGATGCCATTTTAAATACGATTCACACATTACATACTAAAGGTCAACCAGTTTTAGTAGGCACAACTAGTATTGAAAAATCAGAATTATTATCTAAAAAATTAAAAAAATTGAAGATTAAACATAATGTATTAAATGCTAAGCTTCATGAGAAAGAGGCTTACATAATTGCTCAAGCTGGAAGATATGGTTCTGTTACAATCTCTACTAACATGGCAGGTAGAGGAACTGATATTATGTTAGGAGGGAATCCTGAAATGATTCTTGTAGAAAATAGTCAGTATTCAGAAAAGGAAGTATATAAGAAAATTTCTGAAGAAAAGAAAAAAGTTATAGATGCAGGAGGATTATTTGTATTAGGGACTGAAAGACATGAAACTAGAAGGATTGATAATCAATTGAGAGGTAGAGCTGCTAGGCAAGGTGATCCAGGAGAAACTAAATTTTTCTTATCTTTAGAAGATGATTTAATCAAAATGTTTGCTCCTAAAACCATGGCTTCTATGTTACGTAAGATGGGTTTGAAAGATGGAGAAAAGATTAATCATCCTTTAATTACTAAATCCATAGAAAAAGCTCAACATAAAGTTGAAAATCATTATTACGAAATCAGAAAGCTCTTACTGAAATTTGATGATGTAATAAATGATCAAAGAAGAATATTTTATGAACAGAGAGAAGATGTTATTGTTTCTAACGATGCACAAGAATTTCTCAGCAATTTATCAGAACAAGCAATACTTGAAGTACAAGATGAATTTTTACAAGGTAAGTTTAAAGAAGAGTGGCTTTTAGATGATTTTGTAGAAAAAATATCAAAAATGATCAATTACAAGATTGATAAAGATTATTTAATTAAAAATTATGATTCTCACAATGAGATTACACAATACTTAGTGCAGATTGTAAAAAATAATTTTGAAGAAAAACGTAAATTATATAAAGAGGGTTTTTTAGAAAGAATTACTAGATATATTTTGTTGTCTATACTAGATAGTCTTTGGAAAGATCATCTGTATACCATAGATCAATTAAGGCAAGGAATTTCTTTAAGAGCTTACGGGCAAAAAGACCCTCTTAATGAGTACAAATTTGAAGCCTATAGATTGTTTGAGATTTTTATGAAAAAGATACCACATCTTTTTATATATCAAGTATCTCATATAAAATTTGAACAGGATGTTTTAGAGTTACAAAAAAAAGAGTCAAAAAAACCATATATCAATACGGCTAAAATTTCAAGAAACACCCTTTGCCCTTGTGGTTCAGGCAAAAAGTACAAGCATTGTCATGGTAGTGTTTAGATATTTATCAAAATCTTATTATTTAATCAAATGCATTGAACATAGCAAATTATTCTCTATTCTAGATGCTAAATTCTAAAGTAAAAGATATAATTAAGTCTCAAAATATGCATTATTGAATTTTTACCAAAGTTATACAAAGAAATTAACAATGCTTAATAAAGTGAGCATTTTGTTGATCACTATAACATGTGGTAATTGCATTAAACCACACCGTGTAACAAACAAAAATAAAAATAATGAATTATGTTTCATCTTTTATGATAATAAATGTAAAAAATGTAATAGAAAAAATATGATTTATAAATAGTTCCTCGTTAAGACATATATCAATAGATTCATAGGATTTTTGCACTATCTTTGATAGAGCAGATCTATTGCTCCTTTCAGAGTGCAAAAAATGATATTGCCTTTCATTCTTTAGATTGGATTTCTGTTTGCGTAGAGCTTGCAAGAACTAATTTTCTAATAATTGATTGATGCTTATGAAATGAATATTAAACTATGATCGTTTTTAAGCAGTGTAACAAATTGTTAATACAAAGAGGAGAGTAGATGTCTAGATAAAGTACTAGATGTATAAATATTTATTCAATATTAAGCTTTTTACTAAAAGTATTTCTAGAGTATAAAAGAGAAAAATTTCGCTATAATAAAGCAATATATATAGATTCATATAGATTCATAAGATTTGTACTCTCTTTGATAGAGCAGATTTTTTGTTCCCTTTAGAAGGGTAAATTATATTGCATTGCTTTCTTTAGGTTGCATTTATGTATTTGCACAGCTTATAAAAGCTAATTTGCCAAATTTATCATTGCTTGGAATGTTTAGGGAATAATATCAAATGCATAATTAATTAAATTTTAATAAAATATTCTTTTAACAATTGAGAATTTAATTTTGAAGCCTCTTTAATTGCCAAACGTATAATTCCACTTATTGATAAAATTTTTCTTATATCTAAAGCTTTTTCTATAGTTTGATGGATAATTTGTACAGAATGATAATTTAAAGAAAAAGTTTGATATTTACTTTTAATTTGTGTTTTTTTCTCTAATGGTTTATGAACAATATGTAAATTTGTATTACTTTTGTTACATTCCTGAGTGAGTTGTATAATTTGCTCAATTGGCATTTGATTAATTAAAAGGATACCAATTCTGACAGCTTTACTAGAATTAACAATTATTCTTTCATCTAAACCATGTTCTTTCACTTTGGTCAGCATAGAGATTTCCTCTTGATATAAGTTACAACAAATAGTCTTTGTTTTTCTACCTTTTTTGATTTTTAAAGAATGATAAGTAATATCTTGATTTTGAATTAAATTTGACATGTTTTTAAAGCCATATATGAGAATTGACCTATTATTTTCTAATGCAAAAAGTCTCATGCATAATTATTAATAATAAATACCCTATTAATTTTACATATTTTGAACATTCATACAAATGTTTTTGATTAAATCTGATCCGTAAATAGTTTTATAAGAAAAGAACAACAAAAAAATTTATATATTTCAATACTAAATTAATAGTGATAATAACATCTATATATTGTAACGTCTAGCATTTATCTAGAAAGGTCCAATATTCCAAATATTAATAAACAGAGATTAGTATATTGAAAACAATTTATTATTTATTTTACAGGAATACTGCTAGTTTTATAAGCCTATGTCCATATTATTTAATTTTGCTTAAAATATTTCTTTTTTTAGGAATAAATAACTTTAAAAGCCCATTTATTATTGAATCAATAAATATAAATTTTTATATTATAGATCTAAGTATCTAATGATTACTTATATAAAAAGATTTTAAATAAAGAAATCATCCATTACAGATATGCAGGTTTAATACAAAAACACAAAAAGAAATTTTAATTGTGATAATTATTAATAATATGCTTTTATCTATTTTTGTTACTAAAACACTATAGAGATACAAATCTTAGAAGAAAAAATTGATAAGTTCAATTAAAAAATAGTAATACAATCTTTAATGAATAATGATTATGACAAAATACGCATCTCTCTTAGATGAGCTGCATTTTGCATTGTGATCTTAGATTACTATTAGGCTATATTTATTTTGGTAATATAAAAATGATTGTAATTCTTTTTAAGGAATTCAAAATAGATCAGAATGTGCAGTATGATAAATTTAAGCATATAATGCTAGTTATGAACTTAGTAAGTGTTAGATATATTAAAATTACTAATCAAACATCTTAACGGATATAATTTTTTAAGTACTTTAGATGAAGAACACTTTGTTAATGTACTTCTCTTAATATACTTTCTTTATCTTTGCGCATGATTTTATCCAAATATTAATGTTTTTTATAGCTGCTTTATATAGGGTATAGCAAATTGTTTTTAACAATTAAGATATTTTAAATACATATAAAAACTATTAATTCATCAACCAAAAATCATTATAATTTTTATTTTTCTCACTTCTTTTGTAAAACTTTCTCAACAGATGTTATGTAATCAAAATTTATGAAGCATTTGTTTATCTAATGTAATTAATTTCAATATTATAGTTAATAATGCTTTATAAAAATTAATATTTTTTTTACATTTGTATAGAATATTATTTGGTTTATAGGAGAAGTATCATTAGTATTTTGTGCTTGTTTTATTTAGAGTAGTCTATTACCTAAAGATATGATATTTAGTAGTATTCATTGATTTAAATAAAATATTTCAATTATAAAATATGTTAAAACATATCTAGTAATTGCATAGTAATTTTTTTTAATTCTTGTTTTATTTTGAATATAATCAAAATTCAAAATTGTTTTTTATCTTATTTTTTAATAACAAGAATCAAAAAAACAATCCCTCTTAATTTTAGTTATGTATGTAATAAATTAATATAACAATATTGTAGTATGTTATTACTATATTTTATATATTGCACTATATTCAGTAATGTGTTATAAATTGCTGAAAGTGAACAAATTGTAAAAAATATATAAACTATTTTCATGGTGTATATAATTTTGAAAAAGAGATTTGATCTATCAAACAAGCTCTTCTACAAGAAGATAAAAATTCTTAGATATGAATGTAAAAGAAATTATATATATCAATTTTTGAATAAAAAATATTAAAAAAATGGATGAAAAAACAAAACAAATCCTCAAGCAATTAGGATTTGGAGAAGAAATTTTTCCGCAGTTAAAAGAAGTGCAAAACTTAAAAAAACAAGGAATGTCTATTAAAGAGATAGCAAAACTAGCATTAGAAAAAAAAATTTCTGTTGAAGAAAATAAAGAAAAAGCAAATCTGCTACTTAATCAGAAAAAGAGAAATTTTAAAGATTGAGATTTTAAGATATGTATTTCCAATTTATTAAAAAAACTGACAAACATTCTGTCCAATAAGGAAGCTGCACTGTAGTAGTGTTGTATTCCAGTTAAATATTTAACAGAGGACTCTGGGAATTCTTTTTTTAAAAATTCCTCTATATTTGTAATTCCGTCTATTAAACCTAAATCTAAAGCAGCGTTTCCATTCCAAATATCTCCATTAAATAACAAATCATCATCAGCTTGTAGTCTATCTCCTCTTCTATCCTTTACATATTTTATAAAATTAGCATGTATACTTTGTTGCATTTCAGAAATTTTAGCTACATCTTCCTCTTTAACGCTTAAAAATGGATCTAAAAAGGATTTATTCTTTCCAGAAGAATATACCCTTCTTTCAATTCCCCAAGATTGAATTAAATTTTGAAATCCAAATCCCACAGATATTACTCCAATACTTCCCACTACAGAATTTTGATTAGCAAAGATTTTTTCACCAGCACATGCAATCCAATATCCTCCAGATGCCCCGTATTCCTTGATAAAACTATATATAGGAACATTATGCTTTGAAGCAGCAGATCTCAATGCGTTAGAAATTATATCAGACTCTACACCAGAACCTCCTGGAGAATCTAAAGAAAGTACTATAGCTTTTAAATTATAAAGAGTGTTTAATTGATTAATTGCATTTGATACATTAATCGAATTAATCCCTTGAGATCCAGAATCAGAATGTATGACACCTGATAATTTTATAACTGCTACAGTCTCCTTAGGAATTGAAGAAATAGATAACAAATCAAAAAAAGATAAAAATCTAATTAATTTTAAGCTAATTACTTTATTTATAGGAGTATATGTGTTAATCTCACTTTTTATTTTTTCATATATTTTACTTGAAAAAAAAACTGTAGAGATTATAAAAAATACAGCGTAAAAAATCATTCCAAGTTTAAAATAGGTACTCTTAAATATTCTCCTGTACAAGGATTCTTTTTTTTCATATTCCATAAACAAAAATTTTTCTTATTTTTTTAATACACTTATATATTAAAATCAATGAACAGCACATTTATAAAGCATTTTTTCCCTAAAAAACAAATCACTCTCGAGCTCTTACTTATGTTTTCATAAATGACTACTGTATTATACAGTAAACTACAACATTTAAAATAAAAATTATACAAATTTTTGATAAGTAAGTAATTTTAGTTACTTTTTGTACATGAGTAACAATTTTTCAGATGAAAATGGATATACAATTTATGTAATACTTAACACTTTTTTATAATAATTTAATATAATATATATTTATAAGTTATATTAGATTTAAGATTTGGTGCATGATAAAAAAAATGTAGTTCAGATTTTCAACAATTAAAATACAGGAAGAGAATATTAGATTATTAGCAGGTCATTGTAGATTTTTGTATAGAATTAAAACAGAAAAAATTTAGGTTGGTCTTGCCTCTAATAATCCTGCACTATTGAGTTTTTTGATATTCTACAAGCTGTAATATTCTACACGCTATATATTAAATGAATTTTCATCATTTATAAGTTATGAATTGCAGTGATTAATTTTTAATTCTCCACCCTGAATTGAATATAGATTTTAAAATTATAAAAAGCACTATATTGAGAATAAACAAGTAAATTAATCCTATTTGTAGATTACTTTCATGATGATTCATAAAACTAAATCTAAAGCCATCAATAATATAGAAAAAAGGATTAGCAAGATTGAATGTTTGCAGGGTCGGAGTGAGATTCTTTACTGAATAGAAAGTGCCTGATAAAAAAGAGAATGGCATAATTACATAATTTGCAAAAGCTGTATTTTGTTCAAAACTCTTAGATATAATGCCTGAAAGAATTCCAAGTTGAGATAATAAGACAGAACCTAGTATTGTAAAAGAGATTAGTGAATAAATATTGTATAGTTGAAAATTTATTAAGACTGCTAAAGCAAAACCCACGCTTACGCCAACTATGATAGCTCTCATAACAGCCCCTATAATAAAAGCTAATAGGATTTCAGTGCTTCCAAGAGGAGGAATAAGTATGTCTATAATATATCCAAGTATTTTAAACATAATCAAAGAAGAAGAACTGTTTGCAAAAGCATTTTGTATAATACTCATAATTATGATTCCATAACCGATGAAATTTAAATTTTCTTCTGAAGTAATGTTTTTTTTTGTAGCAAATGCGAATATTAATAAAAATAACATAGCGCTTACTACAGGACCTATAATTGTTTGGTGATAGACTCTTAAAAATCTCCTTACCTCTCTTAATGAAAGATAATACATTCCATACCAATTAAATTTTTCTAGTTTAGAATCTGTGTTTCGCATAATTAATGTTAAATCAAATTTTGATTTGTAAATAAGTTGTTTTAAACTGTTAGTAAAAATACTGTAAGACTAACCGTTAGAAGGAATATATATCTTAATTAGTAGTTATGGATATAATAATATATATTGTTATATTTTCAATATTTAAACACATTATTCATGAATGTTACTTCATAAAAAAATAAATATAAATTTTAGAGTATGGGTTATTATTGTAGGGAATTTTATATCTCAATTTGAGTATTACCTCTATTGGTCTTTTCTTACTTTTATATCATTTTTTTACTTTCCAGATAGTACTACTCAAGATAATTTATTTATAATTTCTTGGAGTAAAATGATCTTTACCTACGCAAAATTTTTTGGTAGTATAATTTTTGGGTATTTAGCTACCAAATATCTTCCTTATCTGTTACTTCAACTCACTTTTTTTGGAATTGCTCTTTCAACTGTAATATTTATAATCAATCCTGGGTATTGTAATATAGGAATCTTATCTACTTACTTTCTAATTTTTGGTAGAACACTTCAGTCTATTTTTCAAGGAGGAGAAAGTTCTCTTTCTAATATGAATATTATGGATATTAATAGGCATAATAATTCTTATGATATGCTCAATAAAAAACTTCCTTATAATTTAACTACTATGTTTGCAATATCAGCCGCATATTTTGTATTTAATTTTGTTCATATATTCGGAGAGATGAGTATTTTACTGTGGAGAATTATGTTAGTTATTTTATTATTTTTGATGTTAGGTGTTTCTCTGATAAGAAGAAAAAAATTTTTTTTATTCAACAATACTGAATCCTTCAATAGAGTTTATTGTAAAAATAAAGTTTTCAATAGAAAATATATTTCAATTTTTTTACTAAACTTAGTACTACAATCCTTACCTTATAGTATATATAATTTTACCTTTTTCTTCTTAGATTATTTTGTTGTAAATTATAATAGTAATGAAATTACCGTAGAAAGAATTTTGTTTGGAAATTCTTATTTATTATTAATAGACGTATGTATAATAGTTTTAGTTACAAAACTTGTTACTATTTTTAGAATTAATTTGAGAAAATTAATTATAGCTTTTATGCTTTTAATTATTTTTATAGTGATTCCTTTATTTCGCTTTTTATTAATTTTAGATTTGACATACATAAATCTTATAAAACTTTTTTTTGTATTTTTAGGGGTATCTAGTTCTTTGTTACAAGATGTGTATATTTATCAAATTATAAAAAATATAAAGCAAAGATATTTTATCTATCACCTCACTTATAGTATTGGTAATAAATTTGTTGGTGGATCTGTAGGAGTAATAATGCTGACTTTATGGGAAAATTTTCATACTACAGATTATCTTGCATATTATTTCATTATGTTGTCTACCTTAAACTTGATAATGCTTACATTGAAAATAGGACACAAAAATTAGTAATATAGTTAAATAAAATCGTAAAATAATTTAGTAAAAGTAATAATTATTATATAATTCATTTAAATAATTATTTTTATTAAGAAATTAATCTTTCGATGTTTAAAATTGCTCTTTTATTGTGTGCAGGCTTGATTTTTCAATCACTTTACGCAGTAGAGACAAGAATAAAAGATATGGCTAATTTTGAAGGGGTGAGGGATAATATTTTGGTAGGATACGGTATTGTAGCAGGATTAAAAGGTACTGGAGATAATTTAAAAAACGCTATTTTTACTGAAAAAAGATTATCAGATTTTTTAGAAAAACTAGGCATAAATTTGAATGGTTCTAATATCAATACTAAAAACATAGCTGCTGTAATTGTTACAGCAAATTTTCCTCCTTTTGTAAGACAAGGGAATCGTATAGATATTAATGTTAGTGCTATAGGTGATGCTAAAAGCCTTAAGGGGGGTATATTATTGGCTACCCCTTTGCTTGCTGCGGATGGTAATGTATATGCAGTAGCTCAAGGTAGTATTTCTATGAATGAGACTACAGAAATTTCTCAGGATGTAAGAACTAAAAATAGACTTATAGAAACTAATGGATATGTCCAAAATGGAGCTATAGTAGAAAAAACTAGTAGTTTTGATATAACTCAACTTGAAATATTGTATCTATCTCTTAATTCTCCAGATTTTTCTACAGCTGTTTCAGTAGAGAAAGCTATTAACAATAATATTACAGGTAATGTAGCAAAAGCTATCGATCCAGGAACAATCAAGATTATTGTGCCTCAAAGTCATAGAAATAAATCAATTGAATTTATATCTAAGATAGAATCTATAAAGGTAACAACAGACACTAAAGCTAAAATAGTTATAAATGAAGCAACAGGAACAATAGTAATAGGAGAGCAAGTGTATATTAAGCCAGTTGCAATAGCTCAAGGTAATTTAGTAATTAATATAGGTGCTAAAAATTACCTAGAGAATATTGCTCCTGGAGACACAGATCAAGATCAACTAGAGAATATTAATAGAAGCATTGATCAATTAAGAGGAATGAATATGCATCACTTAAAAGAAAGCACTTCGTTAGGAGATTTAGTGAATGGTCTTAATAAATTGGGTGTGTGGCCTAGGGATATTATTAATATTCTGTATAATTTGAAGATGGTTGGAGCTCTTGATGCTATAATTGAAGTTAGATAAGTAGAGAGTATTAATGATCTTTTGATAAATAAATAATTTTATGTGTTAAGAAAATATGGAAGCTTCTTTAGTTTTACAAAAAAATCATTATGATTTTCGTGATATAAATTATTCCTACGAATATCTAACAAAAAAAATTGCGAACAATTCTCAATACAAGATTCTAGAATCAGAATTTATGAAATTAATTTTCAAACCTACAATTGAAAAATTTCTATTCATGGATAAAGACTCAGATTTTATCGGAGAATTTTATCAATCGCATTTTGCAGAATGTGTTTTACAACAAATATCTTTTAAATCTTAAGGAGGGTTTATGAATCTTATTCAAACAAGTAAAGAGTCTTTGAATTTTATTTACAAGAATTTAGAAAATAATTTCAAGAATGCAAATTACGCAGAAGATCCGCAGAGAACACAGACTCAACTTGTAAAAGATAAACAAGGAAATATTTTAGAAAAGCCTCAAAATATTAAAACTAATGTTCAAAAGGAACAACATAATAAATTGATATCGGAATCTTCTAAATACGAAATGGCAGAATATTTAATAAATGAAATTTCTGTCCCGCTTTTTGACGAGAATGGAATATTCTATACTTATAAAATATTAAATGATATACAAACATTAAGTGTAACCTCTTCACAACAAAAAGAGTTGAGTTTATTAGAAATGCAAAAAAAATTCCAAGAAGCATTTACTCTTCATAAAGATTTTTATGATAACATTTTGCATGTTAAAAATAGAACAATAGATGATATAAAAAAGCATTTGACTATAGTAAATCAACATATATCAACTATTGATCAATTAAATCATACTCTTGAAGTAGTAGGGCATAAGGATTTTTCTATTTTAGATGCTATTGATAAAGAGATTAGTGAATTATCTCAGATAATAGATTTAGATGTGCAATATAAAAATACTGGAGCAGTAGAAAAGATATATTCTCCTATGTTAAGAGCTAATTTATTAACTCAAGAGTACCTTGCTCGATTGGATTTTACTGCTTATAGGTTAGACAATGTTAATGATTTCATTGGCAATGATATGGGTAAAGTAGAAATTTCTTTTCATAATTGGCGTAATATAGAAAATTACAAGTATTCATTAGATTTGTATTCACTTCAAAATAAAGATTATGGTGGATGGTTACAGGCTTGGATTAATGAGAATAAGATTATAGAAGTTTTATCTAAGGAATTTTCAGAGTCATTTAATTCTATTATAAATTCTGTGAACAGAGCCTGTAGTGAAAATATTTTGCATGGGAATAACCATCTTACAGGTAGTAAGCTATTAGACGCAAATCATGTATTTGATTTAGAAAATAATCCAATTGAATTATTTATAGTGCAACATAATAATCTGCCAAATGTTGATGCTTTAACGTATAGTGCAGATCAAAAATACTGCATTAATCAAGATAAAATATCAAAAATTTGGGGTATAGATACTAAAGAAACTACATTTGCTCATATAGTAGAAGCTATGAATTATGAGCTAGATTTTAAAAGATCAAATAATCAAGTAAAAATAGGCTTAATAAATGATTTAAATGATCAAGCTGAAATTAATAATGTTGTTTTAGTAAAAAATACCAATCAAGATTTAATATTAGAGGTTGAAGGTAATGGTTTTCAAACCGCACATGTTAAAATTAAGAGTGTTTCTTACAAAGATTTACAAGGAAATGACATTAAACTTTTAAATGACGAATACTTCACTATAGATCAAGAAAATTCTGCAATCTTTAAAATTGGAAATTTAAATACTGATGATATTCCGCATCAAACAGAAATAATTATTCAACTATCTTTAACAAATACTTCAGGAGAAGAAATTCCAGAGAGTAACAATATTAAAATACAATTTGATCTAAACACGGGTGGAACTCAAAATAATTATTTTTTTGCTAATAATGATTTATCATCAGGAGGAAATTTAAAGGTACACAAACCTAGTAATCAAGAACAAACTGTCCATTCTAGCTTTATAAAACAAGGTGATTCTAATTTATCATTTTTAGATTTAAAGATGCAAAATGATGTTAACAATAACCATTCTGTTTTTATACATAAATCTGAGAGATTTTTAGAAAAATCCGGATTGTTAGATCTTGTGTATTACAATTATTCTGACAATATCTATGCAATAAATGATCAATTAATAGATTTTAGCAATAAAAAGCAAACATATATTTCAGAAGTTATAAAATATAGTGCTGAAAAATATGAGGATAAACAAATTCTTTACGAAATTAGTCCTCATAGTAATTTTTTTTATAGGGTCAATTCTCTTTTGAATGATAGTAATTTAGAGAATAAGATCAAACTAAACTCTTATAATGTAGCAAAAATAATTGAATCTGCAAAGCAAAAAAAAGCATCTTTTTTAGGTTATTTACAAGATATATCATTTAATTCCCCAACCTCTGATCAGATTATTATTGAAAGAAACACTCAGATAACAGAAAATTTTTCTCAAATACAATGGCAATTTTCAGTATTAAAAGTTTATATGCAAACTATTGATGATTTTTTTAAAATTATAAATTAACATTATCTTATGGTTAAAATTAACTACACTCCTCACATTGCTTTTACGAATGATACACTCAAACTTAAAGAAAAGAAGGTTACTTATCAAAGTCAAGCATATGAGTCTTATCAGAGAGCAGTAAAGGATATTTGGAAGGAAGGTAAGATGCACACAGATCATGATTATAAATATTTGATGCTAGATACATCTTCTCAAGAAAGACCAAAAGTTGAAAATGCATTGCTATATCAGGAACGATCGGAAACAATTAAACATCAAGTAGAACATCATGATGCTAATTTAAAGGTACAACAAAATTATTTAAAGCTATTGCAAAATAATGTAGTAGAAAAATTGCAATTAACATTACAACAAGAAATTATTAATTACGATTCTAGTTCTTTAGAAAGACAAATTGCAGATTCAAAAATTCAATTTGAAGATATTATTTGTGCAAAACATGACAATAGCAATGTATTTGTTTTTGGAGGGTTAAATAATCAAAAACCTATGAGTTACAATCAAGATCTTACTTTTGGGTTGAACAAGACCTTAGAAGATCGCAATACTATAAATATTCAAGGAACAAAAATAAGGACAGAGTTTTTGTATGCTTCTGATCCTAATATTCAAAACCTAGTCAAGATTTTAAATAATTTGAGTGATGGAGACTATTTGAAACGTCTTGTAGCAGATAATCATGAAATTAGATCTTGTGTAAATTCACTCGAGAATATTTTTCAAAATTTGGAATTGATTGTAAAGAGAGTAAATGATGAACATATGAAAATCAATGAATTGCAAAAAAAAATAGTAAATCTTGATAATGCAACCAATAGTTTGATTATTAATAAAGCAAATTCTATAATAGAGAGTATAAGTAAATTTTCTGATAATGAGAATAATGTCATGACAAGTCAAGAAATTAAAAAAAGGTTACGCAATCTTTATCAAATACCGTTTAATAAGTGATAAAATACTGTTTGCGGTGATTTATTTATTGCTTTTCATTGTTGTTAATGTTAAAGCTTTTTTAGGAAGTGAAATTTTAGTGTTCATTATTAGAATGCAGAATAATCAATTTAGTAAAGCATTTATGCCAGTACCTAATATGAATCATAATTATTTCAATATTAGATGTATATAAGATTATGGATTTTAATTGTCTATTAATCTTTTTATAGATTCTTATCTGTTATCCAATTTTTTACAGACCATTTTGGCTCTGCTTAAGAACTAGAAGATTGTGCAAGTTTACAAATGTTTCTTAAAAATATATAGAAAGAATCTTAAACAAATTCTCAAGTGTAGTTTTCTTTATATTTAATCTATAAAAAGTATAATTAATTTTATTATTTCACTGAAATTTATGGGAAGATTTTGACCAATCAGCGTCTGATGCATCTCCTGGGGTATTGATTATATGTTCTCCGTAAATCCCAAATGCATCTATTATATATAATTTATGAAGATTCTTTATATCATATTCCATAAATTGCTTATCTTTCATTTGAGGGTGTAATCTTGATCCTTTAGTAAACAGTAGCATTCTCCCATTTTTGTTCCATACAGGATTTTCTACTAAATAGGCAGTAGCTATTATTCTTTCTGAATATTGAAGATTTTTATCTTCAATATTGAAGACCCCAATTGTAAAACCTAAAGTTCTATGAATTTTAGTAAACGCTATCCAATTTTTTACAGACCATTTTGGCTCTGCGTAAGAACTAGAAGATTGTGTAAGTTTGAAAATTTTATTATCAGATCTTCTGAGAACAAACAGATCTCTTGTACTATATTTATTAGAATTGAAAATTATATATTTTTTACAAGGAGAATAACAAGGAGAGGTATTGATATGATTCCCAAAAGTAAGTTGTTTTAGTGATTTATCAGATATTTTATACTCGTATATATGTGATTCTCCATTTTGTGCTATGGAAAAAATAATCTCTTCTCCATTAGGAGATATCTCAGGAGCAAAAGAAATATTGCCTATTTTACTTATAATGTGTAATTTTTTGGTTTCTAAATCCATGATTACAAGATTTGGCATATTATTTTGATACATGACGTATAAAATTTTCTTCTCATCAGGAAAAAATTTAGGAGAAGAAACTATATTTTTACCATCAGTCAAATACTTATGATTACTACCATCATAATCCATAATAGCTATTCTTTTAATTCTATTTTTATATTTTCCTGATTCTGCAATATACAATATTTTACTATTAAAATATCCTTCATACCCAGTAGAATATTCATAAATCAAGTCGCTTATAAAATGTCCTAGTTTTCTTAAATCTATTTTCTTTACTTCAAGGTTAAGTTTTTTAATAACAGATTTTTTCAAAATAACATCCCATAATATAAAAGAAATATAAAAACTGTCTTGAGATTGTTTTTTGATAGATAAATTCAATACTAAGTTAGTATTTATAGCTTTCCAAGAAGAAAAATTGGGTATATGATCAACTCCATATTTATATTCTATAAATAATTCTGGTTTTAACACTTCAAATAAATTATTACTTAAAAGATCATTTGAGATAGTTCTATATAAATTATGCATTATATCCGTAAAAACAAATGTATTATTCAAATTTAGGTTAAGAGCTAGTCTCACCTTAGAAAAATTACTCTGATTAATATTTATTCTATCTGTAGAATATATGTTATTAACACTGAGTATCACTAAAATGATAACTAATCTAATTATTTTTTGCATTAAAACTAAAATCTAAATTATTCTTTAAATTAATTTTTTGAAGGATCAAATAATAATTCAAAATCTTTCCACAATTCATAATCTTCTTCATTAAGTTCTTGTATAGGACTAGATAAGAATATAGCCTTCACAGCACTTTCTACTAAAATATTACAAATTTCTTGATCCGCAGAACATTTTACATCTTTTATCTTTACATTGCTAATTTTTTTATCTTTAGCTATTAACACTCTCACTAAAATCTCTATTGTAATGTTGTTTTTTTCTAGATTAACCTGATGAAACCAATTTTCCTCTATTTTGGCTTTAATGATCGATTTTGGATCTAAGCTCGTTTGAGAATTTTTTACTAATTTACCTGGATTATTAGAAATACTTGTTTCTTCTAAGCTTCTTAGAGTAGATGAAATAGGGTCCATTTCGTGATTATCTATTTCTTTATTCTTTTGAGTTTCTTGTTCTTTTTTCATAATTTTTTTTTGAGGAGCATGATTCTTAGTTAATTTGCTATTGTCTGAAGCTTTCTTGGAAGAAGCATTTTTGTTTTGAGGATTTTTTGTAGCAGTTTTAGATGAATTATTATTAGTCTTAGAATTTGTCTTATTTAGAGATTTATCAATTTTAGCGCTTGTATTATTTACATTCACATTAGGATTTTTTTTTGAAGATTCTATTTTTTTACTTTTTTTAGGTAGTTCAGAATTTGTATTTGGTGTTGTTTTGTAAACATTATTTTTTGATTCTTTGGTATCAGTGATTTTTTTCTTTGTATCAGGGGCTATGAATAAATCCTTATGTACTATAAAATTTTTTGGTAAAATGTTAATACTAATGTTATTAATTTGTTTCTTTTTGCTTACTTCAAAGCTAAAAGAGAATAATATAATAATATGAAAAAAAATTGATATAATAAATGAAAAAAATCTGTAATTCTTCTGCATTCAACAATCATTCTTCTGTATCAGAAAGTAGAGATAGATGAATTGCACCTACTTTGTACATGGAGGAAATAAGTGCCATTACATCTCCATAAAAAATATTTTTATCCGCTTTTACTAAAATTCTTAAATTAGGATTATCTTTTATTAGATGGGATATTTTAACCTGTAAATTATGTTCAGAAAATTCTGTATCTTGTAAAAAGAATTTTTTCTCTTTATTGATTGTAACTACTAAATGATCATTAGCGTCTTGTAAGATTTTAGTATCTGATTTAGGAAGATCAACATCTAATCCATTAATAAGCATAGGAGTAGTTAACATAAAAATTACTAACAGCACTAACATCACATCTACTATAGGAGTGACATTTATTTGATTAATAGGTGAGTGGAATTTCATTCTAGAATTTCTCATATCAAACGTAATTTAATTTTAAAACTCTATTCATTATTTAATCAAAATTAAGATTTATAAAATATCTTAGACAATACTAAATATAATTCTTCCATAAAATTTTCAGATTTATTTTCTATTGTTTCTAACATGTTCATCAGATAATTAAAGAATATTAAAGCTGGGATAGCTACAAATAAGCCTAAAGCGGTTACAAAGAGTGCTTCTGCTATTCCAGGCGCTACAATGCTAATATTAGCACTTTTACTAGAAGCTATGGATTGAAAGCTATTTATTATCCCTATAATAGTTCCTAAAAGACCTATAAAAGGAGATACAGAAGCTACAGTACCTAATATAGAAATGTTTTTGTATAGATCATCTAAAATTTCTTTGTAGGGTATTTGAGAAGATTTTTTGATATTATCTAACTTTTCTGCTTTAGAAAGATCAATTTCACTAGATTCTAATTCTCTCATAGAATAAAGAAATATTATTGAAAGAGGATCATCGTCCCTTTTTCTAATATTATTGTAAATAGTTTGTAAATGTTTTTCGTGATTAAATTTTGCTCTAAAATTATCCATTTTACGTTTTATATAGCGAATTTTTAAAAATTTAGATATAAAAAGAAACCATGTACATATAGAAGAAAAGAACAATATAAAAATTATTATTTGTGTTACAAGATCAGACGATTCCCACACAGTAAATATAGAAAAATTATTTTTAATAATATTGGAATTTGGAACATTCATATACTAAACTCTAATTAACTATTATAATTGCTTAATATTTTATAAATCAAAGCATACAACTTTTCTTTTATCATTTCTAGTACAAGATTTACAATACTTAAGCAAATAGTCAAATTGGTGAAGGTTTTACATGTATTGTTGCTTTTTATTTCTGATCTTTGTGTGAATATATTTTTGTATATAAAACATTAAAAATATATTTTTCTTTTATAAGTGCTTATGCATTATAAGTGCTTATGCATTTTGTTAACAAGATAAACATATTTAGTTTTGAAAGCGCACTTTACTTTTTGCAATGTCTATTTTCTCTTCTAAAAATTCGTTTAAAAATTTTTATACAAATTTCTTAAACACAACGTTTATAGTATAGAAATTTGTATTTAGTTCAAATACTATTAGTTAAATATTTTAGCAAGCTAGTTTTCAAGCATTGAGAATTTTTTTAGAAAAAGAATTTCAAGGAATTTTTTTACGTTACCAATTCTTTATTGAGTTTATGAGTTTTTATTTTATTTACTTCTACAAGTTTATTATGTTCTTTTTTATTATTAGTCCAGAGCTCAAAATAAGTAATTATTTCTGGCAAATTATCTCTTTCTCTAAAATTTTTTCGTGTGAGATTGAAATATTTTCTTCTAATTCACAAT
This sequence comes from uncultured Rickettsia sp., assembly GCA_964554285.1. Lineage (GTDB taxonomy): Bacteria > Pseudomonadota > Alphaproteobacteria > Rickettsiales > Rickettsiaceae > JADHZC01. Next base: position 26,159 of record CAZKNN010000008.1, read on the forward strand.
AATTTTCTAATTCACAACAACTACTCTTTCTACATTAATTACTCACTCCTTTATGTACAATTTTTACAAAATTAGATTGTAGTAATTAACTATAATAAAAAATTAGAAAATATAATGCAGCAATAAGAATTTTACTTAATTTAATTAATAAATAACAAGTATAAATTAAAGTAAAGGATGAAAAACAGATTTTAAACACACATACCTAAGATTCGAGATTGTGTAAATATAGAAGCAAAATTATATTGTGTTAGTATTGTTATTTTTATCCATTTGATAGAACTGAAATATTATTTATAGGAAAGAGAAACACATTAGAGATGTCTATTTTGGTTTTAAATATGTTGTTTTAAAATATATAAAGTAATTTAACAATAATTATATTTACACAATAACTAGAGAATCTAGGATTTTATAAAATTTTTTCAGGACCTCGTTTTCATAAGATTTTAACTTTTAGTAAAAAAACGGATAATAAGTCAAAATTTTAATTGATATCAAAAATTAAAAATATTCCATATAATTTAAAAAAATAAATATCTACTTTAGATTAATCCTATATTAATAGAGTATAAGTTGTATGAAGAATAACAAATATTTCTAATATCAAAAAGTTTCATGTTCAAATTTTGATTTTTATGTATTTAAAATTTAATTAAGCATTAGATGATACATTTTATTTTTTTACTCTTTAAAGTAGCGTAGTAATACAATTAATAATAGCAATTTTATACAAATTTCTTTTCAATATGAATTAACATAAGTATACAAATAAGAGATCAAAAATCTACACTTAATAAACTATTAGTATAAAAAATTATTAATAAATAGATAAATGATGAAAAAATGATTTTTTTATTGTAATTTTTTTTAAAAATATATAGTTTTGAATTTAAGTATTAAAAAATCTTTACTTTTAACGCTATCAAAATATGAATAAAAATAAACATAATATTTCTTGTAAATATATAAATATTTTTAATAAAATTCTTGATTTAAATAAAATTAATAATATTTATTATATTAAACAGGATTTTACTAATTCTCATAAATATCTTTTTCATTTAATAAATGTAAAATATATTTTTTTCTTTTTATTGAGCTTTAATAGGTATTTATTAACAATAAAGCAGATATATAAATATTTAAGAAATAAGCATTATGAATCAAAAAATGATGCTAAAATTTTCAATACACAAAATTATAAAATTGAATTTTATATAAAATCTTTTCACACAAGGAAACAAAATTCTCTTTGGAATTTTATAAAGCTTGCTTCAACTATTCTCTTTCTCTTATTAAGAGTTAGAGATTTTTGTAAAAATTTTGAAAAAAATAATGCATTAAAAGGAAATTTTACAAATCAAAGAAATGAAAATCATGAAGAGAAACAAAAGAAAGATTTATATTTTGCATATTTTATTCTTAATAAATTAAAATTTATAAAATATCATATATATAAATATTTAGAAAATTTTAATTATTATGTCCCCCCCTATTATTACATTTTAAAAAACAAATTTGATCATAATGATAGTATTTTTTTTAAAAAAGTAATAATAAAAAACATACAAATTAATGATACTTATAGTTATTCAAGCAAATTACAAAAATCAGAAAGATTTGAAGAATTAGATAGAATAATAGGTACAAAAATTTTTGAACAAACAAGTGTTCAAGATTTAACAGAAAATCAGTTGGATGATAGAACAGAAATTTTAGAAGATTCCATTTTTTTAGCAGAAAAAAATAATATAGGTTTTCAAAATATTATTAGTGAAGAGTATTTTATAGTTGTATCAAAAGCCATTATTTATGACATAGTAGAAAAAGATTTTGATTATAATGATCATAATCAAACAAGATTTAGTATTTTTCTTGAAGAAGTAATAATAAATAATAACACTTATAGTTGTTCAAGCAAATTACAAAAATCAGAAAGATTTGAAGAATTAGATAGAATAATAGGTACAAAAATTTTTGAACAAACAAGTGTTCAAGATTTAACAGAAAATCAGCTGGATGATAGAACAGAAATTTTACAAGATTCCATTTTTTTAGCAGAAAAAAATAATATAGGTTTTCAAAATATTATTAGTGATGAGTATTTTATGGCAAGTAATCAAATTACTTCTGATCAAGATTCATCTACTAGCATTGAATTCAATGATTCGGAAGAAAGAGGAGATTGTCTTTTTCGTCCTGTAAAATTTGTTTGGAATATATTGAAATGTTCAATAAAAAAAAGTTATAGATATTTTACAGAATTATTTTTCAACACAGAGGAGCAAGAATCTTATGATATTTATCATCAGGAGGAAAATAAAGTGCAATTTAATGAAGATGTGTTCAATTTAACATGTAACAACATTACATATACAAATTGTCAAAAAATTTCTTATGATATAGAAAAATTTGAATGTGAGTGTATAAAAGATGATGATCTCATTATTTCATTGTGAATTTTATGATTGATCATTTGAAGCAAGATAGTTTTTTAAATACCTACCATCCAAAGACAAAAGAATATAACTTTATTAAGCAGTTTTTGAAAATTTTTAATTTTATATCTATAGAATAATATCTATTTAAAATTAACTTTAGTAGATAGAATTTGATAAAGATTTAGTAAAAAGTACCTGCCCTTCTCACTTAAAGGCTTGTAGTTAGGGTGTGTTTGTTTTAATGGAGCTCTGGATTTTCTTATGTACTGTTTTAAATCTTAACATTATCTATTCTTACTGATCCAGCAAATCAATTCTGCTTTATATTGCAGAATTATTCTTTCTGTTATACTTTTTTGTTAAGCTTACAAAATTTGTTCTGAACATTTTACTAAAAATTCCTTTTAACTGGTTTACAAGAGTAGATATAGATATTTTGTGGATATAATATTATATTAATTAAATTCATATGGGTTTCTTCTCTATTAAATTCTGTTAATTCTGTATTTGAAGCATTACAAATATCACATGTAAAAACAAGAGGTATACGCAATAGGTATTTTGTATCTCTTGTACTTTATAAGTTATATTATATATATTTTATATTGATAGTTGTTGTATTTTATAAAAAATCTACTTTAGGGTAAATGTCATCCAATTTACAATGAGAAATTGAAAGAGCAAAATATATTTTACAAAAGCATAATAGCAATTTTTGGATTTCAATTTTTTTTTGCATTAAGGTTTTGTGCGGTAAGGATAGTTTATGATAAGGCATTGTGTATAATATCAAATCGATATAAGTACTAGGGTAAAAACTTCTATCAGTTGCTCTAAAAAATAGAATAAATTTTTACTTAAATTGCTAGCTAAATGTTGGCTCCTCGAGCTGGATTCGAACCAGCGACCAAATGGTTAACAGCCATTTGCTCTACCACTGAGCTATCGAGGACTAATTGATATATTACAGCATTTGTATTTATTATCAAGATAGTTCTAAATTCTTATTTTAAAAAGCCATTTTTTAATTAATATTTAACCAATCCCGCATCCTAAACTGAAAAAGTTCAATATTATTGCTTTTTATTTTATATTTATTGATCATTAATTTTTCAAGATATTAATTCTTATTTTTCATATTCTATAATAATTACTTTGAGTACTAAAACACAAAAAACAACGCATAATAATATTTTTTTTATACGTATAACTGTAAACAGAGAAATATAGATTATAATATCTATAAATCTGTAAATCTCAATAAGAAATTATCATATTTTTATTGAGAGTTTTATAGATTTGACATCATTACCATTTATTTATTGATTATTAAGTAAAATGCAAATAAATAAGAAATTAGAACATTCAGTGTTAGATGAAAATTGGCAAATACGAGAGTTTGATGAGAAATTAATTTCACAAATTTCTCAATATTTTAATTTTTCTGATGTTACATCTAAACTTATTTCTTCTAGAGTAGAATCTTTAACAGAAGCAAAGGATTATGTAAATCCTAAAATCAAGAATTTACTTCCTAATCCTTTTGATTTATTAGATATGGATAAAGCTGTGACTAGAACTATATTTGCAATAAAAAATCAGGAAAAAATTCATATTTTAGCAGATTACGATGTTGATGGTGCAACATCTGCAGCATTATTAAAAAATATCTTTAGGTTACTAAAGATAAATAGTAAAATATATATTCCGCAGAGAGATGAGGGATATGGTCCAAATGTCAAAGCTCTAGAGAAGATTGCTTATGAAAGCAATTTATTAATTAGTGTTGACTGTGGTTCATCTGCTATAGAAGAATTTGAATATGCAGAGAAACTAGGCTTAGATTCTATAATTTTAGATCACCATATCACATCTAATAAACTGCCTAAAGTTCTAGCAATAGTAAATCCTAATAGGTACGATGAAAAAACTGATTATAAGAATTTAGCTGCAGTTGGAGTAAGTTTTTTGTTTTTGGTAGCTTTAATATCTAAACTAAAGGTCCAAAAATTTTTTGATGAAAAAAATATAGTGATTCCAAATTTAATAGAGCAACTTGATATAGTAGCTCTTGGCACAATTTGTGATGTAGTGAAATTAGATCTTTTGAATAGAGCACTTGTAAAACAGGGTTTGCTGGTATCTACTCAATCTAAGAATGTAGGTTATAAAACCTTGTGTAGATTATCTTTAAGTAATATGGAAAAAATTGATAGTAGTGATTTATCTTTTTTGTTAGGTCCACAAATCAATGCTGGGGGTAGAATTGGTAATTCATCTATTGGCAGTGAATTACTTTCTACTGAGTCATATAAGGAAGCGTCTGAATTAGCTCAAGAGCTTTTTGATTTGAATAAATCTAGACAAAATATAGAGAATGAAGTTCTTCAAGAAGCTTTATTAAAAGCAGAAACACAAAAGAATGATCCTTTAATATTAGTTGTAGGAGAGAATTGGCATAAAGGAGTTATTGGAATTATTTCTGCAAGACTAAAAGAAAAATATTCAAAATTAGCAATAGTAATTTCTATTCAAGAAAATATTGGTACTGCTTCTTGTAGATCTGTAAAACATATCAATATAAGTGAAAAAATACTTAATGCTAAATCACAAAACCTACTTATTAAAGGAGGGGGGCACAAGATGGCTGCAGGATTTTCTATTCATAGAAATATGATTAATAAATTTCATAATTTTCTTAAAGATTCTGTACAAAGTGATTTAGCCACTTATAAAAAAGAAATTAGGTTTTATGATATGCATTTAAGAGTTAGCTCTATTACAGAACGTTTCATAAGAGCAATATTAGAACTTGAACCTCATGGTGTAGGAAATCCAGAACCAATATTCAAAATTTCTGATTTTTATATAGTAGAGACAAAAATTTTAAAAAATTCACATATCTCTTTGGTATTAAAGGATTCTATATTAACCAAAGCATCACATGTATTATACGCAATAGCTTTCAATGTACTGAAGACGCCAATAGCAGAATTCTTATTGAAATATAATGAATCTTTAAGATATTCTATCTTAGGAAGGATCAAATTTAGAAAATGGAACAATAGAGAATTTATACAGATTTATATTCAGGATCTGTTAGTGGAATAAAATTTATTGGTCTAAAAAATTTTATAAATTGATAATTGGGAATATTGTTTCAAAATTTTTAATTTATAACATTGAAAGACTTTTTATTACAATTAATCTAGATAATTAAAATTATATATTTATTATCCAAATATCATAAAATTCAGGAAAATAGTTATTTGATGGAGATGATGGAATATTTTTCTTAAATTTGTATTCAATTTTGACTTAGTTGCTTTTGCATTGTTAGATATGATGTTTTTTTTCTGCAATTTAATGTCTTGATCTTCTATATATTAAAAAATTTTTAGTTAATAAACAAATCAATATTTCATTATATATACTTATTATTAAATTTTAGTTAATATAAAGATATTGATTTTGTGAAGATTGATGTTATTCATTTATCAAGTTTTGATATTTATCAACTTTCCTTATCAGACTTTGAAATAAGTCTGAGTTTATAAATTTTTGCATTAAATGATCTAGAATGTTTTTACGATCTTAGTATAAAATAAATCACAAGATTCGGTTTTATATTCGATTATACTTGAAAAAATTCTTTATGTCTTAATCATTGTATTATTAACTTTTGATCTTTGCTTATTAAAAATACAAAAAACACATTTTATAAATTATTTGATAAAAAATAAATTTAAATATTTGATGCATTAACATTTTATATATTTAATTAAGTAATAAAGCAGATTTTATAATAACAAATATTCTCAGGGGAAATAACAAATGAGTCTACATTTAAATAATTTAAACAGTAAATTAAAAACACAATCAAGCAACATCAATAATGAATCAGTAACAGGCGCTAAGAAAATTGTACATTTTGATCAAAGCCATCCTTTAACAACATTTGCAAATTACGTAGAAACAACATATAAAATGGATTATACGCAGGGTACTATCAATAAAACAGATAATGATTTAGATTTAGCAATATTAGGAGAAGAACTTTTTGTAGTGCAAGACAATAATAATCAAATCTTCTATACTAGAAATGGAACTTTTAGACACGATGCTGAGGGTTATATAAAAAATGATCAAGGTTATTACCTTTTAGCAAAAAATATTTACACAAATACAGAAAATCAATCTATTCAAAATTGGGATCAATTAGAAAGAGTTCACATTCAAACTGATGCATTATCTACAATTCAATCTACTTCAGAATTACATCTAGATCTTATAATCAATTTTGATGAATTTGTATCACAAGAAACAACATCACAACCAAATCAAACACAAGATCTACAAGCATCACAATCCAATCAATCAAAACACAAAATTATTGAACAAATTATAAATATATATGATAAAATGGGAACAAGCCATACAGCAGTTTTACAAATAAATCAACTAGGGGCAAAAGAAGATAAAAAAATCGAAATTTTAATCTTAGATGATACACAACAAAGCACGTTATATAGACAAGAAGCAACAATTGATAAAAATACCAATAGACCTGTAATCCCCATTACAGAAATATCTACTAAAATTTATGAACAAGATATAATAATACATACTCCAACAATATTGATGCAATCTATGAAAGAAAATTCTTCTCAAGTAACTATCAAACAAAATGGAAGTGATTTCCAAAACTATTTAGGATTAGAAATAGAAAAAGGTAATGTAAATGCAAAATTTACAAATGATAAAAAAATATCTTTATATAAAATTGGATTGGTTACTTTTACTAATCCAGAACAACTCCAATTACAAGGAACAGCAACTTTTAGTAGTTCTAATGCAAGTGGTCCAGCAAGGTTAAGTAATAAACACTCAAACATCAAAAGTTCTAGTTTAGAGGCTTCTAATGTGAATACTCAAGAAGCTCTTCTAACTACAACAGAAATATCTTATTCAATAAAAGGAGAGCACAGAATACTTAGTACAGATAATAGGTTAATGGAAAATTTTTTACAAGAAACAAAGTAATTAATATTTTGAATGTTTAATCTTATGATAGATTTTTCTTTTTTATAAAGAGTACATAAAAGTTGAAATATTGTATTAAAGCGATATAAAGCAAATTATACATGAATTGATCTTTAAGTAATATATGTTAACTGTTTTTTGTACTTAGTTGTGAATTGTTTCTTTTGAAGAAGTTTTGATTTTTACTAAATTTGCTTTGAGATTTATTTTTTATAATAGATTTACATGATTTCTCAATTCTAGTTTTGAGATATAGAATTTTCCTAAATATTAAAACAGAATCTCTAACTTTCATGTCTAGTATATGTTTTACTCTTTTTGATTATTATAGAATGTTTTCAAGAAAATTTCATTATATGTATAAATGCATTAGTGTTTAACTTTATTATTTATTTCATTATAAAAAATTATTTAGTTATCAAAAATTTGTGTTGAGAAAATTTTATTTTCTTTAAATATTATTTTTCCATTCAATTGAAAGATTATCTTTTATACTTCTGAGGTACAGAATTTTGCTCAAATATTCTTTGATTGATTTAAAATATAAGCAAAAGACCCAGCATGTTTTAAAAAATTCATATAGTGAATTTTTAACAGTAGTTGCTTGCTACAAAATATAATAAATAAAATTAAGAATAGTAAATTAGCTGTTTATTACAATTATTTAGATAGTATTATAATTTCACTTATACACCATGTATTATATAAATTTTATATAACACAAAATAGCTCATCATCTTTTTTTAGATAAACTATGCTTATTTTTTACAAAATTTTATTTCCATAAAAATTTATTTTAATTCTTCTTAGTTTAATATTTGATCTTTTAGAAGGATTAGTTAGCACTTACAAATTGAATTTTATTTTTAATAAAAAACATATTCTGCTCAAATTAATAATGATGAACTAGATTGTCTTATATATCAGGACAGAGTTCTAGCTTGTATGAATCTAGATATGTTTTATTTTCCTATTAGTAGTTATTTATTTTTATGTTGTGGTTTTGCTATATTTTGGTTTTTTTGATTGTTAGATTGTTTATTTGCTCTAAGTTGAACATTTGATTTTTTATCTTTTTTATAATTAGTATTTAGTTTCTTATTTTGAGTATTGTGGGTAGATGAGTGATTTAATTTTTTAGCAGCTATTGTTTTGTTTTGTATAAAGGAATCAAATTGTTTTTGATAAAGATTTTTGGATGTCGATAAAATTTTTTTTCTTGAATCTTGAATAGTCTTCTTAAGATTATTTTTTGTCGTATTTGATTTTACAGTATTTGGATATTCTGATTTTTGATTTTTTATTTGGGATTTTATTTCTTTATTTCCATTTTTAGTTGCAAGATTTGTTTTTTTAGTATTTAGTATTATGTTACTGCTCTTTGGGATATTTTTGAGATTCTTGTTAGTAGAAGTATGAATTTTATGAATTTCTTTTTCTAGTTCAGAAATTTTTGACATTAATAATTTATTTTTATAAAGTAAGTCTTCTCTAGAATGATAAGTGTTCTTATTCGATTCTTCTGAATCTTCTATTAGTAATTGATAATAAGACTCTTTATAAAGCGATTTAATGTCAACGAATTCCATATCTTCATGAGACGGAAAAAAATTGCTATTTGCTAAATTTTTTTTCGCTTGATTTATGTATTTAGAATTATAGAGGGGAATTCTTCTATCTGTTAAACTATTTGATATATTGTTATTGAGTTTTATTTTATCTTGTATAATTATGTTTTTATTTGAGCACGCAGCAAAAAACAATAAAGCTAAAAAACAGTAAATTAGTTTAATAATTTTCATGTTATTCTATGTTTTAAGTATCTAACTTAAAATAATTTTAAAAATTCATTATTTATTATACTAAATTAAAGTACAATATTTTAAGAATTTTAAGATAAAATTAACCAATTATTTTCATAATAACACTAGAAATGTGCTTTTTTTTCTTATTATAATGTTCTTTTAAATTCATTTTGGCAATTTTCAATTTTGTAGGGTAGAGTTTTAACTCTAAAATTTGATTTGCAACATCTTGGCTAGAAACACTATTTTCTGTAAATCTCCAAGCTGCTTTAGAAGTTAAGAGTTCCTCTACATTATAATATTGATGATGATCTTTTGATGTAGGAAGTGGAATAAATATTGTTGGTATATTATTTGCTGTAAGCTCTGCTATTGTAGATGCTCCGGATCTTGATATAGCTAAATTAGCTTGAGCAAATATTTCAGAAATATTATAAAAAAAATCCTGAACCTGATGTTGAATACCATGTTGTTGGTATAGAAGCTCTATTGTTTTGATATCTTCTTTCTTTGCTTGTTGAAATACTTTAATTGTTCTTTTATACTTTTTGAGTGAGATTATTGCATCTGTGATTAATGTTGAAAAGATTTTAGCTCCTTGACTTCCTCCCAATATAAGTATTGTGAATTTATTAGTATTTGATTTGTCTAGAACATTATTGTTTATATTATTATAGAGCTTATTTTTAATAATTAAAGGACTAACAATATGGGTTTTTTTTTGGTATTTAATATTTAATTTTAAAACTTTTTCGTAAGTAATTAACAGAGATTTAGCAAATTTTATGAAAATCCTATTTGTCATTCCTAATACAGCATTAGCTTCATATAAAACTATTTTAGTTCTACACAAGAGTGCTACTATTAGATTAGGTATGGTTGTGTACCCTCCAAAAGATACTAACAACCTAGGATTAGTTTTTAAAGAGATAAAAAAAATCTTGAATATAGCGGATAAATTGCTCCAAATAGAAATTATTATATGACTTAAATTACTGAAATTCAATTTAACATTGATTATATAAATATTTTTTTCATTTTTAGGGATGTATTTTCTGCATCTTTTATCAGTAAAAATGTAAAATTCTAAGTTTTTATTTTTAACTAGTTGTTCTTTGAGAGCAAGACTTAAGAAAAAATGTCCTCCAGTACCCCCTCCAGATAAAAAAATTACTTTTTTTTTACTACTCACAAAATAAAATATTTTGATTAATTAATATATATATATATATGTATGTTTATTGGGTTATTTTGATAATTTTAGAAATTCCTCTATTTCTGGTAGATTAGTAAATCCTAAATCCTCTTTATTTCCGTGCCACAATATCTTACCTTCAGATATAAAAATTATTTCTTCTGATATAATAGTGGACATTTTTATATCGTGCGTAACTGAAATTACAGTTATACCTAAATTCTTTTTTAAATCTAAAACAAGTTTTGTTATAGCATAGCTCATGACAGGATCAAGACCTGTAGTAGGCTCGTCTAGAAATAAAATTTGAGGTTTGTGAGCTATAGCTCTTGCTAATGCTACTCTTTTATACATACCACCCGATAATTCTGATGGGTATAGTTCCAATACATTATGATTCAATCCTACCCAATTTAAAATTTCTAATATATCAAAATTAACATTTAATTTTGAAGATAAATTTTTGTTATTTTTTAAAAAAAACATAATATTTTCTTCTACTGTTAGAGAATCAAATAATCCTCCATTTTGAAATAGAAAACCAGTTCTTTCTAAAAAAGAACTTCTTTTGGTGTAGTTAATATTGTTTAGATCAATTCCCATATATTCTATTTTTCCACTAGTAGGAGTTAAAATTCCAATTATATTCCTTAATAAAAGAGATTTACCAGCTCCAGATTTACCTATAATAGATAAAGATCTATTTTTTACAATTTCAAGATTAATGTTATGTAAAACTGCTTGATGTTTTACATAAAAATTAAGATTTTTAATTTTGATTAGCATTTTATTCACTTTGGGTATTTACAAAAAGAGTAAAGAGGTAATGATATAATTAAAAATAAAAATGGATATAGACGATACAACAACAGATTTAATTGTTGCATCTCCTACTCCTTGAGCTCCGTTTTCAGCATAAAATCCAAAGAAACAACTGATTAATGAAATCAAAATAGAAAAAATAAGAGACTTAAGTGCTGTACAAAAAAAATCTGTAAAAGATAAAATATTTCTAATATGTAGTACAAATTTGTAAACATCTATATTATAATTTATTTTGCTTACAAGTGTTCCACCAATCAGACTTATAACATTACCAAGTAAAACTAACAATGGAATAGTCAAAACCAGAGCTAGTATTCTAGTTGAAAAAAGATATTTTAATGGATTAATAGCAAGAACAAATAATGCATCTATTTGTTCTGTGACTTTCATAGTAGCTATTTCAGCAGATATTGCAGATCCTACCCTGCTAGTAATAACTAAAGATATAAGTACAGGGCCTAATTCTCTCCATATAGAAAGTGCTAATATCTCGGGTACTATTTTCGTTTCTGAATAAATATTGCCTATACTAGAATGAATATGTAATGATAAAACAGCTCCAGAAAATAAAGATGCTATAGAAACCAATAGTATAGAATTAAATCCTAGCTTAATAATATTTTTTAATAAAATTTTATAATAAAATGGTCTAGAAAATAAGCAAATAAGTACTTTATAAACAAAAATAGTAAAAATTCCTATACTTCCTAAAATATTTATAATATTAAGAACAATTTGTTTATATATTGTTGAAAATTTTTCCATTAAAATGTTTAATTAGTTAATATTGGTATATTTTTTTTGTTCTTTTCTCTAGCATTGAAATAGTTAAAATTTTGTAACTTATAGTATTTGCTATTTTTGAAAGAGAATAAATATCTTGATTAGGGCCTAAAATTTCAACTTTTTGGTCAATAAATAACAAATTTTCTAGTACAGACATTACATAAACAATAGCAAAAATTCCTATATTTCCCAAAATATTTATAATATTAAGAACAATTTGTTTATATATTGTTGAAAATTTTCCCATTAAAATGTTTAATTAGTTAATATTGGTATATTTTTTTTGTTCTTCTCCCCAGCATTAAAATAGTTAAAATTTCGTAACTTATAGTATTTGCTATTTTTGAAAGAGAATAAATATCTTGATTAGGGCCTAAAATTTCAACTTTTTGGCCAATAAATAACAAATTTTCTGGTATAGACGTTACATCAACAATAGTAAGATCCATAGATATACTTCCAATTACTGGTACACTGTATCCACTTATGTATAAATAGGATTTATTACTAAAAATTCTTATATATCCATCCGCATATCCTAGTGGCACTACTGCTACCTTTGTTGTCTTTTCTGTCTTAAATGTGCCATTGTAACCTACAAATTCTCCTTTAGGTACTGTATTAATTTGAATAATAGTTGAATAGATTGAAACAGCCTCTTTAAGATTTCGATCCAAAATATTTATATGATCAAATTTTGTAATGCCATACAAAGCAGAGCCTGCTCTAATTAAATCAAACAAATAACTCATTCCTAATTTTATTGCATTAGAATTAGCTAGTGTTTTTTTAATATTTTGATCAAATTTTGAGCATATAGTATTAAACTTTTCTAGTTCATATATATTTCTTCTAGATTCTGGTTCGTCGCTTGAAGATAGATGACCCATTATGTACTTTATGTCTAACACAGATAAGTCTAAATTTAATAACTCTTCTAATTCATAGTGCATTATACCTAATCTGTGCATAGAAAGGTTAAAGTTTAAAACACAAGGGACTTTTTTTTTGTAATTAGTTGCAATTTTGATCAAAAATTTTAATTGATTTAAATTATTAATTACAGTTATACAATTATTTTCTATTAATTCTAATACTCCTTTATCACATGAACCATGTAATACAAAAATGTTGTTGGTATCTTTTAGAAATTTTCTCAGCGATAAAGCTTCATTAATAGATGATACAAAAAAATTTTTACACCCTACATTTTCAAGAATAGGAACTACATGTTTAACTCCTGTACCGTAAGCATTTGCTTTTACCACTGCTCCTACCTCTTTGTTCAAGGATTTTTTTTTAATCAATAAGAAATTATCTTTTATATTTTGTAAATTAATGTGAACAAGAATGTTAGGATATCTGTTTTCTGACATTGATGAAATTTAAATACCTTTCATTATAATTATTTTATATTTTTCCAGATGTTTTTCATTGCTCTATATGATATAAAAGAAAACACTAGTAAAAACAACATTATCTTTAGTCCTAGAGATTTACGACTTTCCATTTCGGGTTCTGCAGCCCATTGTAGGAATATTACTACATCTTTAGCCATTTGCTCTATGCTAGCTTCTGTTCCATCTATAAATTCTAATTGACCTTCTAATAAAGGAGGGGCCATAGCTATCTTCATTCCTTCAAAATAGGGGTTGTAGTATAGATTATTTTCGACAAAATATCCAGTAGGAATATCTTGATATCCTGTTAATATAGAGTAAACATAATTTGCTCCATTAGGTCTTGCTTTTGTGATTAAAGATAAGTCTGGTGGAGCCATTCCGTTATTAGAAAATTTTGCTGCTTCTGTATTTGGATAAGGAGAAACTATGTGATCTGACATTAAAGCATTTCTTTCAAACATTTCACCTTCTTCATTTGGTCCATCAAGTACTAAATATGCTTTAGCCAATTCTTTAATTTCTTCTTCTGTAAAACCTAAAGCCAATAAATTTCTATAATATAAATGCTTCATTCCATGACATGCTGCACAAACCTGAAAATATATTTGCGCCCCTCTTTGAGCAGATTGTCTGTCAAATACACCTAATACTCCTTCAAAAGGCCATACAATTTCTTTAGGTTTTAAGGAATTTTGTGCAGTATATACATATGAAGAAGTATTACAACACAAAAAGAAAATTACAAATAGTTTGTAACATAAAAAAATTATTTTTTTTCTTAACATGTTTAAATATATTTTTATCTATTTATTTTTAGAAAATTTCACTTCTAAATGTGAAATAATAGGAATTATTATTAAAAAATGAGCAAAGTAATACAAAGTTGCAAATTGACTTATAGAGATATAAGGCTGTTCAGCTGGTTGTCCTCCCAAATATCCTAATAAAATGCAATTAGTAAAAAATATCCAAAACATTATTTTAAATAACGGTCTATGTTTAGCAGATTTGATTTTTGATTTATCAATCCAAGGTAAGAAAAACAATATTAATATACTACTTATCATTAAAACAAAACCTCCTAATTTAGAAGGAATAGCTCTTAAAATTGCATAAAATGGCAAAAAATACCACTCAGGTACTATATGTGCAGGCGTAACCAAAGGATCTGCTTCTATATAGTTATCTGGATGGCCCAATGCATTAGGTTTGTAGAATACAAAATAAGCAAATATTATGAAATATATACCAAATCCAAATACGTCTTTTATTGTATAGTATGGATGAAATGGTATGGTATCTTTTTTTTGTGGTTCTACTCCCTCTGGGTTATTTGATCCATGAACTAATAAAGCTGCAATATGTAATATTACAAAAAAAAAAAGAATAAAAGGAATTAAATAATGTAGAGCAAAAAATCTGTTAAGTGTAGGATTATCTACAGAAAATCCTCCCCAGAGTAATGTTGTTATAGATTTACCTATTAAAGGAATAGAAGTAAATAAATTAGTTATAACTGTAGCTGCCCAATAACTCATTTGACCCCAAGGTAAAACATATCCTAAAAATGCAGTCACTATCATCAATAGAAAAATAATTAATCCTATATGCCAAAGTAATTCTCTAGGTTTTTTGTAAGAACCATAATACAAACTTCTAAAAATATGCGCATAGGTCGCTATAAAAAACATAGAAGCTCCAACAGCGTGAAGATATCTTATTAACCATCCAAAATTAACATTTCTCATGATCTTTTCTACACTATTGAATGCGTAATCTACATGAGGTGTGTAATGCATAGCTAAAAATATGCCTGTAATAATTTGAATCAAAAGTCCTATGAATGCTATAGAACCAAAATTCCACATATAATTCAAGTTTCTAGGTGCTGCATGTAGTAGAAAATACTTTATTACTTTAAATATTGGTAGTCTATAATCTACCCAATCTATAATTTTAATTAAAGTAGATTTTTTACTGTAGTTTGAGTATTTTTTTTTAGCCATTATCTAATAAATTATTTTCTTATTTTAGTTAAAGATACTATCCTATTCTAATTAAATTATCATTTAAAAATTGGTAAGGAGGTATTTCTAAATTTAAGGGAGCAGGGCCTTTTCTGATTCTACCAGAACTATCATAATGCGAGCCATGACAAGGGCAAAACCATCCTCCAAGAAAATCTCCTTTATTGCCTATAGGGATGCATCCTAAATGAGTGCATATACCTATCACTATAAGCCATTTTTTTTGCTTTACTCTATCTGAATCACTCTGAGGGTCTATTAAATCATTTATGTTTATAGATTCTGCTTCTTCTATTTCGACATCTGTTCTATGTTTTATAAAAACAGGTTTACCTTGCCATTTAACTGTTAAAGAGTTACCTTCTAATATATTTGATAAGTCTACTTCTGTAGAAGATAAAGATAAAATATCTTTAGATGGATTTAGCGAATCCACTAAAGGCCAAAGAGCAAACATAGTGCCCATAATACCCATAGCTGTTGTAGTTAATGCTATAAAATCTCTTCTTGTAATTTCTTGTGTTGCTGCTTTAGGTAAAATATTGTTTTTTTTATCAGACATTTCAAATTCAGAAATTGATCATTAAAAGATGTTATGTAAAAAAATTATGAAAAATAATAAAAATAAGTAAATGGTAGAAAACAAAAATAAATCTCTAGCATTTTTTATATATTTTTTTTTATTAGACCTCAAATTATATAATATACAAATGAGTAATATATTTAAAATAGATATCAATATCAAATATGTAATGCCTGCAAAGTCAAAAATATATGGCAAATAACTGCATATTATAGTTAAAAAACTATAAATCATGATCTGAAAAATATTATATTTTAAACCTTTATTTGAAAATAATATAGGAATATTTAATTTTAAATAATCTTTATTTTTGAAAATAGTTAATGCCCAAGAATGAAAGGGAGACCAAACAAAAATAATAAGAAATAGAATGACAGATTCTATGCTTAAATAACCACTGAGAGCACTGTATCCTATCATTGGAGGCATTGCTCCAGGCACTGCTCCATATACTACACTATAAATTGAATATCTTTTTAAAAACATAGTATATATTATAGCGTAATATACAATGGCTATTATTAATAAGATACTTGCTAATAAATTAGCATATATATACATTAGTATGATTGAAAAGAATGTTAAGCAAATTCCTAATAGAAGAGCTTTATATGGTTTAATTGATCCTTTAACTAAAGGTCTATTTTTAGTACGAGACATTAATTTATCTATATCTTTATCATACCACATATTAATGCATGCAGATCCTCCAGAGCCTAAAGCTATCGAAAATAAGATGATCCAAGTTTGAGCCCACTGCCATTTTTCTTCTACTAAAGAAATTCCACATAAAGCAGTAAATATTACCAAAAGAACTATCCTTGGTTTAATTAAAGAAAAATACCAATTGAAGATTTTTATAAATTTTTGCATGAGCTCATATTTAATTTTATAAGCTATTTTATTTTAGGAGGAATTTGAAAACTATGAAATGGTGCAGGAGAATCTAAGCTCCATTCTAAAGTTTTAGCACCCTTTCCCCAAGGATTTTTAGGAGCTCTTTTTCCGTATTTAATGCCGTGAAATATTATAAATAAAAAAAATAAAGCAGCAAAAAAAGAAATATAAGCTCCAATTGAAGATACTAAATTCCATCCAGCGAATGCATCAGGATAGTCTGGTATCCTTCTTGGCATTCCTGCTAAACCTAAAAAATGTTGTGGAAAAAATGTCATATTTACCCCTATAAAAGTTATTGAAAAGTGAATTTTGCCTAAAAATTCTGAATATTGTTTACCAAAGATTTTAGCAAACCAATAATAAAATCCAGCAAAAGCTGTAAATAAAGCGCCTAAAGACATAGTATAGTGAAAATGCGCAACTACGTAATAAGTATCATGTAAAACTCTATCTACAGCAGCATTAGAAAGCACAATTCCAGTAACTCCTCCTATAGTGAATAATACTATAAACCCAACCGAAAATAGCATAGGTGTTTTAAATTCTATAGATCCTCCCCACATTGTTGCAATCCAACTAAATATTTTTATACCAGTAGGTACAGCTATAACCATTGTACCAGCAGTAAAATACATTAATGCGCTATCTGACAGACCTACAGTAAACATATGATGTGCCCAAACTATAAAACCTATAAAACCTATGAATACCATAGCAAATACCATTCCTTGATATCCAAATACAGGCTTTTGAGAAAAAGTAGAAATAATTTGGCTTATTATGCCAAACCCTGGCATAATAACAATATAGACTTCTGGATGACCAAAAAACCAAAATAAATGTTGAAATAATACAGAATCTCCTCCGGATTCTGCTATAAAAAATGATGTT
Source organism: uncultured Rickettsia sp. (assembly GCA_964554285.1). Lineage (GTDB taxonomy): Bacteria > Pseudomonadota > Alphaproteobacteria > Rickettsiales > Rickettsiaceae > JADHZC01. The sequence continues at coordinate 44,061 of CAZKNN010000008.1, forward strand.
CCAAAATTTCTATCTAAAAACAGCATTGTAATTGCTCCAGCTAAGACTGGAAGAGCTAATATTAACAAAAAAGATGTAATTAAAATAGCCCAAGGAAAGAGGGGCATTTTCATTAATGACATTCCTGGTGCTCTCATATTTAATATAGTAGCAATCATGTTAATTGATCCTAATATTGACGATATACCAGTCACGTGCAGACTTACTATAGCTAAATCTACAGACATACCTGGATGAAATGCTAAAGCACTCAGTGGAGGATACAAAGTCCATCCAGTTCCAGCTCCTCCTTCTACAAGTGCAGATAAAAGTAAGAGCATAAATGCTGGTATTAAAAGCCAAAAACTTATGTTATTGAGTCTTGGAAAAGCCATATCGGGAGCACCTATTAAAATAGGCACAAACCAATTACCTAAGCCTCCAAATAGTGCTGGCATGATCATAAAAAATACCATAATGATAGCGTGCCCTGTGATTAATACATTGTATAGTTGATAATCACCCATTAAAAAATTAGAACCAGGTGTAGCTAATTGTATTCTAAATAACAAGGAAAAAAGTCCTCCAACAATGCCAGAAAATATAGAAAAAAACAAATATAATGTTCCTATATCTTTATGATTGGTAGATAAAATCCATCTACGCCAGCTTTTGGGAGTATCACTCATAGCAGAAATTCAATTTAATTTAAAAAAAAAATAATTCATTAAGTCATATTATATTGCATTACTTTTTATAATAATATAAAGCAGCATATTTTAGAAGCAATGTTTTTGTTTAATCATTTAAGGTATTTATAATAGGTAATTTTTTAAAGTGAGATTTTTTTTTAAACATATGTAAAAAAAAACTAATTTTTTCTGATAAATTAAGATTTATTGATTGATTCTGAAAAAGATTATCATATGTTGTTACTAAACTAGAAATTGCTACATCATAATATATGTAATATAAATTACTCATGAGATGTTTTGTTGTTAAATGTCCCCATTTGATTGATTGTTGCGGGACTCTTGCTAAAGCTTCTGCACAAGCTATTGCTTCCTCTGCTAATTTTTCTTTTCTTTTATAGACATCTGCAATTGGAGAGAGGTTTAATAACATGTCTTTTAACATAATTTCTATAGATAATGCTGGAAATTTTTCTAAAATATATTTTTCTAAAAATAGTAATTTATATTTTATAACATATCTTCTTTTTAATTTAGTTTTGCCCCAAAAGATACAAAATTTTAAATATAATATTTTCAATATAATTATCAGAAATGTATTTTTTACTTTTGTTGTTTGTAGTAATGTTTTTTCATATTTAATTAATTTGGGAAAATTATTGATCAAATCTTTTAGAAAGGATTCACAAATATTAATGTCTTTTTTTCGCGCCTCTGCTACTTTAGGTTCTGGTTTTGTGACCAAAAGATTTGTTACAGAATGTCTACTATATTTTTGTCCTCTGAAATTTCTTTTTATATCTGCAAAATGTCCTATTTCTTGTGCTGCTATTATCTGCATTCTAGATATTGCTGCCCAGCCATCACCTATGGTTTTATTAGAAGAATTATTTTCTCTGAAAGGGTCTCCTCCACAAGAAACATATATGCTCACATTTTTTACATCAATAGATTGCATACCACTATTTTTTCCAAAATATTTCCATGAACTAATATCCATTACATCTCCTATGTTTTTACCATATGTAATAAATATTTCCACCCTATCTTTTATTATCCATTTAAATACAATGTTATGAGATGATTGTACTAATAAATATGTGATATTTTCTAACAAGTGATAGGGAGGTATATTGAGTAATTTTAATTTTTCTTTTTGTTTAGATAAAATTTTTTCTATTTCTGTTTCATTAAGTTCAATATTTGTTTGAAGAAATTTATTTTTAATTTTGTTTTTGACTTTATTTAGTAAATTACTATCAGAAAGTTCATTTATGCTGAATGTTAATTTTATGTTTTGAGCATTGTTGATATAGTAAATGAAATTGCAATAATAATTTGTATCTATTCTTATTAATCCTTCTTTTAAAAGAGATTGTGCTAAGAAATATTTTTCTTTTCCTAGGTGATATATATTTAATGTTGGGGTTTTATTTAATACATGATAAATGTTGTTCATAGTTATTATGATTATCACATAATTGAATTGTTATAAATTGCTTTCTAATCTTCTATATTTAATTAATAAATCAATTAAAATTGTAGTTATATATTGTATAATTTATTAGTATTTTGGTTCAGTGTAGTGAATAAAAAATTCTATTGTGTTATATATATAACAAAATAAATTTAGGTATTTAATCAATATTTTTGAAATATAATTTGATATATCTCTATTAGGGGATTTAATGTTGATTTTTATAGTTGCAATTTTTTCTTTTATGATGCATTCTCTATTTTTTAGTATTTATAGATATGTTGAGCGGGTGTAACTCAGTGGTAGAGTGTTACCTTGCCAAGGTAAAAGTCGAGGGTTCAACTCCCTTCACCCGCTCTTTACTAATTTTTGAAAATGGTTTATAATCCTCCTTCTAGTGTTTTTTTTAAATTTTTTTTATTTAGGGGGGTTGTTCTGGTATGAAAATTATAAATTACATCAAATCGCTCGATTTAAACATTTTTTCTTTCTTTGTTTTGGTAATCTATCCATTAATTTTAGTAGGTTTGTTTATTCATTATGCTTTATACGCAGAACTAAAATTAATTCATTTATTTATATTTTTGATAGGTTATTATGTTTCTAATATTTCTGTTGGAGTAGGAGTACATAGATTGTGGTCTCATTCATCTTATAAAACTCATCCCATAGTAGAGTTTTTCTTGGCAATGTTTTTTTCAGGTACTTTACAAGGTCCTGTATTTTCATGGGTTTCTAATCATATTGATCATCATAGTTTTACAGATACAGAAAAAGATCCTCATACACCTCTTAAGTACAGGAGTAAAATTTTAGGTTTTTTATGGTCTCATATTGGTTGGATGCTAGTAGGTGAGGGGAGTTATAAGTCTGTTAACAGAATTACTATGAAAAAATTAGGTAAGAACAAGATTTTGAGGTTTCAGTTCAAGTATTATTTACAGTGCGCTATTTTTATGAACTTAGTTTTACCGTTTTTATTAGGTTTTTTGATTCTTGGAGGTGTTGAAGGGGGTTATGCTTTTTTTATATTTATTGGCCTTGGTAGGGCTCTTCAACAGGAAGTAACTTTTTTTGTAAATTCTTTGTGTCATTTTATAGGTTCTCAAAAGTATGTTGGCGGGACTTCTGGAGACATTTGGTGGCTTGCTTTTTTATTATTAGGAGAGAATTGGCATAATTTTCATCATGCATTTCCTAATGATTATAGAAATGGTTCAAGATGGTATCATTTTGATGTGCATAAATGGATTATATATTTTCTCAAAATTTTAGGTCTTGCTAGAGATTTAAAGGTTACCTCTCAAGCTAGAATAGAATTGAAAGTATTGCAATTAGATAAAGTGAGAATTCAAAATAGACAAGATCAACATTTAACCTTACAGGAAAGAATTGAAATTTTGACTAATAAAATTAATCAGATAACGAAATCAGATTTCCTTTTTTTACTAGAAAAGAAACAGAATTTAGAACGAGTATTTGAGAATTTGAAAATTAGACTTTATTCGTTAAAGTTGGATTTACAGAATTATTGCTTACAAACTTCTTCTCAAAAAGTATTAGACTCTATAGCAAAAAGGTTATACAAAGTAGAAGAAAGTTTGGGTATTGTTATGAACAAATATACTTAATAATCCAGTTTAATTTAATTGGAAGAGAAGTAGTAGAATGAATACTATTACATATTGTGTAGTATATATAGATATAAGATAATATAATATAATATCTTTCTTCCTATGTATTAGAGAGTATTAGAGAAAGTGTGATATCTATGATATAAATTCTATAGATGTTGTTTTTATTACATGTAGCGAATTTTCATTTTTGTTTATGAAAGAGTAAAGAGTAAATGGATCGCTTTTTCTTGCTAGATTGTAAGAGATAGAAAGTATAAATGTATGTTCATTTATAGTATTTTTTTGTACAAATATTTCTGCTAGTATTATCTTTTTCTGCATGAAAGAGCAACTTGATAGCTTTTGAGCTTGCTATAGTAGGAGAGATAGAAAGTTAAAAATATGTGCATTTATTTATAGTGTTTTTACAGAAATTAAATACATTTCTCTATTAGTTGCATTTTTTATTAAATGCAACTGTCTTTTATTCATTTTTTGATGAATTTTGGTCATTTTCATCTTCATTTGAGTTTGCGATTTCTTGTACTTTTAATTTAAAATTTTCTAATATTTTTTTACAATGTGCTTTTAATATTGTTGCATATTCTAAATATTTTATAGTTTGAGATAGAGAAATTTCTCCAGAATCTAATTTTTTACTAATTGCTTGTAATTTTGAGAATGCTTCTTCAAATTCCATATTATTCAATGTTTTTTGAAGAGATTCCTTATTTGATAAATTAGATAAATTATCACTTTTATCTAATTTTTCTGTTTTTTGTTTATCAAAACCATCTAATGTTTTTAACATATTTTATTAATAATAGTAATTATAAGTTAAATTTCTTTACAATAAAAAGCAGACATGCTACATTATGCTAATATAATATTATATTAATCTATTATTTGATATAGTTTTTAATAAGAAAATTAGTATAGGTGAGAGCTAAAATATATAAACTTTCTAAATCAGTTTTACAGTCTGGCCAAAAAGGTAATTGTTGGAGGTTAGTTTTAATTGAAGAGCATAATAGTAAATTTATAGAGCCCCTAATGCATAGGGTATCTTCTCGTGGAAATCAATACCAAATTGCTTTGGATTTTGATTCTAAAGAATCTGCTATAAGATATGCTAAAAAATCTTGTTTATTATTTGATTTGGTAGAATTTACTGATGTACCAATTCAAAAAAAATCTTATTTACAAAACTGAAAAATGCCTAAATTATATCTAGATAAAGTTAAATATATAACATACGAAAAAGTAGTTAATAATCCTGAAGATTCTAGGTATGTAGTTTTTTTACATGGTTTAATGTCTAATATGTATGGTAAAAAAGCACTTTATATTAGAGATTTTTGTAAAAAACATCGTTTGAATTTTTTTGCTTTTGATAATTTAGGTCATGGAAACTCTTGGGGAAATTTTGTAGAGCAAAATATATCAATATGGACTGATAGTTTTAAAAAAATACATCAGAAATTACTAAAGAAAGATAAACTTGTTTTAGTAGGATCTAGTATGGGAGGATGGATTGCTCTATTGTTTGCTATTTATAAACCGATGTCTGTATCTGCATTATTGCTTCTTGCACCAGCTCCAGATTTTACAGAAGATTTATGGATAAAGTTAAAAGATTTAGATAAGCAAAGGATGATTGCTAAGGGACATATAGAAGTTAAAGAGGATAATTATAATTGTAAAGGAGGGTATAAAATTTCTTATGATTTAATTATAGATGGTAGAAATAATTTACTTTTAAATCAAAAAGAAATTAAATTAGACATTCCAGTTTCTATCATACACGGATTAAAAGATAAGGAAGTTAATCCTAAGAGATCAATGAAAATTTTAGAAAAATTATCCTCTAATCAGGTATATATACAATATATTAAAGACTCTGTACATAATCTTTCTACTATAAACGATCTAAATTTAATAGAAAAACATTTAATGTGGTTATTAAAACTCAATTGAAATTTAATTTCATTTGAAATAATCAATTAATTTGTACTCATCAATAATTTCTTATATATATTTCTGTCAGGAGTGATATTAATTTTACTAATTGGTTACAATGATGAGGTATTTCATACCTAAATTATGTTGTTTGCATGTTGTTTTTTTTCTTTTTATTATTGAGAATAATGTGTGTGCTAAGACCAATTTTATTGAAAACAAAAAAAATCCTGTTAATAGTTTGAATATATCAAAAAAAAGATTGGTTAATTTATCTGCAAGACACAGAGTATTAAGTCAAAACATAGCAAATGCTAATACTCCTTTTTATAAAGTGAAAGATTTAAAGGTAGAAAAAAACTTTCCATATGGACATACAAAATTTCAGCGCTTCAGATTGGTTACTACTTCTCCTAAGCATTTTTCTGGTACAGGATATCTGAAAAATAAGATAATTAAAGTAAAAAGCTTAGAAACTAAACCTAATGGGAATAATGTTTCTATAGAGGAAGAGTTGCCTAAGATTTCTCAAAATGTAAATGATTATAATTCTACTTTAAAAATATATTCAGCACTCAATAATTTGATTACTACAACTATAAATAATAGATAATTTTTATGCGCAAAATATTTGTTTTAGTTTTATTTATATTTTATCATAGCAATTTATTTGGAATGAACGATCATTTAAGGCAATCTCTTGATATCTTAAATAATGCAAATCTTGTGCAAATGAAAAGGATTAGGATTGCTACTGAGAATTTAGTGAATGCTAATTCTTTTAATACTGATAAAACACCTTATGTAAGAAAAATAATAGTTGCAGAAAATAAATATAGTAAAAACCAAAAAGCATACTTATTGAAATATAAAATAAAGCATAGCAATTTAGGTTTTAATATTAAATATGAACCCTATCACCCATTCGCAAATTCTAAAGGATATGTTAAATATCCAAATGTTGTAGTTGAGATAGAGAAAGCTGACTTAATGGAATCTCAAAGAAGCTATGAAGCTAACCTTGCTGCTATAGAGATAGGAAATAGTTTAATAAATAAAACATTAGAAATTATTAAATAGGTTAAAATGGAAATATCAATAAATAATAATTTAGCAAATTATATAAAAGATCAAATTGTTCTTGCAGAACAAAATTATTTAGATTGGAATAATAATTTAAACAATATTTTATCGTATAGAGATCACTCTATAAATTTTTCTCAATCTGGCAATACGTCAAGTAGGAGCAAATTTTATGATAGTTTAGAAAAGCTCAGTAATAATATAGAAAATACTGATAACAAAATACAAAAATTTTTTAATGGGGATGCTAGTCTTATAGATACAGTAATAAAGACTCAAGAAGTGACAAACCAGTTGAAACTAATTTTAGAAATACGTAATAAGTTTACAGAGTCTATAGAAAAAATTATGAATATGTCTGTATAAATCATAAAAAATATATATGATTGAATAAGTGATAATTTTTATTTTATATTAAATCATGCTTATATGACAGAGATTTTTTTAAAGGGTTCTGCAGGTAGAATACATGGTCACTATGCAGAATTTTCTGAAAATAATGATAAAATAGCTTTAATTCTTCATCCTCATCCCCAGTATGGGGGTTCTATGAATAATAAAATTACATTTAATATTTATAAGGTGTTATTTAGCAAAGGCTTTAATGTTTTAAGGATCAATTTTAGGGGGGTTGGTAAATCTGAAGGAGAATTTGATAAAGGAGTAGGAGAATTAAAGGATGCAGCTAATGCCTTGGATTGGTTACAAAGTAAAAATGCTACTGCTAATAATATTTTAATTTCTGGATTCTCATTTGGGTCTTGGATTGCTTCTCAACTTATTATGAGAAGACCAGAAGTTACAGATTTTATAATAATTTCACCTCCAGCTAATAAATATGATTTTAATTTTTTTTTTCAATGTCCTATTAAGGGATTTATTCTTCAAGGTGATAGAGACAGTGTAGTAGAGGAAGAATCCGTATCAAATTTAGTGAATTTAATCAACAATATTAAAGGAGAGAATATCACATATCAAGTAGTAGAGGGAGGAGACCATTTTTTTAGAAAAAAAATAGATGTCTTAAATGCTTATGTAGAAGAATATTTAGATTCTAAAAAATAGATTCTACAATATTTGAATATTTGAACATTATTCATGAATTGCTTTATATTAATGTATATTACATATGTCTTTTAAACTTGCAAGTTGGAATATTAATTCAATTCATGCTAGAATAGAAAGTTTATTGCTACTCATACAAAAGCATAATCCTGATGTTATTTGTTTACAAGAAATTAAAACTTCTGAAGAAAAATTTCCTTTTAAGTTAATAGAAGATACATCTTATAATGTGTATTTTAGTGGACAAAAAACATTCAATGGTGTGGCTATTTTAACAAAAAATCCAGCAGAAATAGTAATCAAAGATTTTCCAGGAAATCCCATTTCAGAAGAAGCGCGTTTTATAGAAATCCATGTTACTACGTCTTTAGGTTTTACAAAAATAGTATCTGTGTATGTACCCAATGGTGAAGAAGCTTTATACTCTAATGAGAAGTTTATGAAAAAATGTTCTTTTTTAGAATCATTTATTAAATATTCTGATAGTTATAATCCCATAGATGAAAATGTTATCATAGCAGGAGATTTTAATATAGCTCCTTTTAAAGTAGATCACATAGAAGACTCTACAACAGATGAAAAAAAGATTTGTATTAGTTTGAAAGAAAAGATGATGTTAAGAAAGTTTATCAATTATGGCTGGGTAGACCATTTCAGACTTCTTAATCCTCATTTACAAGAGTTTTCATGGTGGGATTATAGGGGTAGAAGCTTTGAGAAAAATATAGGATATAGAATTGATTTTATATTTTCTAATGCTAAATCTTTGACAAATCTTAAAACGTCATTGATAGATAAAGATTTTAGGGAACTATCTAAACCTTCAGATCATGCAGTTTTAATTTCTACATGGATGTAATGATATTTTTTAAAATTATGATTTAATTTTTTTTAAAATCTGTACAGAAGATATTTATGTGTTTGAGCTACATTTTAGCTTGTAATTTTGTATACAAATTCTACTTAAGTTATATAATACATAAAATTTTAATAATTTTTTCAACAAATGTTTGCAATATTAAATTTACTCAAAAATAAAATTCAATCTTGGATTTCTAATGATACTTTATTAAAACATCAAAATGAACTCGAGTGTACAGGTAATATAATACCTAATATCTCAATAAAGTTACTAAGATGAACAGAGAAAGAAACATTACCTAATGCAATCTCTTCACTAGATTGGAAAACACATTTGTCTCAAAATAATGTACTAACAACTAAAATTGCTTTCTTAATGGAATTAGAAGAAATGCAAAACAAAATACAAGCCCTCACTGAAGTATTTTATTCATTAGGACCTGCGTGAACAGAGCATTGTGTCTTTACTTATAGATCTGATCCAGAAACAGTGTATTTCAGAACTCTTTTTTTTGAAAAAGATAAATTATCATCTACAAATGTTCAAATTGATTCTGCTTTAATACAAGAGGCATTGCAAAAAGCACACAAAATGTCTTGTACTTTTTATGATATTACAGAACAATATGAATTAGATATAGAGCGCTTTGATATTTTTTGAGTAAAGGATGAGGATGATCAACAATTGCAAAGCAGTCAATTGCTATATAAATTTTTTTTATTAGCTTATACAAGAGAAGATGAGAGTGATCTAGAAATAGAGGTGTTTAATTCAAATCTAGAATATATGTATTAGAAGATAAATTTTTGTCGAAAAATTTATAATTTTTTATTGTGCCTTGTATAAATCTTGTTTTAAGTAAGAAAATTGTTGTTTATTTACTAATTATTATTTCAAATATTGATTGCTTTAATGATTAATTTTTTTTGTCTGAAAATTTAGAATATTCTAGATTATATATTAGATCTACTTTTTCTACAGAACCACTTCTGTGTTTTGCAATAATGATTTCTGCAATATTATTTTTTTGATCCATTTGCACAGCCCATTTATGATGCTGTTCGTGATTTGTTCTATCTGGTTCTTGATTTTTTAAATCATATTGCTCTCTATAAATAAACATCACTATGTCTGCATCTTGTTCTATTGATACAAAGTCTCTTAAGTCATATAACATTGGTCTTTTGTCCTATCTTTGTTCTACAGATCTAGATAGTTGAGAAAGTATAACTATAGGTACATCTAATTCTTTTGCTAAGTTTTTTAATCCTTGTGTAATATCGGATACTTCTAATACTCTATTGTTGTAAGTTTTAGAACTTTTTATAAGTTATAAATGATTTACAAATTATGAATCTTCATAATAGTATTTTGCGTTAATGATTAATTTTTTTTGTCTGAAAATTTAGAATATTCTGGATTATATATTAGATCTACTTTTCCTACAGAACCATTTCTGTGTTTTGCAATAATGATTTCTGCAATATCATTTTTTTGATCCATTTGCACAGCCCATTTATGATGCTGTTCGTGATTTGTTCTATCTGGTTCTTGATTTTTTAAATAATATTGCTCTCTATAAATAAACATCACTATGTCTGCATCTTGTTCTATTGCTCCAGAGTCTCTTAAGTCATATAACATTGGTCTTTTGTCCTGTCTTTGTTCTACAGATCTAGATAGTTGAGAAAGTATAACTATAGGTACATCTAATTCTTTTGCTAAGTTTTTTAATCCTTGTGTAATATCGGATACTTCTAATACTCTATTATTATAAATTTTAGAGCTTTGCATAAGTTGTAAATAATCTACAAATAATATTTTTAAATTATATTTTTTTTGTAATTTTCTTATTTTGATTTTTAAATTACTTAAAGATAGATATGCTGTATCATCTATAAAAAATGGAATTTCTTTTAATTTTTGTGCTTGATTTACTAGAGTACTATATTGTGATTCTCCTATATTACCGTTTCTTAAGTTATCTGAATTAATGCTGCTTACCATAGATAGTAATTTCATAGAAAGTTGCTCTGAAGACATTTCTAAAGAAAAGAAAACAATGGCTGATTTTTTAGAGTTTTGTTTTTCTCTTTCTGAGTGTGCAAAATTTTGTGCTAAATTTAATGCAAAATTTAGTGCTAGTGAAGTTTTACCCATACCAGGACGACCCGCTATGACTATTAGATCAGTTTTATGAAATCCAAATAAAATCCTATCTATACTTACAAATCCAGTAGAAATTCCTGAAATATGTTGTTCACTTGCTTTAGAAATTGTTATTTTGTTAATTGTTTTTTCTAAAGATTTATTTATATGCTCTGTATGTTTTATAATGCTACCATGGCTAGATAAATTGTAGAGCTTATTCTCAGCAATTTCTAATTGTTCTGTAGCAGAAAAAATAACAGATTGATCATAGGCATTGTTTACAATTTCTTCGCCTATTTCTATTAAATTTCTTTTTATTGCTAGATCATATATAATTTTTGCGTATTCTTTTGGGTTGATAACAAGCATAGAAAGTGTTGTGAGTTTCAAGATGTAATCTTTACCATCTATTTTATTAAACAATTCTTGTTTTTCTAAAACTGAAGAAATTGTAATATCATTTACTACAATATC
>CAZKNN010000009.1:0-25495 GCA_964554285.1 uncultured Rickettsia sp.
ATTCATCAATTATTTATACTAATCATGAATCACACAAAATATTTTTATAAATTTTATCCTGGATTCGCAGAAGGTAATGCTTCAATGATTGATATATTAGGAAATAAGGGAGCGAATTTAGCAGAACTTGCGTCATTAAACATTCCACTTCCTCCAGGATTTACATTAACTTTAGATTTTTGCAATCTTTATCAAAAAAATACCGAACAATTTGAACAAAAATTAGAAATAATATTGTCAGAAGCAATAATATGGCTTGAAAATATAACAAAAAAATCCTTTGGTAATATATCTAAAAATATACTTTTATTATCCGTAAGGTCTGGATCATCAGTTTCAATGCCTGGTATGCTTAATACCATATTAAATGTGGGTATTAATGATGAAATTTGCAATCAAGTGATTTCCATTTTAGGAATAAAACATGCTTATGACATATATAGAAGATTCTTAATCTATTATGCAACAAATGTCTTTAATATAGATTATCAATTATTTCCTAAAGAAAATTTTATAAAAGATTATCTATTAGAAACAAAAAATCTTGAATATTTAATTATTCAAAATAAAAAAGTTATAAAATCTTTAGGATTCAAAATAAGTATGGATGTCTTCATACAATTAAAAGAGGCAATAAAATCAGTAATTAAATCTTGGAATAATGATAAAGCAATAGAATATAGAAAATTACACAATATTCAAAATGCAACCGGTACAGCAATAACTATACAATCTATGGTTTACGGTAATATTTCACAAAATTCAGGAAGTGGAGTATTTTTTACTAGATCTCCGTTAAATGGAGAAAAAGAAATCTTTGGAGAATTTTTACTTCAATCTCAAGGAGAAGATGTAGTATCTGGAAAATTCACTCCTTTAAATATTGTAAAAGAAAAAAAACTCCTACAAAAAATTTTACCAAATATGCTAGATGAAATAAAGAATATTTCAGGCATTTTGGAATCACATTACAAAGATATGCAGGATGTAGAATTTACTATAGAAGAAGGTAAAATATATATTTTACAAACTAGATCTGGTAAAAGAAACACATTTTCTGCAATAAAAATACTACACGACATGGTATTAGAAAATAAAATATCCCAGATAGAAGCCTTAAAAAGGATAGAAATATCAGAAATAAACAATTTATTTTATAAAAACATTAAAGAAAAAAAATACAATCATATATCTGAAGCTATAGGAGGATCCTTTGGAGCGGTTACAGGAAAAATTGCCTTTTCTTTAGATGAAGTAGAAAAATATTCTAAATCAGAAAAGGTGATTTTAGTAAAAGAAGAAGCAACAACAGAAGATAATAAAGTAATAAAACTTGCAGATGCGGTATTGTCATTAAAAGGAGGCGCTACATCACATATTGCAGTTGTAGCAAGATCTATGGGAAAAATATTTTTATCTGGGACAACTAATCTTCATTTAGATAAAGAACATAATACCCTAATAGGCACAAACAATCTTAAAATTAATTCTGGTGAATACTTAACTTTAGATGGTTATAGTGGAAAAATTTTTCTTGGAAAATTAGATTTAACAGATTCGAATACTCCTCAAGAATTTTTTACAATACTTAAATGGGCTAAACAAAATTCTAAAACAGATTTAAGATCTAATTCAGATAGCAAGCAAGATTTAGAAAGGTCATTAAATTATAATATAGGTTCTATAGGATTATGTAGGACAGAACATATGTTTTTTACAGAAGAAAAAATGCTCTCACTATATCAAATGATGCTAAGTGAAGATCGAACTACAAAAAATTTAGCATTAGAAAATTTAATGTTATCTCAAAAAAAGGATTTTTTAGAAATATTCAAATTATTATCACAAGATAATATAGTAAATATTAGACTATTAGATATGCCTTTACATGAATTTTTACCTAAAAATTCAAAATATAAAATAGACATTACTAAAAAGATGAATATTACTCTTAAAGAGCTTAATAAAAAAATATCTAACTTATCTGAGCATAATCCTATGCTAGGCCATAGAGGTATAAGACTTGCTATTACTCACCCTGAAATATATTTAATGCAAATAAAAGCTATCTTTAGTGCTACAGAGATATTATATACAAAATTCAAAAAAAAAATCAATTTAGAAATTATGGTACCTTTTGTCTGCGATGAAATGGAGGTGATTTTTTGTAAAAATTTAATAAAAAATTATATAACATCTCTAACAAAAGTGTATTATTCAAGTTTAAAATTCGGTTGTATGATAGAATTACCAAGAGCAGCAATAGTATCTGACAAAATTGCACCTCATGTTGATTTTGTAAGCTTTGGAACAAATGATTTAACTCAAACTACTTACGGTATTTCTAGAGATGATATTGGTAAATTTTTTAATATTTATCAACAAAAAAAAATTTTCAATACCGATTGTTTCAGAACTATTGACAAAGATGGTGTAGGAGAAGTTATAAAAATTTCTATACAGAAATTGCGTAAATTTAACAAAAAAATAAAAATAGGAATTTGTGGAGAACACGGATCTGATTTAGAATCTATTCAATTTTTTTCAAAACTAGGAGTAGATTATTTCTCTTGTTCTCCACATAAACTAGCACAAGCACAAATTTTTATCTCAAAAGTTGAGTTATAAAAAATTTAAATTTAAATTAATTTAAAAATGAAACAGTTACTTAAAATTAATTGATTAAAATGTCATTGGAACTACAATTTAAAAAAATATTAAACAGATACGAAACTCTATCAGAAATTTTATCACAAAATACTAATTTTTCTGAAGAAAGTATAAAATTATCTAAAGAATTTGTAGAATTAAAAGAAATAGTGAATAAAATAAAAAATTACTATTTGTTATTAGAGGAGAAATCTGAATTAAAAAATTTTTTACAAAGTGAAAAACATGATGAAGAATTAGGAAAAAATTTAAAAGAAGACATCGAAAAATTAGAAGACAATATTTTAAAATTAAAAAAGAAAATAAGAATAGAATTACTCCCTGTAGATACAATGGATCATAAAAATGCGATCTTAGAGATAAGAGCAGGAACAGGTGGAGTGGAGGCATCAATATTTGTATCTGAATTGTTTGCAATGTATATAAAATATGCATCACTCCAAAAATGGAAAACCGAAATTCTATCAATTACTTCTGCAGAAAATCAAGGATACAAAGAAGCTTCAGTATTAATTAGCGGAAAACAAGTATTTTCAAAAATGAAATTTGAATCAGGAGTTCATAGAGTCCAAAGAGTCCCTGCAACAGAATCAAGTGGAAGGTTGCACACTTCTGCAGCAACAGTTGCAGTTTTACCAGAGGTAGAAGATTTAGATATAGAAATTTTAGACAAAGATTTAAAAATAGAAACTTATAGATCTTCAGGAGCTGGAGGTCAGCACGTTAATACTACAGATTCTGCAGTTAGAATTACACATATACCAACATCAATAGTTGTATCGCAACAAGATGAAAAATCTCAACACCAAAACAAGGCGAAAGCTTTAAAAATTCTTAAATCACGAGTTTATGATGCAAAAAAAATTCAAAAAGATAAAGAAAGAGCATTATCTAGAAAACATCAAGTAGGCTCTGGTGATAGATCAGAAAGAATTAGAACATATAATTTTCCTCAAGGAAGAATTACGGACCACAGAATTAATCTAACTTTATATAAAATAGAAGAAATTGTAAAAGAGGGAAAATTAGATTATATAATAGATAACCTACTTCAAGAGGAAATTAACTCTAAATTAAAGAACATAGAGTAGATAATTTTTGACTTTTTTTAATATCTCTGGTAATTTTTCACAATTACACTAAAATTAATTACACTAGAATTATTTTATATATCAATATTATACCCAATTTTATAAAAGAATTAATGTTTAGATTTTTTTGTACCTTAATCTTAATTTTAAGTCAGTTATATTTTTTTGAAACTTTTGCTGACAATACATCTCTAAAGTCTTTTTATTTAGAAGGGGGAGTAAAATATAATTACTTAAACTGGAATTTAAATAATTATATAAAGCAAAATTCTAGTGGAGTAGAATATTTCCCCAGTAATAGTAAATTTTTTGAAGATAAAAGCTTTCACCTAGGCTGGCATATTGAATTAGGGAAATACTTCACAAAAAACATAGCTGCATATTTGAGAGTAAGTAATAATAATATAAAATATACTAGCAAAAATTTATCACTACAGGATTCTTTAAACAATCCATTGTTGTTTTCTCAGACTAGCCAAAATCATATAGACCCTATCTCTAGCGTACCTGTAAAAGATTTAGGCTTACAAAACGCTTTTTTGTATACAAATGTAGCCAAAAATACAATAAATTCTTCTATTTTATATGTACTAGGTGGTCTCAAATATAATTTAGTGAATTTAGATTACATTAAATTTTTTGTAGGAAGTAATATAGGCATTTCTATAATTTCTGTACATTCTGCAATACAATATAATTTTCATCATATATTCTCTAAACATAAAGAAAAATTAGTAAATTGGCTGAATATGGATGCAAAAAACACAGATCCAAATAGCCTTTTTAACTATTATCAAAAAAATGAAATACATCTAGGTGAAGTACAACAAAAATTTTTCTCTGCTATGTTAGAAGATAAAAATCAAGAAAATGATAAAAATCAT
This sequence comes from uncultured Rickettsia sp., assembly GCA_964554285.1. GTDB lineage: Bacteria > Pseudomonadota > Alphaproteobacteria > Rickettsiales > Rickettsiaceae > JADHZC01. The sequence goes on from CAZKNN010000009.1 coordinate 4,646, forward strand.
AATATTGATACTAAAATTGCTACAAGGGTTCAATATATGAATGATTATCTGTCTTTCACTCATAATTTTCAAAAAAAGATTAGCGTTGCATACGGATGTGAATTAGGAACAACCTTTAAAATATTACCTGGTGTAGAAATAAACTTAGGGTTGTTTACACAATGGCTAGGAAAATACCCTTTTAAAATAGAACCTTCTCAAAAAAAAGAACAACCTAACATAGTAGAATATATAGTAAAAAACAATTTTTCTACTAAGCAACAATATTTTTGGACAATAGGTGGTAATGCGTCCTTGGATTTATATTTTTAATAATATATGAATGGATGGATAAATTTATATAAAAGAAAAAATATAAGCTCTGCTTATGCTGTATATTTATGTAAAAAAACTCTACAATTAAAAAATACTAAAATAGGACACGCGGGTACTTTAGATAAAGAAGCTGAAGGAGTTTTACCAATTGCCTTAGGCAAAACGACTAAATTAATAAAATTTCTATTGGATTGTAAAAAATCATACGTTTTTAAGATAAAATTTGGCACTAAAACAAACACAGGAGATAGTTCTGGAAAAATTCTAGAAATAAGTAATAATACTCCTATTTTAAAAGAAATAAAAAAAGCTTGCAAAAATTTCATGGGTAAAATCTCTCAAATTCCTCCTAAATATTCTTCTATCAAAATCAACGGAATGAGAGCTTATAAACTTGCAAGAGAAAATAGAGATTTTTATATGAAAAAAAGATCCGTAATAATTTATAAATTTTTTTGCTTAAATTACAATTATCAAGAAAGAAGTGCATCATTTTTTGTAGAATGTAGTAGCGGGACATACATAAGAACTTTAGCGGAAGACTTAGCAAAATCACTTTCAAATATATGTTATGTAAATGAGTTACAAAGAGTTTCTGTAGGAAAATTTAAACTAACTGAATCTTTAAATTCCAATAATTTAATAAAAAGAAAAAAAACATTTTCTTTTGAAAAAAATCTAGTATACTATCTTTTAGATCCTGAATATGCACTGGAGTATGTTAAATTTTTTACAGTCAATGCAGAGCAAGTAAGTTTTATATCTAAAGGTAATAATTGTTTCTTGGATTGTTCTGATCGAAATTATAATCTGGTATTCATAAAATACAAAAATGAAATAGTTTCTTTTGGGTATCTGTACAATAGGCTCTTTACTCCTACTAGAGTTTTAATTTAATAACGTAAAAAATAAAGATAATGTTAGACGCTTTTGTTAAAAAAGATTTAATTAATAAATTTGCTACAACAGAAAATGATACGGGGTCGGTTGAAGTGCAATGTGCTTTAATTACTGAAAGAGTGAAAATTTTAACACAACACTTAAATAATCATAATAAAGATTTTTCTTCTAGGAGAGGACTGATTATGCTAATAGCTCAAAGACGCAAGTTATTAAATTATGTCAAGCTTATAGATAAAAAAAGATATTTATCTATAATTAACAATTTAGGATTAAAAAAATAGCTAAAATTAAGTTTTAATAAAACAAATTAATAATTATATAGGATAAACAATAAGATGTTCCAAGAGATAGAAAAAATTATTACCATAGGAAATGATTGCTTAAAATTAAGTACCGGAAAATTAGCAAGAAACGCAACAAGTTCAGTTGTTCTTGAAATGGGAGACTGTTTTATATTATGTACAGTCGTAGTATCAAAAGAAGCACTTAAAAATGTGGATTTTGTACCATTAATAGTAAATTATCAAGAAAAAACATACGCAGCTGGAAAAATTCCAGGAGGATTTTTTAAAAAAGAAGGAAAAAATTCAGAAAGAGAAGTATTAATTTCAAGATTAATAGATAGAACTGTAAGACCTTTATTAAAGGGCTTTCAAAAAGAAATACAAATTATATGCACTGTACATTCATATGATAATAGATATAATCCAGATATTTTATCAATTATAGCAGCTTCTGCAGCGTTATCTCTAGCTGGTATAAACGTTGAAGTATTTGCTTCAACAAGAATAGGATATGAAAATGAGCATTTTGTACTTAATCCATCAATATCTAATTCTGAAAACACTGATTTAAATATGATAGTTTCTTTAACTAAAGACAAAATTCTAATGATAGAAGCAGATGCTAATTTCTTTTCCAATGAACAAATATTACAGGCTATAAAATTTGCTCATGAATTTTCTTTAGAAATTATTAATTCTATAAAAGATTTAACAAAAGAGTTTTTTGTAGCTAACCCCAATTTAGAGAATGAACTTACTGTTAATAGTGTAACATCAGAAAATAATATTGAACAAAATTCTTTAGAATTAAGTATAAAACCTTTAATAGAAACAATACTTAAAGAAAAATTTTTTATAAAAAATAAACAAGAGAAATATTCCATCATAGAGGAGATAAAAACTACTGTAACAGAATATTTAGTTAATAATGAGATAGAACAACCAGACTCTGAAGCATTATCAGAACTGATAGTAAAAATTAGAGCAAGATTCTTAAGAGATGAGATACTGAAAAGAAAAATAAGGATAGATGGTAGAACAAATGATGAAATTAGAAATATTATATCGGAAGTAGGAATTTTACCTAGCGCTCATGGTTCAGCACTGTTTACGAGAGGGGAAACTCAATCTCTTTCGAGTGTTACATTAGGTACAGCAGTAGATTCACAATCAATCTCTAGCTTAGATGAAGAATATAAAGAAAATTTTTTATTAGAATATATTTTTCCTCCATATGCAACAGCTGATATTGCAAGTTTAAGAGCTCCATCTAGAAGAGAAATTGGACATGGAAAATTAGCTTGGAAGTCTCTAAAGAGAGCATTACCTGAAAGTAATAGTTTTCCATACACTATTAGAGTAGTATCTGAAATAACAGAATCTAATGGTTCTTCTTCTATGGCTACGGTTTGTGCAGGATCTATGGCTTTAATGAATGGAGGAGTAGAAATAAAAACTCCTATAGCCGGTGTAGCAATGGGAGTGTTGATTTCTTCAGATGAAAAAGAAAATATGATCTTAACTGATATTACTGCAGATGAAGATCATATAGGAGATATGGATTGTAAAATTGCTGGTACAAAGGATAGTATCACAGCTATTCAAATGGATTTAAAAGTAAAAGGGGTTAAGTTAGAAGTAATAGAGAGTATTTTAGACAAATCCCAAAAGGCTAGAGATTCAATTTTAGAAAATATGTCTAATACAATAGACAGCGCAAATAAATTAAAAGATTCTGTACCAACGATAAAACACATCAATATATCACAAAATCAAATTGGTAAAGTGATAGGTCCTGGAGGACGTACTATCAAGGAAATTTCTTCTAGCACTAGTGCCAATATTGAAGTAATGGATAAAGAGCTAAAAATTTTAATCTTTGGTAAAACAGAAAATGTAAAAAAAGCAACTAATAAAATTTATGATATCATTAAAGAGTTCAATTTAGGACAAATTATTGAAAGTAAGGTAGTAAAAATAATTGATTCCGGAATTTTTGTTAGTCTTAGCTCTATTAGTGATGGATTCATACATATAAGTGAAATTTCAGAAGAAAGAATTTCAGATATCAGAAGCATTATGAAAGAAGGAGACCCTGTCAAAGCTAAGATAATAGACATAGATACCAAAGGAAAAATTAGACTTACTATTAAAAATTTGGATAATCCTATCCCTAACAAATCATCATATAATAATTATAATGACAGAACAAAAAACTCAAGAGTAGGTGGAAAAAGAAGATTTACTTCTTCTAATAATAAGCAATCTAATCCTCAATTTAAAAGAAATAAAGTAAAACATAATCAATTTGAATCAAATGTAGAGAGGAAGTATTATTACTAAATAAACAAATAACATGGAGGTTTTTCTAAAAAGAAACCTATCATTATACTGATTATAAAATTTTTTCTTATCTTTTTTCTGCACTGGACAGTGAAATCAAAATAAGAAAATTGTTTATTTGCGTCTTGATTCTATTTTAGAATAAATATTTTTATTATCAGGTAGATTTTTTTTTATTTAAGATAATAAATCTATATTCATATGAAATGAAAAATTTAAAAAATAATAAAATCTAAAAGCTAATACATACCGCAACTAATTTCATTAGTTAATTTCTAATCTAAATTATTTAAGTATTCAGCTACTTCATTAGCGGCATAACATAAAATAGCTTTTACACCAGCCCTTTTAGTGGATATTAAAGATTCAAGAATTGCTTCTTTCCAATTTAAGGCATTAGCTAAGGCAGCATATCTTATCATAGAATATTCTCCGCTAACCTGAAATGCTAAAATGTTTGTAGAAATAGCCAATGCTCTTTGGATTATATCTAAATACAGTAAAGAAGGTTTTATTATTACCATATCTGCACCTTCTCGAAAATCTATCTTAATTTTATCCATAGCATCTTGATAATTTCTTATATCCAGTTGATATGTTTTTTTATCTAGTGGTATTTTGCTTTGAACATTTAAAGCATTTCTAAATGGTGAATAAAAATTAGAACAATATTTAGCTGAATATGAAAAAATATTTACATTTAATTTATTATGACATTCCAAAATTTTTCTTATTGCCAGAACCCTACCATCCATCATATCTGATGGTGCCAGCACATCAGCACCAGCTTCAGCATAAACCAATGCCTGTTTAACCAAAATTTCTACTGTTAGTTCATTATCAACATAATGATTTTTTGTTAAAATTCCATCATGACCACTTAAAGTAAATGGATCAAGTGCTACATCAACTATAATTCCTATTTCTAGCCCTGAATCCTTAAGAGATTTTATAGCTCTGCATATTAAATTATCTGGACTATAAGCTTCTTCGGCATTTATTGATTTAACATTTTTATCTAAAGAAGGGAAAAGAGCAATTGCTTTAATTCCTAATTTTTCTGCTTGTTTTGCATGTAATATCAGATTGTCTATAGATAATTTATGTATATTAGGCATTAAATCTATAGGTTGTTGAATTTTTTGTCCTTCAACTACAAAAAGTGGAAGAATTAAATCTTGAGTTGTTAATTTTGTTTCCGAAATAATCTCTCTAATCCAAGAACTATGTTTATTACGTCTAATTCTAACTTTTGGTAAAGTGTTATTATTAATATCAACCATTATTATTTAAACTATTTTTGATTTTCAACCCAATGATAAGCAGTAAGTAAATAACAATATTAACTATTATAAGTATAGAAGAAAATTTTCCTACAATATAATCTAAAGTAGCAGCATCTTCACGTAAAAACCTTGTAAACAAGAACATGAATAAATTAGGTACAATGGACACTAAAACAGAATTACAAAGCATACAAAGAGGAGACTTAGATATCATTTTCGATATTAGAGCTGGAATTAATATAAGATTAATTACAAAGAAAGATCCTACAATTCTAGAGACAACTACCACTGAAAGTGCAAGTAAAATCAAGAATAACGTTTCTATTTTATTCACTTGGATCCCTGAAGAATGAGCTATTTCTTTGCTTAGAGTAATAATTAGGATTTTTTTATAAAATATCATAAAAAATAAGAGATTTATACACAATATGAACATTAACTCCTTGATATGACCTGTGTTAATATCAGACAATTTTCCAAACAATACTGTACCTAAACCACCTTTTCCATTTGAAATAATTACAGAAATAGCAAGAAAAAAGCTAGTCACCAATGATATAGAAGAATTATAGTCAGAGTATTTTAACATATAGCGTATAAGAAGAACATATATACAAGAGACTATAACCCAAGGATATATAATATGTAAATTCATAGAAATTGATATTACAGCAGCTAAAGTACTAGCATGAGCAAATCCATCAGTAAAATATGCGTATTTTCTCCATAAAACAACGCAACCAAAAAGAGCTAATAGTGCACTTGCTAAACTAGAAACTAAAAATAATTCGAACATAATTTGTAAAATGTAATCTAATGTACGTGATCATGATCATGCACGTAAAAACCTACTTCAGATAAAGCATCACTCAATTTTTTATTGGAATGAATATCTTGAACACTTCCACTACAACAAATATGTTTATTAATGCATATAACTTTATCTGAATGTTTCATTACAGCGAAAAGATCATGAGATATTATCAATACAGCTTTTTTAGCATTTTTAGCTAAATCTTTGAGAATTTTATATAATAATTCTTGACTATACAAATCTAGAAATTTATTAGGCTCATCTAAAATAAAAAAATCTACATCTTTAGATAAAATAGAAATTATGAGTATCTTCTGCATCTCCCCTTCTGATAATTCAGAAATATCTTTGTCTTGTATCTTAGCCATATCCAGGAATTGATTAGCAATTTCGTCAGTGGTAAAATAAAGAAAATTTTTAATTCCAATTTTTTTATCTAAAATTTTTTTTTCACTTAGCAACATAATTAAATCCATAACCCTTAAAGGTATATTAGTTTTAAAATTATTTTCTTGAGGAATATAACCAATTTTGTTAGTAAATAGATTAACTTGCCCTTGAAAATTTTTATCAAGTCCTAATATTATTTTAGCTAAACTGCTCTTGCCAGAACCATTTTGACCTATTAAAACAGTAATTTGGTTTTGAAAAATCTCAAACTCTATATTTTCTAAAATTTTTTTTTTATTAATAAATTTTGCTATATTTTGAATATGCAAAATCTTCTTTTTATTCATTACTTAATAACTTATTATATTATAAAATTTTTGGTATTATAAAACTAGTGATTAATATTTCTTTAACTTAAACCAAATGAAAATCCTATTATATATAAAAAATATATTTTTTATATATTTTTATTGAAAATAATACTATGTATAATATTGTAATTCATTTAGTAAATTTTTTAATTCACTATTTTTGCAATATGCATAAAATACAAAAACAAGAAGAAAGAAAAGGGTTTTTAATTAAAACTGCTTCCTTTTTGTCTGTACTAGTAGCTATTTTAATAATGATAGTAAAGATATACGGCTGGACAATTACTTCTGCTCAATCACTATTAGCTTCTTTTGTAGACTCTTTATTAGATGTAGTATCTTCACTAATAAATCTATTGGCAGTAACTATATCTTTCATTCCACCAGATGATGAATATAGATTTGGTAGAAATAAATATGAAGACCTAGCCATATTTTCTCAATCTGTAATGTTATTTTTTTCATGTATTTTTGCTATCTTTACTGCTTGCAAAAGTCTCTACTTAAAAGAGACTATAGATAATCTTCATGAAGGAATAAAAGTAATGTTGTTCTCAACCTTGTTAACAATATTTTTATTAATTTACCAAACATATGTTGTATGGAAAACTAAGTCTCCTGTAGTTTTTTTAGATAGAATACATTATTCTTCTGACGTATTAGCAAATTTATTTGTAATGGGATCTTTGTATTTTACTCAATATTTTTGGTTTTTAGATCCTTTAGTAGGAATAGGAATTAGCTTATATGTAGTATATTTTACTTTTGACCTATCTAAAAATTCTATTCACAATCTTATTGATAAAGAATTCTCTAAAAAAGAAAAACAAAAAATTGTAAATGCTGTAAGTAAAAACAAATTTGTAACAGGAATGCATGAATTAAAAACAAGATCCGCTGGCAGTAAATTATTTATTCAATTTCATATTGAAATGGACGGCAATTTATCGCTTTATAGAGCGCATGAAATATCGGATGATATAACTCAAGAATTAAAATTGATATTCCCTTCTGCAGAAATATTAATACATCAAGATCCTAAGGGAATAGAAAAAGATGTAAAATATAAAGAAATAATTTAATCAGATAATAATTATTATCTTTAATCAATATCTTAATCTTAATGCATAAATATCTGATTTGCAGTGCTAGTGTATGCAGATATAAATCTAATAATAAAAATGTAAAAAAATACATACAAAGATAACAGATATAAGAAGAAAATATCAAATCAAAATCATCGATAAGAATAAGCAAGAGCCACACAAAAATATTAGCTGAAAACTTGAAAATAGTTAATATGCATAAACCCTCCAAATGTACCATAGAACAATGTTAAGATTCTAGTTGCTAAATTAAATTTGCTCTCAAAGTATCTATATTAGATCAGAGGCGATATAAATTTAAGAAAAAATTAGATAGTATAAGTCTTTGTGAGGGTAGAAAGAATAATAGAAGAAATAGATTCCAAATACATATCTCAAAGATGTAACAACTTTCTAACTAAATATAAGAAGAGTAAAATAGGTTAAAAATGTCTATCTAATAAATGTTTATATATAGAAGATACTGACGCAACAACAGCAAAGAGTAATTAAAGTCGAGGCTTCGCGTTTTGTTCTATGAAAAGAATAAAATAATCGATTAACAACAGAAAATTGAAAGCATTTGTAAAAATTCTCTCAGTTGCTACACAAAATCTACGTCCTTTAGTTTAGAAAATCTTTGAATTCAGTTGTTATACATTTATACTCATTTTTTCCCTATAAATTATATTAAACAACACTATTTCTATCTTAGATTGGGGGAAGATTTTTATATCAGGTCTCTCTGCATACATATCCTATCTTAAAGTAATTTTTTTTCTTTATATACAACAAATTCTATAGTGCTTCAAACTCTTTACATTTTATTAATGGAATTTATAAAAACTTTCACGCTTATTACAAGGAATACATGTCCTTTAGTTTAGAAAATGTTGAATTTAGTTGTTACACATTTTATACTAATTTTTACTTATAAATTATATCAAGAACACTATCTCTACACTATCCTATCTTAGATAAGGGATTTTTATATCAAGTCTCTCTACATACATATCCTATCTTAAAGTAAATTTTTTTCTTTATGTACAATGGATTCTATGTGTTGATTTAAACTCCTCACATCATGTTGCTTAATTTCTTCAAAATCTAAAATATCTAATATTTTTACAGTAACTAAACCTGATTTTTTAAACCAAAAACCCTTAGGCCATATTTTACCAGCATTATGCACCATCAATACAATAGGAACTTGCGCATGTAAAGCTAATTTTGCAGCACTATGTCTAAATTTTACATTTTTATTACAAGCTATTCTTGTAGACTCAGGAAAAATCACAATCGACAACCCTTGTTGTAGTTTAATCAAACCTTTATCAATAATTTGTTTTGCTGAATGCACAGAGCGATCTATTGATATAGGGTCAAGTAATTTTAGACCTTGTCCAAATAAAGGAATATTGAATAATTCTTTCTTAATTACCCAGGAATGTTTAGGTATAATTAGCTGTACAAAAAAATTTTCCCAAAATGACTGATGGTTGGAAACTAGGATAAACGGCTCTTGAGGAATTTTAGATAGTCCATGCACTTCGTAATCTATACCACATATCCATTTTGCTAATGTTATAAAAACATATGAAGCAATAACAGCAAATCTATACTTCAAATTGTAAGATACTTCTAACAAATAAAGTAAAATAGCCAAAATCACAAAGTAAACTAAAGTAAATAATCCTACTAAAAAGTAAAAAAACAAAATTCTTAATTTCCAAAATATAAATTTAAGTTTCTTAACTATCATTATCATATACCTAATTCTTATTATAACAATCATTGAATCATTCAATTACAAAGTCTATAATGTACTTCAAATGTCTATGTTATGAACTATTCATTAACAAATTTTTTTATCTAAAATGCAAAACATTCAACAAAAGATAATTATCTCTGGAATTCAACCTAGTGGAGAAATACACTTAGGAAACTACATAGGATCTATAAAAAATTGGATTAATTTTCAAAACAATCCTAAATACAAAACAATGTTCTTTATTGCAGACCTACACTCATTAACAAACAAAACTGATCCAAAACAACTCAAAAAATCTGTTTTAGAAACACTCGCAATCTACATTGCTTCTGGAATTAATTATAAAGAATCAATAATTTTTTTGCAATCTAACATAAAAGAACACGCAAATTTAGGTTGGATCTTATCATGCATCACACCAAAAAATAGACTTAATAAAATGACTCAATTTAAGTCTAAATCTCTTAACAAAGAAAATAAAATAAATCTAGGACTGTTCATTTATCCTGTATTGATGGCTGCAGACATACTACTTTATAAAGCAAACATAGTACCTGTAGGAGAGGATCAAATACAACATATAGAATTTACAAGAGATTTAGTTTTATTATTTAATAATTGTTTTAACTCTCAATATTTTCCTATGCCAGAATTCTTTACTAATTCAGAATTTGCAAGAATTATGAATCTTAAAGACGCTAATCAAAAAATGAGTAAATCATCTAGTTCTGAGTTAGGAAAAATATCCATGCTAGACTCAAAAGAGAATATATATAAAAAAATAAAAAAAGCAAAAACAGATAACTTATCTTATATTTCATACGATAAAGAAAAAAGATTAGAAGTCTCTAATTTAATAAACATTTTTTCATCAATCAGTGGAATCTCTAAAGATAAAATAGTACAAAACTACACAAATGCTGGTATGGGCAAATTTAAAGAAAATCTAGCTGAATTATTAATAGAACATCTTTCTATAATACAAAAAAATTATAAAGAGTTAATGAATAACTTAGATTATTTAAAGTCTTTAATGTCTTATGGAAATAGGAAAGCACAAGAAATTGCTACACAAAATTACAATGATATCAAATCTCTCATTGGGCTTATTTAATACAAATAAATAATAAAAATTGCTAAGTGAAATACTATATAACTTTATTTTTAATAATTTACTTAATCTGTATTAATCACGCTTACTCTATACAAACTGAAAAAAATATTGAAGATCTAAATGTAAAACTATTTTTTGTAAATTTGAAAAAAGACGATTATTTACAAGATATACACGCAAAACTCAATAAAATTGCACAAGAACTAAAAATATATAATCAAGAAAATATAGATTTTTGGATAAAAGAATACAAAATATTAATTTTACAATCTATAATCTCTGAAGGTTACTTTGATGCAGAAATAGACTATAAGTGGAATACAGAAAAAAAAGAATTATTATTTATCTTAAACCCAGGAGATAGATATAAAATAGATCAATATACAATATCTGGTAATGTTGATCTAAATATCCCAGAATGGAATCTTAATATAAAAGATAAATACATATCTACTAATATCATCAATATTTCTACAAATAGAATTTTTGATGTTATTGATAAAAATTTTTCTTTTCTAAACATAGATATTAACCACGAAATTACTCTGAACTATGCAAATAAAACATTAAATATAGAATTTACATATTATGTTGCAAATCCTACATATATAAAAAATCTTAAAATAAATGGGCTAGATAACGTATCTGAAAGCCAAATATTGTCTTTATTAGGATTTACATCTAATCAAAAATTTCACTATTTTATAGTAGATGAATTTGTAAAAAAACTAAACAATATGAATTTATTTAATAATATTATACCCCATATTCCACAAAACATAGATCAAGATGGCTCCATCTCTATCCAAATTGATTTAAAGGAACAGAAAAAAAAAAGGTTTTATTCCTCTTTTAACTATAATATCTCTAGTCAAAAATTTGATACAACATTAGGTTATATACTAAATAATATACGTAGCACGGGACAAAGCTTAGGAATATCAGCTCAATTTGATGACACAATGCTACCAACCGTTTTCATAGATTATCGTTTACCTATTTTTCAAAATTTAGCATTGTTATTTAATACTAGATTAGGGAAAACACAATATGATAAATTTACAATAAGTAATAATGCCATTACTCTTGGTATAAAAAAATACCTCCCTAAAAATAAAGTAGATAATTTATTTATGATAAACTATTCTGCTTTTAAAGAAAATACGAATAAAAATGCAAAAAATGATATTTTGTATCATAAAAAATTAGAAAAAGAATTTCTATATATAGGAACTCTATACCAATTATTTTACTTTAATAATCAAAAATTTTTAGAAAAATTATTGATTGAGGTAAATATCTTAATAAATTGCCATAACTTGCAGAATTCTTTTATGAAAACATATTTTTTAATGAATTATTTATTTAAAATAAAAAATACTATTTTAAAGACTAAATTTTCTCTAATCAATATTATAAAATCTTTTGATGCTCAAATACCAATTGTACATTTTATAATGCTTGGGGAAGATAATTTTGCAAGAGGTTATAACAATGCCCTCAATAAAAAAGAAATAACTTTACCAGATATAAGACAATATAATGAAAATATACATTCTTTCAATCTATCACTAGATCTAATTATTCCCAAAACATCAAAGAACATAGATATAGGAATATTTTATGATCTAACCTACGTGGGGCAATACAATTTAAAATTTAAAAATAATATTTATAATTCTATAGGAGCGAGCGTTATATATAAAAAATTATCTTTACCATTAAAAATAGAAATTGCTTTCCCATTAAATAAGAGGGATAAAATTGATTCTATGATGAGCTTTTCTTTAGGAATGTCTTTTTAAAAATTCTATGAAAAAATTTTTTATACCAAGTATTAAAATACTATCTATTCACTTACTGATTATCTTATCTATATTTATGTCTGCAGAATCTTTGCTAAATAATAGATATCTTAACAAAGCTCTAAGCTCTTTTATAGAAAGTAAGTTAGAAAAAATATTTAATATAAAATTAGATATACAACAATTAAAAATTGATATTCGAAATTTTAAAATTTCAATTCCACAAATTTGTTCATCATCTCAAGAGAATTTTGTAGTTTTTCAAGCCAATGATGTAGTGCTAAAGATCAATTCTTATGATTTTTATAAAAAACGTTTACTTGTAGAAGAAATGATCATTAACACCTTATTTATCAATAATAACCATGAACAAAAATTTTGGAATGTTATAAGTCAGTATCACTTCAAAAAGGAAAAAAAATTTTTAAATTTTCTTTCAATAGATAAATTTGAAGTTAAAAACATACTAATGAAAGATTCTAGTATTTTTCATACAGTTAAACTCAACATAGACAAATTGTTCTATAATATTAAAGAGCAATCTGGAAAATTGCATTTGCATATTGCAAATAATAAACAAATTGGAAAAAATAAATTTGAAAATTTGTGTAATTTTCAAGCAGAGCTAGAGAAAAATTTTTTCAAAATTACCAATTTAGAAATAAATAATAACAATTTGCAAATCTACGATTCAAATATATACACAAATTTTAAAGAAATTGATGCAAATATATATTATAAAAACTCTGTAGATGAGAAAATTTATAATATATTAGAAAAATTTTTTCATATCAGCAATAATTTTAAAAAATCAAAAAAAATACAAGGAACATTGAATGCAAATATGAAAATAAATGAAATTTTAAATACAAATATTAAAATTTCTGTGGATAATATCTTAAATAATGAAAGTATAAAATTTGAACTAGATTCTAGTATAGATAAAAAAAACTCAGATTCATATCAAAAACTGAAAATAAATAATATTAAATCAAATATTTGGGATTTTTGTGAAGAATCATTTTTAGAATTTGATTTACAAAATCTACAAAATAAAAATTTTTTAATAAAAGTTATTAATCAAGACCTAGCAAAATTACAAAGTAATCTTTTCTCTGGAAATGTAAGTTTTTTCCTACAAAGTGAAGAAAATTTAAAAAATATAAATTCTAAAATTCAATTCACAAATCTCACTATTAATTATTCTCTTGAACAATCCGAACTAAAGAGAATGTTTATAGAAGAAATTTCAAAAATAGAACTTATAAAACAACTATTGTATGATTCCAATATACAAGAAAATAATGTTTACTACTCAGATGAACTAAGCATTTTCATAAAAAGTAGAAATGATAATTTACAAACATATTGGAAATTACTTAATCTGCACCATATGGATTCAAAACTTATCAATCATCTCATCATTACTACAAATCATAAAAACAATATATCTCACATCAAAATGTTAAATAGCAATAAAATCTTACTAGAAACATCTTTAGACATTTATGCAAATAATGAGTTTTTAGTTATTAATCAAATCTCAGGAATGTATAAAAATAAAAAATTTCATTTAAGAAAACCACTAAAATGGAATAAAGAAAGTAAATCAATTCTATCAGGATCAAGTTTACTATTTAACTCCGGTGAATTATCTATCTTTGAAAATAAAACTCTATTAAAAGAAGATAAGTGCTACTCCATTTTGCTTCAAATAAGTAATTTGAAAACTAACAATGTGGAAAAAAATGTTTTTTTTAAAAATACTATAAAAATTAATACTCAAAATTTAGTATTTTCTCTTTTACAGGATTTGATAATAAATACCTCTGAAAAAAACAAATTTGAATTCAAAATGAGAAATGATATATCAAACACACAAATAGAATCTAATATATCATTTAAAGAGAACGATCAACCAATGTCTCAATTTAACTTTCAATTACCTATATATGTAGATATTCAAAATTCAAAATTTCTAATAGAAGAAGAAAAAAATTTTTTAATAACATTAAATTCAGAAAACATAAAGTTAGAAAAATTGTTATTTTTAGTTCCTAAACTACGCAAAATAGAAGGCAATTTTAAAGGACACTTCAAAATATACGGGACTCTTAATAATAAAAATGTTAAATGTAATTTTGAAGTGAAAAATATACAATATAAAACACCTAATTCTAACAGTATAAATTTATACAGAGCTGACTTATCTGTACAAGATATCAACAATAAAGTATTACTAAAAGACATCATCGTGAGATCTAATGATGGTACTTACTGTATAGGTGAAGGGCAATTAATCACTTCTCCAAAGATAGGATATGAAATACATTTCACTACTAACAAATTCTCTGTGTTAGGTCATACATTCCACGGACAAGTAAGAGGAGATGTAACTTTATCTGGTAACATAGATCATTCAAGAGTTACTGGTACTGTTTACAGTATAAATACTACATTAGATCTTGAAAAACAAAATATAAAAAACTCTGCACTTGAATATCTAAATATCAAAAATTTCACACCACAAAATCAAAAAAAAATATTAAATAAAAAGAATAAAAAAAACAGATATCAACTTTACCTAGATCTTTTAACAATTTCTCAAAAATCATTATTAATAAAAACACAAGAGATTCGATCAATAACAAGTGGTAAAATACAAATATCTGGAAGTGTGGGGTACGCTATTTTTTCAGGTACTTTAGATTCTAATGAAGGTTATTATTCAACATATGGGAAAAAATTTAGAATACATTCAGCCTACATTGTATTAAACAAAAATATTTCTAGGTCATATGTGAATATGTTTTGCATTACTAGAAAAGATTCTTATGATATACATATCCATATTACAGGTAGAATATACTTACCTAATGTATCATTTACCTCAGTACCTGAATTAAAAGAAGAAGAAATTATATCTTTGATAGCATTAGGTACTACAAAATATAATCCTCAATTAGACACAGTACTTCTTTCTGCAAATTTAGGATCTTTAATAAAAAACTATCAACTTGAAGAAAAAAGTATAATTATAGATCTTTTACAAAAAATTGACTTATCATTACATATGAGTTTATTAGAAAAATTTTTTCTTCCCTTTAGTATATCGTTACCAATAAAAAACAACTTATTACTAGAATATAGAAATTTTAATACTCAATATAACAAATATAACTCTCAAGAAGATTATATTTCTATGAGATATTTTTATGAATTTTAATTGTTAAGTATTAAATGAATTAAATTATAAATTATTTTTTGTACATCTTTTTGTTGTTTGGAAGTGACAAAATTTATTTATAATAACTTAATATATCTTCAGATAGGTAAATATTTATGTAAATAATAATATAGTATTTAGATATTTACTAATATGAAGATTTATAAAAAGTAATGAAAATTTTTAAAATATTAGTTAAAATTCTAAAATATTTTTCAGTATTTTTTATTATAACAGATGTATATCCAGATTTATATGAACAAAAATTCATTTGTGAAAATATCATAGAACAAACAACAGATATAAGATATCAAAATTTTGCAAATCGTATTAAAATATTTGCAGATCAAAAAAATGACTGTATTAACTCTCCAAGATTTAATTTTTGCATTTTGGATGCTAAAGACTCTAGTAAATGCTATCAAAATAAAGAATTTTCACTTCTTGTAACAGATACTAACTCTTCTACAAAAGAAATAAAATTTGATGAAGAATTTTTAAATGAATCAATAGATCCTTTATTAAACAACTTAAGTATAAAATATGTTATAGAAAAAATTATAAAAGACTCCAATACAATAACAAAAGCTCATCTTGTAATACCAACAGTAGACGGAAATTTAAAACTCGCAACCCGTGATATAAAAATTGATTCTCACAATACTATACCAACATGCACTCAAGATAATGATGTTTCTAATTACGAAGATTGTGTGTACAGAACATCACATAATAGCAAAATACTGGCATCTGTTTTAGGAGCAAATATTACTTGTATAAGAGATGGTATTTATAACCAATTTTTTAAAATTGATCCCTGTAATAAAAGTTTTTCTTTTATTACTAATGTATGGAATTTCAGAAATTATCTAGAAAATTCTGTAATTGCAGTAATAACCCTGTATGTTATAACAATAGGATTTCAGATTTTAGCAAGTTTAAGTAATCAAAATTCTGAAAGTAGAGAAGCTTGGGATATAAGAAAAGCTATATTAGTTGTTCTTAAAGTCATTTTTGTATTCTACTTCTCAATTGGTTTGAGTAGCTCAGACGAAAGAGGCATTTCTAATACAGTTAACAAAATAAATGGAATAGAAGAAATTGTACTTCCATTGTCTTTAGAAATTATAGATAAAATTTCTAATACTATTTTTAGTAATTTTAGTAATACTAAATATTCTCAAACTGGACTCTGCAATTTTTCTCCTATTTCTAACTACTCTGATTTCAGATTTTATATGTGGGATATACTTGAATGCAGATTACTTTATTATCTAGGTTCAAACTCTATTTTAGGAAAATTTAATGATATAAGTTGGAATTTAAACATTGAAAATATTCAATCTGAAACAAAATATACCCAACCTATCAATAATATATCTCATGATTGGGTACCAAGCTCTCTTGAAAAAGCCGGTAATTTAAATTTATTAACCGTAATTGGATATATGCTCTTAATACCCAATTTTCAAATTCATATAGTTTTGATTTTATTATTTCTAGTTTTGGTTTTACTTTCATTTATAATGTTATTGATAGCAGGCTATATCTTATCAATTCTTATCATTTTCTTAATAGGATATATTAGCCCTATCTTGGTTTTATTTTTTCTTTTTAAAACAACAGAAAATATTTTTTTTGCTAGTTGTCGGGTATTATTTTCTTGTATTTTATTACCATTATTCTTATCAGCTTTATTGCCTATTGTTTTTACAATCTATGATTCCTATTTACAGGATAGTTGTGAATTTAACATTAACAAATATATTCTTAGGGATTTTCATAAAACACATAATCAAGAATTTTACACTTTTACTATTGCCTCTAATGGTAATACAACCTGTAAAGATTCTCTTATGTATCAGTTACAAGAATATTTTTATGGACATAATTGGGCAAGATACACATTTTTAGTGTTTTTTCACTGGATTAAAATAGTAGTTCATAATTCTTTAATTGCAGATTTTTTTCAACTTCTTTTTATTAATATTCTTTTTTTGATAATATTGCAAAAATTTACACAATTTATATCCAGGAGTTTTAATATAGGAAGTATAGAATCTACTGGCAACTTATTTAGTTTAAAATAAAATAAATTAAATGAAAAAAGCACAAAACAAAAGCCTTAAAAACAACTTTAAGCCAGCACAATTAGCTAAAAATTTTCTTCCTAAAGGAGATCATACGTTATTGATACTAGTAGTATTATCAATAGTAGGTACAATAATTTCTTTCTTTTTAGGTTTTGTATTATCTCTGTTAGAGGCAGGAAGTTGTAAAACCAGATATGGATTTGATCAAAATAAAAATATATCAACAGACATTTTTCATATTACTCAAGAAATAAACTTACAAGGAAATGGAAGATATGAGGCATTAAAAATAACAGAACCATATAATCATGAAGAAATGTTAACTACAATCCAAGATGGAAAAAGAGAATCTATTGTAGATAAAAATCTATATCATCAATGGTTAGACACAGGAGTCTACATAGATAAAGATACAAATCCCTCAATCTCTTTTCATATAACAGGGAATATAAGCTTAGAACAAAAATTCTATAATAACCTACATAAAATTCCTAGAGTAGGAGAAAGTAGTTATTTACAAATACCATTTATAGTAGGAGAAGATCTATTACTATTTAAAGAATTAAATAAAGGCGATCAAATAATTATTAGTATCAATAAAGAGTCAAATAGTCCAGGTATTACTTCATTAGAAGATTTCACAAAAGATAAACTACTTGAAGTAGATTGTAGTCAAGAACTTTTTTTAGATAAAGATGGAACATCACATAGTCCTGATCATTTGTCCTTATGTGGTAAAGTAATATATGCTACTTCTACAACTAAAGGAAATCATGAAGAATTACTTGCAACTTCTGGAAATTTTTATTTTCGTACAAAAGATGGAGGAAAAATAGAATTTATAAAAATCAATCCAAATAATAGTTCAGAATCAGAAATTGTAATATTAAATAATCAAATAATGCTAAAATTAGACTCTACAACAGAAGGGGGTATAGTACCCGAAAATATCTCAGAGATCAAAATTACTGGTTTAGAAACTACAATCAACAAAAAGTTCAGTGAAGAAAAGGCTCATGGGGGATTCGTATTCAATATACAGCATAGTACATCTATTGTTACTCCTGAAGGAAAAGATCAAGATAACGGAGCAATAGAATACATAATCTCTAATTCAGATCCAAATACTGATTCCTATGATACAAAAGATACTGATCAAATTTTAAAAAAATTAAATAGTGATCAATCTAACAACATATATACAATGCAACCTTCTGAATCTGGAAATTTGTGGTTAAGAGTACATTTAGAAGAAAAATACAAAGAAAACATAGAAAATGTATCAGGGTCATATAATATCTCTTGGAGTACAAAAAAAAAACAGGAAGATTTTATTACAACATTTTTTATTCCAACAACTAAAAAAATATTTGATACCTTAGAAAATGGAATGCAATACATACGTAGTATGGTATGCGTAACAGACAAAGATAATATCTCAGATATAAAATCTAAACTTGAATGTAAAGATTTATTTTTTCTATTGAGAACTCTTTTAACTTTATACGTAATATTTTATGGATTTTCATTCTTACTTGGCATAGTGGAGGTAAATCAATATGACTTAGTTATAAGAATCATAAAAATAGCTTGTATTGCGTCCATTATAAATGGAAATATTGTTTATTTAATTGAAAATTATATTATAGATTTGATATTAAACTTTTCGGATATTATTCTCAATAAAATTGTCTATAATGAAAAAGATGAAGTTTTATGCGATGAATCCTCAAGAGAGTGTACTATGTATTTTTTCACATTTGCTTCAAATTTTTTAACTAAAATCACTAACTCACTATTTTGGAATCAAATACTTGGACTAATGGGATCAATAAGTAACTCTGCTCAAATTTTTGGCAGTTTAATAGGTATTATAATGGGAATGGTGAAGGTATTTTTCATAATTCTATCTTGCGCTTTAATGGTTTTAGCACTACTAGAAACCATGGTAGTAGTGATAGCTTCTAAATTATTTCTTATTTTATTAATTACCTTTGCACCTATATTTATCGTTTGTTTACTATTTGAAGTTACTAAAGATTTTTTTATGCAATTTATAAATTGGATAATATTTTTCGTATTTTTTCCTATTTTTGTAGTAGGAGGTATGATTGTAATAGTAAATATTTTTACTGTGTTTTTAGAGGAGGCAACTTCTTTTAGTATTTGTAGCAGATGCGCTTTTACTGTAAGTGTTTTCGACTTTTTTTCATTTATTTTAGTACTTTTCCCTTTTGCTATGCCTATTGCAATAATTATTAACATTATTATATTAGGCGCTTCTGAAATAGAATTCCTGAACGAAATGGTTCTATTCTGTTTTCCATATTTTCAACCTTGGGGTCATCATTATAGTTTTAAATCCTCTAATATAGATTTCTTTTCTGAACTCTCTATAGGATTCGCTTTATTTATAATATCTATGATAGTTAAAGAATATGGAAGATTTATTTCATCTCTTGTAGAATCTTTGTTCTCTATTGATTTTGCTATTCCTGAACACACAAAAAATACTTTGAACAAAATATTGAGAAATGGACATAATTTATACTCAAGAATAC
The DNA here is from genome assembly GCA_964554285.1 of uncultured Rickettsia sp. Classification (GTDB taxonomy): domain Bacteria; phylum Pseudomonadota; class Alphaproteobacteria; order Rickettsiales; family Rickettsiaceae; genus JADHZC01. The sequence continues at coordinate 25,007 of CAZKNN010000009.1, forward strand.
CAATAAAAAATACTTTGAACAAAATATTGAACAAAGGAAAGAATTTATACTTAAGAAGAAAAAATCAACAAACTTTTCAAGAATTGAGAAAAAAATTGAAAAAAGAATTACAAAATGAAAATGCTCAATCTAAAACCATTAATAATATAAAAACACCTCTTTTGAAAGAGAATATTAAAGAAAATACTAATACCAATAATTTGAAATCTGGATCTGAATTTTCCAATACACAAAATACCAATTCTTTAATCGAAAAAACTTCTATTAAAGAAAATATTACCGAAGCAGGTGAATCTTCTAAAGAAGGTAACATAATTCCTGAACAAAAAAATCCTATTAAAGAAACTACTAAAACTAATACTTTAGAATTTGAATTAGATAAAGAAAATCCTTCTGAAAAAGAATAAGAGAGTTAAAAAATTATTCTTTAACTCTCACTTTAGGAAAATAAATCACAATTAATATTTTAATTCTACGCAAAATGAACAA
>CAZKNN010000010.1:0-13808 GCA_964554285.1 uncultured Rickettsia sp.
ACAAATTTTTTGCAAGTTCAAAGAGATGTTCTGCGTGTAAAAGTAAGAACGAAGAATTGAGTTTAAAAGAACGAGAATGGATCTGTAAAGAATGTTGTACTAAGCATGATAGAGATATCAATGCTGCATATAACATAAAACAAGAAGGGATTTTAAATTTCACGGCGGAAGGGCTGTCCGTCTCTGCTAATTGAAGCTGTGTAAGACTTTCAAAAGAAAGCTGTTGCTATTGATATTAGTTAGAAGCTCCGCACTTCAGAGCGGAGAGCAGTCACGTATCTTCTATACACTTAATAATATGCATGCTCCTTCTTATAACAAAGAAAAGAACAAAATGATTAATAAAATACACAATACTGTATCTTTCTTTCTTCAATATCTTCTTGCCTACACCTCTTGTTTTATATGTTAATTTATCTCAAAGCTAGAACATGCTACACATTCTATATGTTTCAATAATTTCCTTTTTTATCACATCTTTAAGTTTAAATGTTTCTATTATAATATCTTAATTTTTGTCTATTTTTTTTATACAACATCCTTTATTTTCTAATTTATCAAAAATATTGTAGTATTGTAACTTACGATATAATCGAAAAGCTTTTTATCCTGTTAGAAACTATATTTTAAATAACTTATGTTGAAAATTATTTTGTCATGGAGTTTTACTACCAAAATTTTTGCTTTTTCACTATTTTACTTCCTTTCACTTTTTGAATAATAATTTTTATTTCCTTTTAAAATGAATAGATGCTTTCTTTATAAATCTAGAATTTTGTGTTTTTTTATTGTTTGAATCTGTAGTAAAATTATTTAAACCTATTACTATGATTTGATATGTTGTAAAAGATTCTATTCTATTATTTGATCACTTCCCTGTATGAAACAAAACCGATGCATAGTATTTCATGTAGTAAATTTAGATAAGTGTTATTGATTTTAATACTAATTAATCCTTTGATAGATTCTTGCTTTGATTAAAGAAATTTTTGGAATTTGAATGATTTTATCAAAATGATGTCAAGACTAGTAAAATTTGATTATATTATTTAAAGGCTAATACAATTATAACTACTTTGAATTGCTCTTTTTGATTTAAATTTTGAATATACCACTGTTAGTTTTAAAATTTTTTTGATAAGCTTTGTTTAAATTTTTACAAATTGATACCAAACTCTTCTATCTAAGTCTTTTGCTTAAAATTTCTGATAAAGACTTCTATCAAAGACTTTTACCTAAGGCTTCTCTCTAAGGTTTATGACTAAAAGATAGAAAAATATTCCTATAATCAAAGATATTGGAACCATTGTTTAGCAATTTTTTAATATCATGCACAACATTAAAAAATTTACCATGAACTTATATTGATGTAGCATTATCTATATAACAACGTATTATAAAGCATTCTTAAAATATCAACTTAAAAGTCTAAAAATTTAAATTTGTTCTTTTTTTTAGAGTATATTTTTATCTTTAAAGCTCTCACTTTACATTAAATTTTTATCTTAAGGCATATTAATTATACAATACAACAATTATCAATATAAATATTGATATATTATTCAATATAATTTACAAAATACACGACATACACCAAAATACTTGTGGTACTTATTTTTTGCCAAAATATAGAAGAAAATTTTTTACAAAAATACATATTTTGCTCATACAAAATATATTTTTTTAATATTTGCAATACTTTTTATACAGAATAAACAGAATTCAATGAAGCAGAAGAACATGTGCGTTTTGATTAATATTTATATCTATCTGCCTAACAAAATATCTATACCTGCTTTTGTAAATCAGTTAATAAGTAGTTTTTAGTAGAATGCTCAGAAAAAATTTTGTAAATTTAAAAAGAAAGTATAACATGAATAACAATTCTGCAATAAGAAGCAGAAATTATTTTGCTGAATCAGTAGGAGGAGCGCTATTGAAATTTTCAAATATTGCTAAAAAATCAAAAATATCCCTTACAACAAACACGACTTACCTCTTAGCCTTTAAAGACAAAAGTTTACTCAGCCTCTTGCTAATCTCAAATAAAATTATTTATGTAATCAAAATATAATTTCATACATGCAAATGAAAATTGAAAATATAATAAAAAAATGAAATTAAAATTTCTTGAACTTTATTTGTAATAATTTCTAAATTTACACAAAAGAATTAGTATATAGCATAGCAATAAAGAACTTGATACTTAAATTACAAATGTTTTCACTCCTTTCACATATTGCATAACTAAAATCTACTATTCATTTTACTTTTATCTGTTTGTAACAAATAATCCCATAGTTTCTAGATATAAAAAAATTCTCTATATATATGTTTTTTGATAGATTATTACAAAAAATTTAAAGAGTATTTATGAGTTTATACTATTCAATTCAAGCTAGAATAAAAATTCTATTTTCTAATAAATAATCTTGTGATAAGATTAAGATTTGTTAATACAACACTTTAACAGTAGATCTACTATCTAAGTTAGAAACTCTTCTCTAACAACATGAATTGAGACAATCTGAAGATTTGATATATTATAAAATTTTTTAATTTAAAAGAGATATTTAAAAAGACAAATATTTAATAAATAGTAAAAAATAGATTAGATTTTATACTTAAATATCACAAATAAAATGCCTTTTACATCTTTTACTTCAAAGAGCAATATATTATGAATAAAATAAAAAATATAAAATTTACTTATTTTTTACCTAATGCAACAAGATATATTTCTTCAGATTCTTTTCTACTCGATTTTGGCTTAAAAAATTTTACCTGTTGAAATTTTTTTTTTAACAAGTATTTTAGACTATCATCTATGCTTGAATGAAAAATCTTTGCAACGAAATTACCTTTTGAAGTAAGCATATTTAAAGCATATTTAATAATATTTTCAAACATATTCATCATTTTTAACTGATCTACATGCTTATTACCAGAAAAATTAGGAGCAATATCCGATAAGATTAAATTTAATCTAAAAGAGGAGAAATTTTTTATTAACTCTTCAATCTTATTTTGAATATCTATATCTAAAAAATCACCATGTACAAAAATTACTCCATGAATACTGTCCATTTTTTTTATATCCACTGCAATGATATTTGATTTAGAATCTTTAAAAATCAATTCCTGAGATAAAACCTGAGACCAACCTCCAGGAAAAGAACCAAGCTCTAAAACATTAGAATGTTTATTTAAAATATGAAATTTTTTATTTATTTCAATTAATTTATAAGCAGACCTTGACCTATAACCCTCCTCATTACTAAGCTTTACATAAGAATCTTTCATATGTCTTAATATCCATTTTCTTGAAGAATACTTTTTTATTTTAGAAAGTACTGTATTTTTTAACATAATAATTTTTTATCTCTTTCTTTAGCGTATGCATCAAGTATAAAATTAACAAACCCTACATGATAATGATCTAATAAATCATTAGCTAAATTAGTGTATTCATTAATTATAACTTTAAAGGGAACTTTATTAATATATTTTAATTCACAAATTGCTGTTCTCAATATAGCCCCTACAAGCAAATCTATTTTATCTAACTTATTTTTACACTTAGAGTAAATAATACCATCAATATAAGGTAAATTATTTGTAATTAATAAAATAAGACTTGTAAAATATTTAACATTAATCACAGATTTAAAGCTGAATTGTTTCAAATAATTACTCCAAATAGTTTGAGGATCTTGATAAAAACTATTTAAAAATTTTTGAGCCTCTTCTAAATTCATACTAGAGCTTGTTGTATTGCACTTATACCCTTCAAGAACTATAAAGAATTTCTGATATATGAATTGCACAACTGCTAGTCTAGATATAATTTTTTTATTGAATTTATGGTGAATCATGGTATTCAAAAATGTTAAAATCTTGTTCATATCTTCTAGAGATATGTGAATAATCATCATATGGCATCATATTCACTTCAGAATAATATTTTTTATTATCAATATAGTGTTTTAGTAACTTAATAATTGATTCTTTATGAAACAACAAATCCTCTTTTGTTATATGAAATTCCTGTAATGTAAAATACGGGCTATGTGAGTTAATTTTAACATAAATTAAGCTATGTATATCCTTACATATGACATTAACAAACCCTCCCTCTAATAAAATTAGAGACTCTAATACAAGTTGTGGATATAACCCTAAATTAATATTTTTTTTAGATGGGATACTTCCTGTTTTAAAATCTAAAATCACCCCTATTCCAGATGGTTCAATTTCTATTCTATCGGCAATAGCAACTAAATATACATGAATATCATTAATTTTCACCCTTATATTTCCATGAATTTCTGAACAAATTTTAACAAAATTCTTACTTCTTCTTACCTCATCAAATTCTATAAATTCATCTACCATTGAAAGCATTCTATGTAGATAAATTTTTTTACTATATTCACCAATAAAAATTTGCCCCACTACATCATGAATAATGTTTTGAAACATATTTTTTTTAATATATGAATTATCTGAATTAAAATTTCTATATAAACTATAATTATATATTGCTTTATGTATTAAATTTCCAAACACATCAGGTTTAAATTCATCATACAATGAATCTCTTTTTTTTCTCAGGCCAAGTATTTTTTTTACATAAAAATTATAAGGTGCTTTGATTAAAAGTTCTAAATCTTTAGCAGAGATTTTACTGGGAAAATAATCTGCTTCTGCAAATTGAGCATTTAATAATGGTTTTGCGCAATCAACATATTGATATTGAAAATTCAGTGAAAAAAAATTTTGAGGAAAAAAATAAGATAATTTTTTTATGAAATATGCTTCTGAAACTTGCATGCCAAGAAAATTTTTTTTAGAATAAGTAGCAAAGACGCAAGAGTTAATGAGATTCATAGATATGTTATAGGATTCTTTGCTTATTTGTTGATATCCGAGATCTATACCAAGCATCTTTTGTGCGTGTAAATTTAAATAATGATTTCCTCTATAAGAAGAAGAATAATTACTTTCATTAAATTCTATAAAAAAAACATAATCAAAATTAATTAATCCAGATTCTTCTGGTCTAACTATAAATATGTCTAATTTTGTATCACTTGTACTTTTATGAATTCTATAACCTTGAAAAAGATCTTTAATCAACTTGCTAATATCACAAATATCAATTTTTATATTAATTTTTGTTTTCAGCACAAATAATAATGTTTCCTTTAAATTATAATTTGATAAAGAACTCCATAAATTATGATAAAGAGCTTCTGCTGTTGTACATAATGCAGATATAATATCCTTTAAATTCAAAGATTTTTTATGATTTTTTAATATTTGGATAATTCGTTTTATCCAAGGCAAAAAATCATCTTTATTTTCATATAATAAACAATCCTCAATTATTTGTTCCAAAGACTCTAAACTATTAATTGTAAAAACAGAAAAATTAGAAAAATTATCAATTAATATCCCTAATTTATCATCAAGTAAAAATTTATGACTAAGCAAATTTATAAAATTTTGCACAGAAAATTTATTATATATAAAATCTGAAATCAAAATTAAAAATTTAATAACATCAGATTCTGAAATATTAATTCCTATAAAATCATGATAATGAAGGCCTAAAGCATCGAATTGAGATGTGAAAAAATCTTTAGCCTGAGTATTTTTAGTAATTATAGCTATTTTAGAGGAAATTCTATCTTTTCTCTTAAGTATTTTTTTTATTTCTGATACAACAAATCTATATTCTTCTAAAGCAGTAGTAAATTCTTGGAAATATATCCTAAATTCAGGTATAGAATTAAATATTCTAGAGGAATTATGCATAGAAAAAATTTTTGTAAGTAAATCTTCGTCTGTTATTTCTATATTTGATATAGAAGACCTATTAATATCTTTTTTTATAGATAATTTATTTAATAAACTATAAATTTTTGATAAGGGATCATTTAAAGAATCAGTGTAGACAAAATTTTTCGGAAAAGGTGAAAAAATAAGATATGAATTCTTTAGAATCAATAAATCCTGCAAAAATTTTTTATAGTAAAAATCATCGCTTAATGAAGTAATTAGTATGGCATCTTTATTTTGATTAATTAATTGATCAATCTTTTTCTCATAAGATAGAATTTGCTCTCTAGCTCTACTTATTAAAGAATGTTCCTGTAAATATTGATAAAATTCTTTATAAACATACTGCAAAAATTCATATATTCTATCCCAATAATCTATATTATATAAATTTTGTGCACATATTTCCAAATCCTTTATCTGTACATTATCTATTTCCATCTTGTATAACAGATTAGAAATCTCTGAACTCATCCTTAAGGCTTCAATAAAGTTACATTTTTGAAATGGAAAAGATTTAATTATTTGAGCTATCAGTAACCTCTCTTCAAAACTATTAATAGAATTACTTTTTAATAAAATCTTATCTATAGATAAAATTTCAATATATTTCAAATATTGAATTTCAACTAATGATCTAAATTCTGTGCATAAAACTCCATTAGGGAATATTATTTCACCATCAAATCTCTTGTTATCTATAACCTTTTTTACATGCTCATACACTAGAGATAGAAAAAATTTCTTAGAATGAATAAAAATTATATTTTGCATCCATTGACAACTGTGGAGCTAGACAGAATCGAACTGTCGACATTTTGAATGCCATTCAAACGTTCTACCACTGAACTATAACCCCCTAATAAAATTGAGATTTGATTTAAACAAATCAACATAATTAAACTAAACCAAAATTAAAATAACATGTATCTAAGGTTAGAACTACTGAAAGATCATAAAATTATACTAAAGAATCAAAAGATTTAAGTCATAAACTCAATATCTTGTTAAAGATTTTAGTACTTTTGATTTAATAAAAATTAATAACATTATTCTAGTAGATTTTAGCTTTTATTTTAAACAAATTTAATACTATTAATTATCTAAAAATAGATCATAATAGTCATCTCTATAAATAATCAAGCACAAATCACAAAAAGCTATCTAATAAATTAATGAAACACCTAATAAGTAAAAAAAACTAGGCAATTAGATTAACTATCAACAATTAAGTCAAATTAAAATATTATTTCTAAAGAGAATTTATTAATTTTTTTCTATTCTGAGTTTTTTTCTAGGAGGGATAAATACTACATCTTCACCATCTTTAGATTTGTGTTGCTCGGTTTGTTCCATAATACCAACATAATGACTATCCTGTTTTATCAAATTTACAATAGACCAACCATCCTTTATATCATTAGAAATTCTTTCTACATCTGAATCACTATCAGTAAACAAAACCAATTTTTGAGAAAGCTTTTTATAACTCATTTTTTACAATATCAAAATAATAAAAACAACTTAGTAATGGCATAGTATTTAAAAATTGGCTATTTGTCAACATAATAGCTGTAATTTTATAACACTGATAATATCAAAAAATATGTTATAAAAAATATAAAAGAAAATATTGCTGCTATAAAATCATCTAGTAGAATACCAAATGAGTTCTTAACCCTATTATCTATCCAACAAATAGGAAATGGTTTCAAAATATCAAAAAACCTAAATAAAAAGAAAAAAATACTCATATAAAGTAGAATATTTTTTTGATGATACAAATCTGTAAATAAGCTTAATATCATCCATAATAAACCCACAAAAAATTGTCCTAAAAATTCGTCAATCACTATCTCTTTAGAGTCTAAATCCTCTGGTTCAAATACCACTAAATATAAACGAACCATTAAAAATGATAAGGTCGTTAAGACAAAGATCAACACAATAGCTATAGACAAAAAACTATTTCCAAAATAATAATAACATAAATAGAAAAACAATAGAGAAAACAATGAAGCAAATGTTCCTGGAAAATACTTAATGTACCCAATAAAAAAAACAGTGTTATACAATACTAAAAATAAACGAAAAATTCTATTCCTTTTGATATCTATCAAGACAACTATTTATCCTTTTTAAAATTGTTTGAGATCCTAAAAAAATACACACTTCTTTTAGCTGAGGTCCTGTGGTGATACCAGTAAGAACTTTTCTTAAAAAAAAGAAAAATTCTTTCTTATTTAGAGCAAAAGTAGTGATAAAATTATTTAACCATTGATTCCATGTTACATAATCCAATGTCCTAGGTAAAGTGTTACCAATTTCTACAAGAAGAGATTGTTCTTTATTTGAGATAATGTCTGTAAAAATAAAATCTTCATAAATTAGTGCATACCACCTCTTTACCTCTAAAACATTGTTTACATTATCTTTTATTAATAACCAAAATTTCTCTTTAATCTGAATTGCAATGTTAGAATTTAACAATTTTTCATTAATTTGTACAAGATTCATTTGAGAAAATAATTTGGAATTTAAATTTTTTAAATCATTTAAATCAACTATTAGTTTTTTAGATGAGATTTTACTTAAATCAAAATATTTAATCATTGAATCTAAATTCAAAAAAAAATCCTCAGAAGGCAATAGACTTTTAAATAAAAAATTACTCACTGAAATTTGTTCAATTAAATTCTCTTTGATGAATTTTATATTAAACCCCCCTGTTCTTTTAGAAATTTTACCAGAATCAAAATGCACTAAGCCAGTATGTCCAAATTTAGGTAAATTAGATTGTAAAGATTGAAATATCTCTATTTGTACTGCTGTATTTGTAATATGATCTTCACCTCTAAAAATATGAGTTACTCCAAAATCTATATCATCTATGACAGAGCTCAAAAGATAAGTAAACTCTCCGTTTTCTTTTAATATTACTGGATCTGATATATTAGAAGTATCATAAAATAATTTCCCTTTTAACACATCATTCCAAAAATGTTTTTTTCTAGATAATAAAAACCTAAAATACGGTTTTTGTCCCTTTTGAATATAATACAATTTTTCCTGTTCAGTTAAAAATAAAGAAGATCTATCATAGATTGGAGGCAATTTTTTCCTAATTAAAGTCTGTTTTTTGAGGTTAATCTCCTCTAAAGTTTCGTAGCATGGATATATTAAGCCTTTCTTTAATAAAGTTTGAAAAATTTCTTTATATCTATTTTTATGAGTTGATTGAGAAAATTGTATATCAAAATCAATTTTCAACCATTTTAAATCCTCTAAAATAGATTCAACGAACATCTCTTTTGATCTTGATAAATCAGTATCATCTATTCTCAATATAAATGTGCCATTAAATTTTTTTGTAAAAAGCCAATTTAAAAAGGCTATTCTAGCATTTCCAATATGCATATCCCCTGTAGGAGATGGAGCAAATCTTGTTATAACATTCATTAAAAAACAAAATTTAAAATTCAATCTTGAATAATTTTTACTCAATTAAATTAAGTTCTATTAGTCTTGGGCTCTAAAAGCAGTTTCGCGGAAGAAAAAATGCACAGTAAACAAACACATTGCCATAAAAAATAATAAATAGTAAGAAATATATATTGCATTTCCTGTCACGGAAGAAATTAAGGTTCCTACTAATGGAATAGTACTACCAAATACTGCTACACTAAAATTATATGATATAGCAACTCCAGTAAATCTTACACTAACAGGGAATATTTCTACTAAAGTAGTTGGCATTGGTCCCATAAAAATTCCTGCAATAATAGCAAATAGAATTTGTGATACAAAAGCTAATGCAGCATCTAACTTATTTAAAACTACAAAAATAGGAAAGGTGAACATTAAAAGCATACAAGATCCTAAAATTAACATAGGTTTTCTACCAAAAAAATCTGATATATAAGCAGATATAGGAAAAATACAAGTTAATACTAACAACGCAAAAAAAGAGGAAATAGAAACATAAACTTCATTATAACCTAAATCCAACATATAACTTTTCATAAATATAGTGATAGTATAAAAAGGCACACATACATTTAAATATATCAATACGGCTAATATTAGTTCTTTCCAGTAATATATTAATGTATCTTTTAAAGGAGATTTGGAAAGATATCCTTGTTTTTTAGCAGATTTGTATACCGGAGTTTCAGATAAATATCTCCTTATATATAATCCGATCATTCCTATAATAAAACCTCCTATAAAAGGGATTCTCCATCCCCACGATAAGAAATTTTCTGTGCTCAAAAAATTAGAAAGAGAATAAGTAATCAATGTACCAAAAGCCATACCTAAACACATACTCATAAAACTAGTACTACCATATATACCTCTATAGGCTCTAGGAGAAGATTCTACAATATACGCAATACAACCACTGAATTCTCCTCCTAAAGCTAATCCTTGAAAAATTCTGATCACAGTAAGTATAACGGGTGCTGCCATACCAATAATACTATATTCTGGCAAAAGTCCTATAGCTGCAGTAGGAATTGACATAGTAAATATTCCGATGACTAGAGCAATTTTTCTACCAAATTTATCTCCAATATAGCCAAAAAAAATTCCCCCCAAAGGTCTTGCAGCAGATCCAATAGCAAAAATAGCAAATACCCAAAAAGTTTTTGTTGATATATCTTGAGGAAAAAATTTTAAAGAAATAACATTAAACAATTGAGCATAAATAGCATAATCATACCACTCAAGGGCATTGCCAATCATACCAGCAATCACAATTTTTTTCATTATTTTACCTAATAAAATTAATAATTAAATAAATAATCTATTTTTTTTACTTACCTAATAGTAATAAATATATATACAAATTATTGTTAAAAATCTATTTTGACTTATTCATAGTAATAGAATATATAATCTTGTTAATAATATCGTCTAAACCCATTTGAGTATTAGAAAAAACTATTTTTTGTCCTTCTAATAGAAAGTTTTTAGAAATTCCTGGATCAATAGACAAATACTTAGGAGCAAAAAAATTACTTGAAACAATACTTGCGCTAGAATCTTCTGGAATTTTAATATTTTTCTTTATTGCTAATTCTAAAGATACAAAATAATCAGACTCCAATTTAAGATTTTTAACATACCCTACTTTAACACCAGAAATTTGTACATCACTATTAACAGATATGCCATCTATATTTTTAAAATCTACCTTTAATATATATGATGGAAAATTACTACTGCTAATTTTTTTTATAGAAAAAAAATATAAACTAGAAAATAAAACTAAAAGTATTATAAATACACCTATAAAAATTTCTAAAAAACTATATCTTTTCATTATTTTTATCTAAATAAAATTACAATTCAAATAATTAAAATATTAATTGATACTATATAACTCAATACAAAAAACAGAAATTCATTAATTAATATTAAATGCATTGGTTATTTTTTGTGATTACTTAAATATGGATCATAACAATCTTTAGTCCCAGTTAAATTGCCTACATTATCTTTGTACCAAAATTTATGATCTTTAAATATATTATCATTAAAATCATCTACAAGATAATGTAACCAAAGAAATGCATTTGAACTAATTTTTGAAGTATCTTGTTCTTTATTATTAGAATTGAATAGCACATATCTCCTGTATACTCCAAGATGGTTCATATTAAAAGACAAAAAATATTCATTTCCCATCTTATCTACAAAAACTCTTGTGTAAAACAATTTTACATAAATTCTAAAAAAAAATCCCATTATTTAGTGTTTACTTCAATAATTTATATTTAAATTAATTTTTTGGTTTCTTTTACGGCTACTTAACCTTGTAAATTATTATAATAGTTATCAGAATGCGTTTTAACCTAAAAACAATTATTTGATATAAATTCTAAAAAAGTCCTATATTTAGTGTTTAACTTCAATAATTTATATTTCAATTAATTTTTTGGTTTCTTTTACTGCTACTTGATCTACTAAATTATTATAATAATTGTCAGAATGAGCTTTTACCCAAAACCAATTAATATCATGTTTTTTTTCATATTGTATTAATTCCTTCCATAATTCAATATTTTTTACTGTCTTATTGTTAGAATTTTTCCAATTATTTTTTTCCCAAGTATGCCTCCATTCTGTAATTCCGTTCTTAAGATAAATACTATCCGTGTATAAATCAACATTATAACTTCCTTGAAGAGATTTTAGTGCATAAATTGCAGCAAAAAGTTCCATAGCATTATTTGTTGTAAAATCTTTATTTCCTGAAATTGTTTTTAAATCTTTAGTATCAAATTTTAAAATTGCTGCCCACCCACCTGGACCAGGATTTTTAGAACAAGAACCATCAGTGTAAATTGTAACATATTGATTGAATTTTCTCACTAGATTTTATTTATGTATTTTATATTTTATAAACAAATAAGCATAATCGAGTTTTTTGCATATTTAGATATTTGTATGAACAAATATCTAAAACCCTCAAATGAAAAAACCGCATAAAATAATTTTGACCGTTCTAAAATATCATATCTTAAATGCAAATGCTACAAATTATAATATCGTTCAACATCTTAGTTTTGTTATAAAATAAATCACATCTAATGTCACATTACATAATTGTTTAATTTTGTTCAGTTTTGTAACTGGTAATATTTAAAAAATTAATAAATATTAATTTATTGTTAAAAATGATGTATTGTAAATAACTAACATATAAATATTTTCATCAATAATCGTTAGTTTTTTTTCAGAAAAAGATAGGAGATTTTTATTATTGAAATTTAAATATTTACCATCACAAATTATTGATCTAGTTCCTTTAAGAGGTTTTTTATGTAATGCATAATTGAATATTACAGGTAATTCAGCACTTCCTACAAAATTGCTAAATATTTTTTCTTTTGAGTCAAAAATTACTTTTTTACTAATAAGATCAACAATTTGAAATTGAAAAGAAATTTTATCTCCACAAATAATCCGTTCTTGTTCTAGATTAATATCTACAAGTTGAGAATCAAAAATATATGTTTTTTCTATATTAATTAATTCTTCATTATATTCAATATCAGTTAATTTAATAAAAATTTTTTGTAATTTTTGCTGATTCATGATATTTTTGGATTGTAAGTCTTGATTTACAGAAGATGATCCTAACATGGAATAAATCGTTTCTCCCTTTTTCATACCAGGCATTAAAACATTTATTTCATTTAAAATCTTTTTAGAACCCAAAACAGATTCTTCTTCTTTTTCTAGTAATATATTTTTCATATCCTTATCCATTATTTGATATTTTGCTTTAAATTTTTGACCACAAATAATACAAGGCCCTTTACCACGTTTATCAGTTTTATAAAAATACAAAGGTACTAAATAGTGGGAAACCTTTTCAAAATTCTTTTCAAAATTCTTAGATACAAATTTTTCTAATCCGTGTTGAAGAGAATTTGATAAAAATGCTAAAGATCTTTGCCCTTGATCTGTATTTAATACATTAATCAATATTTGAGCGATCACTCTTTCAATAAAATTTCCTGAAAGCTCTTTTTTTGAAAAATTACTAGATAATTTATCAGGAGAAGTATCAAAAATTTTATATACAAAATAAATAGCAAAAATAATCACTAATAATATTGTAAATTTCTTCATGAATTTGCATAAAATAATTAATTACTTAAACATCATTTTTAATTTATATTAGATTTTATAATTTGAGATACATTTGTCAAAAGATTAATAGCAATTTGCTGTAAATATTCTATATTAGAATTGCACACAATAAACCATATCATCTATTGCAGAATACAAATATTATGTATATACATAATATTCATCAATTATTTATACTAATCATGAATCACACAAAATATTTTTATAAATTTTATCCTGGATTCGCAGAAGGTAATGCTTCAATGATTGATATATTAGGAAATAAGGGAGCGAATTTAGCAGAACTTGCGTCATTAAAC
>CAZKNN010000011.1:0-28046 GCA_964554285.1 uncultured Rickettsia sp.
TAAATCATCTTTTATTTTCTAAATTACCAATAATATTGTATTATTATAACCTATAATATACTTATATACAAGCTTTTTATCTATTTTTAAAAAATAAATAATCTATCACATGGCTATCATTTATTTGATGAATGAAAACCGAGCGGTTTTGACACATCTACAAACTGAAGCACCAACTCCCTAAAAACTGTCTTAAATCCCATCTCAAAATCAATGTCTTAAAAATCTCTTGTCTTTCTTGTTTTGATACAATATATTGATTTTTTTCCGAAATCTGCTAAAGTTGTCTAAACAATCTATGGAAACAACTAATGATACTATGTTTAGACCTTGGCAGATTTCGGAAAAAAATCAATATATTGTCTGAAATATACAAAATATAAATAGTTCACGAAACCTTCATGATCTGCATTTTTGTTATTATCTTCTTTTCCATCTGGAACAAGTATTTCTTTCTTATCTGACATTTTGTAAAAAATTAACATTAGGAACTAACAAGCTTTTTAGAGTGATACTTCAATCCCCTGAAGAGGATTGAGAGTATCACGCTGTAAACATTTTGTATCCCATATCTGCAAATTTGTACTCCAACATCGTGAAAATTCCGTTTTCTCGAAAATACTGTTTGTAGAATTGCCTACCACATTCAAAATACACCTCTGTACCCTCACAGAGCACCTCAAAATCATCAAGCATTCTATTATCTTTTCCCACTCTTCTTTGCTCAAATCTTTCAAAACAGCAAGTAAAATACCATTGCTGTGCAATATTTGTTCTTGAATTCTCTCTTCTATTTTTGCTTCTTGTTTTTGCTTTCTTATCCAATTGTTTTTTCCTTATTTTTCTCAAATTTTAGAATTTGGACCAGATAATGCAAAAAAGCTTGCCTGTTTCTGAAAACCAATTTTTCCCAAAATGCTTTTTTTTGAATTTTTCCTAAAATTTGTTCTATTTCTTCTTTAGAAAAACCTCTTTCTGAATTTTTTTGTAAAAACAGAGTCTCTTTTTCGGATATTTTTGGAGATTTTTTGATTTCTTCTAAAATTTTTAGAATGTTTCTAGACTCATGCTCATTTTTTTTTGAAATTTTTTCCAGATCTCTTTTTTTTTTATTTTCCTTCTATTATTATGTGTTGATTTTAAACAACAAGGTGTTGATTTTTTTGGACACGGTCGTTTACATACCTTTGTTTCTAGTATAGAAGAAGATTTAAAAGAAAAAATATTTGCTGGAATCTCCACTCGAAAGTCAAACAATGGAGTGACTTTTATGAATTCTTCCTCATATAAAATATTCATTGCCTCAGAAATTGTTTTCCTATTGAACGATATTTTTTTCGAATTTTTTGTATTGTACAAAACATTCTAAATTCTCCTTTTTGTTTTTGACCTTGTTCTTATAACTTTCAGGTAACTAGAGGCCTTTTCTAACAAGCTATGGGAAGCATCACTTCTAGGCACATGACTTCCGCCATTTTACCAATGCTACAATATACCATTCTTGCATTGTTACTTTGTAGTATTTTAGTGGTTTTACCAATGTATGTATTACCTGGAGGTTAAGCAATTTTCAAAGCTTGGATTTTTGCCATAAATTTTAAGCAAAAATGTCTCTAAAAATTTACATACTTTAAGTAACATTAATCAATGTTTATGCACTCAAAATAATAAAAATTTTTGCTTTGTATTAAATCTTTAAAACAATTTTATATAAATCTAAAATTCATTATATAATCTGAAATAGCTTTTTGTTTTTTTTAAAATTGTTTTTAGTTGAAATTTATATATATATTTTTTATAAAATTTAAATTTTGATTAACTGCACAATATATGCAATTCTTGTACCTAAGTATTTTTATTACTATATTATAAATTGATATAAGGTAATAATTTTTCTCTTTTTTATGTAAAGAATAATTATAAAAAAATAATATTTTTCCAAAAAATTCTAAAATACATGTATATATACTTAAAATTAAAACATAAACTCAAATAGTTTAAGATAGTTTAAGAAAATAATGTATTACTAAAATTTAATACTAAATTTGATTTTAAATTTTTTGTTATTACTAAACGAATGAATGATTTGATCTAAATGATTTATTTTAAGCCTAACATAAATCTACTGTTATAAATAATTTTTCATACTCTAATAACACAGCATCACTGCAAAATTAGATTTTTACATAAAATCTTCATGATCAAATTATTATGTGACTGCTCTCCTCCTCCAAGTGATGAAATTCTAATATCAATAGCATCAGCTTTCAAGTCTTACACAGCTTCTTCAATTAGCAGAGATAGACAAGCTATTAGTAGAGATAGACAAGCTCTTCCGCCTTGAGATTTATAATCCATTCTTGTGTTATGTTATGCACAGCATTAATTTCTCTATCATGCTCACTAAAACATCCTTTACAGAGCAATTCAGCTTTTTTATTAAACTTAATTCTTCGTTCTTACTCTTAGACTTAGTACATTGAACATATCTTTGAACTTGCAAAAAATCTATTTATCTTCAACATCTTCTTACCTACTCCCTTGACTTGTATATGAATTTATCTACAAAGCCAGACCATTCTACATCTCCTATATGTTTTTCGATAATCTCCTGCTTTTACTATATTTTTGACTTTCAAAGTTCCTATTATAATAGCTTGGTTTTCGTCTATTATTTTTTTTTAGATAATTTATATTGAAAATCATTTCTTGCATTGAAGATTTTTTCATGGCATTTTGCTACCAAAATTCTTGTTTTCTCCTTATCGATAAATAAGAACATTATCAATTAATTAGATGATTAATCTTAATTAAATCAAAAAATTTTTAAATTCAAAAAACACATCTTCTATAAATAATTAAGTATCAAATATAATTATCTACTAAAATAAGAAGGAGCTTTTAAAAAATAATTATAGATTTGTTTAAAAAAATCAAACACTTAAGATTGATTTTTACTTTTCTTTCAACCCTTTAAAAGCAGCATCTAAAACTGGATCTAATAAATATTGTAATAACGTTCTAGACCCTGTAACAATTTGAACTTCTGCACTCATACCAGGATATAATTTAAATTTTCTTTTCTTAGCAATTTTAGCAAATTCTTCTATATCAAGTTCTATTTCTGCTATATAAGAAGGTTCTTCTTGCATTTTTTTACCACCCATAGACATTTCGTCCCCTCTTCTAGAGACTATATCAGGAGATATAGATACAACAGTTCCTGTAAATAGCGGACTAGTACGAGATTTAAAAGCAGAAAATCTAATTTTAGATTTTTGACCTACTTTTACAGAATCTATATCCTTATTTCTGATGTGTGCTTCTATTATTAATTCCTCATTTAAAGGAGTGATCTCTATAATAGGTTGAGAAGGCGGTACATGTTGTCCCTTAGTATAGTATATAATTTGATTCACACTTCCATTTATCGGAGACTTTAATACTAGCTCTTGCATAGCATGACTAAATGAATTAAATTCTTCTTGAGATGCAAATAAATTTTGTTGATTTTCTTTTAGCTCCTGATAAAGTCTAACATTCCAATCATTTAATTGATGTGCAAGCTCTAACTTTTTTTTAATAACTTCTTGTTCTAATTTTATAATTTCAGTTTTATTATTATCAGCACCTACTTTAGCAGTCACATATTCTGCTTCAAGTTCAGAAATTTGAATAGTTTGAGCAAATCCTTTTTTTTCTAATTCTTTTGTATTTTTTAATCTTTTATTAATAAATCCTAACTTTTGATCTAAAGCTAGCTGATTATTTTTGAGAACTTCAATATTTTTTTTAGTAATTTTGATTGATTCTTCATTAGTGTCAATAGTATTTTTGTATAAATCTACTCTAGAAGAAAATAATTCATTCTGTATTTCAATAATTTTTTCTACTTCTTCTTCTTGCCAATCATTTTTTAAATTATCATTATATTCTACTTCTAAAAGATGTTTAATTTCTGCAACTATTCTATCTTGGGCGGCAGAGTAGGTTCTAAACTTTGTTAAAGCATTATTATAATGTAAAGAAATTCTTCTATCTTCTAATTCTAAAAGCTTATCTCCTTTTTTCACCTCATCTCCTAATTTTACAAAAACATTCTTTATTATACCTCCTTCAGGATGGTTGATTATTTGCCTTTTGCTTAAACTAACTAAACTCCCAATAGCTACAGAGGCGCTATCTAAAGGAGCAGTTACAGACCATATAAACCCAGATCCCACAAAAAATACTATAATAAAAGTCCCAAATAATATTGGAGGCCTAGCGTGGTGTACAACATTTTCTCTAGCATCAACATTCTTTTTAGTAATAAATTTAATTAAAGAATCAATATATTTAACAGATCGATCCATTCCTTTAATTACCAACATAAAAAGAACCTTAGGATGCAAAAATTTTAAAAATTCACGAAAAGAAAATTTTTTTTGAAGTTTTTGCTTTTGGTTATTTCGAAGCGAACCACCTTGTGCTTCTAAAATTTTTTTTTGTAAAAGTTGTAATTGCTCTGGGCTAATTTTAGAAAAATCTTGATTCATGATTTTGAATTATTTTTTAATTATTAATTGGTAAAACATTATTAGAGTTCGATTTAGGTATACCTATAAATTCTTCCTTCGAAACAAATTTAGTAATATAACCTTTATCTAAAACCATTATTTTATCTACAACTGATAATATAGATTTTCTATGAGATATTAAAATTACAGTAATTTTCAGCTTTTTTGCTTCTATAATAGCTTTAGCTAAAGCTTCTTCACCTATCTGATCTAGATTAGCATTTGGTTCATCTAAAATTATCAATTTAGGATTTCCATAAAAAGCTCTTGCAAGAGCTATTCTCTGTTTTTGACCTCCTGATAAATTAGATCCTCCTATTCCTATATTAGTATCATAACCCTCACTAAGCGAAAGAATCATATCATGAGCTCCACAAATTTTACTTACTCTAATTATTTCTTCTGGATTAGGATTTTCTTCCATTCTAGCAATATTTTCTTTAACTGTGCCATTGAATAACTCTATATTTTGAGGTAAATAACCAAGATACTGTCCTAAATCTGCTCTATTCCATTGAAATACATCCGCGCTATCGATTCTGACTGTACCAGAATAAGGTTTCCATATACCGCAAATCAATTTTGCTAAAGTAGATTTCCCTGCTGCACTATTACCTATCACAGCTAATGATTCTCCAGGTTCTATACTAAAATTGATACCTTGTAATACATAGTTTGGAGCTGCATTTTGATTTTGTAAAATACTTGAAATTAAATTTTTTTGATCTTGAAAATTATGTTTTTTTTGTGCAAAAGAAAAAAACACATTTTCTACTGACAATTTTCCTTCTACATTATTTATACTCATAAAATCATCTTTCATTTTATAAGTATCAAAAAAAATAATTAATTTTTTATAAGATTTTAAACTAGAAGAAATAGTCTTCCACATTACTATAGCATTATCAAAAGGTGCTAATGCTTTCCCTACTATAATAGAACTAGCTATCATATTACCTGTTGTCATTTCCTGTCCACTACTGCTTACTACTACGTAAGCACCAATACCAGTTACAGCCATTTGCAAAATACTTCTAATAAATCTAGAAAAATTTGAAAGTATGCCATTTCTGTAACTTGCTACAGATTGCTTCTCAAGTGCAGATTTATTAAATTTGGCCCAATTTTTAGATATATTACTCATCATTCCCATAGACTCTACTGTTTCAGCATTTCTTGCAGCAATATCTGCATGATACATACTTTTAACAGAAAATTCAGTAGCTTCTCCAATTGTTCTATTAGTAGCTACTGCATTAAATAATCCAAAAGATACTATAATTACTGCGCCAATAACTGTTATATATCCTAAATATTTATTTATTAAAAATACTACTACTATGTATAAGATACTCCAAGGTGCATCAAAAAGAGTGTTAATTCCTGTACTTGTAAGAAAAGTTTTTACAACTTGAAAATCTCTTAACATTTGACCAGAATTAATCCCTCCCTTAGTTGCAGAAGCAGCAACAGAATTAGAAAATATAATAGGAGAAACTTCATTATCTAACCATTCTCCTATCTTAATAAATGTAAAAGACCTTGCTATTTGCAATAAAGAGTGTAAGAAATATATCGTAGCAATTATTAATGATAACATTAATAATGTATTTAAATTCCCACTTCCTATTACTCTATCAAGTACCTGAAGAGAATACAAGGGAGTAATTAACATAAGTAAATTTATTACAAAAGCAAACCAAAATGTAATTTTGAAAGCAAAATTACATTTTGCTAAAGCTTTTTTTAGAGGATTTAACTCCAAATCTTCAGATATTTTTTTTGACATTCTATTTTTAATATAACCATTATTACTATAATAATTTGCTCTAACAATATTTTTATAGGATCTGTATATCCTTTCTATAATGTAATACAGAATTTCAAATCATACAATCCAAATAGACAAAAACCCACTGCCCTAGTGTTTTATACTACACCATATAACCTTTATATATGCAATAATTAAGCATTTTCAAGTCTATTTCTAAATAATAGATATGTATATTTATTTATTTATTGACTTCAAGATTCTATTAATTATAATATATCCTGTATAATGATGTTCAATGTTATGTGTTTGGATTTTTTATTTAATTAATTAATAAACTAATAATCAAATTATTACGATGGCTAGAGTAACAGTAGAAGACTGCTTTCAAAATATCAAAAATAGATTTGAACTGGTTTTAATAGCAGTACAAAGGGCAAGAGATATCTATTCTGGTGCAGCTATTACTTTAAATAGAGATAATGATAAAGATGTGGTAATAGCTTTAAGAGAAATTGCAGCTAATACTATATCAATATCACAGGTAAAAGAACGTATTTTAGATAGATCTACATCTGTTTCAAATCATCCTCAAACAGAAGAAAATACTAAAGCAAAAAATAATTTAATTGATGAATCAATTACACAACCTGAGAACGATACCCAAAATTCCAGTAATATTGAAGATCCTAATAAAGCAACGTTAAATTCTTTACAAAAAAAAGATAAAGATGAAATTACAACCTACACAGATATAGATATGAACAATATTTTTCTCTCTAATCAGAAAAAATCTTAAATTAAATTATTTTGCATTTATTATTTAATCATAAATAATTAAGATTTTAGGTTTTTTATTGCTTTCTTTAGATTTTTTAATTAAAAAAAATCTTATGATTTTATATCTTCATACATTGAAAATTGAATTGTTTATCTTTTTCTTAAATAAGATATTAAACTAATTTAGTTTGTATTTTGCATTTACTTTTCAAAATTCTCTTGAACTTTTTTTTGTTTTTTTTTAAAGCGTTTTTAAAATATATTATTACTTTTTATCTATCTCTTCATTATTTATTTTTAATCATCTATCAGTGCATCTTATTTTCCTTTAGCATTCTCCATTTCTACATTTTTGTATCCCAATCTTTTTGAATTACATCTACTATGGGTTAAGCATCTGCAATAGCTTTTTTTGTAAAATTTTCAATATGTTATATATTTTCTTTAATAAAACCTTAAGTTAAAGCAAAAAATACTGAGTAATTTATACTATTAACTTCTTTGTATCCATATTCTAGTTCTATACTAATTTCTCTTTAATAAAATTTTCACTATCTACCTTATGTTCTGGCAATTCTGCAATTCCTAATAAAAATTGACTAGATGCATTTTGATTATCACTAATCTTTTCTACAAAATTTTTGTAAAAATCACTATTTTTGAATTGTGCAATGTCCTTGTCTATAAATGCCTTACCTTAATTTTTTAATTTCGTAACTAATATATTTATGATATAGTTAAAGCTTTCTTTTACAATATCTGTATTATCTTCTATCTATTTTTACTTTGTATTTGCTTCTTATCAGACATTTCTGATGCTTTGAATTCATTAGCACTATCTTCTTCCTTACTCTTGTATTTTGCTTTTACCTCTCAATATGAAACAAATTCTTTTTCTAAATTTTCTAAAATCTATTTGCATTTTTTATACCTTTTAGTAATGCATTTTCTTTTTAGATTTTTTAATATACCCAGCTATAACAAAAATCACCAAAATTATATTCAACTAAAAAATTTTTTCCACTTTAAAATAAAATAATATGCTGTTCTGTCTTATCTTTACTATTTAATAACTATTCTAGTTAATAATTGTTAATTTTTAATTGTATGAACTATTTTTAATTCTATGCATAATAATCCATAAATAATCATAAAGGAAATTACTCCTATATCTCAAAATTTTTATCTCTTCATTATTTCACTACAAAGCGCAATGTAAAGAAGGGAAAAATTTTTGCTACTATATATTCATAATGTAATAAATTCTAAAAAAAATCTCTTTTTATAATTTTGAGATAAATAATGCCTTTATTATCTCTTTTACTAAAATGTTTAATACAAAATATCTTTAATGCAAAACTCTTAATATCAAGAATAGAATTTCTTTTTGTTTTTATAAGAGTTAAAATCAAGTATTTTATAATTTTGATTAAGAAAATCCGAAACAAGAGAATTTTGATTAGAAAATTTGGATGTAAGTAACCTATGACCAAAACAAGCAAATCGATCCAAATAAATACTAAAATTAAATCTTGGATCTACAAAATGAGTAATAGACAAAAAAGGAATAGTTATTTTTTTAGAAAAAAACCTTTTATCTTTAAGAATAAAAAAATTCTTTGATATATCTAAAATAGAATTTTGATCCTCTAAAGCGATGGTCACTTCTTTAGAAGAAAGGTCTTGTTGGCTACCAATACAAAATTGAGTATCACATATAAACGTAATATAAAAGCAATATCTAGACTTAAATTTTCCTTCCCTAAATTGATATAAAATACGCTTAATAACGTCTACCATAGCCTGTTTTACAAGTAATTTATAGTAGTTTTTTACATCCATCAAAATGAAATAATAATAAAATAAAATAATAAGCAACAAACATTATGTTAAACGATAAACACAAAAGTTAAAAATGAATAAGATCATTTTATAAAAAAAAGAGGGTTTCTGTTGCAAGGTACCCTCAAAACCCCACAAAGCTTTAACAATTAAGCTGCTAAAGCTTCATAACGCTCTTTTTTATAATTTGCGTTTAATTTATTTGAACTTTTGATATGATTTTATAAAAATCACAAATCCAGCAGTATCTACACTGAGTAAAGACTATTTTTTTATTAAGCACGTCAAAACTTCTTCATCCCCACCTGTGGAGATGCCGGGTGCCGCCCCCGGGTCCGATACTCCTATTCTAAATAATCATTTTCATTACCATAGTTAACAATCAAACAAATAATTAACAATAATCATTATACTACAAAATCAATATATTAAACAAATTACATTACATGATTATACTTATCTTTTATCAGTTAGCATTTATTCAATCACGTAATTTGATCAACTGTTACTGAATGGTTATCTCCTAATACATCTCCTTCTCCTGCATGTAAATTATTTATATCAGTATCTATCACCCCTTCTATATTAAATCCTTGAGTACTATTAGCATTTGATTCTGCACTTATAACCATCTTTGTACATAAATTGGATTGGTTACCTATGTTTGAGAAACACCCTTCTTGCATTTCAATATTTAATGGAAGAAGCCCACAATATTCGCCAAAAACACCATAATCCTCAATGCTTGATTCTATTGCTTGCAAACTATCTAATATAGATTCTAAAAAGTAAATATTTCGTATCGGAGGTTCTTCTGGATTTACTTGATGATCAATAATCATAGTATTCATAGCTATTGTAAAAGATTTTAGAAGCGTAGGAAATGTTATTACTGGTGTTTGTGAATTTGTGTCATTATAATCTATTGAAGAAACTTTTTTAAATGGACTGTTATCTTCATTATAAGTATATCCCTGATATCTATAATCTTTATATTCGTAAAAATTCTTAACATGATCTATCTCTAAATTCAAGGATTGGATAGTCTTTAAATAATACTGATAAGTAGCTAGCAAAACAATTTTTTTAGAAAATGTTACAAATTCTTGGAAGTGTTCAATTTTTAGCACATCGTCTTCTTCTATACTATCATTTTGATTTTCAACAAAATAATGCTTTATTTTATCATTTTTCTTTATGTTATTTACAACATAGTTTTTATTAATTATTGAACTAAAAAAAATAATGTAATTATGAATATGTTTCATAATATTTATTAATTCTTGACAATATTGAAAATCAGATTTTTGTGGTTGTTCTTGCAATTTTGTTAATATTCCCTTCTTTAGTTTTTGTAATTTGAATATTTTACTATCTTGTTCTATAACATTGTTTTCTGTTTGGTCTAAAGAATCCTGTATTGTTTTCTCTAAATTGTTATAACATTTTGTGAATTTTGCTTGTTGTTTATCTAATGATATTTTAATTTTTGCTAATTCAGCTAATCCTTCTGAAGGAATATAGATCTTGCTTACTTCTTTTATCGCGTTAGAATATTTTAAAAATAGACTTTGCTGCTTACCATATACAGATGATACATATATAGAATCCATAGGATCTGTATACAATTCTTGTTTAAGATTATTCTTATAATACAAAACTAACTCTTTTGCATTTGCACCTCCAATTAATCTAGAATAAGATTCATCATTTTTATCAGTGGAAACACTATTACATTTATTATATACGTAAATAATACCTTTAATTAGATACAACATTGTATTACATGTTTGTACAACATTTAACTGCGGTTTTGGGTTTCTATCTGTACAAGATGGATCGGTGATTGGAAACATTGTTAAATCTAACGAAATCTGGTCATTTGTTATCATTATTTCTACTAGGTCTACTTCATCATTTCTAGAGTTTTGCGTTGAATTTACTTTGCTTTTAATAATTCTCATTTTGTCTAAAACAACCTTTTCTTGTGTTTTTGTACAGTGAGTCCTTATGGATTCTTGGAAAGAATTGTATAAATACTGCAATTCTGTAGTAAAAATTTTTAATTTGAACTTTTGAATATATTCCATACATAATTTAAAATTACTACCTAATGATTGTATTGCGCATTTATCTCTATTCCAAATGCTTTTTTGTTGATCACATATTATATCTAAAATACATGGGACTAAACTATTCATATCACAATATTTCATCTTCTTTAAATATTGATTACTTATATAGTTACCATCTTTTACAAAATTCATAAAATGAAGTGTATTTTTAAAAAAACCACCTGGAGCATGAATTACATCATCAATTGTATTTTGAGCTATTATAGTTGAAATACTAAGTGAAAATTTTTTTGCTAAAATTTTTTTTTGTTCTTTTTGTTGATTATCCACCATTTTCTTTCCTAATAATTCTTCTTTCATTGTCAACATCTTGTTTAAAAAAGATTCTAAAGATGTAACATATGCATTACTTAGTTCTTCATTTGATGAATTTTGAACGTATTTATCTAAAGAATATTTCAAATGTTTTAAGAAAAAAACATGAGCAAATTTTGATAACTTTAAATTAGATTTTGTTAAAAAATTCAGTAAATTTTTTGAAGCGTCTTCTTGTAAACTAATTGGTGGTATGAATCTGTGACTCAACGATAAAATAAAATATAATAAATTATCACCATCTAAAGAATTAGGCAAAGAATCTGAAGCAAAATTACTATCGTAATAACTTCCTGCATAATATGGAATACCTGCATAAGTAGTACTTTGTATATATGGCATAATTGAAAATTTATCATTAACAAGATTTGATTCTAATACTTGAATATTTAGTGTTTGAACATCTGAAATCAAAAAACTAGTACAATGTCTATAAAATGAATTACATAACAAGTAAGCTAAATTATTAAGTGCCAAGAATAAACCTTCTACAGGTTCTAATGGAAATATTTTGGACAAATTTTGGAATTTTTCATAACACATCTCACAAATGAGTTTACTAACATTTGATTCAAAAGCATCAAAGTTCTCAGATGATACAAATTTACTGTTGTGTTTAGATTTTATAGATTCGTGTAGAGAATTAATTATCAATGATAAGTATTTTTTATCTATATATGAATTTGAATAATTTTTTAATGAATAACTGTTCACAAAGTTTTGGTATATTGTCTGAATTTTTTGAAAGATAGTAAAAAAATTTTCTTCTATATTAATTTCTTTTAGTGCATTTTTTAAATTATAAATTCGCTCATCATACGAATTATTGATCAAATGCTTCTTATTTAAAATTATAATGTCTAAAATTTTTGTACAAGTATCGTATAAAAATTGAATAAGAACCTTTACTGAATTAAACATCAATTCTTCATTGTTGGAAGAATTTGAATTATCGTTAATTTGTTTTAATAGTTTACCTACAATCCATTCTTTAGTGCTATATAATTTAAACCAAGAATTTTTGTTATTTAATATCAACTCAGGTCTGTTATCTTTTATTGCCTTTTCATAACTATCATAAAAATTTTTAAAACACGATGATAATGATTGGCTTACATAATTTAGATTATCAAAAAAACTATCTTGAAAAAGTAAATGGTTTTTGTCCCTTATATTATCTTCTTTAAGTAATTTATTTGCTTTTAATGTTTCAAGATAAAACACATTTACTTCTAAAAAACTTTTGTGCGCGAACAATCTAAAAAAAGACATAACATCTTCTGTGCAGGATAGACTAATTTTATGTCTTGGATTTGCTAATGCTAGTTCCAAGAATTGCAAACCTTGCTCATGAAATTCAGACTTTAAACTAGAATTTTTTAAAATTAACAAAATTTCTGTGGGACATTGGATCAAATTTTCTGTTATAGGTAGAAGTTTATCATGTATTTTGTCAATCATACTTTGTACATGATGATACTCGTTGTATTCCTCTATCTCCGTTATGTTTTGTACCGACTTGCTAAAAGAGTTTTGCAATAAGTGATCCTTTATAGAGTTTGATATATTGTCTAAATTGTGGTTTTTCTGATCAATCATCCAAATAATAAAACTATATAGAGAAGCTTTTCCACTTGTCAAATAATGAATGGCAACATTGCTTGTAGTATTTTTGAGAATGTTTATATCACCTTGATTATTAAATAAATTAGAATTTAGATTAGCACGCGATGCATACATATCTAATATCGATTGTACATTTTGTTCTTTTAGACCAGAAGAAACATATTTTTTAAAAAATTTTCTTAAACCTTCGTTCCATTCTATAGGTGTTGTACTATTGGGTTCATTTAGAGCAAAAAAACATTGGCATTCTTTAACTTTAGACAGAAAATGTACTACATCCATACTGCTATTAATCTTCAGTGTACTAGCTAAGTCTTCTAGCGCAGCTTTCCTATTAGGATTTATAAAAAACATTTTCTTATTTTGAAATAATTGATTAATTTCTCCATTGTGCTCTAGAAAACATTCCATCAATCTTTGATATAAAACTTGAATGTTTGATGTAGTAAGAGTTATTATTGAAGAATTCACTTTATCGTTATAAGTGTTCTGATCAATTTTTTTGATCATACCAAACGGGGTTTTTAATACTATTGGTTTGAATAGATTGAACTCAAACTGAGTTAAATAAATGTACAGTTTAAATTTTTGAAATTTAGCTGCGAACTGCACTAACGTTAGAGTTTGATCTAAATTAATATTGCTTACTAATTCACCAATTTCGTCTTGATTATCATCCTGTGATGTTTGATCTATTGTTTGTTGTTGGGCTCGCATCTCTACAGTTCTAGCAGACTCCCTTATGTTATCAATACTTGTAGGTTTAACTCTTAGACTATTTTGTTCATCTTGTGGCATATTATTAATTATTTTTAGTTAATAAATGTTATTAATCAATTATCGTAATTAATGGATATATAAAGATCTTAACATAAGTTAATATTTAAAACAATCAAATAATTAAATATTATTAATAATTTATACTATCTAAACATAAAAAAATAAAATACGAAAACTACTCCATTTAGATAATTGTTAATATTGCAAATATTAGATAAATAAAATATAGTGCTTAGTAGTTATTTATACGGGGCATGGCGTAGTTTGGTAGCGTATCTGGTTTGGGACCAGAGGGTCGGGAGTTCAAATCTCTCTGCCCCGACATTAACAATACTTTAATACTCATTAGTTCAAAACATCCCAAATTGGACTAAATAATTTGAATATAGTTTTACGATTTGAACTTTAAGTAACGTTTTTGTATGTAAATAAATAGCTAAGGCAATATGCGATATATGAGCTTTTCTTCTTATACAAGACCCTTTTCTTAAAAACATAAAAATCTATCTTTCTTATGCAAGTCTCTCATACATAAAAAATTCAAAATTTATATCTAAAAATCCACTTCCTTGTACAGATTTTGTGTTTTAACTAAAAAAAAAGTGACTTTTCTCTGCCCTGGGAAGTGCAGAGCTTCTAATATAGAGTAACAGCTTTCTTTTGAAATTCTTATACAGCTTCAATTAGCAAAGAAAAACAGACATTCAGCATTGAGATTTATAATCCCTTCTTGTTTTACGTTATACTCAGCATTAATGTCTCTATTATGCTCTGTACTACATTCTTTACAAATCCATTTTAGTTCCTTGAAATTCAATTCTTCATTCTTACTCTTATAAGTTGAATATATCTTTGAGTTTACAAAAAATTATTTATCTTCAATATCTTATTGCATACATCTCTTGCCTTGTATGTTTAATGTATTTATCTACAAAGTTAGACTACGCTAAAGTTTCATATGTGTTACGATAATATCCTGTTTTTTTATCATATTTTTTACTTTCAAAGTTTTACTTTCAAAGTTTCTACTATAATAACTTGGTTTTCGTATATTATTTTTTAGATAACTTATGTTGAAAATCATTTCTTGCGTTGAAGATTTTTTCATGATATTGCGCTCTCCAAATTCTTACTTTTACCCTTTGAGTATTTTCTAGATATTTGAACAATTGTTTAGCAATTTTTAATATCAAGCCACGCACAGCATAAAAAGATTTACCATGAACTTACATTGATATGAAATTATCTATATAATACCATATTATAAAGCTTTCTTAAAATGTTAACTTATAAGTACAAAAGTTTAAATTTATTCTTTTTTAGAGTATTTATCTTTAAAGTTCTTATTTTACATCAAATTTTTATTTAAAAGTAGATTCAATTGTACAATACAACAATTATCAATATAAATAAGAATTATTCAATATATATTTACAAAATACAGGACATACAAAATACTTTTGATATATAAATCTTGTTTTTTTCTTATATTACTAACCCCTTAAGGAAATGTTTTACAGCGCTTTTTGCTAACCAAAAGCATTAATAATATAATTACAAAACTCATTCTTACATACAACTCATTTTGCTGTTTAACAACGAAATACCAACCAAAAACAATTTTACCCTATTTGAGAATTTTAATATCTGTAAAATATGCCTTATTAAATATAATAAAACAACTTTATACATTAGCACCAATTACTCCAAATAATATTCTTTATCGGGTATAAATGGCTCACCTCTAAAATTATTTGAATTATTAAATTTATTTATACATGTCGAAAAATATTTATCACAGCTAGGATAAAGCTTTACCTTTGTATTAATATTAATTTTTAACAATATAGAAAAATGAATATTAATATTGTTTAAATCTAAAATAATAGTATTTTTAGTCTGTTGTTTAATAAACCATGAATATTTATAATTATCAATATAAATTAACAAACTTCCTCTATCAAAATAACCAGGATAATTTTTAATTGTAGAAACATTGAAACTAAAGTTATCTTCTATAGATTGTATAGTGCATTCCTCTGCAAATTTTTCTATATCAATTTTGCATTTATGATCTCCCAAATTAGCTCTACAAGTTTTACTAAAAGCTTTTAACAATTCTGAATTATATTTAACAGTTTCTGCATTTAAAGTTATTAAAAATTCTAGATCTTTAAAAACATATTCTGTAAGCAATAATTTTTCCTCTCTAATAATTTTATCATGATGAACCCATAAAATTGTCCAAATAGATCCTTCTAAAACTATATTATGAGTAATAGCTTTGTTTTCAACAATACCATGCAAAATTACTTTAAACAAAGCTGTATTATTATTTTCAATTTCTAATACGTGTATTCCAGAATGTGCAAAATATTTTCGAGAATTAACTACTAAATCTTGATTAGAAGAATTTAAAAAAAGTACATGATCATCTTTTAACTTTATTTCAAAACAATAAAATTCACGTTCTATCATATCAATTATATACCTGAACTAATTTGATATTAGAAAGTTCTACACAATTATTAGACAAAAATTTATAATTTAAAGTATCTTCGGCAAAACGAACCTCAGAAAGAAATTCAAAAGAAAGATTCAATTTTGCATCCAAAGGCAAGTACTCATTTATTTGCATGCAACATTCTTCTTCATCAAAAGTAAATTTAATTTTTTTATCATCATAACGTAAATCAATAGTATCAACTATAGGAAAAGTTATTGATCTTTCAAAAACTTCTTCTTCAGCTCTATATGTTTTATAAAGAAAAATTTTTTGATTTTGAGGAATAGTAATTTTAGAATTAATTACTTTATAATCTAGAAAATTTTTAACATAAAATGTTTTAAAACTACCTAAACGAGAAACAAAAAATTCATAAAAATCTAAAAATTGTGATTTAGAAATCTGAGCATTAGATATTACATATAAAAAATTTGTTTTTAAAGAAAGAATCCTTTTAACCTCTCTTCCAGAATAGGAGTTAGCAGAAATATTTAAAAAAT
The DNA here is from genome assembly GCA_964554285.1 of uncultured Rickettsia sp. Classification (GTDB taxonomy): domain Bacteria; phylum Pseudomonadota; class Alphaproteobacteria; order Rickettsiales; family Rickettsiaceae; genus JADHZC01. The sequence goes on from CAZKNN010000011.1 coordinate 16,815, forward strand.
ATGGAATAATTTTTAAAAAATACACAAGATATGTAGGTAAAACAGATTTAGATAACATAAAATTTAAAAAAATTGAATTAAAATATTAAAATTTAAAATTATTTTTTCTTCTAACACAGAAGTATTTTTATGATTTACATATATAATTTTTGCTAAAATTGAAGATATTGAAAATTTTTGCTCTAAAAAAATGTTCATTATTTGCTCTGCTATAGATAAATTTTTACCATATGCACTAAATTGTACAGAAAAAGAAAAATTTAAATCGTACAAATGATTCATATAGCTAGGAAAATGCATAATATTTTCTATATTTATCAAGATGGAAGAGGAATTCAAAAAGTCTTTGGGAACAGAAAAAAAAAATATTTGATCAAATTTCAATTTTTGTTTTAAAATATGAATCAACTCTTCTTGAAAAATTATCAAATTTTTTATCATATTTTTAATTCAAATTTCGTGTTAGAATAATCAGAAAATTGTTTTTATAAGGATGATCTAAAAAATGTTCAATTTGAAATATTTTGTCTTGAAATTCTATTCTTAGTGAATAAGAAATTCTTTGATCTTTTCTAACCAAAAATATTAAATATTCCGTTGTAATTGCTTTTCTATAAATCACGTTTTGCTTTATTACAGAAGAAAAACAAAAAAAAGATTTTTCCCATTTTTCTTCATGAAGGTTAGACTCTAAAAACTTTTTAAGAAAAAATATTTTTTTTCTTAAAAAAATATTTTTGTTTGAAATTAATATTTTACTTGATATAACCATATATCGAAAAATTACTAAACATTAAATCTTTTAAATTGAAGATAACTATTGTGTATTTGCCGCAAATTGTATTTTTCTACTGAACCATATTCATATATAGAAGCAATATATGTTAATAAAGAATGCTTTATTAATTCTGGTAATTTTTCATATCCTGAAAAATAATATATCTGTAAATCTGAATAATAACGCATAAATTTTAATTTATATCTATCTATTATATAATCTTCATTAATAATTAATTCTTTATTATTAAGAGAAGGGGAAAGAATTTTTTCTATTTTTAAAATTGGTATGTAGCGTAAAATAATTTGATATTTATTAGTATTTTTGATATCCAAAAAAATTGATTTGCAAGATAAAAAAATATTCATAAAATTCTCTGCGTACTGAATAGCAGATTTTATTATTGATAAAATTAAATTATCATCTTCAGAATAAGAAATTCTTAGAAATGTTTTAACTTCAGACAGAGATAATAAACAGCAATTTTCTACTTTTAGTATATTCTCATTTTTAATATACATTATATAAATTTAAATTACTTGACCAAAAACTAAGGCTTGTTTGTTTACAACATCACCACCTACTCTTTTTACAGAATAAAATTTTACAAAAGGTTTTTCAGTATAAGGATCTCTTACTAAAGATATTTCTGCTCTATCTAAAATTTTATATGCAGCTTTAAAATCTGCTAATACAATAGCTACTTCACCTTGCTCAATATTTGGCATATTAGAACAACAAACAACAGGGATACCTAAAATACTTTGAGTTAATGAATCACTAAAAGAATGTTGCCAAATAAATCTTCCATTGTTATCTTTTAAAGATTGTATTTTAGATAGAGTTAATCTATTAAGTAAAAAACAAGCATTTGCAAGAAAATTTTCTTCTAAAGAATTAATCATAGCTAGTAGTGAATCGGCAGTAATTTCTGAATTAATTTGTACGTGTTGTACTAAAGGATCATTTTTATAATGAAGAATCCCAAAAGGTTTTTTATCGCCATTTCCATGAATAAAAGCTTCATTTTCAAGTTTAATAAAACTATCAATGATATTATTTTTAATCCACTCATCAAGATCAATAAAAGAATCATCTATAAGCCTTTGAGTAGCTTTAGGTTGAGCATATATTTCATGCAAAAAAATTTTTTGTTTAACTAATTTAGCATTATCTGTGATATTTCTTTCATCAGATTCGTCAACCCATCCTGAATTAAAATTTCCTACCTCTTGTACAATTTCTAAATAAGATCCAGAAATATTTTCAACCGAAGCAAAATTTCTTAAAACAGATTTTATTGAAACACGTTCCATAATTGTGAAATAAAGATCATGCTGAATCAATGCTCCAGCTGAATGTGCAGATGAATTAAGAGATTTACAAGAAAATTCTGTAGAAATTTCACCTGATCTTACAAAATAATCTAAAGCCTTGTTAGAATTACTATTTTGAAGAAATTTTTCATTGGAATACTCAGAAATAAAATTCTCTATTTTATGAATTTTTTTTTCCAATATTCCTATTTGTGAATTTTCAACTGATTTTTTTTCAATTATTTGTTCTAATTTTTGAGATATATTATTAATTTTTGATTGAGCATTTAATGCAAAGTTTTCTTCCATAAAATTAAATAGATTAAAGAGTTAAAAAATAAATTAAGAAATTTTTTTTAATAAATTTTCTAATTTAGATAAAGAATTAGAATAAAAAGATAATTTACGTTTAAAATATTGAGATTCATTTGTAATATCATTTATAAGAGCATGATGATTAGCCGGAAATGTTACTACACTAACTTCAAGCAAATGAGCTTCAAGAATATTTTTTTCTCCAGAAAAATTAAAATCCTGTTTTGCTATTTGAAATCCAACACTAAAACCATTCAATACATTTTTTTTAATAAGTGAAATTGCTTCTCTTCCACACTGAACATCAGATATAATATGAGCAACCACATATAAACCAATTTTGTCTTGAATTAAAGATTCAATAAAGCCAATAGGCTTGGAGTAATCATGTTGCCAAAGCAATTTTATTTGCTTTGGATCAGAAAACAAAAAAGCGTTAGGTTTAATTATTTCATTTTGTGTATCTATAACATCAAATTTGCTAGCATATCCAGTTATAATTGCATCTTCTGTATTAAAAGCATTTTCACTAAATTTTTTAGAATCTTCCGATATAAAGTTCATTATGTTATATAATCTGTTATAAATTGAATTAATATCTAATTACTACTTATATACAATTATTTTGAAGCTTCACTAAGAACAAAAATAATTATAACTTACTGTTTAAAATATATTGAATAATTTTTTTTAATTATGTATTATACAGATTTTAACGATATCTCTAAAATGAGTTAGAAAAATTTTTCAAATTTAGTAATTTACTTATATCAAATATTGTATTAATTGTACTTTTATGAATTACAGATTTGATATCGGTAAATATTTACCAGTTCTATTAGTGATATCCTTAATTGCACCAGCTATGGAAACTGATATAGCTGTTCCTAGCTTCCCTAAAATTACAGATTTTTTTGCAGTATCTGATGCTATGGTACAAATGACTATAGCAGTAAATTATTTAGGTTATGCTATATCTAGCATAATTTATGGACCATTATCTGAAAGTTATGGAAGAAAAAAAATAATGGTATTAGGAAATTTTATAATGTGCATAGGTTCGCTAGGATGTGCTAGTGCACATTCAATCTATATATTATTATTTTTCAGGTTTATACAAGGATTTGGAGCAAGCACATCAACAATTATAGTATATGCAATCATAGCGGATGTATACGTAGGAAGGCAAGCTACAAAAATGATCAGTAGAATCACTTCATTTTTATACATTTTAGTAGCAGGCACTCCTCTTATAGGTGGATTAATAAACGAATTTTGGAGTTGGCAAACAAATTATTGGATAATATTTATTATATCCATTTTGTCTACATTATTACTATCTTTTGTTTTACCAGAAACAAAAAATATTCAAAATACTTTTTCAATAAAACAAACATTAAAAAATTACAGAAGTATTTTTTTAGATAAAAGATTTTTACTATTAGGAGTAAGCTTATCAATATATTACTCTGTGTATGTAAGTTTTGTTTCTTGTGCTGCTTTTTTATATACTGAAAGTTTTCATAAAACTAACCTTATATATACATCACATCAAACATCAATCATATTTATTTTTTCTATAGTTAGTATGTTGACAATAAATATTGTTAATTTTTTAGGTGAAAAAAAAGCTATTGTTCAATCTTTGGTATACAACATAATTGGTATAGTTTTTATGTTCTGCGTAGGATTAATAGGGGATAATTTGCCTTATATAGAATATTTAGTAACAATTTCTATGATAATATTTTCAGTAGGAGACGCAGTTTTATATCCTTTACTTTTTACTAAAGCACTGGATATATTTCCAGATCAAAAAGGCATGATATCCTCTTCTTTATCAGCAGTAAGGTCAATAATATCTAGCATTTTTGTATGGATAATGAGTATTTTTTACAACGGAACATTATTAAATGTATCATTAATCTTATTATTACAAACTGTGATTTTATCATTTTTGATAATATCGATTTTAAGATCTTTTATAATAAGCGACACAAATTAAAGAAATGATAAAAAATGATAATATCAAGAAAGCTATTTTGGCTTCTAAAAAACAAATAGTACCAGCATCTATATATAGCAGAATAATAGCTACATATATTGACATATTTTTACTAGGCTTTATATCAAATATTACATTGAATAAAATATTTTTCAAATTATTAGAAATAATATTTCATAATGATAAAACTAATACAGTTATCTTGGATCAAACCAATAATAGCATTGTTGAGAATTTTTCTAAAATTAATACTAGTGCTTTACATAATATATCTGATACAAAAGACCTATTCATCGCTCTATTTGCAAATTATTTATTAAATATGCTATTGCTTGGATGGTATTTTTGTTTTTTTTGGAAAAAATTTGGAGCTACACCTGGTAAAATGCTCTTAGGTATAAAAATAGTTAATCAAGAGAAGTTCAATAAAAAAATAGAATTAAATCAGTGTATTAAAAGATTTTTAGGGTATTTTATAGCAATATTTAGCATATTTTGGAAAATATTTTATTTTAAGTCTTCAAGATATCAATTCTTTCACGATAAAATTTCCCAAACAATGGTAATTAAAAACTAGATATTTCCTGTCTTACAAAGAATAATAAAACCCCTTCAATTTCAATCAAATATAGAATAAATTCTATACAAACACCATGCAAGTGTTTTAATACAATTCTATATCAGTCATTTTATTAGAGATAATTGAATATACAGGTTTTTTAGAAAAAATGTAGTTAGCTGTTTCTAATATTTCGTATTTATTAATAGAAGTTATAATAGGAATGATCTCTTGTAAGCTATAAAATTTATTCAATAAAGCATAATCATAAATTAGCATATTAGCTAAAGAAGAAGAACTTTCTTGAGCTATCAAAGTATTAGTTTGTATAAGAGTTTTAGCTCTAAAAATTTCATCTTCAGTAATAAGATTCATGATTTTTGATATTTCATCATAAAGATTATTTAACAATAAATTTAAGTCTTTAATATTACATGCGCCATAGATATTAAATAACCCAGAATTTGCATAAGAAATAGTATTAGTACCAATACTATAAACTAGAGCTAATTCTTCTCTAAATTTTTGAAATAATCTAGAAGAAAACCCTCCTCCTAGGATGATACTCAAAATCTGTACTATAAGATTTACCTTTACATCTGTGTATTTGTAAGACTGGAAGCCTAATACAAAATAAGATTGCATAACATCTCGAATTTGATATACAACATTATTGAAATAAAAATGCACTTTATCAAAGTTAGCAGGATTATTTTTTTTAGGAAAGTTTATTTGATTATTAAAATTAAAAAAATATTTGTGATTTTCTATGTAAGATTTCATTACTTCATGTTCAATATTGCCTACAAAAGCAATATTTATATTTTGAGGTTGAAAAATTGAATCAAAATGCTTTTTTAGATGATTTTTAGTAATATTTTTTATAAATTGTTTATTTCCTAATAAATTTCTTCCTAAATATTGATTTTTATACGCAGCAAGAAATAAATTATCAAAAACATATTCCTCTGAATTATCGTAATTATTATCTATTTCTCCTAAAATAACAAATTTTTCTTTTTCAATTTCTACTTTATCAAATATTGAATTTTTTATAATATCCAATATTATATCAACAGCTTGGTAAAGCTTATCTGGGATTATTGTAGAATATATACATATGTGCTCTTTTGAAGTATACGCATTAAACTCTCCTCCTAAATTATCTATTTTGTGTGCCAATTGTTTATAATTTTTAGTCTTAGTACCCTTGAATAACATATGTTCTAAAAAATGAGAAATACCAGAATTATCTGCAACCTCATAATCAGTAATATCCACAAGCAAGGCTATAGAAATAGATAAATATCTTTTATCTTCAATAGATACAAGTTTCATTTTATTTTCTAATTGAGAAGATTTCACTTTATACAAAATAAAAAGTCTATTTAAATTGATAAAAATTTATAAATATGATAAAATCAGTTCATTAAACAAATGAGTAATGTGTTGTACACAATATACTAAATTTTTTAAAATCACCATTTTCTTCCTATACTAAAAAAAATTATATTTATATATTGTTCAAAAAAGCTTAAAATGCTTATTTAGATAACTAATTAATATACTCTATCTATGGTATTTATAAATAAATTTATAACATATGTCTTTCTAAATTTATTCTTTGTAACCTTTATTTCTGAAATTCAAGCCACCAATAAACCAAAAGTATTAGTTAGTTCACATATTATTTCATACAATAGCTTTTTTCAAACTGTTCATGTAATAGGCATGTGCAAATATTTGGAAGCAATAGATTACTACGCTCAAAATGAAGGAAAAATTGATTATTTAAAGAATTTTTCTATAAACGAAACAATAACCGAAAATAGTTTAATTTTAGGTATAAATTCTAATTTAGTAAAATACCAAGCAGAACTGTCTGAAGGAAATTTAAAAGCAGCAGAAAAAAACTATAAAAGAGATCAATCATTATTTAAAAAAAATATAATTAGTGAAGAAACTTTAGATAAATCTAAAGTAAATTATCAAAAAGCTTTATATGAGATGGAAGTTGCAAATAAAAAATATAAAGAAAACGTAATTAGAGCTGATTTTTCAGGTAAAATAGGCTCTATTAATTTTAAAATAAATGATAACATACAAAAAGGGCAATTTCTTTTTAGTATAACTAAAGATTGTTTTGAAACAAAAAAAGTAATTTTCATAGATGTTAGCGAAAAATTATATAAAAAAATATCCACTGATACAGAGTTTATATTTTATGATCTTGATAATGTAAAAAGATTTGCAACAATCGCCTCTAGCTCTAATTATCTATCCGATAAGGGAGTAATACAAATAAAAGTATATACAGAACAAGAAGCAAATTTAATACATAAAAGTTTTTTAGATTTAGATATTATTTTTGATAAACAAGAAATGCCCGCTATTCCAGAAAAATCTATACTAAGAGATTCTGGAGGACATTATGTATATAAAATTTTAGATAATGGATCTATAGAAAAAATTTATGTTCAAATTTCAACTCCAAATCATGGAATGGTACAAATGTTAAACGAACCATCAAACCTAAAAATAGGAGACCAAATTGTTTTAGAAGGTGTAAGTAAAATTCAATCTAATTCAATTATTGAAATTCAATAAAATATAATCACAATAATTATTTGATAAATGAATATTTCACAAATATGTATAAAAAGACCAGTATTTAGTACAGTTATCAATATAGTACTTGTACTATTAGGAATAGTATGTATGTTTAAGATACCAATTAGAGATTTACCTGATATTAATCCTCCTATCGTAACAGTAGTCTCTCATTATTCTGGAGCTGATGGTTCTTATATGGAACAACAAGTGACTCAAAGAATAGAAGATGCAATTAAAAATTTAGATAATTTAGATAATGTGAAATCCGTAAGTACATCTGGAAGTAGTAGCGTAATAATTACCTTTTTATTAAGCGCAGACATGGAATCTTCTTTAAACGATGTACGAGCTAAAATATCAGAAGTACAACACTTATTACCAAAAGATATGGATGAACCATTAGTATCAAAAATGGACATTAATAGCTTTCCTAGCATTTGGATGACTATCAAATCAAATAACCATTCTCTTTTAGATTTAACAGATATAGCAGATCAACAAGTAATTACCGCTTTTGATAAGTTAGCTTCTGTAGGAGAAGCTAAGTTAATGGGAGGTCATTACAGAACAATGAATATAGAACCAATACCTAAAATGATGTTTCAGCATAATCTTTCACCCTTAGATTTAGAATCATCAATTAGAGCTCAAAACAAAGACTTCCCTCTTGGAACACTAAAAGGAGAAGTAAAAGAATATAATTTGAGATTAAATAACACATTATCAGATATAGAGTCATTTGAAAATATATTAGTAAAATCTTATTCAGATGGCACTATAGTAAAACTTGTAGATGTTGCTAAGGTAAGTTATTCTTCACTAGAGCAAAACGTAATATTGAGATATAACGGTGAACAATCTATGGCTGTAGGTCTTGTAATGCAGTCTGATTCTAATATCATATCACTTGCAAAAGATGCCTCAACGGAATTAATTAATATTCGAGAATCTTTACCAAAATCAGTACAAATAGATATAGCATATGATAGATCATCACCGATAAAAGAATCACTAAAAGAAATAGTAAAAACTATTATAGAAGCTACTGTGCTTGTCTCTGCAGTAATATACCTATTTTTGGGTTCTATTAGAATCACAATCATTCCTCTATTAGCTATTCCTATTTCTTTAATAGCTACTGTATTCTTGATGTATTACATGAATTTTTCTTTAAATATATTTACTTTATTATCAATGATAATTGCAATAGGATTAGTAGTAGATGATGCAATAGTTGTATTAGAAAATGCATTCAGACATTATTTTGATTTAAAAAAAGAAAAAATGATTGCAGCTATGGATTCATCAAAAGAAATTAGTTTTGCAGTCATTGCGATGACTCTTACTTTATGTTCTGTGTTTTTACCTGTTGGATTCATAGAAGGAATAGTAGGAAAATTATTTATGGAATTTGCTTGGACTTTAGCATTTGCAGTTTTATTTTCTGGCATTGTTGCTTTAACTTTAACTCCTATGCTTTCTAGTAAATTAATGTTTAAAAGCACAAACCAAGAAAATATAGTTACTAGGAAATTTAATTTTTACTTATCAAAATTAGAAAATTTCTATGTAATATTTATAGAAAAATCTCTTAATAATAAAAAATGGATTTTTATAGCAGCACTTATCTCTATACTATTGTTGGTCTTAGTAATAAAAAATCTCAATATTACCTTTATACCAGAAGAAGACCAAGGTATGATACAAATTTCTTATGAAGGACCCGAAGGAATGAAACTTGAAGAAATGGATAATGTTATATTAAAATCATTTGAAATGATAAGCAATAAAGAACATTTAAATAAAAACATTCAAAAATTTTTAAAAATTGCTGGATATGAAGGTAGCAATACAGGCTTTGCATTCATAGAATTAATAGATTGGAAAAAAAGAAATGAATCTCAAGATTACATAAAACAAAAATTAAATCAAGAATTATCGAAAATATTAGAAGTTTCTGCTTTTGCATCAAATCCAAGTTCTATGGCTTCTGCAGGTTCTTCTCAGCAAATTTCTTTTTATCTACAATCCAACAATTCTTATGAATATTTAGAAGGAATTTCTCAACAAATAATATCACAAATGAATAACTCTGATTTATTTCAAAACGTAAATAAAGACTTTGAATATACAAGACCAACAGTAGATTTTATCATTAACAAAGACAAAATGTATAAACTTGGAGTTTCTCTTGCTGAATTAGCAACTACTATTAGATATAATTTAGAACAAAATGAAATAGGAGATTTTGTAATGAATTCCGAAATTTACGATGTAATATTAAGATACAGCACTGATCAAAGAAAAAGTTTTAGTAATCTAGAGTCTATTTTAGTAAAAAACAAATCTGGAAATTTGATTCCTATTTCTTCTTTTGTTGAAATGTTAGAACATGGTACTTCTGCTCAATATAATCACTACGATAATCTTAGATCAGTAAATATTTCTTCAGATTTGAATAGCTCTTATAGTCTTAGCCAAGCAAAATCAGAAATTGATAAAATTGTACAAAAAACAATAAAGCAAGATAACATAAAAATTTCTTATGGAGGGGATATAAAAAATATGCAAAATACAAGTTCTGATACATTATTTACTTTTTTATTAGCAATAATATTTATCTATTTAATATTAGCAGCACAATTCGAAAGTTTTATAGACCCTATAATAATAATCTGCTCTGTTCCATTTTCTATTACAGGTGGTGTATTAGCTTTATACATATTTAACGATAGTTTAAATATGTATAGTAATATAGGACTTGTTGCACTTATAGGATTAGTTACTAAAAATGCTATTATGTTAATAGAGTTCACCAATCAACTTATATCTTCTGGCAAATTATTAAGAAATGCCATTATTGAATCCGCTAAAGTAAGATTACGCCCTATATTAATGACTAGCGTTGCAACTATAGTAGGAGCAATTCCTTTAGTCATAGCTAGTGGTTCTGGTTCTGCCTCTAGAAACTCTATTGGGCTAGTAATAGTAGGTGGTATGTTGTTAGGTACTGTTTTCACCTTAGTAGTAATTCCAATTTTAACGTCCCTATTAAAAAAAGAAAAAATCAACTTACAGCAAAATTAAAGTACCCCTTCTCAAATTTCAAAATATAATTAAGAAACTACTATCAAATAATACAAAATACAGTAATGGTATTGAGTTATACTCTCAATCCCCTAAAGGGAATGAGCATCTAAGAAGCAAGTCTGAGCTCAATTACCCCCTCATCAAGATAGGACATCTAAGTCCTATAAGTCTATGTATAGTATATATTGTTCTGCTGTAGCTAGGATTTCTCCTTTTGTATATTATACAAATGTTTTAGCAAAACAACTTACTACATTTACTAACCAGTGCTATACTCTGTTTGGCCTGTATCTAGGCATCTACTACTTCCTCTCCATTGCTGGTTAGGTCGTAGATACTTTGTCGCGTGAGAGAAGTTTACTTCTTTTCCAAAATTGATTCTCTGCATATTCATTGCTCCTACCAAATCTCGGTGAACTGCAAATCCACAGCTCTTACACAACCAATTCCTTCCATTCATTCTTTGCTTTGCTTTGCATTTTGGACACGTGCTTGATGTTCCTCTCTCTGAGCCAGTGGAACACTTTATCCATACTCTAAAGCTATACACCTATCT
>CAZKNN010000012.1:0-3828 GCA_964554285.1 uncultured Rickettsia sp.
CAGCATTTAAAATAGTAAGCATAGCAACTAGAGTTTTACCAGATCCAACATCTCCTTGTAACAATCTCATCATAGGAATAGAGTCTTGTTGATCACTTTCTATATCAAAGATAGCAGATCTTTGATCTTTTGTTAAAGAGAAATGTAATTTTTCTAAAATAATTGCTTGTAATTTTTTGTTGGGTAATATTGCTTTTTTATAAGAACTAATTTCTTTTTTCAGATAGAAATTCTTCAGAGAAAATTGATGTACAAATAATTCTTCTAAAGAAATTTTTAATAAAGCATTTTTTTGCTCTGCAATGGCATCTTTGCTTTTAAGAGATAAATCATCAAAATGTATTTTTTTGAGTGTTTTATATAACCATATATAATATTTTTTTAGATCTAGATTTAAAAACTCACCTAGTATTTTTGATTTAACATGATCAAGTGAAGTTAAAATGTAATTATATAATTGTGTATTATTTAAGCCATACGTCAAACTATACTTGGGAATGATAGGCCTTAACAGTTTTTTATTTAATAAAAATTCTGGGTGAATAATTTGGTATCTTGTAAAATCATACTTAATTTTGCCCATGATAAAAATTTTTGTACCTAATTTCAAAATACTCTTGATAAAAATAGGAATAGTACTAAAAAAAATTAAATCTATTTCTATACCTTGAAAATCAGTTTTAATGCAAATATACCGACCAGTCTTTAATGAGGACTTAATTACTACAGGAATTTGTACTAAAGCTTCTGCTTTAGCGTCTAAATTGATATTATCTTGGTATGCATCAAACCCTACAGGCTTATAAAATAAAAGATCTCTTAAAGAAAATATCCCTAACCTATGTATAGCTTTTAATGTTTTTTCTTTAATTTTCAGGACTTGCTCTACATGAGTAAAAAAAAACTCTCTTTCAGAAAATAAAAGATTATCCTGCATTATAAAAACTCATTTAATATTAGTATTATACTGGTTTTCAAATCTAAATCATATTTTATTTGATCATTAAATATCTTGTAAACTTTATGCATAAGTAAAAAAAAACTTTTGCTTGAAACATCTTGAAATTGAAAAAAAATTTTTTCTTCAATTTCTGATAAAGATAAATTGCTAATAGATTTATAAAACAAATTTTGCACTAAAATTTCAGTATTAGAAACAAAATTGCTCCACTCTAACTTATTATTGCTAGATATAATATCTTCTACAAATAGAATTTTGTCTTCTACTGATACAGATTGCAAAAAAAAAACACCATATTTGAGTTCAAATTTTTCTTTTTGAAAATCATAAATCTTTCTTAATCTGATACATCTATTATGAATACTAGAAAGAACCATATTAAAATTCAATGTAATAAATATCACTAAATTATTTTCACTTAATTCTTCAATTTGCTTTAAAATAGCGTTACCAGAATAAATATTTAATGTCTCTGCATTTTTCATTAATACAATTTTTTTCCCAGAATAAATGGAACTATTTTGTAAAAATAGGGACATTTTACGAATTTGATTTAAATTGATATATTTTGAACCTGCTTCAATAGAAATTTCTAGAAAATCTGGATGAGTTAATAAATTTCCTGGAATAATATTGAAGATCTTTAATTCAATTATTTTTTTTATTTCTTCACTAAGTTTCTCTACGGCATTAGTTTCTAGTAAAAGAGCTTTTCCCCACTTAAACTGTGAATGTAAAAACTTAAAAATATTTTGCATAGAAATTTTTTAATCTTAAAATTAAATTTTTAGGACCGAATATATAGATTAAAGAATAAACAGAGATAGAAGATTTGTTAGCTGTTAGAAAAATCCTAAATATTTTGAAAATTATATTTTTTTGTAAATTAAAATGAAGTGATATATCTTTGATAAGATACTTTATTTCGCTTTCATCAGGAGTAGTATTCTGTTCTTTAAATATATTTAATAAATATTCTAAGAGATCTTTATGCATATATTGCTTAAAAAATTCTACTTCACTAGATTCTGCTTCTAATTGATTCTCTAATATAAAAATTTTAGACAAATCATATATTTGTAAAATGTTATTAGCATTTTTTTTGATGTGAGGAATAAATCTTGAAATGATATCATGAGAATCTTTGCTGAGTTTTAAATGATCCTTTAAGTATAATTCTTCAACCCGCTTCATTATTTCTACATTATCAATATTATTTAGATAAAAATTATTTAAATAATTTAATTTGTTGAAATCTATTCTTGCAGCAGATTTTCCTAAAGAATTTAAATTGAACCACTTAATAGATTGTTCTTTAGATATAATCTCATCATCACCATGAGACCAACCTAATTTCAAAATATAATTTCTAATCGACTCTGATAAATAACCTTGAGCAAGCAAATTATGCACAGAGTAACTATCTAACCCTGACCTTTTAGAAAGTTTTTTCCCTTCTGAATCGTGTAACAAAGAGATATGCACCCATTGAGGAATATTCCAACCTAAAGCTCTATAAATTAACTCTTGTTTAAAAGTATTGTTAATATGATCATCTCCTCTTATTACGTGAGTAACTGATGAATCATGATCATCAACTGCAGCAGCTAACATATAAGTAGAAGTAAAATCACTTCTCAAAATAATAAAATCTTCTATATAACGATTTTGTACTGTAATTTCTCCCTGTACATTATCTTGAATTGTAGTTGATCCAAATCTAGAAGTTTTAAATCTTATAACAAAATCTTTCTGATGAATTTCTTGTTTATCTCTCCATGGACTTCTAAATATAAACATTTTCTCTCCTTCATTCGAATTATAGAATCTCCTTTGCTCTTCTATTTCTGTTTGAGGAGAATAACAATAGTATGCATAACCTAACTCTACTAACTTGTAAGCTACCTCTATATGACGTTTTACGTTATCTGATTGATATTGTAATTCATCATAATCTATTCCAAGTTCACACAAACTAAACAAAATATTGTCTTCAAAAATTTTACTGGAACGTTGAAAATCAGTATTTTCAATTCTTAGTATAAATTTACCATTATTATGTCGTGCAAATAAATAATTAAATAAAGCAGTTCTAGCAGAACCTATGTGCAAATTTCCTGTAGGAGAAGGTGCAAATCTTGTTATTACCATTTATTTTATTCATTTTTTGATTTAAAGACTTTTTTCTTGTCTGCATCTGTGAATTAAGTATTTTCTTTTTACCAAATACTTTTTATTCTCAAATCTTGTTAAATTCAAATTCATCACAAGATAAAAATTTTACAATCAATATATTGAGAATTCTTTATCACAGTATTCTGTCTTAACACAAATGAACACATTTATAAAACAATTTCAAAGTAACTATTATTATCAAATTTTATCCAGAGTAAAAAAATTTACAAATTGATTTCATAGTAAATATAATAAGAAATACACTACCAACTAATGCAAATAGTGAAATTAATATTCCTAATATAAAAATTACAAATCCTATTATTAGAACTAATCCATCTTTATTAATAAATCCTAAAGCTAATAAGCTAACACTGAGAGCGGGAATAGCGTTTGTTAACGGAAGAGGTATAAAAACTGATATAGAAGCTATTAAAAATACATATCCTAAAATTTTTTTTGTAATTCCATACTTAGGAAATGACATTCTAGGTTTCATATAAGATTCACAAAATCTTACTAAGGGTATTAACTTATTTAAAACTACTATTAATTTCTGATTAGAAAATTCATACTGACCTATTTTTTGAGGAAGTGTTATTCTAGAACTACCAAAAATAAGCTTACACGAAAACACAATGAGCGGTATCGCAAAAATAGAAGTTACCCCTGGTGGATAGGGAAGAGGAATT
>CAZKNN010000013.1:0-21383 GCA_964554285.1 uncultured Rickettsia sp.
TTAATGAAACTGCATTGAATCAAACTAATACTGATATTGAATTGGATCAAATGAACATCAAGTTAAATCACACTAACAAAGATACTGAAATTCAAACTACTAATGATACTGAGTTGAATAAAACTGATATTGAATCGAATCCAATTAGTCTTAATTCGAATCAAAATATTAATGATACTGATATTCAAGCTATTAATGACACTGAGTTGAATCAAACTAATACTGAAATTGAGCCGAATCTAATTAGTATGACATATTCTAATAAAAATCATACTGAAATCACTTTGACTCAACTTGAATTTAATATTATAAAACACGACAATGATAACGACACATTAACATGTTAGTCTGTTACAAGTAAAAACTACTGAAAAAAAAAATATTCACAAAAATTTTATTTCAAATAAATGATACTGACTACTGCTTAGATCATAGTAAAGATGAAATATGTTGTGCATAGCTAGAGAATATAATAAAAGGGAAAAAAGATGAATTTGTACAGGTATATTTCTATGTATTTTATTAGTTATTTTTTTATCTATTTTTCCCTTGATGATAAATTTCAGAAATTTTTATAGTTGAAAAATAGTATCTTTTTGTTTTTGATTGGCAGAAAGACCTTTATTTTTTGTTGTTTTTAACGCAGTTCTCTTTGCTCCTCTTTTTGTTTTAATATTGTTAACTATAGATTTAAATTTTTGAGGTGCATTTTTTATGAAAGATATAATTTTTTTTAAAATTTTCATTGAACGGCTTCCTATGTATTGTGATATATTCTTTCCCATTTTATGTGTTTTTTGCATAAATGCATATATTCTTGACCAAGAGGAACTAAATATTGAACCTAATGCAGCTTTAAAATCTTTTTCAGAGATTTTTTTTGACTCTTTATTTGTTACAAAAGATGAGTTACGATGATTTATAAAATCTTCTATTTCAAAACTGAGATGTTTATCAAATGAAGCATAAAAAATTTTGTTAAATTTTTCTTCATTAACTTTTTCTTTTAATGTAGAGAATGTGTTATCTATCTTTGTTGCTATGTCTTGTTGTATATGCATTTTAAGATTTTTTACTTGGTTCTCCTTATTTAATAGTATATTTTGTAGTTCTGTTCTGTGTTGTGAATTTTTTTCTAATTTTGTATGTAAATGATGCGCTTGACCTGCATTAAAACAATCTATCACTATTTCAATATTGTAGTCATTAATATTTTCTGCAATAATTTGAGCATTTTTTAGTTTAGTGTTTAATTCATTCCAAAAATTTTTTTTAGCATTTTCAGATAAAATTGCTAAATCTAAATCTTTTTTTCCTTCTTCTTTTTTAAAGGATATATTTTGATTTATAAAGTTTAAAGAGCTCATTACTGCGCTTGTAATATTTTGTAGACCATTTTGAATAGCTGTTTTAGTGTTAGAAACAGATCCTAGACTTTGTTTTTCATGATTAGTAGAGCTTTGAATTGAGTTTTTTTCAGTTATAACAGCAGAATTGCTAGATTGTGCTATATTACTTTCTAATGTGTCAAAATTTTTATTTTGCAATATCTTTTCTTTGTTTATCGAAGTGTAATTATTAGATTTTGCTGTATCATATTCTAGTTTTTTATTGTTTTCTTTTGATAGCGAATCTTTTTTTGTCCACCAACTAATGATTGGATTTATTATAGAAAAAAATCTTGTTAAGAATGATTGCTCAAAAGTTAATATTTTTTGCGTTTCCTTTTTTTGAGCATTTGATCCTAAATCTTTATTTAATTCTGACATGATATTTTTTTATTTAATTATTAATTTATTAACTATTATCTATTAAATAATAAAAAATTTTAAAATTCAATATATATTTATTTAATTTGCAAAAAATATTGTTTTATATTAATTAAATATAAATTCTACTTGTCATAGTAATGCTTATCTGATAGTGTGAAAAATTTAGACAGCTGTAGCTTAATTGGATAGAGCATATGACTACGGATCATAAGGTTGGGGGTTCAAATCCTCTCAGCTGTATAATTAAAAATTGGCCAGGTAGCAAAGTGGAAATGCAGAGGACTGCAAATCCTATATGCGCCGGTTCGATTCCGGCTCTGGCCTCTTTTCCTAAATAAAAAAAATGTAAAAAAAAATATAATCAAATTAATTTATACAAAATTATATTGTTAGTATGAGTATGTGTTTTTTATCACATTGTTATTTTTAATGATATTTTTCTTTGTATAAAACTTGAATTAATTGATATGATTAACAATCTTATTCTGAATAAGAACACTTCCTGGTATAAACTGATAACAGTTATGAATAAGCATTTAGCAAAATGAGAGCAGTTCAGACTAAGAAATTAGCTATACCTAGAAGAATCACATAGTTACCTAATACTGTTTAATCTCTAAAGATCCATTTTTTAGTGTACAGTAGTTTACAAAAGAGCCAATTGATTTTGTGTAGGTTTATTTTAGGTGGTTTATCTGAATTAAAAGTTACAAAAAATCTTATAAAGATTAAAAAGAAATTATAATATTATAATAATAAATTGTTAATTACAAAATATTTTTAAAAAAGGAAGAATATTTTCCTACTAATGTAATTCTAGAAAAAAAATCTATGCGTCTAATTTACAGGACTTTTTGTTTACATTCATTAACTACTCAAATTCAAGAAAGTAAAATAACAAAATTTAGTATAATAGTTAAAAAATGATATTATTTTTTTAAAAATACACAAACCTCAAAAGAGGCAATAGAATAGTATCAAGAGTTTTAAATTATGAAAAAAAATAGTTAAGAAAAATTTAAATATGAATAGTAATTAAAAATATTGAATAATACATCTATAAAAGAAAATTAATTTCATAAACTAAAGAAAAATGTAAAATTGAGAGAAGGGGCGAAGATTTATCACGATAAAAAATCAAACTGTAAAGAAATTTTCTTATATAAAATTTTATTTTAAGTAAGGTATACTGATTAATGCTTAGATCATGTCAAAGATTAATCTTTTGACTAGTCAAATGGTAAAAAAGATGAATTTATAAAGATATATTTTATTGTTATTTTTTATCTCTTTCCTTGATGATAAGCTTCAGAAATTTTTTTATAGTTAAAAAATAGTATTTTTTTGCTTTTGATAAGAAGAAATATTATTAATTTGGGCTGTTTTTATTGCATTTTTCTTTGCTATTCTTTTTGGTTTAATGTTGTTAATTATAGATTTAAAATTTTTAGGTGCATTTTTTATGAAAGATATAATTTTTTAAAATTCTCATTGAGCGAATGCATATGTATTTTGATCTATTTTTTCCTATTTTATGTCTAGCTTAGATTTTGATACTATTTTAAAGTAAACATCTTTCATTAATTAAGATAGAAAGTATTTGGAATAAAGCTCATTAGCTGAAAAAGCTAATATTTTTGTGATTTTAGAGCTAAACAGGCTAACATTTTTAATGTCTTTTTAGATGCACGTATTCCTTTCCTGAAACAGGTGAGGTATTTAGATAGGTTTATCTTGTTACGTTTGTATATCAAATTAGCTTTGCAAAGAAAGCACTCGAGTAAAGATTAAAAAAATTTCATGAATTGAGTATTAAAAAATATTGCAAGATATTTTTCTATAATATCTAAATTAGTATATTATATTTAATAAAAGATATGTTCTTATATAACAATCTAAATAATGTAAACTTATACAGCATAATATTGTCTTTTTGTAAACTAACTACTCTAAAAAAACTGGTGATTATTCACCTGATTTTAATTGTTTTAAAATTTTTCTTATTATCAAATTTTTCTATTAAATAGAATATATTTTTTAGTGTAAATATCTATATGTTTATCTTAAAAAATAGATATATATTTACTAATTAAGTAAATAAAAATTGTATAAAATTAAATTAAAAATTATTTTTATTTTTTATAAATTTTTATCAATTATATGTTTCTAATTTTATTTTTTTAATGAAGAATTATTTAATTTTAAATTACTTTAAGTGAGTGAATGTATTAATAAAAATTCTAACATAATGATCTTAGTAAATTGATTAGAATTTTATTAATTTATTTAGTAATCATATATCAATGACTATAAGTTTTCTAAAGTTATTTATTTTATTTTATAGAAAAATTTTTTGTTTCTTTTCTCTTCAAGCATAGAATTTTTATGTATTTCTTTATTTTATTTTTAGTTGTTTATCTAATACAAAAATTGCTTTCACCCAAGATAAACTAATAAAAAAAAATATTATTGCAAAGAATAAAGTTGTATTATCAAAATTTCTCATTGGAAAAATAAAGAATAAAATACTTTCTAAAACTCCAAGACCAGATTTTCCGAACCGCCCACCTAATATATCAACAGTAGCTTTTCCTTTTGTTTTAGAATCTTGATCTAGGGAGATATATACAAATTCTTTTGAGGGGTCAAAGAATGAATATTTTAAACATTTTCCAATTATTGTATGCACAATGCCAAGTAACATTATAGTTTGAATTTTTGTTTCTACAAAAATTACACAAAAAAACAACACTCCAACAAAAAATAATAACAAAGCAACAAACAAAGAAGAAATTTTCCAAGAAAAATTAGAAAACATAAGCATACTTCCTATTACAAAAATAAGAGAAATCCATCCCTGTATTGATTGAATGTTACCAATGTTTTGCATGTATTCTTCTACTGAGCCAGATAATTTACCTAATTTTCCTTTCCAAAATACTTCTACAACATTTAATGACATACCAAGAGAAACTATCATAATAAAAAGTAACCATAATTTCTTAGAAGAAAGGATAAATTTTAAACTTTGTAACAAAGACCCTTGAAGTTTTTTCACTTTTTTCTTAATTGGAAGAGCTTTAAAGCTCTTTGATACGAACCAGTATAACCAAATAGTTAATATGTTGATACATACTACTAAAATAAGAACAGATTGTGGTTTTCCTTTAATCAAATTGATAAGAAAACCTGCAAATGGTAAAGAAAGATTTCCAAGGAAAATAATGAAAGGATATCTTGCTTTTGCTTCTTGCTCAGAAAAAACACTGTTTGATAATTGAAAAAAGAAAAATGTGTATATTATAGCTCCCCATAGCTCTGCTAAGATATATAGTAAACTATATTGCCAATTAAG
Source organism: uncultured Rickettsia sp. (assembly GCA_964554285.1). GTDB lineage: Bacteria > Pseudomonadota > Alphaproteobacteria > Rickettsiales > Rickettsiaceae > JADHZC01. The sequence continues at coordinate 5,128 of CAZKNN010000013.1, forward strand.
TGCTATGCGTATAAACCACTTGAAACGAGGTGTATACTCTTCAAAAAATAGTATTTCTTCTTTTGTGAATATTTTATATTTAAAAAAAATGCTATAAAATAGAAACAAAAATAATACTAAAAATATCAAACAAATTCCTATAAATATGTTATTTTGAGAGAAAGAATTTGAAAATTTTGTATAAAGTAGCAAAAATAAAATAGTAGAGGGTAATAAAAAATAAAATTTTAAGAAACCAATAGCTTCTGCGCCCATATTTTTCACTACAAAACTGTCCTTTAAAGCCTTTAATAAAGCATAATTCATCAATATGATAAAAGATAGGAATCCAAATAATAGTATCTTTTTGTAATCTATTTTAATAACTGTTTTAAAATTATTCCAAATTACTAACATTAGTTATTTATTTATCATAAAAATTAAATTTTTTGTTTATAACAATAGGTAGCATTTTTATTAATGAATATCAAACATAATATATTAAAAATTCAATTTTATAAATAGTAAAATCATACAATTAAATTTTTGTTTTAAATTTAATTAATATATTTTTGTTTTATTAATTGAGTATTATATTTCTTTAGGCTGTATTAAAGATATTTTTAGTTATTTTTTTATTTAATGTATAAAATTGATTATCAATTGTTTGAAATTTATTTCAATATTTATTATATTATAATGATAATTTAATATAACAATATTCCTTATCAACACTGTTTGTTAGAATCTTATAAAGATTTTTTTATGATAATATACTGATAATAATTATTTTCAACAAAGCAAGTGTGCAATTTATTCACTTAAGTATGAATGAATTACATTTAATGTCACAAAAATATTTTAGTAAAAATATTATTATTTTTTATGAAATTTTAGAGAGATATAAACGCTGCATATAACATAAAACAAGAAGGAATTATAAATCTCAAGGCGGAAGAGCTATCCGTCTCTGCTAATTGAGGCTGTGTAAGACTTTCAAAAGAAAGCCTTTGCTATTGATATTAGAAGCTCCGCACTTCAGGGCAGAGAGCAGTCACTTAAGCAAAATTAAAATAATATTTTTTAAAGTAAACATTTAATTGAAGTTTGTAATCTAAATCATATTTATATAGAAACATAATTAAAGATAAGAATTTAATTTATTATATATTCTATAATCAAAATTTTTAAATTTTTTTAATACAGAGCAAATTTTTGACACAAAAAAAAGTTTTAAGGGGTATAAAATAAATTTTTCAGAAATTTTGCAAAAATGTTTTCATAAAAGTAAAAAATACAAATTAGATAGTTAATTTTATACGATAATTGTCTTTTATAGAAAGTTTTTATAAGATATTTATCTTTTTTTTTTCTCTTGCCAGTTTAGTTTTTTATCTAAAGCAATTATTGCTTGTATCCATAATATTGTAATTATCAGAAAAACAGTAAAAAAGAATATAGTTGTATTATCAAAATTTTTTGTAGGAAACATAAAAAAAACAATACTTTCTACTATTCCAAGGCCAGATTTTCCAAATCTGCCTCCTAAAATATCTACTGCAGCTTTTCCTTTAGTTTTTGAATCTTTGTCTAAAGATATATAAACCAATTCCTTAGAGGGATCAAAAAATGCGTATTTTAAGCATTTACCAGCAATAGTATGTGCTAATCCCCAAAATAAAATTTTGTTCATATCTTGGTATTTAAAAATTAATATAAAGAATAGTGAACCTAAACAAAATAAAAATATTGGAACTATTAGTGAAGAAAATTTCCAGGAAAATTTTTCTAGTATAAGCATACCTGCTAGAATGAATCCTATAGAAATCCATCCCTGTAATGCCTGTATACGTCCCATATTTTGTACATATTCTTCTACGGAATGAGAAATTTTTCCTAATTTTCCTTTCCAGAAAACTTCTACTACGTTTAAAGAAATTCCTAAAGAAATTATCATAATAAAAAGTAACCATAATTTTTTTGATAAAAGAATAAAACGAAAACTTTCTATTAAAGATTTTTGTGAATCTTTTTTTTTATAAACTTTTAATTGAATTTCAAATTTTTTTGAAATTAATACGTAGACTATAATAGTTAGTAAATTAATTAACAAAACAAACATAATAATGTTAAATGGACTTCCGTGTACTATATCAATTAACCATCCTGCAAATGGCAGAGAAAGAGTTCCAAGAAGAATTATAGGTGGATATTGTGTTTTTGCTTCATGGCTCGAAAAAATACTATTTGTTAATTGAAAAAAAAATAGCGTATACATAATTGCTCCCCAAAGTTCAGAAAGTACATAAAGTAAACTGTATTGCCAATTTAAACCGATGATAACAAACCATTTTAATCTTGGAACAAAATTTTGAAAATATGTAATTTCTTCTTTTGTAAAAATTCCCAAGTTAAGCCAAAAAAAATTTATGAACAAAAAACAAAAAAAAAAGAAGAATATAATACCCGTTCCAATAAATATGTTTTTTTGTGAAAAAGAATTTGAACATTTAGTATAAATTAATAAAAATAGCATGGTAATAGGAATTAGAAAGTAAAATTTTAGAAACCCAATAGCTTCCGCTCCCATATTTTTTACTATAAAACCATCTTTTAAAATTTTTAGTAGAGAATAGTTGATTAATATAGTGAATGCCAAACTACCAAAAGACAGGATCTTTTTATAATCTGTGCTTGAAATTATTTTTAAAGTTTTTTGTATGAAAAACATTAAGATAATCTATTTAATGATAATATATTTTTTTAATGCTGATTGATGTTGTAGAAGTACTCATTAAAAAAAGCGACCCTTAAAAAAAGAAAAGAGACTCATATAATAATATCTTATTTTCAAAAAATGAAAAGGGCTGATATACAAATATATTGTTATTTAAAGTAGAATAAATAACTAGGTAGTATCTATAATATAAGTATGGTGTTGGTTCAAAGAACTTATTTTAATAATATCTTATTTCTCAATATTTAATTTTTGTATTAGTTCTAATAATCAATTTCCAATAAAAAATAATATAAAAAATATATATATAAAATTTTATCTATATTTTATGATAAATGAGCAATGTTATTGAATTTATTTTATAGTTAATTAATTATCTATATTTAAGAGTATAGAAATTATTAGCAATAAATGTAATTATATTGACATAAAGCGCTTTTGCTTTACAATGAAGGGTTGCGTATTGTTGATGATATTCACTAATTATATTTTTAATTACGTAATTAAAAAAACAATACATAAATAAAGTGCTGCAATTTAATTTCAAATTCTTGTTTGTGTATAAGTAGATAATTAGCTTAAATGTATTTAATTTGATGCTAAAAGATTTTTTAGAAAAAATACTATGTTCAGCTATAGAACTGAAGAAGAGTATATAGATGAAGATATGATACAACAGGAAAATATAGAGTCTCGAGAACTTAATGAGTCTAGAAAAATTGAACAATTTTGGGTGAAAAAGGCTGATTATGATATCATTCAAGATGATTTTATAAAAATAATTCACAACGATCTTAATAAGATACAGAGTCACAAAATGATCTTTCTTTTGCTGATGATAAAGTGTTCATATTAAAAAATATTCTAATAATTATAACCCATCATATCTATAATACAATTGTTATATTAAAAAAGTTTATTCAAACAGCAATTAACAGTTTATCACAAAATCAAAAATTAAAACATATAGAACTTCAATCATTATTTGAAGATTTTTTGTATATGATTATTCAATCATTGGATTTTCATAATAACAATCCAACACCAATTTTAGATCAAAATAATTCTCAAAAAAATTACGTACTAAATGATCTTGATAAAAATTTTGATATCATTTTAGATAAAATACAAAACATACAGAATTATTTAAAATTTACGAAAGATTGTAGTAGTTAGTGATACTTCTTCTCTTAAGGATTATAAATTTTTTTTGGAAATAACCATTTTAAATGATTCTTTAAAATATATTTTATGGAAATTTTTTGATATAAATAATCCAAATTTCAAGTTTGATGATGTGGTTCCTGATGATATTCATCCAACATCAAATATGTTAAATACAAAATTAAGAAATCTTATTATAGAAGTTTTATCTAATACCATAACAAAACATCACATATATGAACAAAATTCAGGTACTTATTCTATAAAAAAATAGAAAAAATGTTGAAAGAGGTTTTGAAGGAGAAGAGGGTTGGTGCGGTAAAGAGTAATGTTGTAAAGAGTAATGTTGTAAATGAGAGTATTGAATATTTAGAAAATATTATAAAATTTTTAAACATTAAATTAGAGGAGTATTCGGCTCTAAAGTATAATACACAAGGAGAATTAGAATTTATACTTTCTTTTTATGATAATAGTATAAAAGATAAAATATATTGAATATTTCTTTAATATTTGATTCTTGGATAAATATTCTCACTGAAATTGATCAAATTAAAGGATTGATTAGGGGATTTTCTCACCCGTACAAAGATAAAATTGCAGAAATGTTGTTATTATTAGATAATGAACACAAAAAACATTTAAAGTATTATCAACGATATGATTCATTATCAATTTTGAATAAGACTCAATTTCATATAACTGAGAATCAATATAAAAAAGCAATATTTGGTTTAATAATTGATAATATAAGACTTTATTATCATTGTCTTTATACAAAAGATCAAGGTAATGATAGAGAAGATTTTGTTGATATCATATTAAATTTTTTAAAATTGCGTAATCCAAAGTTAACTGATGCTATCGATATTTCTTTCTATATCTATGAAACATTAAAAATGAATATAATAGTAAATTTGTTGATTGGTATGATGTATCCGAAAAAAGTGCAAACATAGCGTTTATAAACAGATGCAAAGAAATATTTGGTAATTCAAAGTCAGGTACTGATCAAAAAATTAATGATTCTGCAGAATTGCAAAAAAAAGAGCTAGGCAAAAGATTTTACACAATAAGATTAAACACGAGTCAAATCAAGATTTTATAATTGCAATATGTAAGGGCGCATTTTTGGATTGGAATATAGAAATAAAAAACTACACTATATCAAAAATAGATAAAATAATAGGAATACAAACCTATTCTGTTGAAACAAGCTTAATAAATTCGTACATATTTTTGGCTGTAAGGCATAAGAGATTGGTAGAAAAGAAACACACATATGAAGAAAAAAAATTTTATTGCCTAATAATAAAGAGATAGTGTTTAATTTTCAAAAATACCATCTAGACTGGGTGTTAGAAATATTTGTACCCTTAAAAATAAGTAAATATTGATTGTATATACAACACTTTCATAGATCAATAATGGTTATAAAGACGTTTTTTGAAGAAACATATCAAACTCGACAAAAGCTCGGTTTATTATTGGATGATCAAATTCTAGAAGAGCTTAAAAATTTGAATAAGCAAATTAAGGAAAACAATATTCACAACATTTCAATACAAGAGTTTTACAAAGAAGTATTTAATTATAACCATTCTATTAAAAAGTCAATAGATCAGTTTCAGGCTATAATAGAGCAGAGGGGGTGGAATCAGGAGAATGTTAAGTATAATGATGGTATAGTGTTTTTTGAAGAATTAAGTGAATCAGCGCAAATGTTAGAAATTGCACCTAAAATTTTTGATATGAAAAATGTAAAAGATATAACTCTAAAAGAGCAATGTACAAGTCAATTGACAAAAACGCCACCGATTGTTTCAAATGTTATAATTAAGGAAACACCAGAAAAAAGAGCAGAAATACCAGCAAAAGCAAATATACCATCCCCCCCACTCAACAAAATACAAGAACAAAAACTAACAGAAGGAACATTAGAAAATTTAGAGTTAAAAAAACTATACATGATAGATAATACTTTAGAAGAAAAACACATTAAGATTTTGAATTGTTAATGGATATTGACTTATTAAAAAATATTTCTACTTCTGATGTAGAAATCGTTGTTAAGAATTATAAAAAGCATTGTATTTTCAAAAATATATTACTTACATTTCTTGAAAGAGGTGCTTTATCAGAATATTACATTAGTAATATAAAGAAGAGTATTTTGGAAATAAAAAAAATTTTGGTTCAGATAAGAAAAGATTATGGTGATGAATGGGTTATTAAAAACAACTTGAATCATTTTTATCAAAAAAATACGAATATGCTAGAAAATTTTTCCTATATTTATACGGTGAAGAAAAATTTTCAAGAGAATTTTTTTCGAAGCACAAAATGTTTTTATTAGTGAGAAAGAAGAATCTCAAAGCGCTATAAAGAAAGAGATTCAAGGTGCCGAAGAGGAAATTCAAAATGATGAATATAGTAAAGAAGAACAAGGTTTTAAAAATCAGCACAATCGTTTGAAAATAATAAAAAAGAATCTTAAAGAACAAAAAATTGATGATTTTTTGCTAGCATGTAATAACAATTTTAATAAAATGTTAGAGTGTGCAAAAATGAATTGTAAGAAAGAGGATAGAATTTTAACTCTTCAAGAAGTTTTTGATTTTAACAGACAAAAGGTGTTGTCTAGTAAGAAAGAAGAGCAAAAGATTTTTATAACAAGAGAGTATATTGAACAAGAAATTTTTTTTCAACAGAAGTCGATAACTTGATTAGAAAATTTGCACCGTAACATGAAGAAAATATAATCCTTATTAATTTAGGGTCGACTTTTTTTCAATTTATACAAAGTATTAATAAAAGAACTGCACCAGTAGAGCAAGTTAATAAGCAAATCACTCAAGATTTTTCAGATAATTATAAGATACATTTGTTGTTTAATAAATATTATTTGACAAAAAATGTTGCATCTAATCCTGTAGAGGTTGTACATACTGCATCTGATCCTGAAACGGCTACAGCACCTATTGCATCTGATTCTGAAACGGCTATAGCACCTACTGCATCTGATTCTGTAGTAGATACGGTACCTACCGTAACTAAATTTACTTTAACTAAAACTAAGGTACCTACTGTAACTAAACCTATTCTGTTTAAAACTAAGGTATCTACTGTACTCAACCTATTGTTGCGCCTTAATCTAAGATAACTAAAGTACCTAAATCTACTTTTTCTAATATTAATGTCTCTACTGCAACGGATCCTACAGTATCTACAGAATTTACAGTACCTACCGTGCCTTACATTACTAAATCTGATTCTACAACATCTGTTGCGTACACTCCGTTGCCTAATGAATCTGATCCTGATGTATCTACAACACCTACTATACCTAACAATACTTCATCTGATCTTGTATCACCTACTATAAATATTAATTATATTGATAATCTTTTGTTTTATAATGCTTATACTGAAGCTAAAACATCTATTATTTGCCATCTTATACATGATATTAAGGAAGCATTTTTAAAAAATGATGAAAAATTGACATTGTGCGTAAATGAAAACCTTCTTAATTTGCTTTGTTGTAACATTTATTCTATAAATAAGAATGAGTGCAATTTTCACTTTTCAATTCAATTAATAAATTTTGAAAATTTTGTACATAAAGATAAATTAACAGGCTATGCGCTACTAAAAACTTTTATTAAGGAAAGAAAAATATCAAATTTGCTTATCAACAAAATAATCTCAAGGAAGAAAAAGAGATAGAGAGCATAAAATTGATTTATGATGACTTTACAGAAGAATATTTTATTGTTTCACATTTAATTACAATTGATGAATTTGCAATAAATCATTCACCTGATTTGTATACAATTTTATTCCCTTCTTATTCTATGAACAAAAACAAAAAACGATTGAAAATAAGTCGTATGACTACTTGTATGACTATTGCTTTGATGAATGTTTTGACTATTATATTTAAAAAATTTCGCACTTATTCATAAATAACACCCAAAAATATTGCAAATACATCTATACTTTTATGTTATAGGAATTTTTTTTATTTCTTATCTTAAAAATAAAGATTTATAATAATCAAAACATCATACATCAAGCAAATTATCTATAAATTCTTTATTATTGAATTTTTTTATATTATCTAATTTTTCTCCAAAAGTTATAAAATATATCGGTATATGAAGCGTATGTTGAATAGTAAAAATTGCTCCAGCCTTTGCGCTACTGTCCATTTTAGATAGAATAATTCCATTGATATCTGTTACCATTTTGAATGTTTGGACTTGGTTTATTAAATTTTGACCTATAGTACTATCTAGAACAATAAAATTATGAAAATTGATTCTATTTTCAAATTTCTTTATAATTTTTGTAATTTTTTTTAATTCTTCCATTAAATTTATATTATTGTGTAATCTACCGGCTGTATCTATTAGTAATATATTAAAATTGTTTTGTAATGATTGTGATATTGCATGATATGCTAAAGAAGATGGATCCTTGTATTTTTGAGAAGCTTGATATAGTTCTACCCCCAAATTTGATTTTGATTTTTTTTCTATAGATCCTTTCAGTTGTGATAATGCTGCTGCTCTAAATGTATCACAAGCAGCCACAGCTGTTTTATAATCTTTATGGAATAAGTTTAGCAATTTTGACAAGCTACTTGTTTTTCCACTTCCATTAACACCAGAAAGAAGAAAAATGTTTAATTTATTTTTTTCTATTGATATGTTAGAGTCGTTATTTTTTAATATATTAAGTAATATTTGAGAAATAGTTGATTTAATTTCTGCTTCATTAACATTAGATGGTAATTTTTGTAGTCGATTTATTATTTTTTGGGATATATCACTTGATAAGTCAGCTTGAATTAGTAATTTTTCTATATTTTTTAAACTACTATGAGATATTTTTTCCTTATTAAAAATATTTTTGATTTTTTTAATAATTTCCATATTTATAATAAATTTATAAATTGTTTGAAAATTGATTTAATATATGATCTAATTTATCAAAAATTTGAATATCTTCTTTATTATTGATTGATAGATAGTTGATGAATAGTTCTATAGCTAGTTTTACTAATTTATTCTCTTTGTCTGTTTCTTGATAAAGAGCTTTTAGCTCTTGTTCTTGTTTTAATATAAAATAAGATATAGCTCTTTGAAATTTGTCTCTTGTATCATTTGTGAAGTTGTTTTTATAGTTATTATATAATTTTATGAATTCTTCATAATTTTTGGTTTTAAAAAAAATCTCTTTCTGAAAATTTACAGCATATTCTTTATCTAATTCATCTAATATATTTAGTACTTTATCATGTTGGTTTAATAAAAGATAAATTTTTGCTTTTAAAGCTAAAACTGTTTGATAATTTTGAAATTCTTCTTTAGGTAGTTCGATTTCATGTATTAAATTTAAGCTCTCTTCTATTTCGCCAATCTGTATGTATAAATTTACTAACTCTATTGTGCTTTGAAATTTTAATTTGTCTTTTAATTTAAATTTTATTTGATGTTCTAATAATTCTATTGCTTGGTGTATTAAATTTAGATCTATAAATGCCTGAGTTATTTTTGAAACAATACGATTCCCGATTACTCCTAAAGGTACCATATCTTTATATTGTAAAAAAAACAATAATTTATTCCAGCTAGAAGTTTTTTCTTCAGTAAAAATTTTTATAAAATACTCTACATTTTCTCTTTGAGATGATATTTCATAAGAAAGATTTTCAAAATAATACTCAAGATATTTATTAATGCTTAGTACTTGTTCTAATTGGTTATTTTTTTTGTAATAGAAAGATAGTTTTTTTAAAAGATTAAACCTTATGGGGTGTCCTAACGCAATATAATTCATGCTTTTTAATTTACTAATGGCTTGATTTAAAGATATTGTTTCGTCTTCTAATTTAATTTCCAAAAGTTTTATATTATTTTTAATCAATAATTCTATATCATTAGAAGAATTAAGATTATTTAATTCTTCTATTAGTTTTTCTCTATTTTTTGATATTGCATATTTTGCTAAATAGAAGAAAAATAATGATGTATCTTCTTCGATAATATTCATAGATAATATCTGTTCAAATGCTCCATGATCAAACAATATTTTTAAAAATCTAGTTTGTAATTTAAGATACGTCTCTTTCGGGTAGTGTTTTTTTATTTGCTCTTGTAGATTTACAAAATGTACAAAATTTGCCTCTTGTTCAGTATTTTTATTCATAGAAAGAGCATAATTATACCACATTAAAATTTCTTCTGAATATTTGGTGCTTTGTTCTAGGATATTTTGTAGCTCTTCTCTAGCTTGAAAATATTTATTTTTCAATATTAAAGATACTGCAAAAAAAAATTGATATTTGATATTTACATCTAGTTTTATGTGTTGAAAATATTTTTGTATAAATTCATATAAATCTAAACATTCTTCGTAATATTGATTGCGAAATAAGAATTCTAAAAATGTAAGATATATTGGGTATTTTTCTTCTTTATTTTTTGCAAATGAGATATCCTCTAGAATTTTGTTTTTTTCTTTTAAAAATTCAGTAAAATATGTTTTATTTATAAATAAATTCTGGAATTCAAGATTATTTTCTTGAGCAGTAATTTTCGTTTTGTTATTTAGATGCAGAAGTAAAGCAACTATTATAGTTAATTTAAATATTGTAAAATATTTTAAAAAAAATATTTTTTTGATATTCAATTTTTGATAAAAATTTTTAGAAAATTTCAATAAAAGCTCCATTTTTTAGCATTTGATTAAATTCTTTTAGAGAATCCATTATTCTATCCGTTTTCAGTTCTGTAGTTAAGGTATTTTTTCTTTTTTCATCAAAATAAGTTTCTTTATTGTAAATTAACACAAATTCAAAAACATTGTGGTCATTCAAAAACACACTAGATACAGAATTTTCTTTGTAATCATGTATTATTGTTTTTTCTATCATAGGTAATGTTAACGAATTTGTATTAAAGAAGTTAATTTTCACATTTTTTTTAAATTGCGCAAGATTTTGTGGTAATTTCATTATTTGTGCTTTATTAAGATTGGATATTTTGTGACGTAATTTTTTCAAATTTTCGTAAGATTGTTTATCTTTACTTTCTGTTTGAAATGAAATAAATTTCACTTCTATCCCTTGTTCTTCTTTTAAAAATTCTTTTGATTGATCTAAAATAGCATTGCTTTTATTTGACCATAAAATATTTTTTACTTGTGTATGTAATGCTAAATTAAATGCGTATTCACTTAACTCTTCTTCAGATATAGTATCAGCATATTTTTTACTTTTAGTGATATTTAACAGTTCATTCAATATAATTTGAGTATCACTTTGAGACATTAATAAATTTTTAGTAGAAAGAAATTCTAAATATAAATTTTCTAATATCAGGTGTTCTAGTATTTGTGCATCAGAGAATTTTGTTTGAGGATTAAATATTTCATATATTTTTTTTCTTTTGTCTATATCATACTGGGTGAAAATTTTATCATTTAAAATGGCTAAAACTGCTTTCTCTTCTTTATTTTCTTTCGCAAATATTATAGGCATTAGCATTTTAAGTATTATTATAAAAGTAACTAATAAGGAAATTTTATATGTTTGTTTTAAAATTTGGATTTGCATGTTGATTAATAGATTATTTAATTAATAATAGATGTGTAGATATTTGATACTATATAATATAGCCTTTAGTCTATATAATATTTATATAAAAATACAGTACAAAATATGGTTCTGTCATTCACAAATTTTGTGTATTTAATATATGATAAACAAAAAAGATTTCATATCCAATATGCAGCATAAGGCAAATCATTCTGTAGAAACATATTGTTTTTCTGTTTCAGAATTATCTTCTAGTATAAGACAAATGTTAGAAGGGGAATTTTCTTATATTAAGGTAAGAGGAGAAATTTCTGGACTTTCTATATCAAGTTTAGGACATTGTTATTTTAATTTAAAAGATTCTAACAGTGTTATTTCAGCTGTATTATGGAAAAATAAGATTAAATCAGTTAATTGTAGTTTAAATGATGGAATAGAGGTTATGATTTCAGGGAAAATCACTTCTTACTCTATGCAATCTAGATATCAAATTTTAGTAGATAAATTAGAATTAAGTGGAGTTGGTTCTTATATGCAAATGTTAGAGAAGCGTAAAGAATTGTTAAAAAAAGAGGGATTATTTGATCTTCAACATAAGAAAAAATTACCCCTTCTTCCTAAAAAATTAGCTCTTTTAACTTCTATTAAAGGTTCTGTTATTCAAGATATGTTGCATAGAATAAGTAATAGGTGCCCTTTAGAAGTTGATATTTACTCTGTTCCAGTTCAAGGAGAGGGAGCTGATATACAAATATCTAAAACGATTGAAAAGATAGAATCTTTGCAAGATAGGTTAAAACCGGATGTTATAATAATTGCTAGAGGAGGTGGGTCTGTAGAAGATTTAATGATATTTAATAGTGAAATGTTAGTAAGAAAAATTTTTAAAAGTAGTATTCCTGTAATTTCTGCTATAGGTCATGAAACTGATTTTTCACTTTTAGATTTAGTAGCAGATTTAAGAGCTCCCACACCGACAGCTGCTATAGAGCTTGTTTTGCCTGTATTATCAGACGTTAAATATAATTTAGAACAGATTTTTTTAAATATTAATCAAATTATTAATTTTATTATTAAATATAATACTAGTTTGGTTGTACAATTTCAGGATTTGAATAAATATTTTTGGATTGTAGATAATTTTGTACAAAATTTTGATTATATATCTTCTAATATAAATGTTACATTAGAAAATTTTATTAATTTAAAGTTAACTAAATTAAAGAGTTTAAAACTTGCGCATTCTTATATTTCGCATCTTTTGAAAAATTATTCTGAAAATCTTATTAATTATGAAAAAAATATAAATCAATATGTTGAGAATATATTCAATCAACAATTGAACAATTTAGAAAATATAGAAATAATATTAGAAAATATAAATATAAAAAAGACTTTGAACAAAGGATTTGCTCTTATCAAAGATAGTAATGGGAGATATATAGAATCTATCAAATCTTTACAAATAGATCAAGAAATTGATATAGAATTGATTGATGGACAAGCTAAGGTTAATGTTATTGCTTTATTACCTTCTAGGTAAGTAATTAATCTATCGAAAAATATGAATATAAAAAAGATTTAAACAAATAATAGTTGAATATGAAAAAAAGTATATAGAAAAAGATGTTTTACGTATAAGCATCTTATACGTCTCAAAAATGTACTAAATGTATTAATGTAGATAAAAACAACAGAAGGAATCAATAAGAAATTCACATATATTATACAGGGAGAATACAGCAATTCAGATAGAAATACGCCAAATCAAAAAACAAAGAGTAACGGAATGAATCAATCTAAATTTTATTTAAAATACTTCCCTTTTTAGTGTTTTAATTGTAGCTTTTGTTCTACATGTGCATATTGTGCTGAGCAAAATATCTAAGAGCTTTAAAATGTCAATATCTATATACGCATCAAAATGTACAAATGTTTTAATGTATGTCAAAGCACATAAAGAATCAATAAGAATGTATATATATATCATTATATATGCAAAATAAAAAATGCAGATAGTATGCGCTATACCATAAAACAAAGAGTAACAGAATTATAATCAACTGCTCTAGAGGGGATTTAGGGTAGTAATTCGAAATAAAAACATTATATAGTAAGAACTGAGAGCAAATAAAAATGTATAACCATGTTATGTACTACTTTATAAAGAAGATTCACAAAAGAAAAAAATACTCAATTACTTAATATACTATTTAGTCTCTTAAGAACTTGTTCCTTTAGATTCCATTAGTTCATAGAAAAATGGTATTGATTTGCTACCTCCTAGGTAAGTAATCCATCTATCAGAAAATATGGATATAAAAATATTATGTGATTGTTGTGTTATATTGCTTGTATATAAGTATAATCTATCACTCAACATAATATTATTTATTGATTGCTAGAAGCGTGATTTGAGGATTCTTTTTTTTGTAAAAATATAAAACTTAAAATTAAAATTAAACTCAAAAGAAATAAAGTAACAAATGCTGGAATTTTTATGAAGTGAGATAAAATAATTTTTATTCCAATAAAGATCATTATTATTGATAATGCTGGCTTTATAAAAGAATATTTGTTTATGCTATCTTTTAGCAAGAAAAATATAGATCTTAATCCCATAATAGCGAATATATTGGAAGTGTATATTATATACATGTCTTTAGTAATTCCAAACATTGTAGGAATGCTGTCTACTGCAAATATTAGATCTACAAACTCTATAGATAAAAGCGCTAAAAAGGAATTAGTAATTATATACTGTCCATTTTTTTTTACTACAAAATCGTTTTGTTCTTTATTAACATGAATATTGATATTTAGTTTATCTTTTAGAAATTTATATATCCAAATATTTTCTACCTTGAACTCCTTATTGTTTGTAATTTGTGTTTTTTGGTATAAGGATTTGCATCCTTTAAATATTAATAAAGTGCCAAAAATATACAAAACCCACTCAAATTTAGACAAGATTGTTCCTCCTAACCAAATTGCTAAAGCCCTTAGTATGATTACTCCTAAAATTCCATAAATTACTACTTTGTTTTGAAATTGTGGTTTTATAGCAAAATGCTGCAATATCATTATCATAATAAAGATATTGTCAATAGACATGACTTTTTCTAAAATAAAACATGTTAAATATTCCTGAAATGCCTTTATATCTTTTAAAATTAAAATATATAAACTAAATGTCATACCAGCTGTTAGATAAAGTATAGTAAGATGTAAGTAGCGTTTAAATTCTGTAAATTTTTGTGAATAATTATATATTCTGTCTATTATTAGTAAAGTAAATAGTATTGCAGTGAAAAATCCCCAATGTTCCATGTATATAGTTAATAATTTAAATAAAAATAAAATTCTTATATATTAAGTTTAGCTATTATCTTTTTCCAAAATAGAGTATTTTGTCAAGAAAAATAGAATATTTAAGATATCTTTCTTTAATAATTTTTAAAATTATTAATCTCTAAGTTACAATATATATTTATAAAAATATATATTGTAACTTAGAGTATTTTATGATATAAAATGAGTCGATAAACTTTTTGTGTAATTCTTTTTCTGCATTATTTTTTACATAAATTGTTTGTTGCATATATCCTATATTATATATGATAATATGGGATATGTGTTTATCAATCTTTTGATTGATTTATAACAATTGATTATATCCAGTATTTGAAATTAAAATACAATTTTTGGTATTATATTGCGATTTTTTATAGAAATTTTCATTCATTGAGAAATTTTATAAGTTTTAGTATTTGTAAAATTTTGAACAAGAGTATATCCTATAGATCTGAGTGTAATAATTTTTATTTTTTCTTCTTCTTTGATATTTTGAGAAAAATGATTCAATATTTTTCTGATTTTATTTATATGTACGTCTAGTGTTTTTGTTTCTATTTTTATGTTTTCCCCCCATACAAAAATCCTTAACTGTTCTCTTGTTATTATTTTTTCAGGGTTTTTAGTTAATAATTCTAAAATTTTGAATTCTTTTTTTCCTAAATTAGGTAGTGCATTATTTTCGTAATGTATTTTGTATGATATAAGATCTATTTTTAATTTTTTATAACTTACTATTCTTTTTTCAGATGAAATTTTAGAGGATTTAATCAAATTCTTTATTGTGATCATTAATTCGTGAGAATCAAAATTTTTTCCTAAAAATTTAGTAAATTTTTTTTTATTAAGATCAAAATATATTTTTTCTTGAATCCAAGATTGGTCTTTTATTAAAAAAATAAATGGTATGTTACATTTTGTTTTTCTTACAAAATGAAAAAACTTTCTTAAATTATCTTCGTCTGATAATATCAAATTATCTGCTATTATTATGAGATGATATGCTTCTAATAATATATAACTTTTCGCACTAGTTAAATTCTTTACATTTTTAGTGTTAAACCAATATCTTTCTATTATATGAGATAAATAGGAAGATTCATTTTTTTCACTACTTATTATCAAAATTTTGAATGGCATATGTTCTGACATAAAATATAAATATAACCGGATATATTAATATGTTATTATTAGTTTAATATATCAGATAATAACATCTAATAAATTATTTTATAAATAAAATTTTTATTTTTTTAAAATTGTGTTATATATAATAAAGTTTAGTATTTAAATTATAAAATTTTTAGATTTACAAAAAATTAAAATATTGTTCTATGTTGAACCGTTTTTATAATTAGGAAATTTTGAATAAATTAATATTTTATAAAATACTATCAAAAAAGAAAAAAATTGTGT
>CAZKNN010000014.1:0-30121 GCA_964554285.1 uncultured Rickettsia sp.
CGGTTTTCATTCATCAAATAAATGATAGCCATGTGATAGATTATTTATTTTTTAAAAATAGATAAAAAGCTTGTATATAAGTATATTATAGGTTATAATAATACAATATTATTGGTAATTTAGAAAATAAAAGATGATTTATAAGTAAAAAAATAGATAATACAGATAATTTCAAGAATTATAAAAATAAATCTGAAAATGGAAAAATTCCTAGTTATGATGTCTTTTTCAAAAGTGGAATGAAAGATCCTCTTGATAGAGAACAGTTTTTACAAAATCATCTTCCTCCTAAATTTTTGAAATTATTTTCTAGTACCAAACCTTATCCAAATAGTTTTGTGGACAAAAGAATGAGAAAATATGAAAGCGATCTAGTGCTGTTCAATGAGCAAGAAAATACCATGCTCTATATTTTGATAGAACATCAGTCGAGCATAGATCACAGAATAGAGTTTCGAGTACAGCAATATGTCATGAGAATTCTTGAAGATTTTGTACATAAAAACAAAAAAAACAACAAAAAGCTACCATTCATATTCCCAATAGTTGTATATGCTGGCAAAGAAAAATACACAGCAGCAAAAATGCTTTGGGAGATATGTGAATATCCGGAGCTGCAAAGAGAAGTGTAGGAAAATGGATATCATTTGATTGATCTGCAAGCAATGCCAGAAGAGGAGAAGAGGAGTTTATAAAAAAGAAGGATAGAATTTTTGATTTTTTTCTAAAAACTTCAGTATACAAGGATCCAATGAGAGCGTTGGAATTTGTATTGATGTATAATGATAGCAGTAGAATTGCTGAAATAGCATTGGAGTTGTTTTATCAATTTGTGCTGGAATATTATCCAGAAGAGAAACATGAAGAAATAGTAAAATTATCAGAAAAAGTAAAGAAGGGTATAGAGATCATGAGAACAGGAGCAGAAGCTCTCAGAGAAGAGGGTAAATAGGCTGGAATACAAGCTGGAATACAAGCTATAATGCAAGCTGGAATACAGCAAGGTATGCAACAAGGAATGCATCGAAGAGAACACGAAATTGCTAAGAATATTCTTTCTAAAAGTACAGCACCTGAGTTTATTGCAGATGTAACAGGGATTTCTTTAGAAGAAATCCAGAAACTCTAGTATTCAACTCGTCTCTTCTCACTAGGGTTTACGGCGCTTTAGGCTAATGTAAGATTTTTCCATTTTTTATTAAATTTGTAATACCAGCTAGGGTCATGTCTATAACTTCTTGAGCTGCAATTTTTGTAGTTTTGTTGTCTTGCGCTATTTGGCAAAAAGAAAAATACAAAAAAGAATCCCCGAAGCCCACTAGACCTATTTTTCACTATTGTTATAAAGTGAATATGATACTATGAATTTATAGTTTTCTTGTTCTTATACTATGTAAGCAAAAAGGGAATTTTGTAAAAATTTACAACAATTCAAAATAGGAAAAAAGATTAATTTTTGTAAATATGGCAATAGAATTCGCAAGAATAGAATTTGTAAATAGAGCAAAAGGAGGGAGAGCATGTATGAAGGGAGAGCATACAACTCTAAAAAGAAAGTACAAGAATTAAGTAGTGGGAAAGTGTTTCACTTTAAAGATAGATCTAAAAATTTGTACCAAAAAGTATTTTTGCCCTAGCATGTAGATAAGAAATTTTGGATGTATCAGAATTGATGAGTGAGGTAGAGAGATATGAAAAGAGAAGTTGTATACATAAATTTGTAAAGATCGTCTCACAAATGAATAAAGATTATACAAAGATTAAGCATATTTTTCTTTATAACAAACATATATTTTTTAAATTGTAAATACTAGTGTAATTTTTCTTGATGTATCAAATTTTTATTTAGTATTAAGATTTTTTATTAAATCATCTAATTTTTTATTTGCTAATATAAGCATAGATATATTGATATTTTCGTAAGTTTGTATTTCTAGAATAAATTCATAAAAAATGGAATCATACAGTATTTCTTGAAGATAATTTTGAGCAATATTTATAGAAAATTCAGAAAAATTCCACTTTTCTATTAATATAGAAACAATGTTTTTTTGCTTCTTGTATAAATCATCCTTAATGGATTGTATTGAAAGTTTGGTCCAATATGAGTTATCAATTCTTGTATCACACACGTCTCTTAACCAATCTATATAAAAATTATCTCCTATAAAAAAATATATGTTAAGTAATTTTGTTCTGTTTTGTAAGCTAATATCTAGTAATGCAATATTATCAAAAATTGATACCATAAAGTTTAGTGAAGCTATTTTTTTTGCAAAATTTTCTTTTATACCATTCTCTATTAAACTATGTGTTGCTTTGAAGTATTTCTCTTTTGATTTTCCTACTAAAATCTGTTGAATATCTATTAAACAAAATTCTTTATATTTTTCTAATGTTCTATTAATGCTTAGAGGATATTCTATATTTTTTAAAACCCATATGATTCCTCTTACAACAGCATTAATTATTTTAGAAAAAACATTTACTTTTGTTATTTGATCTGTAAGATTTTTTATCTGAGTTTGAACAGATTCCCAAAGTTGATCCAAATCTACTATTTTAGAGATAATTATATAAGACTTGATAATATCACAAATTTTCGCTCCAGTTTGTTTTTTTATGTTAACAATTAATGGTCCTGTGATTCTATTTACAAATTCATTTACTATACTAGTTACTATAATCTGATTTCTAAGAGGATGATTTAAAATGAATTTTTTAAAGTGGTTTTTTATATAATGTGGAAAATAATTTAATAGGTGTTTATTGAATACCTCTTCATCTAGTAAAGGATTGTTGCTTAATTCTTCTGTTAAATATAATTTACTATAAGATAATATTATAGCTAATTCTGGCCTTGTGAGTTTTTGCTTAAGCGAGTTTAAATTGCTTAATTGTGTATCACTTGGCAAGTATTCAAAATCTCTATCTAGAATATTTTTTTGTTCTAACAATTTTAATAGTTGTTCAAATAATTCTGCTCGCATTAATTCTGAATTTTGCAATATATCTAAAGCTAAATTTTGATCATAATTGTCTTGTAAAACTAGTTTTTCTAGCTCCAAAGACATATCAATAAGAATTTGATTTCTTTCATTGAAACTGATAATTTGTTCTCTTATAGCTTGATTTAGAACTATTTTTACATTAACTTCATGATCAGAACAACTGACTCCTGCAGAATTATCTATAAAATCAGTGTTGATATGACCGCCTAAAGATGCAAATTCTATCCTTCCTAGTTGAGATATTCCTAAATTACCTCCTTCTGCTATAACTTTGGCTTTAATTTGACTTGCATTACATCTTACTGTGTCATTTTCTTTGTCTCCAATATCTTGATTAGATTCTAAAGAAGATTTAAAATAAGTTCCAATTCCTCCATTCCATATTAAATCTACCTTTAAAGTCAAAATTAATTTGATTAATTCTACCGGTGTAATCTTTTCCTTTTCAGTTAAAAAAAGTTCTTGCATTTCCTTTGATAAATTTAAAGATTTACTAGATCTTTGAAATATACCTCCTCCTTTTGAGAGAGATTCTTTATTATAGTCTTGCCAAGATGTTTTACTTATAGAAAATAATCTTTTTCTTTCATTAAAAGATTTTTCTACATCAGGATTAGGATCAACAAAAATTTCTTTATGATTAAATGCTGCAATTAGCTGAATTTTACTGTGTAATAACATTCCGTTTCCAAAAACATCACCTGACATATCTCCTATTCCTATAGTTTTAATAGCTTTAGTTTTGTAATCAAAATTCCTATTTGTTAGATGATGTTTAGCAGATATCCAAGCTCCTTTAGCTGTAATAGCCATTTTTTTGTGATCATATCCAAAAGATCCTCCAGAAGCAAAAGCATCATCAAGCCAAAAATTATACTCTTTAGAAATTGTATTTGCATAATCAGAAAAAGAAGAAGTGCCTTTATCTGCAGCTACTACAAGATAACTATCATTTTCATCTAAGATTTTAGTATCGGATGGATGAACAACGGAACCTTCTATAATATTATCTGTTATATCAAATAACCCTCTTAAAAAGTTTTTATAAGATTCTATAGCTAAAATATTTCTTTCTTCATTTGAAATATTTTGCTTTTTTAAATAAAAAATTCCCTTAGCGCCAGTAGGTACTATTACTGTATTTTTTGTAATTTGAGATCTCATAAGTCCTAATACTTCTAACCTGAAATCTTCAGGTCTATCAGACCATCTTATGCCTCCGCGTGCTATTTTGCCTGCTCTTAGGTGGGAACCTTCAAATAGATTGGAATATACAAAATATTCTCTATATGGTATTGGTCTTGGTAAGTTAGGAACTTTGCTAGAATCAAATTTAAAAGAAATATATGAAAGATTTTCCTGTGTTTTAGATTGATAAAAATTTGTTCTTAATATAGCTTGAATTATTAAATATATGCTATTTAAGATATTATCTTCATCTATTGATGTTATCTTTTCTAAATAATAAATTAAAGTTTGTTCTAACTTTTTTGTATTATTTTGTAAATCTTTAATATCGAATTTTGATCTAAAAAGTTTTATAAGATTTGATGTGAATTTGTTGTGATTAAGTAAAGTTTTATTAATAAAATCTTTACTGTATGCAGTTTTAATTTGAGCAAAAAATGCAACTATTGCGTTGATAAAAAGTATTTCTTTCCATCCCATATTAGAATAGATAGTTAATCTACTTAAAATATTTGTAGGTAGTGCTTTTTCTAACATTTTACTTAAATTTTGATTCAAATTTGTTGTTAAAATCATTTTATCTTCAGTTTTATGTGCCCAAACTTCAAATAAAAAGATATAACATATGTTGTTTGAAAAAATATTATTTACTGTAAAATGTTGTTCACTTTTAGCATTTAGCCCTATATTTTCTACTAATGGCATCAATTCAAAAAGATTAAAAAAATCATAAGTATATATTTTTAAATAATACTTATTTTCTGATATATATATAGTATTGAATATTGTTTTTTTTCTTTGTGAAAGTTGATAAAGAAATTTTAGATCTTCAGTTGCTTCAATAGGAGTAAATTTATATTTATAATCTTCAGAAAAAATTATATTTAAGTCTTTTTCTTTTAAAAATTCTAAATCAAAGGTTGAACTTGCGTTTAAAGTGAATTGCTCCAACCAACTCATAGATAAATCTATTAAATCTTTTTCTATTTCAGAATAATTTACGTTTTTATTGTAGTTTATTTGAGAATTTGGAAAAAAAATATACAGCAGTATAAAATTATCAAATATCACATCCATATTGTTCACTTGTAAATGTAACCCAAAGATGTTTTCAAGATATTTTATAATATTATTAAAGCTATCACTGGTAAGATAGGATTTTCTCAAAAAGATTATAATGTTGGTAAATACTCCTGCCCAATCCTCATAAATAAAAATTTTTAATTTTTTGTTTCTTATACTTGATAATAAATTTATTGCTATATGTTTGAGTTTTTTATTACCAAGATTTACTAAAGCGTCTCTAGGTATAGATTCTACTATATAATTCACTTTTTTTGCATTATATCCAGAAGGAGCAAAATTTAGGTCCTGATTAATAGCAGATTTATAATTTTTTAACATAGGGATATCCTCAGTAGAATGAAAATACATCGCACCTGAATAAAGTCCTAAAATCAGGTATCCTGTTGTTATTTCTTTACTGTTTGAATTTTTGATTAATATATAATCCAGAAAATTATTCCTATGTATTTTGGATATGAGATCTATTTTTCCGAATAAAATTTCCTTTTTTTTACTATAATGGAATGATTTGCTTATTAATTGTTTTAATATATGAATATTTTGATTTTCTATAATTCCATCTACAAGAATTGTATCATTTATTTTTACTTCTGAAGAATACGTAAATTTAATTAATGCTAAAAATGTGAAATTATCTTTTAATAGCCAATTTAAAACCGAATTTGTAAAATTATTAAATAATTTATTATTAGTTATATCTTTAATTGAATTAGATAATTTTTTCCATAAATCCAAGGTAGTTTTAGATATATTAATTACATTTTTTATTTCAGATTTTAAAGATTGTATTTGCTTAGAGGAGAATTGACCATAAAATCTAATAAAAATTAGATGTTCCTTTGTGATTTTTTGGAATTGTAAGTTTTTTTCATTATTATCTAAACATATATCTTTTAGTTGAGCATTTTCATCTCTTACAGAATAAATTACTGGGTGTAAAAATACAAAACTTGATAAGTTTAATCTATTAATCATTCCATGTAAGGAATCTACAAGAAATGGAGTATATTCACATAATATGAAACTATCTAAAAAATTTTCTTTTTCTAGTACTACATTTTCTATCTTCTCTGGAATGTCTTTTTTATAGAAAAAAATGTACAGAGCTTCAAAAATTTGAGAAAAAGCTTCGATCTTAATATCTATTTGGTAATCTATTGGAATATATTTTATAATTCTGTGAACGAATTTTTTGTATAGTACATTTTCTTTATACTTAGAAGAGATGATGTTTTCTATGATAAATTCTCTATCTTGGAAACTTGATAAATATTCTTTCTTCTTCATAATATTTTATAGTTATGTTATAGTGTTAAGCACAAAGGTATAAATCTATAGTAATTTTGATATTATATATTTATCATTTTTTTATTCTATAAAAATGATATCAAATTTGTTTAAATAGATAAAAAATCATAATTTGATCAATTTAAATACGCATTATATAAAAAAAATATATATAAAGTAAAAATATTATCTATTTAATATTAATTAAATTTTAAAATATAATTTTTTGAGTTTTGATGGATACGATATTTGCTAAAAGTTCTGGCTTTGGTGTATCTGCAATAAGTATTTTTAGAATATCAGGTACAAAAACTCTAGAGATACTCAAAATTTTGACCAAAAATATTGATGTGGATCATCTGATTCCAAGACATATATATTTGAAAAATATATATGATCCTGTAGAAGATTTTATTATAGATAATGCTTTAGTCATTTTTTTTAAATCTCCTAAAAGCTACACTGGTGAAGATATGCTAGAGATACATACACATGGAAGTGTGGCTATAGAAAAAATTATCTTTAATACATTAAATAAAATTATAGATGTTAGAATTGCAGATTCAGGAGAGTTTACTAAAAGGGCATTTTTAAATAATAAACTAGACTTAATTAAAGTAGAAGCAATATCTGATTTAATAGAATCTGATACTAAAGAACAACATAAACAAGCAATTAATCAGATTTCTGGTAATTTATCAAAATTATATTCTAAATGGAGAGATATTTTAATTAGCTTAATATTTAAGATAGAAGCACTTATAGATTTTCCTGAAGAAGAAATATCAAATCATATTAAAGATGAAATTTCTTTTACTTTAACAAATTTTAAAAATTTGTTAACAAAACATTTATCAACTGCAAATCAAGGAGAGATAATTAAAAATGGCATAAAATTATGTTTTGTAGGGCCGCCTAATTCTGGTAAATCAAGTTTAATGAATTTCTTGCTTGAAAGAGAAGTATCTATCATTTCTAATATTGCAGGTACAACAAGGGATGTAATAGAAGCTAAATTAGATATAAAAGGTTATCCAGTGATTTTGTATGACACAGCAGGTATACACTCACATCCTACAGATATAGTAGAAAAGAAGGGTATAGCTAAATCTTTAGAGTTAATAAAAATTTGTCATATAAAAGTTTTTTTAATTGAGTATGGGGACATAAACAATTTGCAATTTTTTAAAAGTATAATTCAAGAACCAAATACTATTTTTTTGATTAGCAAACAGGATGTTTTGAGAACAAAAAATCTAAAATTTGATGAACAGATTGTTGATTATGGTAAAAATTTTTTGGAAATCTCTGTAAAAACAAAGTTTAATATAGAGAAATTAATGAATCTAATAGTTAATCAGGTCTCACAAATTATAGATTTTGAACCAGGACCTAAAATCACAAGTGAAAGACATAAATTGGAAATAGAAAAAGCATTATATGAAATTTCTCAAATTTCTGCTGAAGATGATTTGGTTATTGTAGCTGAAAAAATTAGAATTTCTAAGAATTATTTAGGTAATATAATAGGAGAGATAACAACTGAAGATGTGTTGGAAAAAATTTTTTGTAATTTTTGTATAGGGAAATAATCTATAATATCAAATGTATAAAATCAAATATCAAGATATCATAGAAAAATTCAAAATATTGGGAGGTAATATTAATGAAGAATTGGTAGATAAAGCTTTAGAAATAGCAATTAGAGTGCATAAAAAACAACTTAGAGCTTCATCCTTACCTTACTATTTTCACCCAATTGAAGTTGCTGAGATTATTGCTCAGATGAATCTAGATAGTAAGTCTATTATAGCAGCAATTTTACATGATACAGTAGAAGATACAGAGCTTTCTTTATTAGAAATAGAGTCGTATTTTGGGATAGAGGTAGCAAATTTGGTTGATGGGGTGACTAAATTGACTAAAATTAAATTTATTTCTGATGATATTAAACAGGCAGAAAATTTTAGAAAATTATTGTTATCTATGAGCAATGATATACGCATATTGCTCATTAAATTGGCAGATAGGTTGCACAATATGCGTACTATAGATTTTGTTTCATCTCAGGACAAAAGATATAAAAAAGCTGCTGAAACCATGGAAATATATGCACCTTTAGCTGAAAGGCTTGGATTGCATAAGTTTAAAAAAGAACTACAAGATATATGTTTTAGAATTCTTTCACCAGGGGAAAGAGATATGATTCAATCTAAGATATTATTTTTTAATCAAAATAATAATTCTTTGATTAAAAAAACATTATCTCAGTTAAAATCATTATTAATCACCGATGATATAAAAGAAATATGGATATTTGGTAGAACTAAAACCCCATATTCTATATGGAATAAAATGCAAAGAAAAAATTTAGAATTAGAGCAGTTATCAGATATATTAGCATTTAGAATAATAGTAAACTCTCCTTTAGATTGTTATAAGGCTCTTGGAAAGATACATTTATCATATAAAATGGTGTATAATAAATTTAGAGATTTTATTAGTACTCCTAAAGAAAATGGTTACAGAGGTTTACATACTGTAATTATAGGTCCTTACTTTCATAAGATTGAAATTCAGATTAGGGACAAGGAAATGGATCAAATTGCAGAATCTGGAGTAGCTGCACACTGGATTTACAAGCAAAATCAAGTTGTAAATCTCTCTACAAAAGAAAAATACTCTTGGTTACAAGAATTATTGTCTATATTAAAAAGTAATAGAAATCCTAAAGAATTTTTTCAAAATACTAAATTATCTATGTATTATGATCAGATTTTTTGTTTTACTACTAAAGGAGAAGTTATTTCTTTACCAAAAGGTGCTACTATCGTAGATTTCGCTTATAGATTGAGCATCAAAATAGGTAATAGCTGCATAGGAGCTAAAGTAAATGGAAATAATACTCCTTTAAAAACTGTTTTACAAACAGCTGATGTAGTTGAAATTTTTACTTCATCAAGTCATTATATTTCTACTTCTTGTCTAAGTTTTGTAGTTACAGGTACTGCTAAAAATGCTATAAAAAATATTTATCGACTACAAGAGAGGGAAAGAACAGTATCCATAGGAAAGGGTATCTTAATTAGTAAATTGCATGAGCTTAAATCACCAAATATTAGTTTATTACTCACTATAGTAGAAAAAAATTACAAAGGTAAGATAGAGAATTTGTATTATTCAATAGCTACAAAAAAAATATCAGTAGAATATGTAGTTAATAATTTATTATATGAAACATTAAATTCTATTTTTCCAGTTTATATACATAAAAGAAAAACTCCAGATTATAATTCTGATTGTGATTTTCTGATCTCTAACAAGAGAAATTCTACAAATGGGTTACGTTGTTGTTTTGTAGCTAATCATAATAGAACTGTTATAGCTGGTATTTCTGGTATTTATGATGCAAACGTGTTAGAAGAGTTTCATGATAAATATTGTTTAAAGATGAAAAACTTTTTCCACATCTTTTCTTATAAGTTTTTAGAAAAAAAAAGTAAAATTAACTACTTAATGAAATTGGATATTGGTGCTCAAAACGATTCTTCTGTACTAGATTTTATTACTCAATTAGTGATTAATGAAAAAAGTTATATATTAAATATTAATATAACAGATATTACATTAAATAACCTAATATATATGCAGATATCCGTTATTTCTTATTCAAAAGAAAATGCTATGAATGTTTTTTTTCGAGCTTGTTCTAATAAAAAACTAGAAGTAAATTTAGTCAAATGGTAATAGGTGTAGGTGTGGATTTAGTGCAGATTCCTAGAATAGCAAATATTTTAAAGAAATACCCTAAATTATTTCCAAGAAAAATACTTGGATTGCAAGAGAAAAAAATTTATCAGCAAGTCATTGCACAGGATAAAATCAACTATTTAGCTAAAAGATTTTCAGCTAAAGAATCTTTAATAAAAGCTGTTTCTTCTTTAAATTTATGTTTAGGATTTCAAGACACAGAAGTGTTGAATACAAAATCAGGAAAGCCATTCTTCAAGTTTAAGGATAACTCTATCTTAAACGAATATCAAGTTGACATTTCTATATCTGATGATTATCCTTGCGCTATATCTTTTGTAATAATTAGCTCCATCAATTAGAACCTTAAAGGTAATTTTTCTATGAAAGGTAATATTATTAACCCTATAGGCATTTTTCATATAGTAGGAATAGGCGGTATTGGAATGAGTGCAATAGCAAAGATAATGCTTTATCAAGGGTATCAGGTTCAAGGATCTAATGAAGTACAAAATTCCAATACTAATGATTTAGAAAATTTAGGAATAAAAATTTTTATAGGGCATAATGCTAATAATGTTTTAAATGTCAGATATCTTATTATATCTTCTATAATCCCTGAAGATAATACAGAGGTAATCCAAGCTAAAAGATTAAAAATTCCTGTTTTAAGAAGGCATGAAATTTTATCTTTGATAACTAAAAATAAATATTTAGTTGCAATATCTGGTTCTCACGGAAAAACCACTACCTCATCTATAATCACTCATTTATTACTCAAAGCTAACCTGAATCCTACGTCTGTAATAGGGGGAATTATGCACGTAGAAGAAACAAATGCTTTTGTAGGAAATAGTAAATATTTTATTTTAGAATCTGATGAGTCTGATGGAACATTTAATCTAGTCAAAAGGACTTCTACAGTTTTAACAAGTGTAGATACAGAACATCTAGAATATTTTGGATCATATGATAACATTTTAGATAATTTTAGGAGATTTATTTTAGAGAAAGCTAAAAGTGGATTTTCTTTAGTTTGTGCTGATGATTTTGGTAACAAAACTGTATTAGATTCTTTATCCAAAATGCAAATAGTTAAGAATAATATTTTGAGTTTTGGTATGAATAATAAATCTGATATTTATGCATATAATATTAGGTATTATGATTCTTATTCTATTTTTGATATTCAATCTAAATTTGATAGTAAAACCTTTAATTTTAAAAATATTAAAATCTCTATACCAGGCAAGCATAATGTATTAAACGCTTTAGCTGGAATTATTGTCGCTGTTAAATTAGGTGTAAAAAGAGAAAAAATATCACAAATAATAGAAAAATTTCAAGGTGTAAAGCGTAGATTTGATAAAATCATAGAATATAAAGAATCTGTAGTGATAGATGATTATGCACACCATCCTACAGAAATAGATGCTGCGTTAAATACAGCTCAGAATATGAAAAAGGATAATTTATCCAGGGTGATATTATTTTTTCAACCACATAGAATTTCAAGAGTAAAAGCGCTTTTTAAAGAATTTGTGAATTCTTTATCAGGAGCTGATATAGTTTTTATAGCTAAAATATATAATATAGAAAACAATATTTCTAAATACAAAGAAGATAGTTCATCATTTGATGAACTAGAGCTTGTGAAGCAGGTTAATAAGAAAGGTACAAATTGTTATTTTTTAGAAGATCTCAAACATATTCCATCACTCATAAAAATTAACTACAGAAAGAATGATATCTTCATTGTCATGGGTGCTGGAGATATTTCTCAAGTTGTTGATGAGATTAAATTTCAGCTTAATCACTAATTTTTAATAAAATGCAGTTTTTAAATTTTGATAATGATAGATTATTCTTTTAAAGATTTATTAGAAAAAAACAACATACCTTATAAGATCAATTATGCTCTTTCAAATTTAACTTGGTTAAAAACTGGAGGTGTATCTGAATTCTTCATTAAAATTCCTAATTTAGAAATACTTAATAGGGTAATTTGTTTAAACAAGAAAAAATTTGCCATAAATATATTAGGTGCTGGTTCTAATATCATCATTAGTGATTTGGGAGTGAGGGGTATTACTTTAAAATTAATAGGTGATTTTACAGACATTACTTTAGATAGTAATAGAATTATTATAGGAGCTGGATGTTTAAATTTTAATTTAGTGAAATTTGCACAAATTAATTCTTTATCTGGCTTTGAATTTTTATCTGGTATTCCAGGCACTCTAGGGGGTGCTGTTTGCACAAATGCTGGAGCTTATAATTCTGAAATTAAGGATTTGATTTTACAAGTTGAAGCAGTGGATAGAGTTAAAGGGACAAAATATCTTTTTTCTAAAGATGAGTGCAATTTTTCTTATAGATCAAATGGTTTTCCACCTGAATTAATTTTTACTAAATTATTCTTAAAAGCTATTAAAGGACGA
The DNA here is from genome assembly GCA_964554285.1 of uncultured Rickettsia sp. GTDB lineage: Bacteria > Pseudomonadota > Alphaproteobacteria > Rickettsiales > Rickettsiaceae > JADHZC01. The sequence continues at coordinate 12,764 of CAZKNN010000014.1, forward strand.
AAACTAGATATTAATAGCAAGATTCAGTATTTTAATAATCTAAGAACTCAAAGGCAGCCTAAAAATAAAACATGTGGCAGTGTATTTATTAATCCTAAAGATCAAAAAGTGTGGGAATTAATAGACTCATTAGGTCTACGAGGCAAAATAATTGGAGGAGCAAAAATTTCAGAGTTGCATTGTAATTTTATACAAAATTTTGATAATGCTAAATCACAAGATATTTTTAATCTTATTAAATTGATGAAAGATATGGTCAAGAAATATCATCAAATAGAATTGAAACTTGAAGTAAAAATTTTAGGAGAGCACAATTTAAATTGATGAGAAAAATTATTTCATTGAAGAAAAAATAATATTTGTTTTTAGATATAATCTTTGATAAAACCAGTAAAACAATTACTTTTAATAATGTAAATAAAGAATATTTGTAGAAATGGCTATACTAAAATCTTCAGTTGCTATTACAGAAGAGCAATCAAGTACTAATATGTTCAATGTTATTTTGAACCGTTTAATACCTGGATTCAACACTTCTAACATTTCTGTTTTAAGGTTAGAAGGAATAATTGGGGATGTTACTAGTTTTAAATCTAGTTTAAAGTTCCATAAACTTAATAAATTGATAGAAAAAAGCTTTAAAGTAAAAAATTTACAAGCTGTATTTCTTATTATTAATTCTCCTGGAGGGTCTCCAGTACAATCTGAATTAATAGCTTCTAGAATTATTAATCTTTCTAAAGAAAAAAATGTGCCTGTATATAGCTTTGTAGAAGATATGGCTGCTTCTGGAGGATATTGGCTAGCATGTGCTGGAGAAAGAATTTTTGCTAGTAAAAATTCTGTAGTTGGCAGCATTGGAGTTAGGAGTTCTGGATTTGGCTTTACAAAGGCAATCGAAAAATTAGGTATAGAAAGACGAGTTCTCACTCAAGGGAAAAATAAATCTATATTGGATCCTTTTATGCCAGTTAAAGATTCTGACGTAGAATTAATAACAGCTATTCATAAAGATATACATAAGAATTTTATAGAATATGTGCTCTCTCGTAGAGGAAACCGCGTCAATCCTTCAATTAATCAGCTTTTTCAAGGAGATATATGGACTGGAGAGAGGGCTCTTGATTTAGGTTTGATAGACGGAATAGAAGATATTTTCTCATTTATAAAAAAACACTATCCTAAATCTAATATAAAATACATAGAAGATAATAAATCTTGGTTTAAAAATAAAATTGGTCTAAAAAATAATGAATTTCATAACTTAACATTAGATATAGTAAACGCTCTTGAACACAAAAATTTAGAAAGTAGATTTAAAATTTTTTAGTATGAATGTTGAAAATTGTTTATTGCAAGCACGTAAGATGTTATCTCATTTAGATTCATGCTTTTTAGATGCTAACTTAATAATGTCTTATGTTTTAAAACAAGATTTAAGCTATTTACTTATAAATAATAAATATATTTTAGAAAAAAGTGAAAAGAGTTATTTTTTTTCCTTAATAAGAAGAAGATCTAGATGTGAACCAATAGCTTACATTATCAAACAAAAAGAGTTTTTTTCTAGAAAATTTTTTATTGATAAGAATGTTTTAATACCAAGACCAGACACAGAGATTTTAGTAGAAAAAGTTATGAAGAAATGTAATGATTGTTCTAAGGATAGTATTAATATTTTGGATCTTGGTACTGGTTCTGGTGTAATTGCTATCACTTTAGCATTGGAATTAAAAAATATTAAGCCCTTTATAGTAGCAACGGATATTAATCATAATATTATCAATATTGCTAAAAAAAATGGAAAAACCTATTCAGTAGAAAATATTTCTTTTATATGTAGTGACTTATTTAGAAATTTATCTTCATACTTAGGGTATTTTGATTTAATAGTAAGTAATCCTCCTTATATAGATAAGAAGTTTGAAAAAAAATCATTGTCTCGGGACATTACTATGTACGAACCTAAGAAAGCTTTATATGCTATTAATAAAGGATTGTTTTTTTTTCAAAAAATTGCGCATTATTCCAGGTTTTTTTTGAAAAAAAATGGTTGTTTATTTTTAGAAATTAACTCATATAAAAAAAATTCCATTGAACGAATTCTTAAAAATGCTAAATTTAATGTAGAGGAGGTATATTATGATTTACAAAATCTCCCAAGAGTAATACAAGCAGAATTAGCTTAGGTTTTATGATGTATTTTTTTTATGCAGTAATAATTTTTAGTTTATTTTTTAATTTATACTTTTTTTATAAAATCATATTTTTACGTAGTGCTTCTAATTTTTCGTATACTAGATTATCTGATTGTGAATTATCTAAATCTAAACTAGAGAGTGAGAATTTAGAAAATATAAAAAAAATTGAAAATTTAACCTCTCAGCTATTTCTTAAAGATTCTTTAATTACAGAATACAAAAAGAGTAAAGATGTTTTTTTAGAACAGAGCAAATCAGCGTTATTTGAATTGGGAAGTAAGTTAGGCAAAGAACTTGTAGAGATGCATAAAAAAGAAACTCGTGAGTCTAGAGAGTTATCGGAATATAACATAAAAAAAACTAATGACAAATTTCAGTTAGAGTTTATAAAAATTACTAATATGGTTAGTAATTTGGATAAGGATATAAGTGAGTCTAAAAATTCTGTTAATTTTATTAAGAATGCTCTTCTATCTCCTTCTTCATTTGGACAACTGGCTGAAATTACATTAGAAAATATATTAAAATCTTCAGGTTTAAAATTAGGAGTTGATTTTGCAATACAATATACATTAATGGGAGAAGATTTTAGCAGACTAAGACCTGATGCTTTGGTTTTTTTACCTGGAAATAATATTATGTTAATTGATGCCAAATCTTCTAAATTTTTACTTGAGAGTCAAGATCAAGAGAATCAAAAATTTTTACTTAAGACAATTAATAACCATCTAAAATCTCTGATTAAAAAAGATTATGCAGAATTGGCTATACAAGAACTGGCTAAAAAATCCTTTAAAGTTAAAAATACTATTACGATAATGTTTTTACCTACTGAGCAAGCAATAGAAAAAATTTCTAGTTTAGATCAGGAATTTTTACAAAAATCTTGGAATATGAATATTTTTCCTGTTGGCCCTGTAGGATTAATGAATATGCTTTCACTTACAAAATTTCATATTTCAGAGCAAAAAATGTTTGATAATTATGATCGTATAATTTTTGAGGTAAAAAAATTATTATCTTCTGTTAATGTGTTAAATTCTCATATAGATAAGTTAGAAAGTAATTTAAATAGTTTAAATAGTAATTTTCAAAAATTAACTGGTTCTTTTAGTAATAATTTTCTTACTAGGGTTGAAAAAATATCTAATCTTGGTTTAGATAAATCTAGTGCAAATCTCAAATCTATAAACGGATATAAAAGAACTTCTTAGATGATTATCAAGTTTTGAAAGCTTTGTTTAGCAAAAATTACACATAAGTTCAGGTATAGTAACAATCTAAGATGTAGGAAAACAATTAATAAAATATTCTAAATAATTGTGTAGAATATCTTAGGTTCAAGTAATATTCAAAATCTTATATAAAGTTAGTGATATTACAAATGATTAGTACAAAGAGTCGTAAATTTTTTGCTATTAAAGGTTTATAGATAAGTAGTATTTAGTTGTAATATGTGTTTTTGATTTTTTAGAGCAATGTATTAAAATTTCAAACAATAGTGCTCCTCCTACTTATTCAGCAAAAGAACTTCTACTTCTTTATTGTAGAATTAGTATTTCTGTTATACTTTTTTTTAAATTTATAAAATTTTTTCTGAGCATTCTACTAAAAATTACCTTTACTAATTTACAAAAGCGGTTATAGATATTTTGGGCGTATAGATATAATATCAATCAAAATGCACATGGTTTTCTGATTCATTAAATTCTCTATTCATTCTGCATTAAAGTACTGCAAATATTATAAAATTATATTTTGGATGAACAGAATATGTGCTTTTATAAAAAGTTTTTTTCTTCTATATTTTGGCAACAAAACAAGATCTGTATACAAAAAGTATTTTGCATGTAGTGTACTTTGTAAATTATATTGAATAATACCTCTATCGATACTTGCTGTATTTTATAATCTACTGTAAGTTAAATACTATTTATGTAAAATGAGAGTTTGAAAAATAAGAATATAGCCTACAAAAATACGATCCAAATTTTTGGAATTACAAATTGGTACTATAGGAATATTTTATAATAATGCATTGTGAAGAATATCATATCAATATAAGTTCTATGCTAAATCTTTAATGCTGTGCATGATATTAAAACACTTCTAAACAATTGGCTATAAATAGCTAGAAAATGCTATTGGTTAGAGTAATATGATTCTATCTCTTTGATAGAAGCCTTAAAGAAAAGCTTTAGACAGAAATCTTAATCATAAATATTGTGTATCATAGCTAAATAAAAATTTTTGATAGAATCCTTGTTCAGAAGCTTTAACAAAAGCCTTGTGTAAAGCCTTTGGTAGCAATTTATAAAAATTTAAATAAAGCTTACAAAAATTTTTTAAACACGCATGAGGGAGGATATATAAAAATTAAATCAAAAAAATTGTTCAAAGCATATCTAGGAATAAATAACTTTGCTACAGATTTAAATGATACAAAACAAAAAATCCTAGATTTATAAAGAAAGCATCTATTAATTATCCAGAGGAAACAAATAATTATTATCAAGAAAAGTGAAAAGAAGTCAAAATAGTAAAAAAGCAAAAATTTTGGTAGCAAAAAGCTATGATAAAATTTTCAATGCAAGAAATGATTTTCAACATAAGTTATCCAAAATATTGCTTTTATATGAGAAAAACTTATATATAGAGTTGTATCTATAGGTATTATACTAGAATATTATTTATAACTTAGAAAATAAAGAATATCATATAAATGATAAACAAACACTAGGATACTATAATAGAAATATTTAAACACAAAAATGTGATAAAAAACAGAAAATTATCGAACATATAGAAATGTTAGTATGTTTTAGCTTGTAGATAAATTAGCATACAAAACAAAGGTGTAAGCAAGAAGATATTCAAATAAAGATACATGATGTATTTAATAATTTTGCTCTATGTTATAAGGAATATGCGTGTTATGTGTATAGAAGATATTGAAATTCAGTTTTAATAGTTTGTGTCTGTGAGAAGAATAATCCTTATCACCATGTTGTGTGTCTTTTGGATTTGAGTATCTAGTTTAAAAAAGATATTATTTTAAATATTTTTACTCAGTTTTTGGTAAGCTCAAAGGTATGTTTAATATATAAAAGTAAGAATGAAGAATTGAATTTAAAAGAACAAGAATGGATCTATAAAGAGTTTTGTGCTGAGCATGATCTACATCAATGCTTTGTATAACAAACAGCAAGAAGAGATTTATAAATCTCAAGACCGAGAAGAGCGTTTGTTTCTGTTAATTAATGCTGTATAATATTTTCAAAAGAAAGCTTTGCTATTGATAGTGAAGCTCTGCACCTAGAGAGCAGAGAGCAACCGCTCTTAAGTGCAGTATATTTGAAGCAATTTTAATGCCATCAATAGTAAAGAAATTCCTATCCCTGTGTATGTATTTTTTTTAAAAAATTTCATAGTTTCTTGAGGATTATTGTAGTTTAGTAAATGAAGTTCTTTTCGTATATGTAAAAACATGCTTGATAATATAAGCAGATATAATAATATTAGTGGAATTTTTTTATCCGTTGGTAAATACAAGTATATAGCTTTTATAAAAATATATTTCATAAATAGAAAAAACGCTAAATATAAAAGTGATATAATCAGTTTAAAATTTTTTTTTTCTAAAAATAATGCTGACGAGTTTATTTTAATTTTTTTGTCATCTTTTAAATCAGAAAAGCTATATATAGTATCGTAACCTATAGTCCAAAAAATACATCCTATATATATTACTATAGAATTTATATCTATTTTATTTGCTAATGATGCATATGAAATGAGTGCACCTGTGTTGAATGTTATAGCAAGAAATATTTGTGGTATATGAATTATCCTTTTTGTTAAGGGATATAGAGCAATCATCAAGGAAGAGAAGATTCCTATTTTAATTGCTAATATGTTAAGTTTTAGTAATATTGCTAAAGATAAAAGAGAAAATATTACTAAAATGGTAATTGCATCTTTATTTTTTAATGTTCCTTTTGCCAGTGGTCTATTTTTTGTTCTTTGTACTTGCGAATCAAAATTTTGATCAAATATATCATTAATAATACATCCTGCGCTTCTAGAAAATATACTACCTATAAAAAAAAATAATATAAGTTTGATGAATTTAAAATTAATTTCTTCATGAAATAATATAGAAGAAGTTAAAATTGAAAATAAACAAGGACAAAATACCAAAATAATACCCGTAAAATTTTTTAATCTTGTTAATTGTACAATTTTTATTATATAATCCTTCACTAAACTAGATGTTGTTATTTAGTTACACAGTTGTTTGATGCTACACAAATGTTCTTTTCTTAAAAGTATATTCTATGTGAGTGCTATATGCAATTGAGTTTTTACTATTGTGTAGCTTGTGGTATAATATTTTAATTATGAAAGACTTTTTTAAAAAAAAATATAATTCTCTTAAGGTTGAATCTAATCTCAATGTTAAATGGTTTCAAAACTCTTTATATAAATTTTCTTTTACAGAAGATAATAATTTTGTTATAGATACTCCACCCCCCACTATATCTGGTAGCTTGCATATAGGGCATGTTTTTAGTTATACACAAAGTGATTTTATAGTTAGATATAAAAGGATGAAGGGATTTAATGTTTTTTATCCTATAGGTTTTGATGATAATGGATTAGCTACTGAAAGATTCGTAGAAAAAAAACATTCTATTATGGCACATCAAGTGAATAAAGATGAGTTTGTCAAATTATGTAGAATAGTAGTAGAAGAAGAGAAAAAAAAATTTTCTTATCTATTGCAGCAAATAGGATTATCTCTTGATTGGAACTTGGTTTATAATACTAGGAGTGAGCATTCCAAAAAGATATCTCAAATGTCTTTTATAGATCTTTACAATAAAGGAGAAGTGTATAGAGATACTCAACCTGTAATATGGGATGTTACTGATCAAACAGCGTTAGCTCAGGCAGACCTTGTTGATAAAGAAGAAGAGTCTTACATGCATCAAATAAAATTTGATACCAGTTTAAATCAAGAAATAGTAATAGCTACTACTAGGCCAGAACTCTTGCCTGCATGTTTAGCAATTTTTGTTCATCCAGAAGATTTAAGATTTAGAAAATTTATAGGGCATAAAGCTTTCATTCCATTATTTAAAAAAGCAATAGAAGTGATAGCAGACGATTTAGTTGAACAAAACAAGGGTACTGGAGCTGTAATGTGTTGTAGTTTTGGTGATCAAACAGATTTAATTTGGTGTAGAAAACATAATCTGAATTATCAAACTATTATAGAAACAAATGGACTTATTAAAATTCAGATTGATTTTGATTCTGACTCTGCTAAATATTATGCTAACCAATTGAATGGTTTAACAATCAAAGAAGCTCGTAATCAAATATTAGAATTTTTAAGAAATCACTATTATCTGAAAGATTCTAAAAAGATATTGCATGTTATAAAAACAGCAGAAAGATCAGGTACCGCTATAGAATTTATACTTTTTACTCAATGGTTTATTCATACTGTAAAGCATAAAGATAGTTTGTTAAAACTATCTTCACAATTAAATTGGCATCCCGTACATATGAAAGTTAAGTTAGATGCGTGGATTAGTTCTATTGTATTTGATTGGTGCATTAGTAGGCAAAGAGTCTTTGGAGTTCCATTTCCTGTATGGTATTCTAAAAGAAAGGGAGAGGAGGGGCGTGTGATCTTAGCGAAGATTGATCAATTGCCTATAGACCCTCAACAAGACTTACCAGAAGGCTATACGCGAGAAGAAGTTATAGCTGATTTAGATGTTATGGATACTTGGGCTACTAGTTCTGTTTCTCCTCAAATTAACGCATCAGGCATTTCTTCTGAATTATGTTTGGATCCTAATAAATATAGGAAAATTTTTCCTTCGAATTTAAGGTCTCAAGCTCATGAAATTATAAGAACATGGGCTTTTTATAGTATTTTGAAGTCTTTTTTACATGAATCCAAGCTGCCTTGGAAAGACATTATGATTAGTGGATGGTGTTTAGCCAACGATAAAACTAAAATGTCTAAATCCAAGGGCAATATTATAGAACCAGAGTTTTTAATTCAAAAATATGGTGCAGATTCTATCAGATATTGGTCAGGGCTTGCTAAAACAGGTATGGACACTGTTTTTTCGATAGATGTCATCCAAAATGGAAAAAAATTTCTTAATAAATTATGGAGTGTAGCTAATTTTATTAATGGTTTTTTAGAAAATTATCAAAAATTAGATATAAAGAATTATAAAGATTTTTTTTTAAACGAATTCTTATTATATGATACTGATGTTTTTATTATTAACAAGATTTATGATCTTGAAGTTGCTGTAAGAGAAGATTTTGAAAATTATAAATATTACGCTGCTTTACATAGATTAGAAAAGTTTTTCTTTCAAGGATTTTGTGATTATTATATAGAAATCATTAAAAGAAGGGTTTATAAATTATTAGACGAAAAAAAAAATACCGAATCCTTAAGTGCTTTAAATAGCATTTTATATGTTTTTGAAAATGTTTTAAAAATGTTAGCACCATTCTTTCCTTATATTAGTGAAGAAATTTTTCAAAATCTTTATCAGCCTCAATATTCAATACATGCAAAAAATTCTTGGCCATCTAATCTTTTGTATTTTAATAAAACTAAGATAGATATTTTTTTATATTTAAAAGAAATTATAGATTCTGTTAGAATAGTGAGATCTAAAAATAATCTTGCGCTAAATTCACCTATTTCTTCAGTGCTCATAATGTCTAAATTAAATAAAGTTAGAAAATATTTTTCTGATCAAATATGCTTTGATTTGAAAAATGTATTATTTGCAGATCAAGTATTATTTTCTGAAAAAGAGTCATTGGATATAGAATATACTATTAGTAGTACTAATTTCAATATCAAATTAGATTTTTAAATTAAATGTTTAATTTATTTATAACATTGTGAATTGTTTTTCTTTATTTAATTTATTACCTAAATATGATTTAGACATAAATTTTTTGAACAGACAATATTTATCTATTCAAAGAAAAATTTATCTTAAAGATCCTGTAGCTCATGAGAAAGAGATTTCTCAAATCAATTTTGCATACGAGGTATTGAAAAATCCTTATCGAAGAGCTGTTCATATACTTAAGCTTAATGATTGGGATATTAAAGCAATGGATTTGAAACATAAGTTATCAACAGAAGATTTAGAGTATTTTTTACAATGTTTTGAAGAGGTAGATAATTCTTCTGATAGGAGTTTTTTATTAATATTGTTACAAAAGAATCAAAATGCAAAAAATCATCTTATGGAAATTTTATCAGAAAAATTTTCTTTTCAATTTTTTAGTGAAGCTATATACTTTACAGTTAAACTAAAATATGTGATGAATTTAATAGAATATATAAAAAATAAAATTAAAAATGTCTCCTGAAATTATAAATATTAATAATTTAGAAAAATCATCTTCTATAGCGTTAGGTATAGATTTTGGGACTACAAACTCTCTTATTGGGTTTTCTAAAGATAATTCAGTAAAAATTGTAAAACATGACTCAGGGAATGAGGTTTTAAAATCTATAGTATGTTGGGATAAATCAGGAAATATTTTTATTGATTTTAAAAATGAAAAAAATAGCAACTATAATTATATTTACTCTATTAAAAGATTTTTAGGAAAATCCAGTTCAGATTTGCTAAAAAACTTTAGTATTTACTCTAATTATTTTGATTGTCATGAAGAGATTTTAGATTTTTCAAATCCATCTTATCCTAAGATCAATTTAGCAGGTAAAAAATTAGATCCTTATGTTATTGCTTCTTATATTTTAGCAGAGTTAAAAAGGTCTGCTGAGCAATATTTAAATGTTAAGGTTCAAAAAATAGTAATTTCTATTCCTGCATATTTTGATAATAGGGCTAAAGCAGCTTTATTATACGCAGCTGAGCTCGCTGAGTTAGAAATTATAAGGTTGGTAGCTGAACCTACAGCTGCCGCATATGCTTATAATTTACATACCATAGGATATGGTCATTATATAGTATATGATTTAGGAGGAGGAACTTTTGATATATCTATACTTAATATAGAGGATGGAATATTGCACGTTCTAAACGTTAAAGGAGACAATTTGCTTGGGGGAGATGATATTGATCAAATTTTACTTAAATATTTTTTTAGTTTAAATATTTTTTTGCATGAAAAAGATGCTATACTAAAAGTTAGAAAAATTAAAGAAACTTTGTCTTATCAAGAGGAAATTCAAGTAGCAAATATTAATTTTACAAGAGAAAAAATTGAAGAATTAATTGCACCATTAATAGATAAAACAATCAAATTGCTTAAAGAAGCAGTTTTAGAATCTGATATAACAAAATTTAATGGTATTATTTTAGTTGGAGGTTCAACTAAAATTCCTTATGTAAAAAATAAAATAATAGAACAATTTCCAGATGTAAAAATATATGATTTCTTAGATCCAGATCAAGTGGTTGCAATGGGTAGCTCTATTCATGCTGAGCATTTAACTAATAGTAAAATTGTTAATAAATCTCTTCTTATTGATGCTATTCCGCTTTCTATCGGTATAGAACTATATGGAGGTTTAGTTGAAAAAATAATTCCTAAAAATACTCCTTTACCATATGCTGCAAAAGCAGAATTTACAACTTTTGTGGATAATCAAACAGCTATCAAAATAAATGTTTTTCAAGGTGAAAGGGAATTAGTGCAAGATTGTATTTTTTTAGGATCTTTTGAATTAGAAAATTTAGAACCCAAGCCTGCAGGGCATATAAAAATGGCAATTACTTTTCATATTGATATTAATGGTATATTGTACCTTATTGCTAAGGAAAAAAATAACTTTTCTAAATTTAAATCTTACGAGATAAATATTTTTAAAAATTTGAATCAAAATATTATAGATCAAAATATTGAAGATTCTTACCAAAATGCACAAAAGGATTTTAATCTTTCTAAGCTTTATAATGCAAAATTTAATGCTATGCTAAAGATTAAAGAAGTACAAAAATTTTTATTTAGTAAAAATTATTTGGAGTATCTTTTAGAAATAAAAGATAATATTAGGATATTGCATAATTTTATTGAGCAAAATGATTATGAAAATATAGTTTTATATACTGATTTATTAGATCAAGCTGCTATCACTTTTCTTCAAAAAATTAAAAAATTAGCAATAAATTAAATAGTAGATACATAGAGATAAAAAATATATATAAAATGTCTGATTCAAATATAGAAACCGTAGATGTAATTTTTATTACACCGGATTCTCAAGAAATTTCTGTAAAAGCACCTATAGGGCTTTCTATTTTAGAGGTTGCTCATATGCATAATATTGACCTTGAAGGAGCTTGTGAGGGTTCTTTGGCTTGCGCTACTTGTCATGTAATTCTAGAGGAAAGTCTTTATAACTCTTTAGAAGAGCCTTTAGAAGAAGAAGAAGATATGTTAGATTTAGCTTTTGGTCTTACTTCTACTTCTAGATTGGGGTGTCAAATTATTGTTTCAAAAGACTTAGAAGGTACTAAAATTAGATTACCTTCTTCTACTAGAAATATTAATTTCGTTAAAAGTAGTAAGTATTAATTGAATATATATATTCAATTAATTACAGTAGCTTACTTGCTGTAATGGGTAATTTTGAATTTTTTGTACAATATCATCTTTGATCTTTTCTGGAATTGAGTCTTGATATTTTCCAGATTCTTTTTTTGCAAGATTATCTAATATATCTGCAATATATTGAGAAATTTGATAGAACATTTTTGAATCTAATTTTCTAGATGTACAAAATGCAGAACCAAAACGTAGTCCTGAAGAAATATTAGGAGGATTTTTATCAAAGGGAATTTGATTCATATTAACTATAATATTAGCTTTTTCTAGCTCATGCGATGCAATATTTCCTGTCAAATTTTTATTTGATAGATTTATTATAGAAATATGATTATCTGTACCATCTGTTAAAACATTATATCCCCTATTGATTAATCCTTTAGCTAGAGATTGAGAATTTTTTATAACATTTGTGATATATTGTTTAAAATTACTATTTTTAGCTTCTTCAAATGCAATAGCTTTGGCTGCTATTATATGCATAAATGCCCCACCTTGTATACCTGGAAATAATCCTTTGTTAATTTTTTTCATAATCTCTTCGGAATTTGAAAATATTACAGCTCCTTTTGGACCTCTAAGAGTTTTATGAGTAGTTGAAGTTATAACATCAGCATAATTAACTGGATTTTGATGATATCCAGTTACAATTAATCCAGATATATGCGAAATGTCTGCAACAAGATATGCTCCTACTTTATCTGAAATTTTTCTAAATTTTGCAAAATCTATATTTCTACTGTAAGCAGAAAATCCTGCTAATATAATTTTAGGTTTATGTTTTAACGCTAACTCTTCAATTTCGTGATAATTTATTTTGTAGCTTTGTTTATCTACTTCATAACAAATTGCATCCAAAAATTTGCCTGAAAAATTTACTTTACTGCCATGTGTAAGATGCCCTCCAGAAGATAAAGACATACCTAAAATTTTATCTTTATTTTTAGCTAACGCTAAATATACTGCTTGATTAGCTTGAGACCCTGAGTGTGGTTGTACATTTACATATTTTGCATTAAAAAGTTTTTTTGCTCTATCTATACATAATTCTTCTATTTTATCTATTATAGAACATCCTCTGTAGTATCTTTTGCCAGGATATCCTTCTACGTATTTGTAATTTAAGACTGATGATTGAACTTTTAAAACTTCATTACTTGGAATGTTCTCAGATGCTATTAAGTTGATAGAATTTTTTTGCCTTTTACTTTCTAATTTTATTAAATTATTTACTATTTCAACAATTTGCATAGATATGGTAGGTATAAAACAACTATTAATTGCACAGATTTATAATTGCTAACTAATCATAAGATTATATCTAATTAATAAGATTTATCAATAGATTAAGATCAAAAATTAAAAAGAAAATTTCTCTATATCAGACAGAGATTCAATATTATGTATTTTAAAATTATTTGGATTGTTTTTTAAAAGTGATGAAAGGACTTTTTTAGGGCCTATCTCTAAAATTTCTTTTACTTTTAAGATTCCTAATCTTTCTGTAATTTCTCTCCATTTTACAGTAGATGTAATTTGATTTACCATATTTTCTCTTATTTGTAGCGCATCTTCACTTACTTGAGATGTTGTGTTTAATAAAATTGGAATTTCTGGTTTATTTATTGTTACTCGAGCTAGTTCCTTCTTCATAATATTTTGAGCAGGAAGCATAAATTGGGAATGAAATGCTCCACTTACATTTAATACCAAAGCTTTAAATCCTTTTTTTTTTATTTGATTTACAATTTTTTTTACTAAATTTTCTTCTCCACTAATTACAACTTGTGAGTCAGAATTATCATTAGCAATTTCACAAACAGGGGTATTTTCAATTTTATTTTCCTCTATTATAGCTTGTACTTTTTTTGCATTTATTCCTATACATGCTGCCATAGAAGTATTTTTATTATGTACTGCGTTTGTCATTGACTCTCCTCTAATTTTTAATAATTTTATTGTATCGATAAAATTTATAGCATTAGATGCATATAGTGCTGTATACTCACCAAGAGAATGTCCTGCGAGATAATGAAATTTAGATGAAATTTGTGAAATTTCTTTTTCTTGCAGAAAAATATGCAATAGAGCAGCAGAAACAAGCATAATAGCAGGTTGGGTATTCTTAGTAAGCATTAATTCTTCTTTGGGCCCTTCAAAAATAATTTTGCTTAATTTATAACCTAAAACATCATCAACTTTATGAAACATATCTTTGATATTTGAAAAATTATCGTATAGATCCTTACCCATTCCTATATATTGAGATCCCTGACCTGGAAAAATAATAGCTCTAGTCATACCATAATTATTAATTATTAAATATATTAAATCATTAGTTTAAATTAAATAATGTACCTATTATTACCTAGATATTTTAAAAGGATATAATATAATAAAATTAACTAAATGCAATGAATTAAAATCTATGATCTATGATCAAGTATTTTTGATATAGTTATTGAAAATTTAGTTATGAGAATTACAAATTTTTATTTGTGAAATAATAAAATTAGGCGTAATCTACAATTAATTTTATTATTTCGATATTTTCTTTGTCAAAAATACTAAAAAATAATAAAATAGAGTACATAGTTTTTTTGTGTTATCATTTAAAGGATGTTATTCAAGTTTATGTTTTTAGTTTGTATATCGGTATTTGGATTTAAATATAGATCTTGCATATTATAATCCTTAAGTTTTATTAGCTCAGTAGGAAATTTTTTCTAAAATTTTATGCTCAAAAAATTTTTTTTAATCAACATTGTAAAGGTATAACGTTATTTGTGCCCCTGGATATTTAAAATTTCTTTTTTTATACTAATTTTTTTACAAAGTACATTTTTTTTGAGCGGATTACATAGCTTAAATCAATTTGATTTAGCATCAAACTTAGATTTGAGGAACAATAATCAAATTAATTTAGAACATGATGTTAAAACTCTAAGCAAGAATCAAAAAAGAGATGTGTATAAATTTTTTAAAGAATTATCAAATAAAAACTTTAAGAATTCTAATAAAATTGCTACAAAACTTAACATAAAAATTATTAAAAAAATTCAGATTTGGCAACAAATAGTACATTTAGATACAGCAAATTTGAAATTTGAACAGGTATTAGATTTTATTATTTCTAATCAAAAATGGCCAGATAGGTCTTTGATGATAGCAAATGCTGAATATTTTATTAAGAAGAATACGAATCCAGAAATAATTTGTGCATGGTTTGCCAAATATAGGCCTAATACTCAACAAGCAGCATTATTGCATATAAAGCTTCTCAAAAAATATAGAAATCAAAACACCAAATATATAACTCAGCTAGTCAAATCTTATTGTATTGATTATGATATAGAAGAACAAAAATCTTTTGGTATTGTTTTATCAAAAGAAGATTATTTACAAAAAGTTAATAATTATTTATGGCAGGGGCAAATTTCATTAGCTCAAAAATATTTACATCTGATAGATAAAAATTATCAAAAAAATATTGTTTTATTTCAAAAAATCAGTAGGGATAAAAAATTTACTAAAACTTTAATTTCTCAAATAGATCCAAATTATTTACTATCTAGTTTAGTATATCATTACTTAAACACTTATAAAAACCACATCTCAGATTATCAGGAAGTTATTATGCTATTAAAAATTGTTAGTGCTGATAAAGATAAGATAGATGAATTTTCTAAGTTGCAAAGCTTTTTCATTAGAGAATTTTTATTTAAAAAGCAATATTTAAATGCTTATAAAATAGCTTCCAATAATTATATGCAAACTAAAATAAATTCTAGTGAAAATGAGTTTTTAGCTGGTTGGATAGCTCTTAATTTTTTAAAAAAACCTAAACTAGCATTACAGCATTTTTTTAAATTTGATCATATAGTAATAACTTATACTAGTAAGGCTAAAGGCTATTACTGGATTGCTAGAGCTTATGAAGAGCTAAATTTAAAAAATCATGCAAGTATACATTTTGCTAAATCTGCTAACCATAGTTTAAATTTTTATGGTCAAGCATCAGCTAGAAAGCTTGATCGACAGAATTTGTATTCATATACTCAGTCTAATGTATCAAAGCATCTTAATATGAATGATCAACGCTTAAAGGAGCAGCAAAATGCCATATTTTTGATTCAGCATTATAATAAATCTCATTTAAATCATAACCAATTGTTAGAAGATTTTATCTTGGGATTTATTCCTTTTGTGAATAAGGTAGAAGAATTTCACTTATTATTTAATTGCTTAGATATAAAAGATAAAAATGAAAATCTTTATTTGAAAACTTTGATTGGCAAGGCTGCTTTACAGAAAGGTTTTGTAGAAAAGGAATTTTTGTTTCCTACTCCCTATGAAGGACTAAAATTACCTACTGATAAAGTGCTGGTCTATAGTATTATTAAGCAAGAATCCAATTTTAATAAATTTGCTGTAAGCCGAAGTAATGCATATGGTTTAATGCAAGTGTTAGCACCTACAGGTCGTGAAGTATGTAAAAAGTTAAGAATAAAATTTGATCTTGATAAATTAAAAACTGATCCTATTTATAATATAATTTTAGGTAGTCATTATATTGCTGATAAAATTAAGGAATTTAACGGCTCCTATATATTAGGTATAGCCTCTTATAATGCAGGTCCTACTAATGTTAAAAAATGGATAAAAAAATATCAAGATCCAAGATTAATGAATTCTTTAGATAAAATAATTAATTGGATAGAGATGATTCCATTTCCAGAAACTAGAAATTATGTAATGAGAGTTCTTGAAAACTTACATTCATATCAAAATTTTGTTTATCAATAATAAATAATTGTAATCTACAAAATGCTTAATTATAAACAAACCAAAAACAATAAATATATTTATCAAAGTAATTAAAATTGATAAAATTTTACATGTAGTTTCGTACATGTATCAATTTTTAAGAAAATACGACATTTCACTGTATTTTATTTTTTAGGGTAGTGTTTTTTGATAGCAGCTAAAAAAATTAATTTTATTAATGCCATTTTTACTTGAATATATAAAAATAATGCAGCATTTATTATCAAACAATAATTAAACAAATTTTTCTCAATGTAGGGATAATATAGTGATATATATATTAATATATTGCATGTTACAGATTTGTGTTTTAGGTTGGGTAATGGCATCAATTGTCAAAGGAATTTTTTACCTATTAGTGACTGCTCTTTGCCCTAAAGTGCGAAGCTTCTAATATCACAATACAGCTTTCTTTTGAAAGTCTTCCACAGCTTCAATTAGCAGAGACGGACAGCCCCACACCGCCTTGAGATTTATAATCCCTTCTTGTTTTATGTTATACGCAGCATTTACATATCTATCATTCTCAGTACCACATTCTTTACAAATCCATTCACGTTCTTTTAAACTCAATTTTTCATTCTTACTCTTACATGTTGAACATATCTTTGAGCTTGCAAAAAACTTATTTATTTTTTAATACTGATGCCTATTCTATAAACAATAATTATCTAAATGATTTTGTTGATTA
>CAZKNN010000015.1:0-7493 GCA_964554285.1 uncultured Rickettsia sp.
TATTGTTTAATCAAAACGTTTTAAGGATTTTAAAGGATTCTATATTAGTTTCTGAACTTAGTGCTGAATTGATTAGTTTTACTAAATTATATTTTGTTTCCCCAATAGCTGCTATATTGGTAATTTTATATGCAAAATTATTAGGCAATAAAATTTCTTTATTTAGGATGTTTTATTATTTCATTGCGTTTTTTACTTTTTTTTTTATCGTTTTTGCGTTTTTTCTTTACCCAAATGTAAAATATGTTCATATGAATCAGGAAACAATAGCAGCGCTAAGTACAAAATATCATTATATGAAATGGTATATAATACTTATTGGTAACTGGTCTTATGTGTTCTTTTACTCTTTTTGTGAGTTATGGCCTAATATTTTTTATGTATTATTTTTTTGGCAATTTATGAACAATATTAATACTACAGAGCAGGCAAAGAAATTCTATACTTTATTTGCATTTGTAGGTAATTCTTCATTGATTATAGTTGGAATTTTGATGGAATACCTTAGCTCTTTTGACAATTTGATTTATAGGATTTTTTTTCCAGATCATGTAAAAAAAATTTTAATGACTCAAATATCCCTAAGTTTAGTAGGAATTTCATCTCTTATGTGTTGTTTTTTGCTACATAAAATAAAAAGTTATTCACCTCACAAAAATTTTGTAAAAGAAGAATCCGAGCTTAAAATGGGTTTTATAGCAAGTGCGAAATATATTTTGCGATCAAAATATCTATGGTTTATGTTTGTTTGTGCATCAGCATTTAGCATTACTATGGACTTAGTAGAGGGAGTATGGAAATCTAAAATGAAAGAACTGTATCCAAATATAAATGATTACGCGAATTTTAACAGCAATTTCATTTTTTGGACAGGGATTTGTATAATGTTATTTACATTGTTAGGAAATTTATTAATCAGAAAATATAATTGGTTTATCTCAGCTATTTTAACCCCAACAGTTATAATGGTTACAGGACTTATATTTTTTGCATTAGTGATTTGTGAAAATGGTATATCGCAAAAAATAGGATACATGTTTTCTTTTCCTGTATTAGATTTAATAGTTGTTATAGGAGCTTTACAAAATATTCTCTCTAAAGGTATCAAATACTCTATATGGGATTCTGCAATGCAAATGCTCTATATACCACTAGATGAAGAATTAAAAACTAAAGGTAAAGCAGCTGTAGATGTTGCTAGCCCTAAAATAGGAAAATCACTAAGTAGTCTTGTACAAACTATATTATTTACTTTTATTATTCATTCTACCTATAGTTCTATAGCTCCTATTTTGCTTGTCATATTTATTGTGGTAGCTCTTTCATGGATTTTTTCTGTATCAAAAATACACACAATATATAAAGAAAAAGTTTTATAATGCATTTTACAGAGTGATAAATACATTAGTTTTGTAAAGAAAAAATTTTCATTTTAGACAATATAAAAAATACTCCAATATCCTTCTTTTTAAGAGAGGATATTGGAGTAAAAAAATTAATCTAAATTAATTTCTATCAATTTAATCACTCCTTTTGTAGAACAGAATTTTCGTTATCAGTGCCTTTACTAGGAGTGCTAGGAGGAGTCAACTTTTTTTTAGTGTTGTTGTGATGTATTGATTTACGTAAATCTTGAAGTTTTTTAACTTCTTGGTTTGCTAATATTCTAGCTGTCTCTATGTCTTTTTTAGGATTCGCGTTTTTTACATGTTCTGCTAATGATTTTACAGTATTTATTCCAATTTTTGCTACTTCATAAAGTAACAATACTGGTAAAAGCACTATTGCACCTACTGCTTTAGCTGTCATGGCTCCTATTTGTACACCACTTCCTACTACAGTCCTAGCGTGTGGATACATGTGTTTGTAAGTATTTGACATATCATTTAGAAGATTTTTTAAAGGAGGATTTCCCTCTCTTATTTCAGCATTAGTTAAAATTTCTTTTTTAAAGTTACTTGGTAAAGAATCAATGCTATTTTTGAAAATATTTTTTATTGTACTGAAGTTTTCAGCTTTTGCTAAATTATGATTTTTATCTACTCCTTTTTCTGGTATAAAGTTTTCGCTATTTGTAAATTCTTTTTCACGTTCTAAGATTTTTTTATGTAAAATTTCTGATGCTCGATGAATTTTATCAACTTTTTCTTTATTATTTACTATTTCTTGACAAAACTCTATCCCAACTTCACCAGATATATTTTTTCTATAATCTTCATCACTATAATTTGTTTTGTATCTTTGATTGAAATTTTTGTTTAAATTCTTTATTATGATGTTTTGTAAGTCTATTGTAGCTTTTATGGTTTCATGCATATTTTCTCCATATAGTTTAGTTTCATTTTCATGCATGGATGTTACTATTTTTTGCATTTTGTTTTTAGTGCTGTCTTCTACATTATTTTCTTCGTGTATATCATTTTCAATCTTTTGTTGTAAATTACCATAGAGCATATAGGGAGATAATTTGCTTTCTTCCATTGAGCTCTCTAATTTAGATAGAAACATTTCTTGATCATCTTTATCTAAATTATTAAAATTTTTTCCTATTTCTCCTTTGTCTTCTGCTAATAATGTTTTATAAAGTTCTTTTTCGAATACTTTGTTCAATTCAGTATCATTGATAGGTGAGCTTATTGCATCTTCTGTATTTGTGCTGTCATTTATCAAAGCTTCTTTTGTATCAGATTGTGATACATTTACCTCAGATTCATTTTTAGATGTTTTTATTGCATCTTCTGTACTTGTATCAACATTTGATAATGATTCTAAATCAGATAATGATTCTAAATCAGATCTTGATATTGTTGTTGCTGTAGAATCGCTTCTTGCTATTGTGTTTTCTTCTATGTTTTTTTCTTGTTTGTTATTTAAGTTGTTTTCTTGATTCTCTAGGGTTTGTGTTTCTTTGTCTAACATATTGTTTGTTTGTAAAGTCTTTTCCTCTACATTCAACTCATTTTGAGTAGGAGATTTTATTTCTTGCATAATCATTGACCTTAGTTTTTTAGTTCGTATTAATAAAATAATAAAAATTGTAAAGTTTATGTAGATTATAACAAGTATAAGGTGAAAGTATTAAAAAAAAATTTTTTATAGTAAATTTTTTAATTATTAATTGTAAAATTAACACAAATATTTTTGATCTAGTATAAATATTTTTTAATAATTTGTTTCAAAATCTCAATTCTATGATCTTGGATATCAAGATAGAATGTTTAAATCATTTTATTGAGTTTATAAATATATCAATTTTGATATATTTATGCTTTTGTTTTGTTAGAAGAGTTTATTTTCATATTAATGTATTGATTGATATTTATATAGATATCTGTAATATCTGTACTTGATTTTTATTGTGTATTTTATTGTGGATATTGTGTATTAGAAAACTGAACTTTATTTTTTAACATTCTATTTAAAATGTTATTGCTCCTACTCAATTTTTGTGATTTTTAAAATTCTAGTTCTTACATTATATCAAATTTGTGATCTTACTCTTTATTTTGATTAACATTTAAAACAGGTTCCTGTTGTTTTTGAATTTGTAGAAAAAATAATTGATGTCAATCTACTTATTTATTATTTGATTTTGTAGAGCACTGAATGAAATTTTTTTCAAAACTTTTTTATCTAATATCTCTATTTTATATTTTCATTGTATAGTATTCTTGTGATGTCTTTTTTCTATATCCTTTTTCTATTTTACTAAGATTGTTTATATATTTTCTTTACTCAATTTATTTCAAGCAGTTTTAATATTTTGTGTTATTTTATTTTTTTGAACTCTATTGTAGTGCTTTAGCTATCATTATTTAGAATAATAGCCTGTTAGTATTTGAAGATCATTTATCAAAACACTATACGTAGGCGTTATGTAATTATATTTTAGAGACTCTACGTAAACAATTTTATTAGATTTGTTAAGTGGTTTGAATTAGTTTACAAACAAATTATTTATATAAAATTATAGATTAATTCCATATAAACTAGACTCTAAAAGTAGATTTGTTTGCTTAAAATTATGATTTACATTATCTATTGATATTTATTGATATTTTTAATATTGCTATTATGAGAATTAATGTTTATATAACTAAAATAATGCTTCAACACAATCTTAATATAGAACAATCAACAATTTGACCTATTAGAAGATAGAATGAAGCACATAAAATTCTATATTAGTATTATGTGATGCTCTTCAGTTCTTCAAACATTTGTTTAAAAGTGGTTTTATTTAGCTTAATTATCTTAAATATCAAAATAGTCAGACTTTTGTGAATCTATGTGTAATGTTTTGTCAGTTTTCAATTTTCTCTTATATATAAAATTTTTCTTAAATATATATTGCTTACAAAAGTTATTTTGTTGTTTTTATTATTTTTAGTAAAGTTATTTGTTCTAAATTGATCTTTTTAATAAGGACTCTCAATTTGATCTTTTCTCTCTCTTTTTGTTAAGAAAAATTTCATATATAATTTTCTTTGTGAAGAATCTAGAATAAACAAATACTATCAATTTTCTAGTTTACTAGAGCATTATTTATTTTGTTGAAAATGCATAATGGAGAGTTTTACATGGCGTTTTGCATAATGGCAAAATGATAGATAAATTGCTTATTTTCAATCTATACAAGCTATAAATTTTTTTCATTAAACAATCTTATTTCTTATATTTTAAAATATTAGTATGATATTCAATTTATGTCTTTGTAATAATGGATTTTAAACTTTTGTTTCTTATAATAGAATAAATCAAGCAAGTTTTGCTATGCTTTTTCAGATTGCAAGATTTTTTTAGATGGAAGATACTTGCTTTATACATTTATTAATATTTCAAAAAAGATTTTTTCTGTAGCAACCAAAATGCATTGGAGATGATAAATGTTTTGTTCTATTTTTATATATTACATAAAATGCGTTGTTTTAAAATGTAGAGGTAAAATCTATTTATAAATAGAGAGATTCAATGATATGGGTATGTGTTTATCAGAATATAACATGCAAGCAAAAAAGTTAATCAAAATTTACATGTATTACATGTTTAGTACAGACAAATAGACATAAACATAAAGCGTAACCTAAAGTTATTAATTAAATCAAGAATAATAGAATGAAATACGCATTTTAGAAAGTGATTCCAAGAATCATAAAAAAAGTTAATTATTTAGTATTGTGCTTAAAGATATAAAATTAAAACGAAAATGCTAATGTAAATTTTTAGTAAAAATAGTTAATAAACATAAAAAATTCAATTTAGTAACTAGTTTATGTTGTAAATAATCATATCAAAAAAATAAACTAAAAGTTATAAAATATGATAATAATGGTAATAAAGATTGCTCTAGCAGTTGAAGTGCAATAATATTTTAATATTGCATTTAAGGGATTTTTGATATTTTTCTTATTATTTTTTAGTAGTATTGTTGCTTTTTGAAAATAAATATGAAAAACAATATATTTTTATACATTTATCCAATGTTCTACACAGTTGTAGCCATTGTGCTATAATGTACTATCTTCTTGAATTGCTATTGCATCACCTCTAGCTGGACCAGAAGAATAGTATCCAGTACTTGTAACGACTTGTTTAAGGTTTATAACCGTAGTAATTTTTACTGATGTTTATTTATTTGTAGTATCTCCAATATCAAGTTGCCCTTCCACGTTATTACACCAGAAAAGAGTTCCTTGTTTAAGTCTGTTGGATACATTGTATTATTTGCTGATAATATAAATACAGAAATGATATTCTCTATTGTAACTATTGAACAGTTATTGTTCGCTGCGTTATAGTATTGTTCACTAGCTATTCAGAGCTATTGTGTCCGAAAGCATGAATCTAACCAGTGGTTATAGGAAAAAGGTTAAGTAATATTCTGTAATATAAGGATAATTGCTACATATCATCTGTTTTATTTTTTATATTATTATTACAAAATATGCTATTTGCTTTGCTGTTGCTATACTTGTTGTGTTCCAATCCCTGATTTTTGATTTAAAGTGCTAAGCTTCTAACATATAGTAACCGCTTTCTTTTGAAATTCTTAGACAACTTCAATTAGCAGAGCAGAACAGACCTTCGGCCTTGAAATTTACAATCCCTTCTTGTTTTATGTTATAATCAGCATTGATATCTCTATCATGCTCTGTACTACATTTTTTACAAATCCATTCCCGTTCTTTTAAACTCAATTCTTCGTTCTTACTATTAAAAGTTTAATATATCTTTGAATTTGCAAAAAATTTACTTATCTTCAATAGCTTCTTTCCTGTACCACTTGCCTTGTATGTTAATTTATCTACAAAGCTATACCACTCTACATCTCATATATGTTTCGATAATTTCCTTTTTTTATTATGTTTTTTAACTTTCACAAAGTTTCTACTATAATAACTTGGTTTTCGTCTATTATTTTTTAGATAATTTATGTTAAAATCATTTCTTGCATTGAAGATTTTTTCATGGCATTTCGCTACTAAAATTCTTGCTTTCGCCTTGTTTTTACTTCCTTTGGCTTTGCTTGAAGATAATTTTTATTTCCTTTTTAGATTAATAGATGCTTTCTTTATAAATCTATGAGTTCTGTTTTTTTGCCATTTGAATCTGTTATAAATTCATCATAAATATACAAAATATAAAAATACCAATCATGTTCTACATTTACGACGACTTTCCAAACAAGATGGCTCGCAAAATCTTCACTTGCAAATATTAGCACTCAAACAACTAGGAACACAAGAAACACAAATTTATTCAGAAGAATATCTGGTAAAACATTTGCCTGTATAGAATTACAACATTATTGACGAGCTCTACGAATAGGAGATACTTTATTTGTTTGGTAACTATATCTGCTAGTTTTCAGTTTACAAGATTTAGTAACAATTGTAAAAAATTTCAAAAAAAGAACAATCTTCTTAAAGTTTTAATCTAGCAAGGAGTATTCATTTATACATCTTCTTAGTATAAAAAATGCTCTTTAACATTATTTCGTTGGTACTTATAAAATATGCGTGTGACCTCAACATAGAAAGTAAAAAACTGGTCTTGCAGCTACTGGATCAGATAACAGAATAGGAGATAGACAGAAAAAGATAAAAATCTGCTCAAGAAAAGATCATAAAAGCACTTTTGAGTAATAAAGAATTGGGTATCTTGGAAATAGTGTGAATGTTAACATTTCCAGAGCTACTCTGTAACGTTAGACTACTCAAAAAACTAGAACAAAAAAACAACATCCTTTTTCTAGAGTTTTTTATACAAATGAACTTTTTATACTAAAATAGCATAGATTTACCAAATGGAAAGAACTAAAGCAACTATATTTAGATCTTGGTAAAAAGACAAGATAGGTGTATAGCTTTAGAGTATGGATAAAGTGTTCCACTGGCTCAGAGAGAGGAACATCAAGCACGTGTCCAAAATGCAAAGCAAAGCAAAGAATGAATGGAAGGAATTGGTTGTGTAAGAGCTGTGGATTTGCAGTT
>CAZKNN010000016.1:0-127298 GCA_964554285.1 uncultured Rickettsia sp.
AAAGTCTTAAATTTAATATTCCAGGAACTCACGCTAAACCATATGCATATAGCAAAGTACAACTTATGATAGATCAAAATGTTCAAGAAGAATCTAAAAAATTCCTTGCATCCAGAATGATGATAAGAAGGGAGTACAGAAATGAAGTGTTTAGTAGAATTTTAAATGGATCAAGGTTAAATTTATCAGATATAGATCAATATAGATCTAAAGTAGAATTTTTATCATCTCAACAAACACTTGCAGAAACCAGTAATCTTAAAATTAACTTTAAGTTAGCACAAGAAGGAACTTTGACATTATTAAAACATTATGGACTTAGAATTCTTGATAAGGTAAGTAGAACATATCAAAATTTGTACAATTGGTATCATTCTCAAGAAGATACTAACTATAATATTTGTAGTAATGTGTTAGAAGAAGTGAGTGCGGTAACCCCAATCCTACGCAAGAAATTTTCAGAAGGTCTCAAAGTATTGGAGCAATATTTTCTAATGTTGAAAAGAGTAAAAAAAGAAGTTGTAAGCACCCCCCACAAATAAAAAGTCTAAAAACAGAAGTGGGGGTACAACCATCGATAAAAAACTAAAATTACTACAATTAGTGGTGTTAGTGGTTCAAAATAGAAAAGAGCGAATTTTTTGCCAAAAAGATTTTATCTTTTGGAGATTTTTTTTGTCTCTTGTTGGTCTATTCTGACTATATTGGAGGCATGTGGGTATTCCTTTTTTGTTGGATTGGATTGTTTTTTTTATTTGCTTTGTAAATTTCTGTTCTTTAATTGGAGAAATCTCTGAAAATTTTGTTTGCACTAATTTGTTATCGGATATTAGCATTTCTTGAGGTCAGGGGGTTTGCTCAGAGTGTGAATTCAGTAAATCTTGTTTACCCTGAGGAGTAAATTCGAATCTAATTTTTACTACTTTTTTACCTAAAAGACAATTTAATTCAAATACCAATAGATCTGTTGGATTGTATACTGTAATCCAAAAACTTAAATTATCTTGATAAGCTTTTATATCTAAAAATAGTGATAAATTTTTTACAAAGGTAAAAATGGTGGAGCCTTGCTCAAATGTTAAATGTTACTTCTATACCTATTCTTAGAGCAAAAAATACTTTAGAGGAGAAACAATTTTTAAGGGTAAAAAAAAATTTCAATCAATATCACAATACCCACAGCAGATGATTTTTTCCTCAAATATCTTCAGATATTTGTAAATTATCTTCAATGAATTTTAATGAACTAACAATAAGAAAGCTTGATAACTTTTGGAAATACTCTCAAAATATGGATAACATTTGATCAAACAAAGCTTGCTTCTATGTTATGTACAAAGCTATCAAATACAAAAAAAGTATTATTGCTTTTAATGGAATTTCATAAAGAAAAAAGAACATGCCTACAAACCAACAAAAAGCCCTGAGCAAAAGCTTTAAAGCTGATCCATACACTGTAAAAAATACACTAAAAATATTAGACCAAGAGGATTTTATTAGTATAACACAAGTCAGAAGAAAGTTATTACAAATAAATTTTGAAAAATTCTGGATTGATACGGGAAAAAATATCAACTAGATTACTTGTTAAGTGATAATAAAAAATAACCTAGTATCAACTTAACATGAATGTTACAACTTTCTCTTAGTTAAAACAAGAAGCATTTGTGACTCTGTAACTGACTTATTTTCCCTCAAGTCTCAAATCAAGATAACTAGAGAATTTTTAGAAAAGATTTTAAAATTACTAAAAGAGGTAATAAATCCTTTGTGTAAGAGATTATATCTTAGATTTTTTGTTTTACAAACCAACCATGAATATCTTTTGTAAGAGCAGATATTATGCAGAAGTTTCTTTATCTTATTTATCAAATATGATTTGTTCTCATAGAGAAACAATTACTAAATTATTGCAAAATTTATAAAACAAAGGTTTCATTAAGAAGACTCTAGATAAACGTTATGATAGGCGATTTGATAGAGCGAAGATTGAGGTTAAGGCTCCAAATTGGTTCAAGGATAGATTAAGTTGCTATAAGGACACAGATAGAGAAGAAAATTTATTCGATGCATTATCTAAGGATCTTTTTATATTTATGCCCAATGAAAAAATAGAAAAAATTTTTGCATCAAATTTAAATTCATCAGCAAAATTGTTGTATATGAGATTGATTTAACTTTACCCAATTTAAAAAAACTTCCTCACTCCAGCTATTATTTGCTAAAGATACAACTGAAAAATATTTTTCCTATTCTAAGGCTGAAAAGGAGATTTTATTCATACTAAAAAATAATCCCATAGTAATAAAACCAGTTCTTTTATTACCATCTGCAAAAGGATGATTTTTTATTATTTTTATAGCACAAGACGCGCCAACCTCTATCAGACACTTTTGTGTTTGATATAAAAAAAACATTTTTTGGGTCACATAAAGCTGAATCTAAACTTCCTTCATTTATGGTACCCACTATACCGCTATGTTATTATCTTATTTGATGATCGTGTATGGACAATACTGCTTTTTTTTCTACCCAGACAGGTTTATGCATGTGCTAATCTGTGTAATAAATTCTTCTCCTCTTTCATAATTTTTTAAGCAAGCAGAATTTGATGTTCTACTTTAGAGTTATAGGGCGATATTTTTAGTTCTCCATTTTCTAAATTCAAGAACACATCTTCACCTGATGATAAAGACATTTTTTCTAAAAAAGATTTTGGAATAATGATTCCAGCTTAAGAACCAATAGCGCGTATTTTTTATTTCATATTCAATTAACATTTTAATTTGTATATTATAACATATATTATAATATTATAACAAAAAAACAGAATATATTTCATAAACGATCGTTTATTTGATTTGGCATATAATGAATAAATTATCCTTAGTGTTATGCATGGATGAGAGACAATTGTCTTATGTAGAGAGGTGGTTTGAGATGATACATGAGGAATAAATTATATATACTGTCTTTAGAAAGCATATTTTTAGCTATTTGTATTTGTTTTATTTTATATATTCTGTTTTTCTTTAGAGGATATAGCAGCATCGATCTGTTTTTGTAGAGCTTTTTACTTTCTTTCAGTTGACAAACTCAGTTTTTCTTTGGTCTCATACTTATCTAACAGTTTTAGATTAGTGAATAGGTAATAAATCGAGGATTTCTGCTAATTGTTCTACACCCTATCCAATTTCTTAAATAGCTGGTTTAAATCAAAATTTAACACTTTCTACTTTTCTACTCAAATAAATCTCTTCGAAACTTAATTCTAGATAAGGATAGTATTTATTTTTTTTGTATAGCTCTAACAAAAGTTTTGCGTTTTAAATCTGTGTATTTGAATATTTGAAACCTTGAACAAGTTCAAACAAATGAACACCATAAAAACTTTTAAAAGCAACAATATCATTTAAATTATATAAGGTGTATCTTTTTGCATTTTGAGCAATGAAAGGAAGTCTTTCAGTTGTAAAATTAGCTACCAACTCCTTTTTTTTTGTTTGATATATCTTGTGTGAGAGCAAAGATTAATTTTTATTCTTTTTGAGACTCTATTGCATATAATTCTATATTAGAATCAATGGAAATATCAACAGCAGCATTTAAAACACTCCTACTAACACTTAAAGTAGTACTAAAATTTTCACTATACTCTTTAAAACTTATTTTAAATTGCTTTTTTTGTAGCATATAAAAAATCTTTGTTTAGAACCTTCTTGAAATGTTTTATGCAACTTCTCATTTAATATAAGACTAATTCTATAAGCCACAAGAGAGTAACTCTGAAAAGAAGTTTGGGTTAATTTTTTATTTTCAGATTTTATTTCGTAATGTATATACATGTAAATTTGTGTAAATTGACAAAAATTTTCTGATTGAATAGAGCCCTGGCTCTATGCTATTTGATTGAATTGAATTAGTCTTAGTTACAATGTTTCTAAACCATGTTGTAATCTTCATAGAGAACAACAACTAATTTGTGTTTTTGAATTATTGCAGGAAATTTCTTAAAACAGGAAAAATAGCTTTTTTTTTGCAATGTATAACAAACAATATCAAAATACATAAAAATGTATTTTGATATATTTTTCATAAATTTATTTTTTTATTTTAGAGGATTTTTGTTTTTTAGTTGATAATAAAATTTTCTTAAAATTCATTGCTTCTTTTATTTTATATCTAGCTCTAAAAGAGATGTAATTTTTTCAGGAACAGTTACTATCTCTTGAGTAATAGTGTTTTTTGCTTTTCTTTTATCTCTATTCTAGATAAAAAAGCTTCCTAAACCTACAAGTTTTAGATTTTTCCCTTGTTTCATTACGTTTATTATGCCTTTTATTGCAGCTTCTAAATAATATTGTGCAATCCTGTAGTCATTTTTTGATTGTATGTTATCTGTGTGATTAAATCATCTTTATTCATATGTTTAAAAAAATTTAGTTAATTTTGAAAATAGGCAATAGATATTCTAAGTAATACACTTATTTTTGTTTAGTACTTTTATTATTTCACAAAAGAATTGATATCCTAAAATATAGGATAGTCAAAAGTTTAAGATAAATTTTTAGTTCTCAATGTTTAATTTTAGCATTTGGGTTACTATATCTTATAGTTTGCGTGTAAATTTGATAGTGATATAAGTGATATGATTTTCTATGTGAAAAGCTTTGCATACTTCTTTAGAAAATTTTTCTCAATATCAGGCAAATGTTTTGTTTGTAGCTAGCATTGTTGCTTTGTTTTGTACTATAATGGGGAATTTTATTTTGAAGTATTTTAGATAATTTTTAACTTTTAGCATATATCTTGTTATATTTTGAATTTTTGGAACTACATTTTTTTCTTCTGTATTGAATAGTGGATTTATGAATCTACAAGATATTTTAGGAATATTTTTTTCGGATTTTTTATTACAACTAACAATTGTTTTTGTATTATAGGAAAGAGATTTAACCACTCTTTTATGATGCCTCAAAATAATTTGCCTAACTATTATAAACTTATTTTTTATTTTCTTTATCTAAGTTTTTTTAAAATATGGACTTTTATTTAAGCAAATTGACAATTTGTAATTGCTTAAGTTTTAGTTTATATTAAAGACATAGTTATAATTATTTAATGATATTTTGTAATTTACTGTATTGGTTTTTATGGTTATTTTGAGAAAAATTTCACATTTTGTTAGATTTTTTGAAATAAGGTTTTGGATAAAATTTTTATCTCTCTCTATTTTGATGTTTCTGATTTTGCTAAATCAAAACCTTATAAGAAATGTAAGCACAAGCCTCATTGTAACTCAATTAGGAACTCAAAGTATTAGTTTTATTAAATTGTTACAATTCCCTTTAGGGTTAGGTTTTATGCTACTTAATATAAAACTCATGAATATTATTACCTCAGAGCAAATTTTTAGAATTGTTACGATATTCTTTTTAACATTTTTTGCATTATTTGCTTTTGTTGTATTTCCTAATACACAGTATTTTCATCCTACCATACATAGGATAGAGAGCTTGATTGTACAATTTCCTCACTTAAAGTGGTTTTTCTTGCTTTGGCAAAATTGGTGCTATGCATTATTATTTTCAATGTCTGATTTGTGGCCCGTAGTCATATCTTCTCTTTTGTTTTGGCAACTAGCTAACAAAATTAATTCAGTGAAAGAAGCTGCTACTCTTTATGTTCCAATGGGCATAATTAGTCAATCTAATATGATTGTCTCTTCTGGTATATTGAGCTATTTCTTAACTAATAATCACTTTTTAATGAATTTTTTTCATGAAAGTACAAATGATACAGAAAAATTTTTGCAATCTGTTACTTTAGTGATAATTTTTACAGGAATTATAATTCTAATTTTACATAGATATATTGAAGTTAAAAATATAGATTCCTTATCAAAATTTCGAGTCAGAAACAAAAGAATTGATATCCTAAAGTATGGGATAGTAAAAAGTTTAAGATTAATTTTTAGTTCTAAATATTTAATTTTAGCATTCTGGGTTACTATATCTTATAGTGTTTGTGTAAATTTGATAGAAGGGATATGGTTTTCTAGGGTAAAAGCTTTGCATACTTCTGTAGAAAATTTTTCTCAATATCAAGCAAATGTTTTGCTTGCAACTAGCATTGTTGCTTTGTTTTGTACTATAGTAGGGAGTTTCATTTTGAAATATTTTGGATGGTTTTCAACCGTTAGTATATCTCCTTTCATGTTTTTAATTTTTGGAACTCCGTTTTTTATTTTTACTATATTGGATAATAGATTTGTGAATCTACAAGATATTTTAGGAGTATCTTCAGGATTTTTATTGCAGATAATAATCATTTTTTCTTCTTTACAAAATATATTAGGAAAGGGCTCTAAATATTCTCTTTATGATGCTTCAAAAGAAATGGTCTATATACCTTTAGATGATGAGCTGAAAAATAAAGGAAAAATAGCAGTAACAATATTAGGAGTTCAATTGGGTAAGTCTTTTGGAACTATTATACAGTTTTTATCTTTTACGTTTTTTCCTAATGCAACACACGAAGATATAGGTGAGCTTTTGTTTATTTTGTTTTTTATTACATGTATTTTATGGATATTTGGTTTAAAATATTTAAGTGTGCTTTATCATCAAAAACAAAAAATTGAAAATTCTTAACAGTGGTATCTATAAATAATTTAAGTAACAAAGACAAATTATATAATACAGATTTTTGTATTAGTATTGGGTTATTATAAAAATAGAATCTTTGATTGAGCAGTACTTAATTGTGCATTGAGATTCAATATTCTTATATTTATGTTGGTTTTTTAAGAATTTATAAGTAAAGAAATTTTGATTATAATTTCTTATTTATAATCAATAGTAGAATATTTCATAAAGATTTTGTCCTTTTATATACAAAAGGATTTAATATATTCTATTATTAGATAGATTCATAAGCTTTGAATTTGAATATAGTTTCTTAGAGCTTAAGATTTTACTTTCAATCTATAAAATAATATACATATTTTTTTGCTATGTAAATTTTACATTTTGTTTATGCATGTATTTCTTATTATTGTGTTCTCTGTATTTGTAGGTATAGGCTAAAAATTTCTCTTCATTAAAAAAACTAAGTGTTTTACATAAGTATATTGTTATTATATTAGAGTTTTTTATAAATGATAGTAATTTTAAATTAATAAAGTTAAATGAGCTAGGAAAAAACTTGTTACTCTTATAACTATCTATTGTCTATTTAGAGCTTTCAGAGAATGAATTCATTGTTTGTTGCATCTTGTGCGCTTGCATCTTCACTAAGAAAAAGAATAGAGAAAAAAGATTGTTTGTACATAATTCTAGATTTGTAATGAATATCTTTGAGTATTGATCAAGCTAAATGCACTAGGGAAAAAACTTGTTACTTTTATAACTATCTATTGTTTATTTAGAGTCTTCAGAGAATGGATTCATTGTTTGTGTATCTTGTGCTCTTGAGCTTCACTACAAAAAGAATAGATTACATTATAAAGAATGGGAGAGGAGGCTTACATATCAAATAAAAATTCTTTGAGAAAAAAATATTGTTAAATTTGAGTAAATTTTTTTGGTGATTTTACGTGAAAAATCAGAGAATAATTATACAATTATAAATTTATTTATTAGTTTAGAATTTGTACGTTTCAAAAAATACTTATTTTTTAGTGTATGTATAAGATATGAATTATTTAAAATATCCCAAGCAGTAAATTTAAATTATGTTTTGGCCCTGCATAACAAAAAAGCAGGGCGTAAACTCTTTCCTTTGTATATCAAAAAGTGATTAATATCTTTGATTTATTTATCTTTTATTACAAATAAAATTAAGAATGCAACAAGCAAAGATATAGGAATTACTAGTAAACTATATTGTATCCCAGTTAAGCTATAAATATTGCTTCCGTTAGAAGCAATATTTAGAGTAAAACCTATGGTTTTATGAAAAAAATTTCCAAAAGACATTATTATCATATTTGTTATAGAAGAAGCAAATGCTGCTTTATCTGCTGTTACATAAGTTGATAATAAAGGAATTAACACCACTTGATATGCAGAAAAAAATCCTAAAATGAATAAAAGCCAACTAATTAAATCAGATTTTATTGCTCCACTAAGTAAAATAGAAAAGAAAAGCAACATAAAAATAGCAGAATATATATTAATGTTATATTCAATATTAAATTTTTTAGCAATATAAGGTAAGCATAAGCTTCCTATCGCCATCCCCATGAATATGTAAAACACTATCTCATCAGCTATTACTTTTTGTATTTTATAAGCTTTTGTTAAAAATAATGAAGCCCAAGCATCTGAAAAACCTTCTAAAGGACCAACCATTAATCCAGCGCATAAGCTTATGATGACAAATTTTTTGTTTAACAATACTTGTTTTATGTCTTGTATTATACTTTCATTATTTTGGGATTTTAAATTAGGAATCACTATGTATGAAACTAAAGCTAATACAAGTCCTAGCGTCATTAATGCTAAAGTTGATTCTTGCATTCCTGTGTCATTGATCATTTCAGATAAGTATTTTCCAGCTATTTTCATTATGATTAAACTACAAAATACATTAGCTCCTATAGCTTGCGAGTAATGTTTTGGAAAAATTTTTCTAAATACTTGGAAAGCAGCAATAATAGCAGTAGAAGATCCTATACCAGTTATGAATCTACCTAAAATTACTAAATACCAATTCTCACTGAACAGTAGAGGTATGACTCCTAAACTGCAAAAAATAATAGATAATGTTACTATCAATTTACAACCCAACCTATTCATCATGACTCCTATAGGAATATGAAATATAAAATAGCCTAAGTAGTAAGAAGCTGCAAAAGAAGCAAAATCATTAGCGTTGATACCATATTTTTCATGCGTAAATGGCATAATAACATTAGGAAGTAATCTAAATATGTATTGATAGCTATAAAAAGTTACTAAAGATAAAAAAATTACTGCACGAAGCAAGTTATTTATAAGGTTTTTATTCGAAAAATATGTAGATGTTTTCATAAGATATAAAAAAATTGTATTTTATATAGATAAAGATAATGAATCCTAAGGCATCAATGCTAGCACACAGGCATAACCTCAGGATATAGAGAAAAGCAAAATGAAAATTAGAGGAAGTAATTCAGAAATATGATATAAAAAGGTACAACTTGCATATGTGTTAACTCGAATTTTGTTCAAGTAAGATTCTATTATCAAAAACAAAACAACTTCCAGACCAAGAATTGGTAGAAAACTTGGGTAATTTTCCTAAATATCCAAGTATTCCTCCCTTTAGTTGAAAGACTTCTTTATCATATCCTATATATTTTAAATATGCAACAAATTTTTCACATCTAATTCCTCCAGTACAATAAGTAGCTAATTTTGATTTTTTTGTAAAAAGAATATTGTTTTTATTTAGTGCAAACCATTTAGGAAATTCTCTAAATGAGCTTAAATTAGGCTTAATTGCTCCTTTGAAATATCCTCTATCAGATTCATAATTATTTCTAACATCAACTAACAACACATCATCATTTTGTATAAATTCGTTCCAATCCTTAGGATCAATATAATGTTTAGAGCATCCTCCTATATTATTCATTTTTAGAGAAATTATTTCTGCTTTAATTTTGATTTTAAGCTTTTCAAAGGGAATGTTAATGCTTTGAGAACAGTGAAGAATAAAATTCTTGCCTTTTAAGTAAGATCGAAAAAACTCTAGCAATGCTTTTATAGAATTTTTGGACCCAGCTATAGCTGCATTGACTCCTTCATTAGCTATAGTAATACTACCTTTGATATTTTTTCTTTTGCATATGTACAAAAATTTATATAACAAATAATCTTTATCTTGTACTTCAAAAAAATGATAAAAATTTGCTATAATATACTCCATAAATTCCGGTTTATTCTTTTGTTACCTTTCGTACTCAATTTATTTATTGACAAAATTTAGGTATTTTAAAAATTCTGAATTATATGGTAAAAAGAAATAACTGTTTTCTCTAAAAGATTTTTGATAAGTAATCATGGTTTGATAAAATTCAAAAAATTCTTTGTTTTTTCCATAACTATCATTATATATTTTAGCTGCCTCTTTGTCAGCAATTGCTTTGATTATTTGAGCTTTTAAATGTGCTTCAGATAATAATATTGTGACTTCTTTATCTGCTTTAGATTTTATTATTTTAGCCTCTTCAATACCTTCAGCTCTTATCTGTTTTGCTTCTTTTTCTCTTTCTGCTTGCATTCTACTATAAACTGCAGCACTGTTTTCTGCAGGTAAATCAGATTTTAAGATTCTTACATCAATTACCTCTATACCAAATACACTAACTTCTTTATCTACAAGATCCCTTATTTTGATCATCAATTCAGATCTTTTATTTGATAATAAAGCATTTAATGCTATTTTTCCTATAACCTTTCTCATAGAAGATTCTAGTATCTTATTCATTCGTAATTCAGCTCCAGTTTGATTAAATACCGTTTGAAAAAATTTTATTGGATCTAATATCCTGTATTTTAAAAATGCATCTACTATTATTCTTTTACCATCAGAAGCTGTAAGTTCTTTAGCTTCAACATTTACATTCAAAATCCTATCATCAAACAATATTTTTTTTTGTACAAAAGGTATCTTTGCATTTAACCCTGCAGTATCAATAGTTTTGATTGCATGGCCAAATTGAAACACAACAGCTTTTTTAGTTTCATGCACTATAAAAAATACATCTTGTAGTATAAACAACGTAATTACTAAAATTAAAGGAAATGCATAAGTTTTAAGGAAATTTGTTATCATTATTTTCACTTTTCTTTGGTTGTTTGAGATTTTTGAAATATCTGATTGTTTTTTAATACATCAATATGAGGCAAAAGTTGATTAGAATCTAAAACAAACATATTAGATTTATTAAATATTTCAGATAAATAAGATAAATGCAGTCGCTGCATCGTTACGGCTTTATTATCTAAGTAAGCATTTAGTAATGCATTGAACCTTTTTACATCACCTTGAGCTATTGCTACTATCTCTGCTTTGTAAGCTAAGGCTTCTTGATTCATTTTTTCTGCATCACCTCTTGCTTTAGGCACAATATCATTGCTATAAGCATAAGCGTAATTTATGTCTCTCTCTTTATCAGCTTTGGATGTTTGTACATCTCTGTATGCTTTTATAACCTCCTTAGGAGGCTCAGCTTTTAAAAGTTGTACTTGTTCTATTTTGACTCCTATATTGTATAAATCCAATGTTTCTTGTATTAATGCTTCTACTTTAGTAGTGATTGAATGTTTTTGATCTGATAATATTGCAGATATGCTACTATTCCCTATTACATCTCTTAATGCACTCTCTGATACAGCTTTAATAGTAGCTTCAGGAGTCAATACATTGAATAGAAACGATGATAAGTCTAAAATATGCCACATAATGTCTGCGTTCAATTCTACTATGTTTTCATCACCAGTTAGCATAATACTTTCATTAAGAACATCTTTTGAAGATTCATCATAAGAGTTCCTTCTAAAATCACTTGAACCATAAGATCTATAGCCTATTTCTACTCTTCTTGATTGATCTACTTTAGCTATGAATTTCTTTTCAATTGGAAAAGGAAGATGATAATTTAATCCTGGGGTTGCGACTTTTGTAAATTTACCAAATCTAGTTATAACTGCGCGAGAACCTTCTTTTACCGAATATAGTCCAGATGCTAACCATAAAAGTAATGCAATAATTATAAAGAGTACCAGATTTGTTTTTTTAAAATTAAAAAAATTATTAAAATTGAAATTTCTGAACTCTTTGGGGAAAATGTTTCTTTTTTTTGTAAAAAAACTATTTTCCTCATCATCCCAAGGAGATTTATATAATAAATTTAATATTTTTTTCATATTTTAATAGCTCTAATTAAAAAACTTAAAAATTAGTTCCAAAAAATTAAAACACAATCTATAATTTTGTGGTCTTAAATATTCTTAATTAATTTCAAACAATTTGTAGACATTATTTTAATTATCTCAAAAAAAAAATCTTCATAAAATAAATAACTCAAGTTACAACGAATTGCAAGTATGAACCAATCTTTAGATAAAGAAATAAATAATTTCTTGTATAAAAATTATTCACAAATATTAAAAATAGAGGATATAAAAATTATTCACAAAGAAAATATCAAATATCTGATATTACAAAATATAGCACAGAATACACAAAAAAAATTGCAAAATGAATTAAAATTATTAATGTTACAAAAATTTCCTGAAATAGATTTAAGAATTATATTCTCTAATCCTAAAACCCCTAACAATTCAGAAAAAATTAGATTAGCAAAAAAAATAATTCTTGTTACATCATGCAAAGGTGGGGTGGGAAAGTCTACTATATCATCACTTATAGCTCAAAAATTAGCATATAATAATCCAGATAAAAAAATTGCACTTTTAGATGCTGATATATATGGGCCTTCAATTCAACAAATTTTTGATATTTCATCAAAACCTCAAATAGTAGATAATAAAATGATTCCAATACTCAAATATGATGTTTTTATCAATTCTATAGGAATGATTATAGAGTCTGATCAAGCTCTAACAATAAGAGCACCTATAGCAAATAAGACTCTTTTTAAACTTTTTTCTCTTACAGATTGGAATAATCCAGATTTTCTTATCATAGATACTCCACCCGGTACAGGTGATATACATTTGAGCATTTTACAAAATTATGTCATAGATCATGTGATATTAATAACTACTCCTCAAAAATTATCTCAAATAGATGCTACTCGAACTATAAAATTATATGAGAAATTTAATCTGTCAATCACTTCTGTCATAGAAAATATGAGTTATTTAGAAGTAAATAATTCAAAGAAGAAGATTTTTTATGGAGACGCTGCAGATTGGTTAAGAAATCATTTTAGTATTTTTAATATGGAGAAAATAGCTATTCTTCCAGAATTATCTCAATTTTGTGATCAAGGTCAAAAATTAGCGAATTTTTTTTCTAAAATAGATATCAATTATCTTTAGTTCTAGATATGAATCCAAACATATTAATAATAAAACAAAATCCTTATATATAACAAAGCTTACATATGTGTAGAGTTTTTACTTATGATTTTTTTTATGAAAGAATATTTTTATATTCGTATTACAAGTAATGAAAGGTGAAAATACGTAATTCATTCATATTTGAATTTTAGATTTGATTAATTTAGAATGTATTGGTCATTATAAGAAGCTTAACTTGATTTTGTTGAGTTGTTAAATAACAACATCAAATAGTTAAAGATTGGTAGATTGGACAAATTTTTTTATTTTAATACTAAAAGTGCACTGATTATATCAATTGTCGTAAGCAGATTAAGAAAGAATTTTAGGGGGTTTGATATTTTATATTTTTGCAAGAAAAGGGGTAGTTAAAAATTATGTCATTTAGACATTTATTTTTTTGTTTTGCTGTTTTTTTGTTTTTAGTACCTTCTAAAACAGGAGACTTGTTTTACCTACTTGATTTAGAGAGAGAAGTTAAAGAAGTATTATCACTAAATTATGAAGAATTCAAAAATGACTTTTTTATTGAAAGGTTAATTAATGATTCTGAGCCAGTGGATTTTCCTAATAATAGTCAAATAAAGTATTTTGCAGGAGGAGAGTTTCATGTTCTAGACAAAATTAATTCTTGTATTAAGAAATTTATTCTTGAGTCTGGGAATGAAATTTGCTTAGGGAATTTACAAATACAGTATATTATATCAATAGCTGATGCTTATGCTAAACAGTGGATGTTATTTAAAGTGCAGGAGTTAATGATTGATCAGGATCCAAAAATATTATTCTTCGGATGGATTGCTTTAGATGATTTATCTGCAAATAGTTTTGTTCATTATAGATATGAGATTTTACCTATCAAATGTTTAGAATTTGAAGATTTAAGCAGTAGTTATTAAAATCAGCAGATATGCAAAATATATTGAAAATAAATAGGTATTATTAATCAATAGTGCATCTTGATATTGTATCTTTAGATATCAAATTATTTTGAACACGCTTAAAAGTAGAAATCTCTAATATAAAAATTTTTAGAAGAATTGGTATATGGATTGCTTTATGCTACAATGTTATTCATTGGATGATAAAACAATGTTCAAAATTCTCAAATTATTGATTGAATCAATAAGATGGGCAATAAAATAATTGTAGGTTAAAATTTCAATTAGATTCATAATGCTTTGGAAAGAAATTTGATATGATGGTAAAAAAAATTAACACAATAGTTTTTAAAGGTATTGAAGGGGTCAAAATTGAAATTCAGATTCAAATGAGTAGGTCAATTCCAGGTTTTGTTATTGTTGGATTAGCCGATAAAACTATAGCGGAATCCAGAGAGAGAGTAAGAGCTGCAATATCTTCTTTGGGTCTTTCTATGCCTAATAAAAAAATTACTATAAATTTATCTCCAGCAAATTTAGTAAAAGAAGGCAGCCATTTTGATCTTGCTATAGCTTCTGCGTTGCTAGCATCTATGGATGTTTTGCCTCAATTAGAGATAAGTGATTATTTAATATTGGGAGAACTTTCTTTAGATTCTTCTATTTTAAAAGTGAGAGGGGTTTTACCTGCTGCTATTGAAGCTAATGCCCTTGGTTTAGGAGTTATTTGTCCTTTTGATAATAGAAATGAAGCAGCTTGGTCAGATAATCCTAATATTGTTGCTGTTAAAGATTTGTTACAATTAATTAATCATTTCAAAGGATCGCAAATGGTAGCTCCTCCAGAGTTAAAAAGACAAGAAGAGAAGAAAAATATTGTAGATTTTAAAGAAATCAAAGGACAGTATATAGCAAAAAGAGCTCTTGAAATAGCAGCTGCTGGGAATCATAATATTATAATGTTTGGTCCTCCAGGCACTGGTAAATCCATGTTAGCTCGGAGGATGGGAAGTATTTTGCCAAAGTTGAATGCACAAGAGGTCTTAGAGGCTAGCATCATTTCTAGTATTACGGGGAATCTTAATGAAGAATCTCTAATTACAGATAGGCCCTTTAGATCTCCTCATCATAATTGTACGCAATCTGCTATGGTTGGAGGAGGAAGTGGTTACAATGTTAACCCTGGAGAGGTGACTTTGGCTCATAATGGTGTATTATTTTTAGATGAGTTTCCAGAGTTTCGTTATCATGTGATAGAATCCTTAAGACAGCCTATTGAAGATAAATATGTATCAATTTCTAGATCTGGTAATCAGATAAAATATCCATCTAAATTTCAATTAATAGCTGCAATGAATCCTTGTAAATGTGGATATTTAAATGATTCTATGAAAGCTTGCTCTAAAGCTCCTTTTTGCGCTCAAAGTTATCAATCTAAAATATCTGGACCAATTATAGATAGATTTGATATCAGAACTGAAGTAGGAGAGGAGGAGTTTAATTTATTTGATAGTGATGAACGTCCAGAGCAAGAATATTTTTCTTCTGTTAAAATGGCAAATAGAGCTCTAAAAGCAAGGGAAATACAAAAATTACGTTATAAAGAATCAGGTATAGAAACTAATAGCCAAGCGAGCGCAGACATCTTAAAGAGGTTAATTAAATTAGATGATAAAGCTAATGAATTATTAATGCAGTCTCATAGGATGTTTAAATTTTCTATTAGATCCTATTTGAGTATATTAAAAGTTGCTAGAACTATTGCAGACATTGCAAATAGTGAAATAGTAAGTAAAATTCACCTTTCTGAGGCTGTGAAATTTCGAAATGTAAAAATAGCGAATAACGTAAAATAAATGAGTAAAAAAAATTTTTATACTAAGTGTTTTTTTTCTTTTACAGCAATTTTGTTTTTAGTAGTTTTTGTAAAATTAGGTTTTTGGCAATTAGAGAGATTAAAATTCAAACATAGCTTAAAGCATAATATACAGGAATCATTTAATTCTAAAGTTCAAGATATTTCTCTTCTCTCTTATGAAGAATTGGAATCTATTCCACTGTATAGTAAGATAGCTATAAATGCTAAAATAATAGAGGAGGATGTGTTTTTGTATGGAGCAAGATATGGGTTTAGAGCACCCCAAGATGGAAAATATATTTGTAATGTTATTCAAAATAAGCTTGGTATAAGATTTTTAATTAATCGAGGTTGGATTAATAAAAATACTAAGTTAAAGAGATCTTTAGGGAAAATGCAATATTTTCAAGCAATAGTTATGCCCTACGAAAAACACAATATGTTTATTCCCCAAAATACTTCAAAAATTTTATTTACATTGAATAAAAAAGATAGTCAATCTTTGTTAGATGTAAGTTTAAATTCATATTATCTATTAGCAATTAGTGATACATCAAGCCAAATTCAACACTTAGAACTTTCTCAAATTGTATTGTTCAAGGATAATCATTTAGAATATGCTATTAGTTGGTTCTTATTTGCTATAGTGACTGTTATTATATATTTATATACGATGTTTTATCGTAAATCTGAATGAGAAAGGTAAAAAAACAGTTTATTTGTAGTAATTGTGGAACAGTTTTCACTAAATGGGCTGGTAAATGTTCAGAATGTAATAGTTGGAATAGTATTATAGAAGAAGTAATTGAATTTTCCCAAGAAAATGCTCTTAGTTCAGCGCAAATTTCTCAAATAGAATATTTAGACTCAGTATCGTTTAATCAAGTCAGACGAATAGAGACTCATATAGAGGAGTTTGATAGAACTTTAGGAGGAGGATTAGTTGAAGCTTCTATTGTGCTTATAGGAGGTGAACCTGGTATAGGTAAATCTACATTATTACTTCAGATTGCTAGTAAATTGTCTTTTAATCAACAAAATGTAGTATATGTTAGTGCAGAGGAGTCTACTCAGCAAATAAAGTTACGTTCAGAAAGATTGAATCTTTCTAATAAAGTTCCAGTGCTTCATGCAATTAATATTGAAAATATTATAGCTACTATAGAAAATTATAATGAAAAATCAGATCTAAAATTAGTCATTATAGATTCTATACAGGCTGTCTTTAGTTCTGAAATTGCTGCAGCTGCTGGTAGTATATCTCAAATCAAATTATGTTCAAATATTATTACAAATTATGCTAAAAGTAAAAATATTGCTTTTATCGTTTCTTGTCATGTTAATAAGGATGGTATGATTTCTGGTCCTAAAATGTTGGAACATATGGTCGATACAGTTTTATATTTTGAAGGAGATCAATATAGTAATTCTAGAATTATCAGATCTATTAAAAATCGATTTGGTAGTGTAAATGAAGTTGGAGTATTTTTTATGTTGAGTGAAGGGTTGAAGGAGGTTCAAAATCCTTCTGAAATTTTTCTTATGAATCAATCTAGAGATGATATAAGTGGAAATGCAATATTGAGTACTATTGAAGGATCAAGGGCTTTATTTGCAGAAGTACAGGTTTTGATAGCAAAAACGTCTATGAATATTCCTAGAAGGTCTGTTGTAGGGTGGGATTATAATAGATTATCTATGATATTAGCAGTATTAAATATTAGATTAAAAATTAATTTAAGTTTTTATGAAGTGTATTTGAATGTAGTAGGTGGACTTAAGTTAATTGAACCAGCTGCAGATTTAGCTGTAGCTGCTGCTTTAATATCATCTTACAAAGAGAAACCTATTTCAAGTAAGGCAGTTTTTTTTGGAGAAGTTGGTTTATCTGGAGTTGTCAAAAATGTGCCAAATGCTATTAAAAGGATTAATGAAGCAAAAAAATTTGGATTCACTAAAATATATTGTCCTGGTTCTGTGGAAGTAGAAAACTCTGATGTATTAATAGTTAATCATTTAAGTGACTTGCATAAATTATGGACGATATAATTTCTTCATATGAGATTAATATTAAACAATTCTAAATAATTAAAGTTGCTTATCTGTTTAGTAGCAGCTAAAAATTTCCTTATTTATAGGAAATAAGAAGCAACGATATAGATGCGTGTATTTCTTTTAAGCATATTGCAATATAGAGAGGAGCCGCATGACAACTAGCTAAAAAACAACTATACTACATAAAATACTTCTTTTAGGTCAAAAAATCTTTCTGCTAGAAGTACACTTGAGTAATTAAAGTTGCTTATCTGTTTAGTAGCGGTTGAAAACCTCCTTATTGTTTAGTGAAATATATTGATATAAAGACAATAGTGATAATATTGAAATGTGCTGATACTGCAGATACTCAGACGAAGAGTTTTACTGTATTAAGAGCAGAGTTATTATCTAGTGAAGATATTGATACAAATTTCTAAAGGCTATACAGAGGCTTGGATTGAGGATATGTTTTTTGTTTAATAAATAAACAATTAGAAATTACATTTGATTTCTGAGCTTAATCCTATTGATATTAAGTAATTTGAGCCCAATGTTATTTTATGATCAGCGTTTTGGGTATTGAAGAAAATTTTTTGTGTATTGAGATTTCCTTCTACATTATCTATTGATAATTCAGATAAATTACCCAAAAAATTTACTTGTGCTAAAATACTTGCTTCCCAATTACTGGAAAAATTCCAGCTACTGCCTACATTTATACCAAAACACGGAACTAATTTTTTTCTAAAATTTGTTGTAAAATTAATTTTATCTCCGTAATTTCTGGATATTTCTGTTTCTTTATCTGTATTTAACACGATTTCATTATAAAAATAAATCATTAATTCCTCTTGAAGATGATTGCTTAACTTAATAGAATTTCTGTGTTTTGGATCTATACTTGTATTTCTTTTTTGAGTATTTTCTTCGTTTTGAATCCAGGATTTGAATTCAGATTTAGTATTATTATCAGTATCTATTTGTGAAAAAAAATCTTTAAATCCATAATTTACTGAGGATTTAATACCGTGCATAATATTTATCCCTCCATAGCCAGAAATAGAAAAAGTAAATTTATTTTTATTTAAAAAATTAAAATTTACGAATGGAGCGATCACCAAACTACTAAAATCAAAAATTACATTAGCAATTTTTTGTTCATCAAATATTTTTCTTAATTGTTGATATTTTTCAGTATTAGGCAGTATTTGATTTAAATCAAGATTCATGTAAGAAGATACATATTTACTATTTAGAGACTCTTCTAAGGTTGCAGAATAAGACAATGCCTGATTAACAGACCAAGAATTAAATAAAAAAATACCAGAATTAAAATATTGATTTATGTTATACCCTAAATATAACATTGGAAAATAAAAATTATAGGTTGATCTGTCATACTTTGTTTTGCTAGTATTATTTATATTGAAAGCCTCGTTTTTCCAAAAAAAACTCATGCCAACGCCAGATTTCAAATATAGACTATCTGGAAGTACATGAGCATTTATTACTACTTTTTGTGGTATTAAGATTAACAATATCGATAGAATAATTCTAAAAAGCAATTTCATAATTTTACTTCTCATTTTTGTTAGATAGAGTAAGAAAATTTTCGTCTAGCAGTTCTTTATTTAG
The DNA here is from genome assembly GCA_964554285.1 of uncultured Rickettsia sp. Lineage (GTDB taxonomy): Bacteria > Pseudomonadota > Alphaproteobacteria > Rickettsiales > Rickettsiaceae > JADHZC01. The sequence continues at coordinate 19,491 of CAZKNN010000016.1, forward strand.
GATGTTATACATAATTTTATACTTTTTTTTTATTATAGGTAAAAATTTACTCCTAAATCAAATTTTAAAGAAACTAAATGACTATCAATTTTCACATTCGAATCCCAAGATTTATTTTTGTATTTTATTCCTAAGAAGTCATCAATAGTCTTTTCTAATTTTTGATTGTTATACGCTAAGAATTTTTCTACTTCTAGAGACGGAAGTTTGAATAAATAATCTACTATAATTCCTAAATATAGATTCACTCCTGGATAAAATGTTCTGACTATATTTATTCCATTACTAGTGTAAAATTGAGCTTTCTTTTTAAAAATGACTTTATAATCCAAATCATGAGAAATATTATCTAAATTATCTACATTATTTGCTAAACTAGTGAATAATTTTTTTGGCATATTGGTGATCTTATCTTCTTGTTCTTTTTGCTTATTTTTAATTTTAGATGTCCAAGCTTCAAATTGTGTTTTTAGAGTAGTATCATTTCTTATTTTTTCAGTCATTTCAACAAAATTAAAATTTACGAAGGAATTTGTTTTTAAAATAGCTAAACCGATATTAGAATTTAGTAGGATTTTCAAGTTATTTTTTTTAAAAAGCTCAAAATTTATACCCATATAAATGGGTACCATATGCATATCAAGACTTATATTCATTATTTGTGATTCATTCAGAAAATCTCTTACTTGTGGATATTCAGTGTACTTATAAGGATAAGGGAAAAGAAAATTTTCTATGCGATCTAGGTTTAAAAATGATGTAGTATATCTCACGTGTAATCCGTTGAATATATTTTCTTTTGTTTTAATGCTATGGTGAATAAACCCTATATTTAAATCTATGGATAATTTTTTTAAAAATTGATACCCTAAAGAAAATCTAGCATTAGGTAGCTCTAATGCTTGAGTAAATTGAGCTGTATCATTGTTTGTATCATTTATATTGTCTTCATATTTGTTTAATATTTTTCCAGGAAAGAAAAAATTCACCTCTCCAGAAAATGAAGTATAGAATTTTTCTTTGTGGATTTTTAAAGGAAAAACACTACCAGAGTAAAAAATTACTACAGTAACGAAGAGTAAAAAATATATGTAAAGTACTCTAAAGAAAACAATCATCTAAGACTCAAAGTAAATTAAGGACAGCATTATATGCTTGCATAATAAAACATGTCTTAATAGTTATCAAACTAAAAATTTTTTAAGAAATATCATTAATGTAACAATTTTCTGAATCTATTGCAATAATCTAGTATACAAAACTGTTTGCAGTAATAGTATCTTTGATTATTTGAGATGTTAGAGAAGATATCTAGAAGTTTTTGACTAATTTGTAGTAAGCGGGTCTACTATGTCAATCTATTATCAAATAAGTAGGAGATTTTTTATATCTCATGAATTTTAAAATTAGTTTAAAGCCAAGTCTTTCTTAGATTTTTAGAGATTCATATATATAGAGAGATACAAAGATCTAAAAGATTATCAAGATTTTATAAATTTTTAAATATCTAGAAGAAAACTATGCAGAAAGACAAAATTTATGTAATGGATTTTCATTATATGCATAAATCAAAAGTTAAATATATATGAAACAATGCTCAAAATTTCACTGTATTATTTTTTTGATAACTAAGCTTAGAAATCACTTTAATAAAATAACATAGTAACACCAAACTATTGCTCATTTACTTAGAAGACTTATTGATATAAATCTGTTGAATGATAGATAAAATATTACTCCATGACCAATATATTAGGAGCCCTACAGGAAAATTATTGAACATAAATAAAAATATTAAGGGTAAAAATTTTATAAAAATTGCTTGTGCTGGATCTGCAGGCTTAGGGCTCAGCATCTGTTGAAAAAACATTGTAATAGCCATAATTATAGGCCAAGCACCTAAATGTAAAAAATTAGGCATATCATATTGAATTAATCCAAACAATGTAAAGATATTTGTAGGATCTGGTGCTGAAAGATCATTTATCCATCCAAAAAAGTCAGCATGTCGCATCTCTATTGTAACATATAATACTTTGTAGATAGAGAAAAACACCGGAATTTGAATAATCAGTGGTAAACAACCAGACATAGGATTAACATTTTCTCTTTTATATAACAAGAGAGTTTCTTGATGAATTTTTTGCTTGTCGTCTTTGTATAAAGATTTAATTCTCTCTATTTCAGGTGCTAGTTTTTTTATTTTTTGCATAGATTTGTGAGATTTGCTGCTTAGAGAAAACATAGCTATTTTTATAATAACAGTTAAAAGCATTATACTAACTCCAAAATTTTTGACATATTTATATAGAAAATTCAAAAAGTAAAAAATAGGTTTAGTCAAAACATAAAACCACCCAAAATCTATTGCTCTATCAAAAAGGCTTATTTCATATTTTTCTTCATAAAAATCTAGAATATTAACTTTTTTTGCGCCTACAAAAAGCTTATGATTGAATTTTAATTTTTGTTTAGAATTTAATTCTAAAACTTCTGAAAGAATATCTGTTTGGAATTTGCTTTGTGTATTTATTATGCCAAATCTATAATTCCCTTCATAATTAAATTTGTTATCAGGAATTATAGCAGTAAGCCAATATTTATCAGTAATACCTAGCCAATTGATTGTAGAATTTGTAAAAGATTTTTTCCCTTCATCTTTAATTTTTTCATATGGTTGCTCTTCTAATTTCTGATTAACAGATCCTATAAAACCTTCGTGTAATACACTCATTTTTGATTTAGGATCAATAGTTTGTGCAGATCTGTTTATTAAAGAATAATTTTTTATCTTAATAGTTCTATTTAGAAGATTGGTTATGGATTGTTCAATTTTAAATAAATAATTTTGATCTATCTCAATTTTAACTTGAATTTCTATTTGATGATTTTTATAAAAAACTGTTATAGGGTGATTTTCGGATAATTCAGAATCATTTGTTTGCCAAATAGATTGATGGTCTGGTAACATAAGTGATGTATCATCAGAAATAAATCCTAATTCTAGAAAATATCTATTTGATATTTGAGAATTTAGTAATCTTACATTTTCACTGTTTTCATCTGTAGTTTCTTTGTAGTCTAAAAGGATTAAATCATCAAATCTCAGACCTAAAAGATTAATAGAACCAGAAAGAGATTTAGAGTTAATTTTAATTCTAGGAGATTCAATATATTCTTCCTTTGATAATAACTCAGAATTGTCTAATTGCTTTTCTGATAGCTCTTGATAATTTTTTTCTTGATCTTGAGCAGGAGGAAAAAAGTGATTCCATAAAAACAACACTAAAAATGCGAAAATAAATGCTAAGATTAAGTTCAGAAAGTCATCTTTCATTTTTTTTGAAAATTATTAATTGATATTTAATTGGTTCTAAAATATTAAGTAACTTAGATTGAAATTTAATATGATGAATTGTTATTTTAATTTTTTGTTTAATTATTTAGTAACTAATCATTTTAAAAAATACGATAATAATAATCTTGATTATACAAATAATAGACTGTTATTAGAAATTTATAACTTCTTTCATTGTATTATTTTTTTAACTCATATCATACACAAAGCTCATCTAGAAAAATGTTTTGAGCGGAGAAAGAGGGATTCGAACCCTCGATAGTTTCAAAAACTATACTCCCTTAGCAGGGGAGCGCCTTCAGCCTCTCGGCCATTTCTCCTATCTAACAGCTAGTTGATTATATTATAATATAGCTCTCTGTCAATTTAACATAATCTCGTGTGCTATTATTTTTGTTACTAGATACTAGTAAATTATGTTTTAAAATAGGAATTTTAATTTGAATTTATTCTTATCCAAATTATAATTTTACTCTTAATTAGATAATAATTTTTAATCTGTACAGCTATCATGATCTCTGAAAAGATAAAACATATTTCTCCTTCTAAGACTTTAGAGATAGGAGAGAAAATTAAGCTATTGAAATCACAAAATCATAAAATATTTGCTCTTAACTCAGGAGAACCTGAATATGATACAGCAACACACATAAAAGAGTCTGCAATAAAAGCGATCAAAGAAGGTTTTACAAAATATACAGATGTATCTGGAATTCAACAACTAAAATTAGCGATAATAGACAATATTTGGAAACAACAAGGAATTAAATATTCTCTTGCAGAGGTAATAGTATCTAATGGTGCTAAACATGTATTATTTAATTTGTTTATGAGTACCTTAAATCAAGGGGAAGAAGTAGTATTAGTCAAACCCTATTGGAATTCTTATGCAGATATGATTAATATCTTAGGAGGAAAAATTAAATTTTTTGAAACTAGTATTAAAGATGATTTTCAATTAGATACGAAAAAATTATCACTTATTATTAGTAAAAAAACTAAATGGTTGGTACTAAATTATCCAAATAATCCTACAGGAAAAACTCTTTCTAATGATGAATTGCAATCTTTAATTGAAATAATGTACAAACATATTCACATTAATTTGGTGTTGGATGAAGTATATAATAAAATTATATTGGATGATAAGTCAGGGTTTAAAAATATCTTAAATTTAGATGTATCATTGAAAAATAGAATTTTTCTTGTGAATTCTGTTTCTAAATCTTATGCTATGACTGGTTGGAGAATTGGCTATGGAGTTGGTCCATCATATATTGTGAATTCTATGAAAATTATACAATCTCATTCAACTTCTAATCCTTCATCTATAGGTCAAATGGCAGCATTGGAAGCTTTAAAGGTTGATACAGATTTTATGCAAGATAGCATCAATTCTTGGAAGAGAAAATTATCTATAGTGAAAGATACTCTAGATAATATAGGAGAAATAAAATATCACTTTCCTGCCGGAGGTTTTTATATTTTTCCTGACTTTTCTAATTTCATAGGATATAAAACTCCTAATAACAGGGTAATAAAAGATGATTTTGATTTAGCGTTATTTTTATTAGAATTTTGGAAAATAGCTGTTGTACCAGGATCAATCTTTGGCGCTCCTAATCATTTAAGAATTTCTTTTACAATTGGTTTTGATCAGATTAAGGATGCAATGGAAAATTTGCGAAATGCCATGTTTCAATTACGGCAATCTAAAAAAAAGAACTGATCTTTAGATATTTTATTCCAATTTTAGAAAATAGCTGTTGTACCAAGATATTGTACTCAGCCATTGTACCATGAATAATCTTTGGCGCTCCTAATCATTTGAGAATTTTTTACTATTGGCTTTGATTAGGTCAATGATGCAATAGAAAATTTGCGAAATGCCGTGTTTCAATTACGACAATCTAAAGAAAAGAACTAACCTTTTTATATAGATTCTTTTTGATATATAACATAGATGATTTAATATATCAGGTAAAGTGATGATTACTAATTTAACTAGTTGATTAATTCTTGTGGATGATACAAAAAAAACATCTGACTTATTAGTAAAATTTATTGAAGTCAAACTCAGTGAACATTTAAAAATATCTAAAACTAATCATTTTGATTACCAGGAATTACAACATAAAAAAGATTTTTTAATCAAAGCAATTATTAAAGAGTTAAAAATAAATCCTGAATTAAATTCTCAATTAAGTGACAATATCAAGTCTAATTTAGAAAAAAGTGTGAAAGAGAAGATGAAAGAAGTGTTTTCTGCATTTGCTTTAGGTAGAGAAATATCAAAAAAACAGCTGATTTATGAAGCTTATAAAATATTAAATCCTAAAAGAATAGCTGGAGAAACTTTAATACAAAATTATTTGAATAACTACATTACAGGAGGAATAAAAAAAGCAACAAGATATGAAAAAAAAAATGAAAGCAAAAAAATCCCTCCTAAACATCTTAAGAATTTTAAAAAAAAATTTTCCTCACTTCACATATTTAAATAATTATAGATTTAATAGTAGTTTTGCCAATTTTATAAACTTTTTCTTGAATACAATATTGAATATTAAAAAATTATATATGAGTAGTCAAAGCTAGAATCAACCTCACATTATAAAATATACACCGTAACACAAGTAGTACTTTATTCACTTTATTTCTTTTATGTATTGTAGATACAAAATGCAGTAATTGAGTATTTAATTTTATCTACCACTATGTTCTGAAGCGTTATACAAAATATAAGGAAGATATTTATAACAACTTTTTTTACAATAGATTTTTCAGTATGGGATATATAAACTTAGTAACCACAAAACCTAAAAATTTTTTTTTAAATGTAGTATTTATCAAACATTTTTCAGGGACTTCTAAATGGATTTCAAATTTTTTTGAAAAATGAGAAATTTATTCTGGAAAAAAATTATTATTTTGACAAGATAAACCTGAAAATTGCAGTATTTTAATTATAAATATTATGTATGCAATATATTATTAAGCTAGATGTTTGACTTATTCTAAAAATTTTTAGATAAGAGACACAATCTTCATCATAGGTCAATCTTGGTAACATTTGAAATGTGAATTTATATTATTTTTATTATAACCTAAAAATTACATGTAACTCATATCATCATGCAATGAAAAAACAAAACCTTCATATTCATGTCATAATAAAAGTCAGAAAAAACAACTCATAATAATATGATGTATATGTTTTTAGACTTTTTAGTTAGAAAGAAATCACTCGATCTTTCAAGATTTTATCTATATTCACCAATATTAAAACCTCTACTTCTACTCTAGTTTATGACGACGAAACGACATAAACATTTTCTCTATTACTTTACTTAGTGTTTATTCAGAAGTTTCTGTAGCTAATATTATAGTGACTACTCTTCTATTGTTTTTCCAGCTATACTCATCACAACCTATGAAAGCTGGTTTCTCTTTACCGTAAGAAACAACTTTTATGTATTGAGGATTTACTCCTAAAAATACCAAAAAATCCTTAACTGAATTAGCTCTTCTCTCTCCAAGAGCGATGTTATAATCTTTTGTCCCTCTTTCATCACAATGTCCCTCTAGTACTATGCTTGTAGCATGGTTTTCTTTTATCCATTCAGCTTGAGTTGCTAATATCTCTTTAGCTTGTGGATCTCTAATTGCTGAGGAATCAAAATCAAAAAGCACTCTATCCATTACAGTATTTTCGAAAGCAGGAACTGCATTGCTTATATCATCCATTTGTTGTTCTAAATCAAAAGAATCACTCGTAAGAGTATTTTTTTTATCTCCACAACTTGAAAGAGAAAGAAAAGATAAAATAAGCAAACTACCTAAAATATTCTTAAACATAAAACAAAACAAAATTTTAATTATAAAAATTCTACCTAAAAAAAACAGGAAGAAACATATTTAAATAAACTTACACTAAAACTCTTGCCTATTCAACCCCCTTTGTTTTGCTATTAAAAAATAAATTTTCTCATTTTAGGAATGAACACTTGATTAAAATTGAGCTAAATATCTAATTAGATACCTAGTACATAAGCGAAAATAGAGCATTTAAAATTAGAAAGCAGAACATACAACAACATTTTCTTATGTTATAAATACAACTAGTAACGTTAAATTTTTTTTATTTCTAATAAGAAAAGCTACTAAGAAAAGTCAATTATTTTTTTTGGGTGTTGTCATACTCGTGCTTATTTCGCTGGTGATATGTTGTGTTTTTGTATTTTTCAATTTTTTATCAGAATCTTTGGGTATTGAAAGTAAAATTTTATCTATAATTTTTTCGCTTTCTCCTATTACAAGTTGTATGTTAGTTTGTATTTCATCTGAAAAAAATACTCCTACATTGTAGATTCCAGTTTGTTTTAATGGCTCTTTGAGATTAATGTTTGAGTGCGAAATTTTTTCCTTAGAGGTATTAGATAACTCTTCTGCAATTCTTTTTGAATTCACAGATCCAAATAATTTACCTTCTTTAGAAGCTTGCATGACTATTTTAATAGTGCTATTAGCAATTTTAGTACAAATTTGAGAAAAAAAATGTTTTTTAGCATCGCTTTTTTGTCTAAGTGTTTCTTTTTGTATTTTTATAAATGCCTTATTTTCTTCTGTTGAATAAATTGCTAACTTTTTGACTAAAAGATAATTTACTGCATACCCTCTTGAAGTAAGCACTTCATCTCCTATTTTTCCTAAAGACTTAACATCTTGTATCAAAATAACTTTCATAAAACTAATAAAAATGATTACAAACTTTAATTTGATTTGTTGTGTAATAAAATAGCTACAGTTAAAACTGATTAAATATCATACAAACACAAAAAACAATAGCAAAAAAACTGCTCTTCACTATTTCAATTGATCAATTTCTGAAATTGTGTAACTCAATATAATTAAGTATACAACAATTATTTTTTAATAAAAATAATAATAAAACAACAAATCTAGAACAGTATTTCTACACATTGAAATGCATCTATATACTTAAGAAATATGTAACTAGCTAACACATTCAATTCACAAAATTTGAGTATTATTGATTAGTCTCTAAAACAATACGAATAGCTCCACTTATGCTGAGATGTTAGCATAATCAAATTATAACTTCAATAGATAATTAGCATTTTGAATTTTTACATTTTTATAATGAGTTTATTGACTTTATCATCTGTAGTATGTACAATGCTCCTTTATTTGCGGCTTGTTTACTAAAATTTTTTAATTGGCCGTTATGGTTTTGAGAGATTTAGATTATATTCTCTCCCCTTTTTGTATAACAGTTAATGCTTAGTGATTGTCATTGAATTAAGAAATTTAAATTAATGAGATTTGGTATTTGGTGTATTGAAAAAATATATGTATTCAATTTTTGTATAAATTTTTACTTACTGCAATAGGTTATGTTGAAATTCATCTTAATCACAAAAATTGTTTCTAACTATTCATAACTTACTTTAAGTGATCTAAGCACTAGAATAAATATGATGAAAAATTATGGACAAGAGAATTGTAATAGATGCAAATTTTCCTGGAGAAACAAGAGTATGTGTTTTAGATAAATTTAATAGAATAAAATTTTTTGAATCTGAATCACAACAAAAAAAATCTTTAAAAGGTAATATATATCTTGGAAAGATAACAAGAATAGAACCCTCTTTGCAGGCAGCTTTTGTAGATTTTGGATATGTCAAAAGTGGATTTTTGCCTTTCTCAGAAATTTCAAGTGATTATTATCAAATACCTGTTAATGACAGAAAACAAGATAAAGAAATTAATAAATTACCTAATAATCAAAATTTTAAAAAAAAAATTTCTCAAATTGAAAACGATAAGACAGAATATTCTGAGATTATGGATCTTGATCAGGACAAGATTGATGTAAAAAAAATTGAAGAATTAATAGTAAATTCAGTACAACCTAGTATTGATATTTCAGAACAAGATGCAGAAGCTGAAATATTAAGTGAATCCAAATTGAAACTGAATCAAGTAGATAAGGAAATTGCTTATCAAATTCAAGAGGTTATTACAAAAGGTAATATAGTACTAGTTCAAATTTTAAAAGATGAAAAAGGTAATAAAGGTCCTACTCTCAGTACGTTTATCTCATTAGCTGGGAAATATTGTATTTTGATGCCTAATAAGAAAAAAAATAACTTTATCTCTAAAAAAATAGTACTTGCATCTGAAAGAGTTAGATTAAAATCTGTAATTGATTCTCTTATTTTAACGGAGAATAATCATTCGGCAAGTATTATTATCAGGACTGCTGCTATAGGTAAATCAAGAGAAGAAATAGCTAGAGACTATATTTATCTAACTAAACTTTGGAATAAAATGAGGGAAGTTACTTTAAATTCTATTGCTCCATGTTTTATACATAATGAGGATAATATTTTATTGAAATTAGTAAGAGATTTTTTGGATGAATATGTAAAAGAAGTTTTTATACAAGGAGAAGAAACTTATAAGGATTTTATAAAATTAACTAATAACATAGTTCCAAATAAGAGTGGTGCTATAAAGGAATACAAAAAGGCTAAACCAATATTTTCTGAATATAAATTGGAAGAGCAGATTGCTAAGCTTTATCAATCAATTGTGGATCTACCATCAGGAGGGACTATAGTAATCAATCCTACCGAAGCATTAATATCAATAGATGTCAATTCAGGAAAATATACCAATACCAGATCAATAGAAGAGATGGCATTAAAAAATAATGTAGAAGCAAGTAAAATTATAGCTAATCAAATTCAGTTAAGAAATCTTTCTGGTTTGTTGGTGATAGACTTTATAGATATGGAGAATATACATAACAGAAAAATAGTTGAAAGATCACTAAAAGAGTTTTTTAGATATGATAAGGCAAGGGTTCAAATAGGAAAAATAAGCGATTTTGGATTATTAGAAATGTCAAGACAAAGAGTAAATCCTTCTTTTTTAGAATTAAATTCTTGTATGTGTCAACATTGTAATGGCAAAGGTGTAGTAAGATTAGAAGAATCCAATGCAATGCTTATACTTAGAACTATAGAAAATGAACTATATTCTAATTCAGGTAAATTATATTCAGTGAATCTGTTTGCACATTGTGAAGTAGTGATTTTTATACTTAATCAAAAAATGTCTGAAATTTATTTTTTAGAGAATAAATACCAAATTAAATTGAATTTTTACATAGATCATAAATCAAGTGCGGATAGTTTTGTCATTGAAAAAATTAAGAATGATGATAAAAAAAGATTTGAGGAAAATTTGTCAGAATCTGTTTTGTCTCATGCCTCTTTTGTCGAATCTGAAGAGAGTATTTATAATATTTCAGGAATTAATAACACTACTAAATCTACTAGAGCTAAAAGAAAAAAAATCAAATTTTAGTAATAATGTATAGGATTTAGATTTATATAAGAAAACAGGTAATGTTGTGTTTTTGTTTAAACTTAAAATGTGATTATACTCAAAATAGAACTACAATAAGGTACAGTAAGGCATTTTACATTCTAAATGTTAACAAAATCTATAATGGCACAAAATATTAGTATTACAAAATAAGCATAGTAATAAGTTAAAAAAATGAAAAGCAATTTCATTGCTTGTGTTATATAAAATACACAGGGGATTTTTTTATAAATAAGAAAATAAGCTAATTATTTAGCAAAACAAAACTAGATAAATATCCTAAAGAAAGATATTCAGTAAATAGATATACAAATTAGTTATTTTAAACTCCTATCATTGAAGGCGCAAAGCACTCTACTAGCATAATCATAGGAGAGTGAGACTTTTTTTATGGTCTGATTTTAAAACCTTAGAACTATGAGTGTTTTTGTTTTGAGATTGATCATCTTTTGATTCAAATTGTGAATTATTATTTAATACGAATTGTAAATTACTTAATCAAAGTACCGCTTAGCAAAACAAAACTAGATAAATATTCTAAAGAAAGATATTCAGTAAATAGATATACAAATTAGCTATTTTCAACTCCTATCATTGAAGGAGCAAAGCACTCTACTACATAATCATAGGAGAGTGAGACTTTTTTTTATGGTCTGTTTTTTTTAAAATCTTAGGAGGGGTGTATTTGTATTTGTTTTTGGATTGATAATTTTTTGATTCAACTTGTGAATTATTATTTTTTGTCAAATCCTGTTGTTGCATTTTTTGCGACTCTTTGGGTAGGTTATTTTGTATGTCTTTGTTTTTGGATTGATAATTTTTTGATTCAACTTGTGAATTATTATTTTTTGTCAAATCCTGTTGTTGCATTTTTTGCGACTCTTTGGGTAGGTTATTTGGTATATCTTTGTTTTTGGATTGATCATTTTTTGACTCAACTTGTGAATTATTATTTTTTGTCAAATCCTGTTGTTGCATTTTTTGCGACTCTTTGGGTAGGTTATTTTGTATGTCTTTGTTTTTGGATTGATCATTTTTTGACTCAACTTGTGAATTATTATTTTTTGTCAAATCCTGTTGTTGCATTTTTTGCGACTCTTTGGGTAGGTTATTTGGTATATCTTTGTTTTTGGATTGATCATTTTTTGATTCAACTTGTGAATTATTATTTTTTTCTAAATTATGTTGCTGTATTTTTTGTATTTCTTTGTGTACAGTATTTTGCATATTTTGATCTTGTTTTTTTGCAACTATGTTAGCATAGTAATGCTTTATAACATTCTTTATTGCTGATCCTCCAAAATATAAGGATATAGCTGCGATAGGAACAATTGGCCCTAAAGCAATAGTACTTACTGCTCCTGCTGCTAAACCTAAACCAGTTACAGTAGGGCTCATTCTTCTGTCATTTTGTTGTTTATGCATTGCATTGTTGATAGCTTTAATAGATAAGTATCCGGCATATGCTCCAAACAATAGCACAGATGCTGGAGGAAAAAGTATAGATAATGCTAATGCTCCTGCTCCTATAAGGATAGGATAGGAGTTTTTAGATAAAAAGTTCATAAAACTAGGTTTTGGTAATTGATCTTGATTATGTTTTTCACTTAATTGTGGTTCCTGTGGCATTTGAAGTGAATTTTTTACTTCATCTGGTTGTGATTTTTTTTGTGTTTCAGACATAATTATGTATATTTTTGATAAGTTAGTTAAAAAAATTACTTGAGATTTTTATCTTTATTTTTTTGAGAATATAATATTAATTCAACATTATCTTCAGGAAGTGTTTGAGGATTTTTTTCTTTTTCTTCTAAATTATTTTGATGATTTTTTTGTTTAGTTTTAGATTTTAGTAATTGAAAATGTGTTTGAAATGTATGTTTTAGACTTTGGTCTTTTGGTTTGTTATTAAGGTTTTTGTTTTTACTTCTTAATGATATACCTATAGACCCCCCTATAATTCCAATCATTGGCATTATCATTCCCAGAAGTATACAACATATAATCGCTATAATATTGATCACCTTTTTCATGTATGGTAAATTAGAAGAAGAAAAAAATCTATCTTGAATTGATACTTGATACCCTAAATATCCTAATAAGGCTCCTGCTCCTGTAAATAATACTGGTAATAGTAAAATAGGAGAGATCATAACACTAGCAATAATTCCTATAATTATTGAAGTAGATATTATACTTATAGATATAGATGTGTTAAGGTTAGAAGAAATAATTTTTTTAGATTGTGAGTTATTGTTATAGACATTTTGTTTTTCTAATTTTTTTTTGTTAAAAATATCCTCTCTAATGTAGTTTGTATTAACAAGATTGTGCTTGTTGTAGAATTCATGATAATTTTGGTTATTTTGAAAATTTTTATTTATTTTATTTTTTGTTGTTGTATTATGTGTTTCATACTGCATAAGTAATTATCCTTAATTTTTTATTTTTAATAATATCAATATTTTATTGATATCTAATCAATTTTTATTTGATTAACTTAATAATTTATATTGTAATGATAATATAATTTTTGCGAAGAATATATAAAAAACCAAGATAAAGATTAATAAATTAATATTTCATTAATAATATACAAATTAATCAGAAAATAATTTTTATATATTATTCATCATTTTATACTTAATGAAGAATTGGGTGGATTTTTATACAGTAAAAAAATGTAATAATTAAGTCGCATTACATATTTATTAAAGATATAAATATTTTTTAAAATTGTACAATGTTAAAAAAATATTTTTAGAAAAAATAATTAAAGTTCGTAAAGTTTTTCAAACTCGGATACTTCTTCTATTTCAGCACCACAAGATTTGAGTTTTTCTTCTATATCTTGGTAACCTCTTTTTAAGTGATGTATTTTATGAATTTTAGACTTACCAAAAGCAGAAAGAGCAGCTAAAACTAAAGCAGCAGATGCTCTTAAATCACTTGCTATTACTTCTGTTCCTTCTAAATTATGCACTCCTTTTATTATTGCCTTATTGTGAGATAGTTTGATATTAGCACCCATTCTGTTTAATTCGCTCACATGCATAAATCTATTCTCGAATATATTTTCTATAACTTCTGAAGTGCCTGTACTTAAAGACATTAAACTAGTGAATTGTGCTTGTAAATCAGTTACAAAACCAGGATAAGGAGTAGTGCTGATATTAATAGGCAATATATTTTTATTTGGATTATAAACCCTAAGAGAATTAGAAAATACCTCTATATTGCTACCTGTTTCTCTAATTTTCTCTGTGAAATAGATTAAGAATTTTGGATCTATGTTTTTTAATGTGATATCTCCGCCTGTTATTGATGCAGCTATCATATATGTACCTGCTTCTATTCTGTCGCTTATTATTTTGTGTGTGACAGGAAATAATTTTTTAACTCCAGATATTTTAATATTGGAATTTCCTATATTATATATTTGTGCACCCATTTTATTTAAACATTGACATAAATCTTGTATTTCAGGTTCTACGGCGCAGTTAGAAAAATAACTTGTACCATTAGCTAAAACTGCTGCTAAAATAGCTGTAATAGTTGCTCCAACAGATTTTATACCAAAATTAAACTCACACGAATGAAATCTACTGTTCATGTCTGCTAGGATGAAGCCTTCATGGATAGCTATGTTTGCTCCCATTTTATTGAGTACTTTTAAATGCAGGTCAACAGGTCTAGTACCTATAGCACAACCCCCTGGTAATGCAATTTTTGCTTTTTTGAATCTTATGAGTAAAGGTGCTAAAGTTAAAATAGAAGCTCTAAATTTACTTACTATGTTGTAGTCAGCTACAAAATTGTCAATGAATTCTGAATTAATACTAAATCTTAAGGAAGAGTGCTCGTTATTCTCTTTTTCTGTTTGAACTATACAACCAAATGAAGATAGAAGCTCTTGCATAGAGCAAACATCGTATAAGGATGGAACATTTTCTAATACAAAAATTCCTTCCTCCAATGCTATAGATGATGCAAGTAATGGTAAAGCAGAGTTTTTTGCTCCTGATACTAATATTGTGCCTTTAAGACTTTTATTTCCAGTTATAACAAGACTTTTCATAAAAAATGAGTACCAAGCATGATAAAATTTAAATCAATAATCAATAGAAAATAGTTTTGAAATGAGTATATTTTTTACTTTCGTAAATAATTAACCAAATGATTTTGTAGTCACATAGAGTCATATAGAGTCACGTAGAGGATTTCTCTAATCTTATCTGTTTCTTTATTATTCTATCTTATAACAGTTTTTGTCTAGTCATTGTGTTTTTTGATAGTATTATTGCTCCTTTGCTCACTTTGGTTATTCTCTTTTATTGCTTTGTTTTTACTTTGTGGTAAGTTTGAATTTTGTAGATCTTGATGTTGTTTTGAAGATTGATCTGAAGAATTTTTTAAATTTTCGTTTTCTTTAAATGCAGCACCTATAATACCTTCTAAAGATGCACCACTGCTAGTGGATCCATATTCTTTGATAACTTTAGCTCTAGTTTCTTGCTCCAATACTCTAATAGATAACATAACTTTATTATTTTTTAATGCAATTATTTTTGCATCAAATCTATCATCAATTCTGAAATTTTTGAGATTTTGGTCATACTTGCTGTATGCTAAGTCTGATTCTTTAATAAATCCTGAAATTTTAAACCCTTGATCTTCTACTAAAACATCTAGAGAATCATTTTTGATAGAAGTGACAACACATGTAACAACCATATTTTTCTTGAAATGATTAATAGCTTTTTGAGGTTGTTCTGTTAGTTGTTTGATACCTAAAGTGACTCTTGAATTGTCTATATCTATAGTTAATACTTTACTTTCTACAATATCTCCTCTTTTATAGGTTTTGATTAATTCTTGTCCATTATTTTCCCAAGAGATATCAGATTCATGTATCATAGCGTCCTGAAAGTCGTTAATAGCTACAAAAATTCCAAAATCTGTGATATTCCTTATAGGAGCTTTAATAACATTACCTATAGGATGCTCTTTTGCGAATTTGACTAGAGGATTTTCAATACAACGCTTCATACTTAATGAAATTCTGTGCTTTTGGTCGTCTATAGACATTATTATAAAATCAACTTCTTGATCTATCTGTAGAGATTTTTTGTGATTATAATTGTTTTTATTCCATGACAATTCAGATAAATGTACTAGACCTTCTATTCCCTTTTTTAACTCTATAAATACACCATAATCAGCAATATTTGTAATTTTCCCTCTCATCTGTTTGTTAAGTTCCAACTCTTTTTGAATATTTTTCCAAGGATTATCTTCTAGTTGTTTCATCCCCAATGAAACCTTTTTAGCGTTTTTGTCATATTGAATTACAATTACATTTACATTCTGTCCAATTTTTAAAATTTCAGAAGGGTGATTAATCCTAGTCCAAGAAATATCTGTTACATGCAATAAACCATCTATACTACCAAGATCTATAAACGCTCCATAATCAGTAATGTTTTTGACTACACCATGTAATTTTGTTCCTTCTGTTATGCCTGCAAGTAATTTTTCCTTTTCCTCTGACCTTTCATCTTCTATTACAGCTTTTCTAGAAACTATAATGTTTGAGAATTTTTGATCCATTTTTAACACTTGGAATTTTTGGTTTATGTGCATAATACTATCTGGGTTCGCTAATGGTCTGACGTCAACTTGACTACCTGGTAAAAATGCAACCACTCCTTCAATATTGACAGTAAATCCTCCTTTAATTTTACCAAAGATAATACCATCTACATATTCACCTGTATTATACTTTTCTTCTAGTATCTTCCAAGATTTAGATATAAGTATCTTTTGTCTGCTTAAAATTACACCTTTTCTGCTTTCTGTTTTCTCTACAAAGAAATCCATTTCAGTTCCAATAGATAAGTTTAATTCTTCAAATTTATTGTTTGAAATATTTTCTGTCTCAGAGAGATTTTGACTATTTAGTAAAAGTTCAGAAAAGGGAATTTGAGTTTCATTTTTTAATCCCTCAACGTAAACTACTATGAATTCTTTATTTTTGTTGATATTAATTATCTTACCTTGCACTATGTCTCCATCATTGATATTATTTGCAGGATTCTTGTCATTGATCATTTTTTCAAATTCATCCTTGATTTCAATATTCTCTTCGAAATCAGCCAAACTAGTAACAAATTTTTTAGTATTTTGTAAATTTTGCATATTGCATATTAGAAATTTTTATTAACAAATTATAATTTATTCATTATCACCTTTTATAAGTGATAATATTTTACTTACCAAATTGTCTAAAGTAAGATTAGTAGAGTCTATAACAACAGAAGAACTATCGGCTGATAATGGATCAACACTCCTTTTAGTATCAATCATATCCCTACATTCTAATTTACTTGAAATGTCTAAAAAATCAAGATCTATTCCCTTGGTAGAAAATTGTTTTTTTCTTCTTAAAGCCCTGGAGTGTAAATCTGCAGTCAGGAATATTTTTAAATCAGCTTTTGGTAAAACTACCTTTCCTATGTCTCTGCCTTCCATAACAATTCTAGGATGTTGCAATACAAGCTGTTGAAGATATGCATTAATCTTTTTTCTTAATTGAGCTATGATAGCAATTTGTGAGGCATACAAGGATATTTTTTCATCTCTTAAAAGTACAGAATTAGAGTCTTGGTTTTGTTGGAACATTTCATACATTATGTTTAATAATCCTGAAATAATAATTGCTTCCTCTTCTGGAGGAATGTTTTTTTCCATGCAGTTTTTAGCAAAAATTCTGTAAAAGATACCTGATTCTACATGCTTTAAGTTTAAATGTTGAGATAATTGTTGGGATAAATGACTTTTTCCTGATGCAGATGGTCCATCTATAGCGATTATGAAATTCTCATTAAAATTCCATGCTTTATCATTTAAAAGTCTTAGATTTAACATAAAAAAACTATAGAGCAACTTTAGAAAATATAAGCCATTTGTGAATTATATACTGAATTAATAAGACTTAAATAGATCTTTATATAATGTGCTATTTATAATTATTTAACATTATAGAAATTCTTAGACAAAATCACCAATCTTTTGAGATTATATATAGCAAGAAAATATTGTAAATATATTTTTTACTATAATTTTTTTTGCGATTTTTTTATTTTTTATGAGTTTGTTGTTTTTAGATAGAATAACAATCTATTGAAACATATAGGAGATATGGTTTGGTATTGCTTTATAGATAAATTTTCATATAAGGAAAGAGATATAGATAAAAAGATATTGAAGATAAATAGATTTTTGTAAGTTTAAAGATATGTTCAACATTTAAAAGTAAGAACAAAGAATTGAGTTTAAAAGAATGAAAGAATAGTTCTGTAAGAATGTTGTACTGAGTATGCTGTAGAAGCAATATTGAGTATAATATCAATAATGAGAATGGATTATAAATTTTAAAGCAGAAAAACTATTCATTTTTGCCAATAAAAAATTGTATAAGATTTTCAAAAAAAGCTGTTGCTATTGATATTAGAAGTTTTGCACTTTATAGAAGAGAGTAGTGAGATAAAATTTTCTTAATAAGCAAAGAAATTCAATAAAGAATAAGCAATTCTTTAGAAAAATGTTCATTTTGATTGAGGCGAAGAAAAAAATGAATAAGATAAAATTTATTCAACATTTCGCTAAAATAGATGTAATACAACAAAAACAGGTTCATTAATTTATAAAATTAGTATTAGAGGAAATAAAATTTTCTCTTTTATCAAGAAGACAAGCTTCATTTTGTAAGATTTAAATGTTTCTTCAAGAAGAACGTTCCTGTCTAAAAGGTAAAAATCCTTCTACAAGAGAAGCAATACAAATTCTTACTTATACAAAAGTCTATTTTAAAGCTTAACAAACTCTTTTCCAAATTTTTACAGAAAATACAAATAGAAAATCATATATTTACTACAATTTCTTAATTTAAAAAATGATGTTACATTTAAACAATTCTTTAGTTCGGAGTAGTAGAAAGACATTTTCGTTCACTTTATTAATGACATTTTAGAAGTATAAGGCAAAGACATGTTTTTTATTCACTATAAAATCTAAATGTTTACTACAAAAAACAAAATATTGGAGATGTTTTGTATGAGGATGAAAATGGGTTCTAGATAATCTTTAAGATGCAATTTCTACTAATGAAGTATTTAAAAACGTGTCAATATTATTCCTCGAATGCTTACTCGAGTCAATTAAACTACATTTAGGAAGAAGATAGATTGTATCTAATCTTAATGATTATAGAGGTTTGAAGCCTAAGAATGGGCTTTCAAGTGTTATATATGCTAGAAAATTGGGTATAGATCAACTTGTGTCAACTTTAATTTATCTAACTAAAAACATATTGTTCTAGCACAATACCCTGTCAGAGTTAAAGAGGTAATTTTTATAGCCATTGTTATCTACAGAATGTTCTCATAAAAGAATAATATCTTTTACCCATGCAATTCTAGATAAAGAAACTTAAGAGCATGATTCGAAAGATTTCTCATTCACGTTCTTAGAACTTCAAAATTGAAAAAAAGTGCAATAGAAGAATTAGGTAGTATACTAAAGTAGTAGTATTTTTTAAATATGTCAAAGTTACAGAAAATGAAAATTTTCAGAAGATAGCGTAATCCTAAGAGATTACAGGTAGCGTTTAATGCAGTGTACCAGTTTAATTAGACTAAAAATGAAGTTTTGTAATATGAATCAGAATTGAAACGCTCTTGTGATAATTTGGCTGTTTAATTGAGAAACATCCACTATTCAAAACCCAAATGTTCCTACAAAGAACAGAGGATTGTAGATGTTTTGTGTGGAGATGAAGATGTGTTCCAGATCATAATTGAGAGGCAAGTTTCTCCTCGGAGGGATTTAAAAAACGTGCTCAATATTATTCCTTGAAGGCCTACTCGAGTCAATTAAATTAATTTTCTACTTATAAAGAAGTCTATTTTAAAGCTTAATAAGCTCTTGTCCAAATTTTAATAGAAAATACTAGCAGATGATTATGTATTTACTGCAGTTCCTAATCTAAAAAAATGATTTTACATTTGAAAAATTTTTTAGTTCGTAGTAGTAGAAAGACATTTTTGTTCACTTTATTAACTCCATTTTGAAATTAGAAGGCAAAGACAGGATAAAACTCGTGTAGTTTTTATCCGCTATACAAAATCCAAATGTTGTCTACAAAAAACAAAATATTGTAGGATGTTTGGTATGAAGATGAAAATGGTTCTAAATAAATCTTTAAGATACAAATTTTGTTTTAGAATTGCAATTTATTTTTCATCATATTAATTTATAGTTATATACTAGATTTTAGTCTTATACTTAAATTATTTTCAATTTAGAATTACTTTGTGTTTTTTGTTATTTTTATTTTTTACAAAGCTGAGTTTTTTAGATAATTTTTCTATACTAGTAATTTTTCTATTAATCCAATTATTCAGAAATTCAGATGCTATTTTGGAATCGTTTATTAATACTACGTTTTCTGCATTACGTTTATCAGCTGCATTAGTAAAATTAAATGATCCAGTTATTACTTTTTTTTTATCTATGATAATAATCTTATTATGCGCTAAGCCACTCATGTTATCAAAATTTATGTTAATACCTTTAGATTTGAAAAGTTTATAACTTTTAATATTTTGTTTATAGCTTTTATAGTCTAGTAAGATATTAATCTTAACACCATTGTTTCGAGAGTATAAAATAGCATTGATAATAGATTCATGAGTTAATACATAGGCTTGTATGAAAATATCTTTTTTTGCTTGCTTGATTTCCTCAGATATAAGATTAGCACAGCCTTTAGGAGGTGTAAAACATAAACTGATGTTTGTGTTTTCTGTATCGTAATTTATCCAAGATTTTTTATTAACTATTAATAATTCTTTGATAAAAAAACCTGTTGTTAATCCTACTGAAAATATAATAAACAAAAAAATTTTATTGAAAGGGGTTGGATTTTTAATTTTTTTGATAAAAGATTTGAAATACATGTGTGTATTTTATGATTTAAATGCAACTCTAACAATTATTATAAAAAATGTATATTATATATAAGAATATATTCATTAGCTATCAGTCCTACTGAATTTATAAATCAGCTGATGATGTGGTTTGAATTATTCTATATTAAATTTTAATAATGTTATTTTGGTACTTTATTTTTAGATGAAAGATTTTTTTGTAGAGAGCTATTATGTGTTTTTATATATTTTAAAAGGTGCTCATATTGCAATAATATATAGTTTCGCTTCAATGATATTTGGCTTGTGTTTAGCTCTTTTAATGATATTAATAGCTCGTATAAAAAAAAATTTTATTGTGAAACTTTTGATAACATTTTATATATCTGTGTTTAGGGGCACACCTATGTTGCTTCAGTTAACTATTTTTTATTTTGGCATTTCAGCTATAAGCAAGATTACTATTAGTGCTGCTTTAGCTGCTATTATTACTTTATCATTGAACTCAAGTGCTTATCTATATGAAATAATTAGAGCAGCGGTGCTTTCTATTCCTAAAGGACAGGTAGAGGCTGCTAAAGTTTTAGGGGTAAAAGAGATACAAATCTTAAAAGATATAATTTTACCCCAAGCATTGAAAAATATATTTCCAGCACTTACGAATGAACTTATAACATTATTAAAGGACACATCTTTGGTTTCTATAGTAGGGATGCATGATATGATGTTTAGATCTAAAATAATAGCTTCAGAAAAATTTACTTGGTTTTTTCCTTTTTTGATTTCAGGTGTAATATATTACATGCTAGTGCTAATCATTAGTTACTTTTCAAAAAAAATTGAAAAAAAAATTCATCAATGAAAATTCATTTAAAAAATATAAGCAAAATTTTTACTACTAATAATATTCAACATAGAGTGTTAAGTGGTATTAATTTAAAATTAGAAAAAAAAGAAATTACTGTTATTTTAGGTCACTCTGGTAGTGGAAAATCTACTTTATTAAGAATTATTAATTTATTAGATAAACCTTCAGAAGGAGAGATTTATTTTAATAATACGCAAATTAAAGAATACTCCCATAACTTATTTTCTAAGATTGGAATGGTTTTTCAGCAATTTCATCTCTTTCCTCATTTCAATGTAAAACAAAATTTGACTTATGCTTTAAGAAAAAATTCTCAAAAAATTTCCAATTTAAAGATAGATAATCTTGCTGAAAATTTACTAAAAAGATTTAATATAGAAAGTAGAATGTATTTTTTTCCTAAAGATTTATCTGGTGGTGAAAAACAAAGAGCAGCAATTTGTAGGGCACTTATGATGAAGCCTGAGCTGATAATGTTTGATGAACCTACTTCAGCTCTAGATGTAGAAAATATTAGGGACGTAATAGATATTATGAATGAATTAAAAAAAGAAATGAATATTTTAATTGTAACTCATGATATAAAATTTGCTAAAATTATTTCTGATAGGATTATATTTATGGATCAAGGAAAAATACTGGAAGATAGAAATTCTGAAGCTTTTTTTGCTTATCCGCAATCAAATAGAGGAAAGGTATTTTTAAAAAATGTAGAAAATTTAATTATATAAACTATAATGAGTTTTTATGAAATATCAATTGAGGTAGAATGGATGAAAACTTTAGAGGAAGTGTTTGAAGAGAGAAGTTGTTATGAGTTTTCTAAAAAAAAGGTAGAAAGAGGAATAATTTATCAAATTTATGAATTAATGAAATTTGGTCCTACGTCTGCAAATTCTATGCCTTTGAGAATATTTTTAGTAGAATCTGAAGAGTCAAAATTTCAACTTGCAAAAATTGTTGATCCAGGTAACAGAGTTGCAGTACAATCTGCTGCTTTTACGGCTTTGTTTGCTTATGATAAAAAATTTTATGAAAAAATGGATTTGTTATTTCCACACAATGATAAATTAAAAAAGATTTTTGCTCAGAATCCTTCTTTAGCTGAAGAGACAGCATTTAGAAATTCTTCTTTACAAGCTGCTTATTTTTTGATGGTTGCAAGGGGATTTAACATATCTTGTGGACCTATGTCTGGATTTGATAAAGAAAAAATAAATAAGATTTTTCTAACAGATACTGGGTATGAGATAAATTTTATATGTAATTTAGGTTACGCTAAAGATAATGTCAATATATTTCAAAGGTTACCAAGATTGAACTATGATAAAGTTGTGTATTTTATTTAAAAAATTTTAGAATAAGTAAAAATCTAACTTGATATATTGTATACATATATCGATAATGGTCATACTGCAATTTTTAGGTTTGCATTGTCAAAATAATAATTAAAATTGGAAAATAAATAATTTGAGAAAAGATAATAAAATTAATGATCAAATTACAAGTAGTAAAGTAAAGGTAATAGATCAAAATGGCAAGATGTTAGAGACTTTAAATACTGAAGATGCGTTGAAGCTTGCGTTAGATGCGGGGTTAGATTTAGTTGAAGTTTCTAAAGATCGTGATCCTCCTATATGTAAGATATTAGATTTTAAAAAATTCCTATATGAAAGTAAAAAACACTTACATGAGTTTAAAAAATCCCAAAAAAGAAGCAGAAATATTTTAAAGGAGATCAAAATAAAGATTAATACTGCTTCTGGGGATTTAAATGTTAAGATACAAAGAGCTAGAGAATTTTTACAAGATAGGAATAAAGTTAAAATTTCTTTATTATTAAAGGGTAGAGAGTTTTTGTATAAAGATAGGGCTTTTAATCTTTTTCAAAAAATTAAAACGGAACTTAATTCCTTAACACAGAATAGTGAAGAGAATATAGCGCGACTAGAAGGTAAGCAAATAATTATGATACTAAACCCTACCTCTCTCAAAAAAAAATAGAGTTTTTTTAATATCTAAGCAAATCATTAATTTGCGTTTTTTTTCGTGTTTGTGAATCAACAGTTTTAACTATTACAGCACAATATAACGATGGTGAGTATTGATTGTGAGGATTAGATGTAGATCCGGGTACTACTACTGAATAGGGTGGTATGTATCCATATAGTACTTTACCAGAATCTCTATAAATGATTTTTGTAGAAGCAGAAATAAAAACTCCCATTGCTATAACAGAACCCTCTCCTATGATTACTCCTTCCACTATTTCAGAGCGTGCACCTATAAAACAATTGTCTTCTATAATCACAGGAGAATTTTGTATGGGCTCTAATACTCCTCCTATTCCAGAGCCAGCAGCAATATGACAAGATTTACCTATATGAGCACAAGAACCTATGCTAGCCCATGTATCAATAAGAGAAAATGATCCTATATGGGCTCCTATATTAATAAATGAAGGCATTATTATAACATTTTCTTCTATAAATGCCCCTTTTCTGACAATTGCTCCAGGAATTAATCTTAGTTTTTGTTTATCATAATCACTGGATGTAAATTGAGAAAATTTTTGATCTATTTTATCATACCAACAAAAACAGGAATCATCATAAATTTTGTTAGGTGAAAATTTGATATATAGTACTATAGCTTTTTTTAACCAATTATTTGTTTTCCATGTGTTTTTTTCTTTGTAACATATCCTTAAACTACCATTATCCAATTTTTCTATTATAGATTTTAATAATGGCAGATATTTTTCTTTGTAGTATTGAAAATCTTGATTAAATTTATTCCAAATTTCCTCAATAACAGGAATATACTGATCCATTTATATAACAATATAATTAAAATGTTTATCTTATTAATCATTAATAATTGATGAAGAAAGACCCTAGCTAGAAAATAGCATTAATGGTAAAATTTTAATTATAATAAATTAGCAAATTTATTACAAGTAAACAATAATCTATTGTACTAAATACTGTACGAGAATAAATGGAAAAGTTTTTTGTGAAAGAGTATAAAAATATTAATTCTTATGTTAAGGTAATTGATCCATCAAAAATAGAAATTGAAAAAAAAAATGTTTGTCTAAAAAAAATTATTGTCACGTCTTTAATATTGATTATTCCTGTAATTTTGATTATTACCTATAGGTTTATTGATTTTAATAGTCTTTATGATAAACAAAATTATGTTAGAATAGAAAATATTCACTTGTTAAAAGAGGGTGATGATAGGATTTTAAAATATCATATAGTGAATTTTTGTGAACATAATATATCTTTTAATAAAATTGAAATAAAATTTTTAGATGGCAATAATCAAATTATTCGAAATAAAATTGTTAATAAATTGTTTTTTCTGAATGGGAAGGAAATTTTAGAATTTCAGGAAGTGTTAGGAGAAAATTATATTAAAAATGTAAAAAATATAGATATATCTATAACAGAAGGTATTCAATTTCATTAAATAACGCTATAATATTTAAAAATTATAGCTTATATAAAGTTATATAGGGTTTATATATAAGGTGTTTGTTCAATGGTACAAAAGTTAGATGAATTATTTTATGCTTCTAATGCGACTTTTCTAGAAGAATTATTTGAGAAGTATTTAATAAACAATAATTCTGTAGATGAATCTTGGCAAAAATTCTTCAAAAAATTTTCTGGAATTGCAAATAATTATCCAAAAACTACATCTAAAATTATTCAAAATGATCCTTCATTAAAAGAAGTACAAAAAAAATCTTCTTTACAACAACATGTATATGATCAAAATATTTCATTAACACAACTCAAATGGAAAATATTAGAGTATTTTAGAAATGTTGGAGGGGTTTTTTCTAATATTAATCCATTAAGTACAAATAAAAAAGTATTTTCAATTAAAAATATTTTAGATCAACTATCTATTGATGCAAAATTACTCAGATTAGAAATAGATTTCTTTAGTCAATCTATATCAGTAGAGAAATTAATACATAAATTAGAAAATGTGTATTGTAGGAAAATATCAACTGAATTTTCACATGTAGAAGACTATGCAGAGAGAAACTGGCTCTTTGAAGAATTTGAACAATATGCAACAATTTATAATAATCTTCCTGAAGAAAAAACTAGATATTTAGATAAAGCAATTAATATAAAATCTTTTGAACAATATATTAATACAAAGTTTCCTGCTGCTAAAAGATTTTCAATTGAAGGAGGAGAAGCCGCTTTGATATCTGCAAATAGAGCGATAGAGATTTTCGCTACCTCAGGTGTAAAATCTTGTATTATGGGTATGGCACATAGAGGTAGACTATCTTTGTTGACTAGTATAATGGGTAAAAAAGAGCGACATTTATTTTCAGAATTTTTAAAAGAGCCAGATATTATAAAAGATTTAGGGATTAGTTCAGATGTAAAATATCATCTAGGTTTTTCTAGCAAACAAAATGTAGAGGGGAATGAGATAGAGCTCTATTTAGCTTCTAATCCTTCGCATCTTGAAGCTGTAAATCCAGTTGTATATGGAAATATTAGATCTTTGCAGGATAAATTAGCTAGTGATTTAAAATTCCAAATATCAGGGATATTAATTCATGGAGATGCGTCTTTTGTAG
The DNA here is from genome assembly GCA_964554285.1 of uncultured Rickettsia sp. Taxonomy (GTDB): domain Bacteria; phylum Pseudomonadota; class Alphaproteobacteria; order Rickettsiales; family Rickettsiaceae; genus JADHZC01. The sequence goes on from CAZKNN010000016.1 coordinate 45,743, forward strand.
GACAAGGAGTAGTATATGAAACTATTATGAGTTCTAAATTACCGCAATATGATGTAGGGGGACTGATACATATTATTATCAATAATCAAATTGGCTATACTACTAATCACTATGAATTAATTTCTGGTAAATATTGTTCTAACCTTTCTAAAGCTAATGGCATTCCTGTGTTACATGTTAATGGAGAGCACATGGAATCTGTATTATTAGCTACAGAATTTGCATGTAAATATAAATTAAAATTTAAAAAAGATATTATTATTGATTTAGTGTGTTATAGAAAATACGGACATAATGAAGGAGATGAGCCTAGCTATACACAACCGTTGATGTATAAAATAATACAACAAAAACAAGATTTATCTCGTATTTATAATCAAGAATTAGTTCAAGAAAAAATTATAGACGAAAAATACTATGATTCTAAACAATCTGAAATTAAACAATATTTAGATAACGAGTTTGATAATGTTGGTTCTGATCAAGTGCTGTCTGATATTTTTGGGTATAGAGTGGAAGAGGATTTAGTAAAATTTGACAATTATAATAGAAAGTTAAATATTATTTCTACTTCTGTATCTGACGAGCAGTTTTCTCTACTTTCAAGTAAAATTGCTCAAATTCCAGTAGGTTTTCATATGCATCCTAAATTACAAATTTTGTTTAGGAAGAAACATGAATTATTAAGTCAAGGCAAGTTAGATTGGTCCATTGCAGAGTATATGGCTTTTGGTTCTTTGCTTTTAGAAAAAATTAATATTAGGATGATAGGACAGGATACAGAAAGGGGAACATTCGCACATAGACATGCTGTTTTACATGATTGTACTAATGGTACAAAATTTACTAATTTAGAAAATTTAGATTCTAAGCAGGGTTTTTTTAATATATATAATAGTAATTTATCAGAATATGCTGCTTTAGGATTTGAGTTTGGGTACTCGTTGTTTAATCATCAAGATTTAGTGATTTGGGAAGCTCAATATGGAGATTTTTTTAATGGAGCACAAATTATTTTTGATCAATTTATATCATCTTCTGAGCAGAAATGGCTCAATATGAGTGGCTTAGTTGTTCTTCTTCCACATGGGTTTGAAGGACAGGGACCAGAGCATAGTTCAGCTAGAATAGAGAGATTTTTAACGTTAGCTGCAGAAGATAATATTCAGATAATTTATCCTACAACTCCTGCAAATTTATTTCATATTTTAAGATTGCAGGTAAAACGTGTAAACAAAAAGCCTTTAGTGATGTTAGCTCCTAAATCACTATTAAGGAATAAAATAAGTTTTTCAAGTAAGGAAGAGATTTTAGGAAATAATAGATTTAAGACTATTATTGAAACAAAATTTGTCAAAACATCTCAAATTAAGCATATTTTGTTTTGTAGTGGAAAAATCTATTATGAGATATTAAAGCAAATAAAAGACAGATCTTTTAATGACGTTTCTATAGTAAGATTAGAACAAATTTATCCTTTAGATCAAGTAGCATTACAGAATATTTTGAAATTATATCCTAATTCTGTTTCATTAACTTGGATACAGGAAGAACCAAAAAATATGGGGTGTTGGATTTTTATGCAAAATAAGTTAAATGAAATTTTTCAAAATCTAAATTTTAAAAATAAACTTAAATATATAGGAAGGAAGGAATCTGCTTCGCCAGCAACTGGTTACTTAAATGTACATAATATAGAACAACAAGCAATTTTGAATCAAATGCTGAGTATTTTACAAAATTAATATATTGAATAAGATTTATGGAACATAAAATAAAGATACCAAATTTGGGTGAATCCATTTCAGAGGCAGTAATATCTAAGTGGTTTAAGAATACAGGTGATAAAGTAAAAAAAGATGAAGTTTTGTTAGAGTTAGAAACTGAAAAAATTAATTTGGAAGTGAATTCACCTTCTACAGGAATAGTAAAAACTATTTTGAAACAAGAACAAGAATCAGTAGGGGTAGGAGAGGTAGTAGGAGAAGTTGCAGAAACAGTACAAATTACTACTTCTGAGGAGCTAAAAGAAGATTCAAAAAAAAATATATTATCTACTAATAGTATAAGGCGTAAAGATGAAAATATTGTTAAATCAGATGTTGATTCTCAATTGCTTTCTGATCATGCCCATGGTCCTGAGGTTCAGAAAATTTTATTTCAAAATAATATACAGCCTTCTGAGATAAAAAATCCTACTGGCAGGGGTGGAAGGATCTCTAAAGTAGATGTACTAGATTATTTAGAACATGCTACAAAGAAGAATTCTGATCTTACAGAAGAATCAGAAAATAATAATAATTTTTCTACAAATGAGGATGAGATTGAATATGTTAAAATTTCTCCTCTTAGAAAAACTATAGCGCGTAGGTTGAAAGAATCTCAAAATACAGCAGCAATACTTTCTACTTTTAATGAAATTGATATGTATAATCTTTCTGAACTAAGAAAAGAGTATAAAGATGAATTTCAAAAAAAATTCTCTGTTAAATTAGGATTTATGTCATTTTTTATTAGGGCTAGTATTTTAGCTCTGAAGGAAATACCTTCTGTTAATGCAGAGATTCAAGAGAAATATATATTATACAAAAAATATTATAATATTGCAGTAGCAGTAGGGACTGTAACTGGCTTAGTAGTTCCTGTTATAAGGAATGCAGATAAATTATCTTTTGCTGAGTTAGAGTTAAAGATTATAGATTTAGCTACAAAAGCACGTGAAGGGAAATTATCTATGGATGATATGCAAGGTGGTAGTTTTTCTATAACAAATGGAGGGGTATACGGATCACTTTTATCTACTCCTATAATAAACCCTCCTCAAACAGCTATATTAGGTATGCATAATATACAAAAAAGACCTATAGTTGTAAAAGATGAAATTAAAATCAGACCTATGATGTATATTGCATTATCTTATGATCATAGAATAATCGATGGCAAAGATGCTGTAGGATTTTTAGTGAAAATCAAACATTTATTAGAAAACCCAGAAAGGCTTTTGCTTAATTTGTAATAAAAATATTGTAGTGAAGAAGCTTAAAATTGGCAATATTGAATTGTCTAGCAATGTTATTTTAGCACCTATGTCTGGAGTAACAGATTTTCCTTATAGAGAGTTGATTAGAAAATATGGAGGGGCTGGTTTGATAGTTTCTGAGATGATAGCAAGTAGGTCTATGATTAATAATTCTGTTGATGCTAAGAGGAGATCGCACATAAATTTGAGTAATGAACCTTCCTCTGTCCAGCTGGCAGGATGTGAAGCTGATGTGATTGCACAGGCAGCTAAAATGAATGAAGATATAGGAGCTAAAATTATAGACTTGAATTTTGGTTGTCCTGCAAAAAAAGTTGTTAATGGATACTCAGGTTCTGCTTTGATGAAAGATGAAAAACTTGCACAAAAAATTTTTGAACTCACTGTTAAATCAGTTAATTTGCCGGTAACAGTTAAAATGCGATTAGGTTGGGATGAGAATAGTAAAAATGCGTTGACCTTGTCTCAAATTGCTGAAAAATCAGGTATTCAAATGATCACTATTCATGCAAGGACTAGATCACAATTTTTCAGTGGTACAGTAGATTGGAAGTTTGTTGAAAAGATCAAAAATGCTGTGAAGATACCTGTAATTATCAATGGAGATATTAAGGATTTTTCTTCTGCTAAAAAAGCTTTAGAATTGTCTCGTGCGGATGGTATAATGGTAGGTAGAGGGTGTTATGGCAAACCTTGGCTAATAAAACAATTATCTCATTCATTGTCTAGTGAAGTAGAGGAATTTCCTCCTAGTAAAGAGGTGCAATTATCTATGATATTAGAGCATTATTCTCACATACTAGAATATTATGGTCAAGAACATGGTATTAAGATAGCAAGAAAGCATCTTGGGTGGTACAGTAGTGGATTAAAAAATTCTAGTAATTTTAGAGCAAAAATTAATACATCAAATTCTCCAGAAGAGTTAAAAGGTTTAATAGAAGAGCTTTATTTAGAAGAATAAGATTGATATTTAGTTGAGATTTATATAAGCCATTAGTTTTATTGTAGTTGTTTTTATTTTGTTGTGTATTTTAAAATGCGCAATATGCACCATTTTTATAATATATTTCATCGGGAAAATGATCTTTTCATTATACTCATCTTAGTTTTCTATAGACATATAAAGAATAATGTTCATCACCTTGTATCAATTCCTTTTCAGTTAATCAATATTTTTAGAAGCGAATATTGATTGGTATTGTTTTGTAAGACAAGAGTTTTTTATTTTGTGTTCTATATTCTAAGCATAGATATCATGATTGATTAAAAATGAAAATTTCACAACAATATATTTTTTTTGATTTAAAGTTTTGTTCTATACTACAAGTATTGTATTTCCGTATTTTGTAGAGTAGTATTTTTCTAGTCTTATGTTTTTTTAATACTAATTAAATACTTTGGAAAAATGAAAAATTGTCACAAAATATTACAAAAGATATTTCAAATACTTTTTTTATGCTTGATAGTTTTAGAAAGTTGGTGTGTTTATGGGAATATTGTAAATGACAAAATATTTGCTAATGGCAATTTGTATGATGTTAAGTTTAAAAATTCTAATATTACCAAAACTAAAGGTTTGATTATAGAAGATATGTGGGCTAGACCCACAATGGGTAAGAACAGAAATACAGCGATATATTTTCGTATTATCAATGAGTCTGAGAATGACAGGATATTAAAATCTGCTAAAATTGATTCTTTGAAAGGTAGGGTAGAATTGCATGATAGTTTTGTAGATGAAAATGGGATAAGTAGAATGAGGTCTGTAGATAATTTGGTGATTCCTAAAGGAGGCGCAATAGAATTAAAGCCAGGAGGGACTCATATTATGGTAATTGGTATGGATCGTTTATTAGAAATTGGAGATAAATTTTTTGTAGAATTGTCTTTTTCTGATGGATATGTAATGGTTGTTCAGTGTTTAGTAAAGGGTACTTAATTATTTGTGTGTTTGTTAGCAAAATGAACTTTTGATCTATCATGAATGAAAAACTAGGGACTGTTTTTTTGTTAATAGAGTTCATTTTTGAAGAAAGATTGTAAAATATCCTAAATAAATTAAGCATGTTTTGTAGTAAGTAAAAACATTTTGTATGCGTGATATTAAAGCAAATAAAGGAGATTTTTTTAGTTTTTTATCTATATAATTCAATTATATTTTAGCTTTGTTTTGTTAACATTAGTGCAGGAATAACCAGTAAATATTTAGTTTTGGGCTGTTATATAACATAAGTTAAATGGAATTTTTCAAAGTTTAAATTTTAAAAATAAACTTAAATATAAAGGAAGAAGTGAATATGATTCGCCAAATATTGGTTAATTGAATGTACATAATAGAAAGCAACAAGCAATTTTGAATTTGAAGATAGTATTATTCAGAAAAGGAACTGTAGTACAATCAAAAAAAGTCAAATTTTACTGAAGAGTTAAAAGGCTTAATAGGAGAGAGCTTTGTTTAGAAAAATAAGATTGATGTTTAGTTGAAATTTATACCATCGACTGTTTTTTATTGTAATTTTTCTATTTTATCTTGTATTTTGAAGTGTGCAATACATCAAGCATTTGTATAATTATCCTTCAGAATGATTATTATTTTGTCATGATTAACCTTAGCATAGATATATAAAGAATAATGTTCATTACTTAAATAATTGCTGTAAATTTCAATCTAATAATTTTAAAACGAAAGTTAATACATTAAATTCTGTACTAAATAATTATCAAGTATTAAAAAGTATTAGTTTTGTATATCAAGAAGTAATGCACACGAGATTTATATTTAATTACATCTTCTATCAGCTCTTCAAGTATCAGTTATAAATACTTGGTGTTATAAAAAATACATTATACTATTTTTGTAGATAAAATCTATTGTCAAAATATTTTTAATAAAAGGCAGTGATACTCTCAATTCTTGAATTTTATGAGCATCTAGAAGTAAATTCTAGCTCAATTAACACCTCCTCATCAAGATAGGACTTTCAAATCCTGTTGAGTCTATGTATATATTGTTTTATATTAGCTAGGATCTTTCCATTTGTATAATCTGATACAAATGTTTTAGCACAATAATTTACTACATTAATAACTGTTTATAGAGCTAGGCACGTATCTAAGCATCTACTAGGATCTCTTTGTATCATCTGATACAAATGCTTTAGCAAAACAATTTACTACATTAATAACTGTTTATAGAGCTGGCAAGTATCTAAGCATCTGTTACTTACTCCCTATTGCATGTTTGATAGTAGATACGTTACTTGAGAGAGGTATACTTTTTTCCCAAATTTATTCTCTGATATTCATCCCTCCTACCAAATTTCTGTGACCTGCAAATTAGCAGTTTTTACACAAACAATTTATTTTTTGCATTTTTTGCTTTGCTTGGCATTTTAGACAAGTGCTTGATGTTCCTCGTGCTTGATATTCCTCTCTCTGAGAACGTAGACACACTTTATGCTATACTTTAACGCTTTCTCCTTTATATAATGAATATTTTTTCTATATTATTATTGAGACATTCTTTGGTTATGTTTTCTTCATGTATTTCTATTCCTATTCCTATTCCTATTGGATTTCCCTATAAATATTTCTTTTTCATTGTTTAATATCACAAATTTACTACTTTTCTGATTGCTGTGTGTTTTAGATCTCTTATCTTTCTTTTTAGTTTATTTCTATATCTATTCTTTGCTAGTACTCATTTTCTGAATCTCTTTAACTTTTTCTGATTTTGGAAATTTTTTAGACATTTCTCCTAAAAACTTATTCAATTCTCTTTTTTCGCTCCTTATTCTCTTTTTTCGCTCCTTATTCTCTTTCTAGAAATTATAGTTTATTCTTGATTCTCTATTAACACTGCTCCTAAATGTATTTGCACTCAATCTACTTTCTTTTTGTGTTGGTATTCAATATTTATTTTCTCTTTATAGTTTTTTAAAATGAAGCTCTTTTTTATAACCAAAGAAAGAGCCACTGCTGCGATATATTTAAATTTATGAGTAGAATTTGGTAATTCAAGTATCAATTTTTGAGCAGCATTGAAATCTGCATAGTAAAGAGAGACTAATTTATAGGTCTTTGAGTATTAAAATTGCTTATATTAAAATTAGATTTATTTCTTAAGATTTTTTATAATAATTGTTTTTTGGCTTTCATATCATAAAATAGGTGTTTTTTGTTAAGTTTTTCTTTCAGTTATTTAATATGATCTTTAAAAAATTTTTTGTTTATGCGTTGCATTTTTACAAACATGTGATTTAAATTTCTATTTTATGTATTACATGCTTGTTCTATTCAATCTTTTTATTAAAATAGATAATTAACAATTCTTTAATTTTTTAGTTTTTAAGTAATATTTGACTCGCAAAGAAATAGAAATTAACCAAATGTTATTTTGTTATTGATTTATTAATCTTGTTGCAATAAAATTCAAAAAAAATGAACATGTATATAACTAACATGGGTAGTAAGTTTTGAATTTGTTGTTTTTAGTTGAATAATATTGTGATTGAGAATTGCTGTATGGTGAAAATATTTTAATTTTTAAATAACTTAGAGGTTCTTTATGTTATCAAATGTACTTATAGTTGATGATGAATTGTCGGAGTGTAATTTGGTATCAAATTTTTTGAATAAGAGTGATTTTTCCTTAACTGTGTCACATGATAGTGATGGCTTATTTAGTGTTTTATCAGAGAAATTGCCTAATGTTATTATAATAGATAGCTGGCTCAAGGGAAGTGTAATAGATAGCTTGGGAATAGTAGAGATTTTACATCAAGAATATCCTTTAATTCCTATTGTAATGATTACTGAAAAGAAATATGAAGATATTGCACTAGATGCTATCAAACTAGGTGCTTCTGATTATTTAGAAAAACCTATTAATGGTGAAAAATTAAACATATTACTAGATAGAGTATGTCAAATTTCTTTTTTAAAAAAAGAAAACCAAGAACTGAAATCAAAAGTTATTGATCAAGAAGAAATTATAGGTAATTCTCCCTCTATGTTGAAGGTAAAAAATCATGTCAGTAGAGTTTCAAGTTATGCTTCTAGAGTATTTATAAATGGTGCTGTTGGTACTGGCAAAAAGTTAATTGCTTCTCTCATACATAAAAAATCTCCTAGAGCCCATGCTAATTTTGTTCATTTTAATCCCTATGGATTAAGTGATGATGAAGTACTGTATTCTCTTTTTGGCGAGGTGAACAATAATTCAACAAGAAAGACCGAACTGATTTCTTCTTTTCAAATGCATAAATCTTTATTAGAAATTGTAGATAAAGGTTCAATTCATATTGAGGATATTACCTCTTTGTCTGAAACTATACAGGAAAGATTATTGTCTTTTGCACAGGAAAGTTTTATTTATAAAAATAACAAAAAAATATATTTAGATGTAAGACTTATAAGTTCTACTTCTTTAGATGTTGAAGAAGCAATTGAGAATAATAAATTTTCTAAAGATCTTTTTTTTAGATTGAATATCTCTACAATTCAATTACCTGATTTAAAAAATTGTAAGGATGATATTGAATTATTAAGCCATTATTTTATGGATAGATTATTTCAAACTGCTGGTCTTCAGCCTCAGATTTTTTCTAAAGATAGTTTGGTTGCTCTTCAATCTTATCAATGGCCTGGCAATATTAGGCAATTACGTAATGTGATAGAATGGATTTTAATTATGAATTCTTTTAATGATAAGAGTATTTCTACTGAAATAGTTGTTGATATGTTACCTAGTGAAATACTAAGAGACACCTCTGTTATAGGAGGAGAAGAGATAGACAATATGATGTATATGCCTTTAAGAAAAGCAAGAGAATTGTTTGAGAAAAAGTATTTGTTAGCGCAGATGTATAGATTTAATAATAATATTTCTAAAGCTTCTAATTTTATAGGGATGGAGAGATCAGCTCTTCATAGAAAACTTAAGAATTTAAGTATACATAACTCTAATAGAGTTGCTTCTAACAGTCTTAAAGTTCAAGTAAGTGCTGTATCGTAATTATTTTGTTTTTACTTATTGTAATATGTATGATACTGAAAAATATTGAACATATTATAAAATATATAATAAGATAGCTTTTATCTTATACAATCGGTATTAGATAATCATATGTTAGAGAATATTATTGAGTAAAAGATAATATCTAGTGGATATAGATTTTTTTGCTATATGAATTCTTATCCTTGTTAAATAATCTATATACAATATAGGTTTTTGTAATTTGCAATCTTATCTTATATATAAGTTGATGAATCTCCTTGCAATATATTTTGTTATTAATACATAAAAAATATCTTTTAGAGGAATTAACAAAATAATTACACTTTAGTATTTAATAAAAAAATAGTTACCATTGTTATAAAATTTGAAATTAATCGATATGATTCCTTTTAGTAAAAAGTTTAATCTATGTAATGTAATTATTATTCATTTTATTTGTATCTATAATTGATTATTTGTATGTATATGTAATAAAAAGATTAAAGAAAACCATTTTTTACTGTCACAAAGAATTACAATATATATAGCTAATGAAGGTTCAAGAATCAAGGAATAGATTATATTTTTTCAGATGTATGTTTTATACTAATAAATAACACATAAGGTATATTTTGTTAAAATAAAATAAATTTTTACAATTTTTCAAAATTAATACGTTAATAAAGGGAATTCACCATATAAAAAACAGATCGTAGTAATGGAAAAATTGATATTATGATCTGTTTAGAGTTTTATATTTGGTTTTTGCAAATAAAATGAATGAAATATTTACGTTATATTGAATAATAAAAAAATGAAGCTAAATTGATATTTTAGATTTAAAAATTATCAACATATTTATTTTATATAGTATTTAAAATATTTTTTATTTATGTAATTCTCATCGGAGTGTTTTTTATTAAAATGCAAATGCTAAAAAAATATTCTTATTATTTTATAATGTCGATAAATAACAATGTTATTTAAGTAGTTCTTTATACTATTAAATAAGCATAAAAATTACAATGGTGAGATTGAGATGTTATTATAGGATAATTTTTTTCAATGAATAATGAATACTTTAAAGTGTAGTAAATTTTGAATGATTTAATGATTTTAATCTAGCAATTTTATCAAAAAATCTACAACTATAAATTTTATCAAAGTATTTTTTAATTTTGGTGTAGTGTTTGTACACATAAATTTTTGTTTTTTTAACAAAATTTTCATGCTAATAAACAAATTTAATTATAGATATAAGAATTAAAATTTAAAAAATTGCGCTAAAATGTATCAAATCTTTATAGATGATCAAAATATTGGTAAGATTATAATGAAATAGAAAATAATAAATTATTTTAACTGAATGATTATAAGGATTATTATTTAGATAAGCTCATGCATGATTTTTATAGTAGTGAAAATTTATAATATTTTAAATCGAAAATTGTTTATTAGTCTAATCTGAATTATACAATAATACTTAATAACGAATTGTGTAATAATAGCATTAAATAAAATTTTCACAATTATTTTATATGTATCATACACCTCAGGTATCATTGAAATGATTTTTAAGTATTTAGATAAGATATTTTTGTTGACAGGTTTTAAAAATAAAGCTAGACTCTTCTGAGTTTTGTTAGAATTTTTTTCATTTTTGTTGTTAAATTTAGGTTTCATGCCCACTATAAATCAGTTGGTTAGATTTGGAAGAAAGCCAAAAATTAGGAAGACTAAGTCTCCTGCTTTGGGTTCGAATCCTTTTTTGAGAGGTGTTTGTGTTTTGGTTAAGACTCTTACTCCTAAAAAACCCAATTCTGCACAGAGAAAAATTGCTAGAGTAAAGTTAAGCAATGATCAGTTTGTTAATGCCCATATTCCAGGTGAAGGGCATAATTTACAGGAACATTCATCTGTTTTAGTAAGAGGAGGTCGTGTTCCAGACTTACCTGGTGTGAAGTATCATATAGTTAGAGGTACTTTAGATACTAAAGGTGTTTCAGGAAGAAAACAGGGTAGATCTAGATATGGTGCTTCTTTAAAGAATTTTTAGTGTTTAAGTTTTTGTCATTGTGTTGTTATGTCTCGTAGAAGTTCTGTTGTCAAAAGGATAGTTAATCCAGATTATAAATATGGTTCGATTATTATCGCAAAATTTATAAATAATTTTATGAAATCTGGTAATAAATTCTTAGCTGAAAAATTCACTTATAAGGCACTTGATATATTAGAGAAAAAATATAATTTAAATCCTTCTGAATCTTTTACTAGTGCTATAGAAAATGTAAAACCTAATGTTGAAGTTAAGCCTTTGCGTATAGGAGGTGCTACTTATCAGGTTCCTGTGCTTGTTAGTATTAATAGAGGGGAGGTTCTTGCTATTAAATGGATAATAAATTCTGCTAAAGCTTATAGTGGAAATACTATTCATAATAAATTAGCAGAATCTTTGTTTGATGCCTACAATAAGAGAGGCGCTGCATATAAAAAGAAAGAAGATGTGCACAAAATGGCAGAATCTAATAAAGCATTTGCTCATTTTGCTCATAAACGTTCACCTAATAGAGATTCTTTATAAGTTAGAATTGATAAACATAAATTAATATCATTAATATATTTAGTTAAAAATGTCCAAAAAAACTCCTTTATCTGATATTAGAAATATAGGAATTTGTGCTCATATTGATGCAGGAAAAACCACCACTACAGAGAGAATTCTTTATTATACTGGTAAATCTCATTCTATAGGAGAGGTACACGAAGGAGAATCTGTAATGGATTGGATGGAGCAGGAACAAGAAAGGGGTATTACTATTACATCCGCTGCTACTACTTGTTTTTGGAAAGATAAACAAATTAATATTATAGATACTCCGGGTCATGTAGATTTTACGATAGAAGTAGAAAGATCTTTGCGTGTTTTAGATGGTGCAATTGCTGTTTTTGATGGCGTAGCTGGTGTTGAAACACAGTCTGAAACTGTTTGGAGACAAGCAGATAGGTATAATGTCCCTAGAATATGTTTTGTTAATAAGATGGATCGTACAGGTGCGGACTTTTATAAATGCGTATCTATGATTAAAGATAGACTTAATGCTTCTCCTTTAGTGATTAATCTACCTGTTGGTGAAGGAGAAAAATTTTCTTCTGTTATAGATTTAGTTAAGATGAAACTTATTAAATGGGATGAAAAGTCTCAAGGAATAAAATTTAGCTATTTTGAGATAGATGACGAAAATAAATCAAATGCAGAAAAATATAGAGAATATTTACTGGAATCTTTATCTGAAGTTGATGAGCAAATTATGGAAAAATATCTTGCTGGAGAGGATATTCGGGAAGAAGAAATTCATAAAGCTATTAAAAATTCTACTTTATTAGGTAAATATGTACCAGTTTTATGTGGTAGTGCATTTAAAAATAAAGCTGTTCAGTCTTTGTTAGATGCTATTATTTTGTATTTGCCATCCCCTAATGATTTACCAAATATTATTGCAAATTCTGTATCTTCTAGGGAAAAAATTTCAATTAAAGCAACAAAAGATTCTAAGTTTTTAGCTATAGCTTTTAAAGTTATGAGTGATATTTTTGTAGGATCTTTAACATTTGTTAGAATTTATGCAGGAACAATCTCTACTGGAGATAGTATTTTAAATGTTTCTAAAAACCAAAAGGAAAGAGTAGGGCGCATGTTACTTATGCATGCTAACAATAGAGAAGATATTAAGATTGCTTCTATAGGTGATATTGTTGCTATTGCTGGACTAAAAAATACTTCTACAGGTGATAGTTTAGGGAGTATTGGTTCTGATATTTTATTAGAAAAAATAGAATTTCCTGAACCAGTGATACAGTTAGCAATTGAATCAAAATCTGTATCAGATCAAGAAAAAATGTCATTAGCTTTATCTAAATTGTCTTCTGAAGATCCTTCATTTAGAGCAAAAACTGATCAAGAAACAGGTCAGACTATTATTAGTGGAATGGGAGAATTGCATTTAGAAATTTTAGTGGATAGGATGAAAAGAGAATTTGGTGTAGAGGTTAATGTAGGTAATCCTCAAGTTTCTTATAGAGAGACTATAACTAAATCTAACGAAATAGATTATACTCATAAAAAACAAACTGGAGGTGCTGGACAATTTGCACGTGTCAAAATGATATTTGAACCTTTGGATGTTGGAAAGGGATTTGAATTTGAAAGTAAAATTGTTGGGGGAGCTATTCCCAAAGAATTTATACCCGGTGTTGAAAAAGGCTTAAAAGATATCATGAACACTGGAGTTGTTGCTGGTTATCCTATGGTAGATTTTAAAGTTATTTTAATAGATGGGTCTTTTCATGATGTGGATTCTAGTGTATTAGCATTTGAAATAGCTTCTAAAAATGCTTTTAGAGAAGTAATTCCGAAATGTAGCCCTAAATTGCTTGAGCCTATTATGAAAGTAGAAGTGTTAACACCGGAAGAATATTTAGGAGATATTATAGGAGATTTGAATTCTAGAAGAGGAAATATTGTAGATATTGATTCTAAATCTTCTACTCAAATTGTAAACGCTTATGTACCATTGTCTGAAATGTTTGGGTATGTTAATAATTTACGTTCTTTATCAAGAGGCAGGTCTCAATATAATATGAATTTTGCTCATTATGATCATGTACCAGAATCAGTTTTGAATAAAATTTTATCTAGTGAAAAGTGAATAATAGTTTTATAAGGTAAATGATTTTGGATTTTTTTTTATATTATAATTTTTCTTTTTATTAGGAAAGTAGCTCAATTGGTAGAGCGTCGGTCTCCAAAACCGGAGGTTGCAGGTTCAAGTCCTGTCTTTCTTGCTTATAGAATTTTGGTATGATTTTTAGTTAATTATGATTAAAATAATGAAAAAGCTTTTTTTAGTAGAATATTTTAAAGAAATAATAAAGGAGTTAAAAAATATAATTTGGATTGATAAAAAAGATTTATTTTCTTTATTGATCATAGTTTTTTTATCTGTTTTTGTTTGTAGTATTTTTATTTTGGGTGTAGATTATGTTTTTCATAATTTAGTAAAATTTTTGATTAATTTATAAAAATACATAGATTTGATGTTTGATTGGTACGTTCTTTATACTAGTTCAGGGAATGAGAAAGGTATTAAGAGCATGTTGGAGGAACACATAAAAAAAACTAGAACTGAAAATTTTTTTGAAGAAATAGTGGTTCCTATTATTGAAGTACCAGAAGTAAAAAGAGGTAAAAAAATTTTAACAGAAAAAAAAATGATGCCTGGGTATATTTTATTGAAAATGATTATGAATGATGTTTCTTGGGGGATCGTTAAACAAGTAGCAAAAAATTCAGGATTTTTAGGAGGTAAAAATATGCCTGCTAAACTTAGTAAAAAAGAAGTAGAGGATATTTTTGGGAGATTACAAAGAGAAAAACAAAATGTCCAAATTGTAGCTCCTTATAATGTAGGAGATAAAGTTGAGATATTAGAAGGGCCTTTTGATTCTTTTAGTGGTATTGTAGATTCTGTAGATTTGAATGATCAAAAGTTGAAGATTTCAGTGTCTATTTTTGGTAAAGCTACTCCTATAATTTTAAAATTTGATCAGGTTAGTAAAATTGGTTAGATAATCAAAAATTAAGTAATAAAAAGATTATGCAAAAAAAAATTAGTTCTTATATAAAACTAACTATAAATGCAGGTGAAGCAAAGCCTTCTCCTCCTGTAGGTCCTGCTTTAGGACAAAAGGGTGTAAAAATCATGGATTTTTGCAACCAATTTAATAATGCTACTAAAGATTTCGAGTCTGGCACTCCTATTCCTGTAGTGATTACTGTTTTTGTAGACAAGTCTTTTGAATTTGTAACAAAAACTCCTCCAGTTTCTTTTTATTTAAAAAAATATGCAAAAATTTCTAAGGGTTCTGCTGAAACTAAAAAGAGCAACGTAGTTGGTTATGTAACTTTAGATAATTGTAAAGAAATAGCCAAAATTAAGATGCAAGATTTAAATACGATTCATTTAGAGTCTGCTGTAAAGATGATTTTAGGTTCTGCTACTTCTATGGGCATAGAGGTAAAATGATTTGCTTAATAAGATAAATATTAACTATTTAGTATGGGAAAAAAATTAATAGATCTAAAAAAGAAAGTAGATGTGAATTTTTTATATGATTTGCAAGATGCTATAAATATTTTACAAAAAAACAAAATTACTTCATTTGATGAGAGTTTAGATATAGCTTTAAGATTAGGGGTAGATGCTAAAAATTCTGCTCATAATGTTAGAGGAAATGTGATTTTACCGCATGGTGTAGGGAAAGATTTAAGATTGGCTGTTGTGTGTCCAGAAATTTTATATTCAGATGTAGAAAAAGAGGGAGTAGAAATTTTTGGTTCATCTAATATTATAGATGCTATAAAAAATAAAAATATTAATTTTGATACTTGTATATGTGATGCTTCGATGATTGGATTGGTTAGTTCTGTAGCTAAAATTTTGGGTCCTAAAGGATTAATGCCTAATATTAAAAATGGCACTCTTACTTCAGATGTAATTTCTTCTATAAAAAATCTTAAAAAAGGTCAAATTGATTATAAAATTGATAAAAATGCTATTATACATTCATCCGTTGGAAGATTGTCTTTTGTAGCAGATAAACTAGTTAATAATGTTAAAACCTTTATAGAACATGTAAAAAATTCTAAACCTCAAGATTTTAAAGGAGTTTTTATTAAGAATTTATTTATATCTCCCACTATGGGTCTTGGATTAAAGGTTAGTTTATTAAGTTTTTGAATGGTTAATATTGTGTTGAAACAAGAAAAGAATCAATTGATAGATGAATTGTCTAAAATATTTTTATCTAAAAAAATAGTTTTATTTGTAAAATATAGTCATTTGTCTGTTCATTATATAGATAATTTAAGATCTGCTCTTAGAGAATGTGATGCTACTTTTAAAGTTATAAAAAATAAATTGTCTAAAATTGCTTTTCAAAGGAATAATTTGAATTATGATGAAGATTTTTTTATTGGCCCGAATTCTATAGTATTTTCTGATAATCCTATTGAAATGGTTAAAGTGCTATTTAAGTTTAGTAAAGCAAATAATCAATTAAAAATATCTTCTGCTTTGTTAGATAAAGATGTTTTAAATTATGATGAATTAGTTCAATTGTCTAAAATTCCTAGTTTAGAAGTAATACGGAGTAAGATTTTACAATCTTTGCTTTTTCCAGGAAAAAGCGTATTACAAAATTTAAATTTTTTTTCTTCTAAATTAGTTTATTTATTAAGTAATTTTTCAAGTAAAAAAAAAGGATAATTATATGAGTACAAAGAAAAAAATGGATGTTCAACAATTAGTGAAAGATTTGTCTTCTTTGACTATATTAGAAGCTGCTAGCTTAGTAAAATTATTGGAAGAAGAATGGGGTATTTCTGCTTCTGTTATGAATGCTTTGCCTCAAAACACAGGGAGTGCACCTGCTGCAGAAGAGATTGTAGCTGAAAAAAATGAATTTGATATTAAAATGATTTCTTTTGGAGAAAAAAAATTGGAAGTTATACGTACTTTACGCTCTGTTTTAGGTCTAGGATTGAAAGAATCTAAGGAGTTGGTAGAAAAATCTCCTATAGAGATTAAAAAAGCTGTTTCTAAGGCAGAAGCAGAGGATATAAAAAATAAATTAGAAGCTGCAGGAGCTCAAATAGAGCTTGTATGATAATTTGTTACTAACTAAATTATAATTTAGTGTTTATTTTGTTCTTTTTTATCAATTAGATATTTAAATATGAATAAAGTTGATTATTCTAGCAATACTTCTTATTTAAGAAAAAGTTTTTCTACCAAAGGTCCAGCATTAAGTGTTCCTAATTTGATTTCTATGTATAGAAATTCTTATGAAAGTGATTTTTTGCAAATGTTTTCTTCTCCAGAATCACGAAAAAATAAAGGGTTGCAGGCAGTATTATCTAGTATTTTTCCTATAACGGATAAAACTTCTTATAGCTTAGAATTTATTCAGTATTCATTGCACATGAAACATGATTCTATACAGGATTGTAGAAGAAATGGCAAAACTTATTCTATATCATTATGGATGACTTTGCGTATTGTATTATGGGATTCAGTAGAAGGCTCTGATCAGAAGGAAATTAAAGGAGTAAAAGATCAGGAAGTTTATATGTGTGATATACCTATGATGACTCCTAATAGTACTTTTATAATCAATGGTATTGAACGTGTAGTAGTATCTCAAATGCATAGATCGCCTGGTGTATTTTTTTTTCATGATGATGGAAAAACTAATAATTTAGGTAAATTGCTTTATTTTGCTAGAATTATACCTTATAGAGGATCGTGGTTAGATTTTGAGTTTGATACTAGAGATTTTATATTTTTTAGAGTAGATAAGAAAAGAAAAATTCCTGTAACTTCTCTTTTTACTGCTCTTGGTATGAGTAGAGCTGAGATTATTAATTTTTTCTATCAAAAGATAGAATGTACATTTTGTGATCAAGGAGTAATTGTTGATTTATCCATTTTTAAAGGATTTGTAAAGAAAATTTTGTTCGATATTTTGGATGCAAAAACAGGTAATGTAGTTTTACATAAGGGAGGAAGGGTTACGCACGCATTATTAGCTAAATTAAAAAAAGAAGGTGTAGAGCAAGTTATTATTCCGTTAAATTTTTTGCAAGAAAAATATTTAGCAGAAGAAATATTAGATTCATCTTCTGGCGAGGTTATAGCGAATGTTTCAGATTCTTTGAATGAAGATTTATTAGAAATAATTTTTAATAAGAAAGATTTAATAAAAAAAATATCTATAATGATCTATCCTGCAAATAGTGATGCTTATATTAGAAATACTTTGGTTGCGGATAAAAATTTAGATCAAGAATCTGCTCTCATAGAGATATTTAAAATTTTAAGACCTGGAGAACCTGCTACTAAGGAATCTGGAGCATATTTGTTGAAATCTCTTTTTTTTCAATCCGATAGATATGATTTATCTGATGTAGGAAGGATAAAATTAAATCATAAATTATATTCTAAATTTTCTTATAATGATGATTCTGAATTACGTTGTTTATGTTTAGAAGATATAAAATTAACTGTAAAAACTCTAATAAGAATCAAAGATGGGATTGGTAGTATAGATGATATAGATCATTTAGGAAATAGAAGAGTAAGGGTTGTAGGGGAATTGGTAGAGAATCATTTTAGGATAGCTTTTGCTAAAATAGAAAGGATTATAAAAGAAAAGATCGCAATGGTAGATATAGATAATATTATGCCTCAGGATCTTTTAAATACTAAGATATTGTCTTCTACTATCAAAGAATTTTTTAATCTTTCGCAATTTTCGCAATTTATGGATCAAACTAATCCTTTATCAGAGATTACTCATATTAGGAGATTATCTGCGTTAGGTCCTGGAGGTGTAAGTAGAGAAAGAGTAGGTTTTGAAGTCAGAGACGTACATGCTACTCACTATGGTAGGATATGTCCTATTGAAACTCCCGAAGGGCAAAGTATTGGGCTTATTAATTCTTTAGCTAGTTATGCGCGCATTAATCAGCATGGATTTATTGAAAGTCCTTATAGAATTGTTAAGGATGGAACAATTACTGATGAAATTAAATATTTATCTGCATCAGAAGAGGAGAAATATAAAATAGCTCAATATAATATTATTTCTGATAATAAAGGTAATATTACTGAGCCAAGTGTAGCTTGTAGAGTCAATTCAGGAGATTTTATCGCTTGTGCTCCTGAAGAAATTGATTTTATAGATTTGAGTCCTATGCAGGTCGTTTCGGTTGCAGCTTCTTTAATTCCATTTTTAGAAAATGATGATGCTAACCGTGCTTTAATGGGTTCTAATATGCAAAGACAGGCAGTTCCTTTAATTATGCCTGATGCACCTGTTGTTGGGACAGGTATAGAAAAAAATGTAGCAGTTGATTCTGGTGCTGTACTTACTTCATCTGTAAATGGTATTGTAGAATTTGTAGATGCTAATCGTATTGTAATTAGGTCTACTGATTTAGAAACAGAAATTGTTAAAATATATCATTTAAAAAAATATGAAAAATCTAATCATAACACTTGTATCACTCAGAAAGTTTTGGTCAATAAAGGCGATATAGTTAGTAAGGGAACAATATTATCTGATGGTCAATCTACTCAAAAGGGTGAAATTGCTTTAGGTAAAAATGTCTTAGTAGCCTTTATGTCTTGGAATGGTTACAATTTTGAAGATTCTATTATAGTTTCTGAACGAGTACTAAAAAAAGACTATTTTACATCTATTCATATTGAAGAGTTTGAAGTTATTGCTAGGGATACTAGATTAGGTCCTGAAGAGATAACAAGGGATATGCCTAATATGGGAGAGGAAAATTTGAGAAACTTAGATGAATCTGGAATTATTTATATTGGCTCTCAAGTAAAGCCAGGAGATATATTAGTAGGAAAGGTCACTCCTAAAAGTGAAACTGCTGTTACTCCAGAAGAAAAATTGCTTAGAGCTATTTTTGGAGAAAAAGCTGCTGAAGTTAAAGATTCTTCTTTATATGTTCCACCTGGAGTATATGGTGTAGTAGTAGATGTAAAGATTTTTTCTCGTAGAGGTACTGAAAAAGATGAACGTTCATTATCTATTGAACAGCAAGAAATAGATTTATTAATTTCAGAAAAAGATAAAGAAAAACACATAGTGGATTCTATTACATTCTCTAGAGTGGTACAAGTTCTTTTAGGTGAAATATCTATTATTAGCAATAAATACATCAAAAAGGATATGAGCTTGACTGACGAGATATTAAAACAATGTACTTTATCTGAACTTTTAAAGATTAGGGTTTTGGATGAAAAGAAAATGGGAATATTATCAAAAATTTCTAAAAGCTATTTTGATAATATTTCAGAAATTAATAATTTACTTGAAAAGCAGATTAAGAAGATTAAACAAGGAGATGATTTGTCTCAGGGAACTTTAAAAATAGTACAAGTATTTATTGCCAATAAGTATAAAATCCAACCTGGAGATAAAATGTCTGGAAGGCATGGTAACAAAGGTGTTATATCTAAAATTATCCCTGAAGAAGATATGCCTTTTTTAGATGATGGAACGGTGATTGATGTTATATTGAATCCTTTAGGTATACCTTCTAGAATGAATGTTGGACAAATTTTAGAAACTCATCTTGGATGGTCTTCTAAAAAACTTTCAGAAAAGATTAATAATCAATTATCAGAATATCGTAGAAGCAAAAGGACTATTGACTCAGTAAAAAAATTTATTTGTGAGCTATATGAAGAGGACGAGGATTTAATTGCTAATATTCAGAATTTTTCTGATGAAGAATTTATGAAATTTTGTCAAAATTTTAAAAATTTTGTATATTTTTCTACTTCTGTTTTTGATGGAGCAAAAATTTCTGACATTAAAAAAATGTTAAGATTAGCAGATCAGGATGAATCTGGGCAAGTGTTTTTAAAAGATGGTAGAACTGGTGAGTATTTTGATCGTAAAATTACTATAGGATATAAATATTTATTAAAGCTTCACCATTTAGTAGAAGATAAAATACATGCTCGTTCTATAGGTCCTTATAGTTTAGTGACTCAGCAGCCTTTAGGAGGAAAATCGCACTTTGGAGGTCAAAGATTTGGTGAAATGGAATGTTGGGCTTTACAAGCTTATGGTGCTTCATACACTTTACAAGAGATGCTGACTATTAAGTCGGATGATGTTGTAGGGAGAATTAAAACTTATGAATCTATTGTAAAAGGTGACAAAAATTTTGAATCAGGTATTCCTGAGTCTTTTAACGTTATGATTAAAGAATTAAGGTCTTTGTGTTTAAACGTACAATTAGATGTAAGTTCTTAAAGTTGTTTTTTTATAATCTATATTCAATTTGATATGAACAGAGTTGAAGGTCAACAATTTGATAAAATCAAGATTAATATAGCTAGTCCTGAACATATAAGGGCTTGGTCTTTTGGAGAGGTTACTAAACCTGAAACGATCAATTATAGGACTTTTAAGCCTGAAAAAGATGGGTTGTTCTGTTCTAGGATTTTTGGTCCTATAAAGGATTATGAATGTCTTTGTGGAAAGTATAAAAGAATGAAATATAAGGGCATTATATGTGAAAAATGTGGAGTAGAAATTATTTCTTCTAAGGTTAGAAGAGATAGAATGGGTCATATAGAATTAGCAGCTCCTGTTGTGCATATTTGGTTTTTAAAATCTTTACCATCAAGGATTGCTACATTACTTAATATGACGATAAAAGATATAGAAAAAATTATCTATTTCGAAAATTATATTGTAGTTGATCCTATGTTAACTAATCTTAAGAAGGGTGATTTATTAACAGAAGATGCCTATAGTAAAGCTCAAGATAAATATGGAGAAGATAATTTTGTTGCTTCTATTGGAGCTGAAGTTGTACAGCAATTGTTAAAAGAATTAGATTTGTCTGCGCTTAGAGATGAGTTACAAAATTTGTTTGAAAGCACTTCTTCTGAAACTAAAAAAAAGAAGATATTGAAGAGACTTAAACTAATAGAGGAGTTCCTTGTTTCTGGTAACAAACCAGAATGGATGGTAATAGATGTTTTGCCTGTGATTCCACCGGATATTAGACCTCTTGTTATGTTAGATGGAGGAAGATTTGCTGCTTCAGATTTAAATGAATTGTACAGAAGGGTCATTAATAGAAACAATAGATTAAAAAGATTGTTAGAGCTTGATGCTCCAGAAATTATTGTCAGAAATGAAAAAAGAATGTTACAAGAGTCTGTAATAGCTTTATTTGATAATAGTAGAAAAGGAAAAGCTGTAGTTAGTTCTAATAAAAGGCCTTTTAAATCCTTAAGTGATATGCTTAAGGGTAAACAGGGAAGATTTAGACAAAATTTATTAGGAAAAAGAGTAGATTACTCTGGTCGTTCTGTGATTGTAGTAGGCCCCGAATTAAAGCTACACCAATGTGGTTTGCCTAAGAAAATGGCTCTGGAATTATTTAAGCCCTTTGTATATTCAAAATTAGAGCTGTATGGGATTACAAATACGATAAAAGCTTCTAAGAAAATGGTTGAAGAAGAGGGAAGTGTAGTTTGGGATATTTTAGAAAAAGTTATAAGAGAACATCCTGTTTTATTGAATAGAGCTCCTACTTTGCATAGGTTGGGTATTCAAGCATTTGAACCTTTATTAATTGAAGGGAAAGCAATTCAGTTACATCCTTTAGTATGTGCTGCATTTAATGCAGATTTTGACGGAGATCAGATGGCTGTGCACGTTCCTCTTTCTATAGAAGCTCAGGTAGAATCTAGAGTTTTAATGATGTCTACTAACAATATTTTGAGCCCTGCCAACGGTAAACCTATTATTTCTGCCGATAAAGATGTTGTGTTGGGGTTATACTATCTAACATTGGATATAGATGAAGTAGGAGATAATATTGGTGTTTTTGCTAATTTTCAAGAAGTAGAGGCTGCATTATTTGCTAATAAGATTACATTACATAGTAAAATAAAATCTAGGGTGAAATTATTAAATGTTAACCAAGAATTAACTTTTAATATTATAGACACCACCCCGGGAAGACTTATTTTAGGACGTTTGTTACCAGAGAATAAATTTGTAGATTTTAAGATATTAAATTTACAAATGACTAAAAAAAATATATCCTATGCTATAGATTCTGTTTATAGATATTGTGGGCAAAAAACTACTGTTGTATTTGCTGACAGATTGATGCAAATGGGATTTAAATATGCAACTATAGCGGGAGTGTCCTTTGGAATGGATGATATGGTGGTTCCACCTTCTAAGGATAAACATATAAATATTGCTCAAGGTAGAATTAACACTTTTGAAGATCAATATTCTGAAGGTTTAATTACGTATGGAGAAAAATATAATAAAGTAGTAGATGCTTGGTCTATTTGTACAGATGATATAGCAAATGATATGATGGATCATATGGAAGACCTATCATTCAATAAACCTAAAATAGAGAATGATAATTCTTTAAATAGACAATCCAATATCAATTCTATATACATGATGTATACTTCAGGTGCTAGAGGATCTTCTGCTCAGATTAAACAGTTAGTAGGGATGCGTGGTCTTATGACTAAACCTTCAGGAGAAATTATGGAAACTCCTATAATATCTAATTTTAAAGAAGGTTTATCTGTAAGAGAGTATTTTAATTCAACTCATGGTGCAAGAAAAGGTCTTGCAGATACAGCTCTAAAAACTGCAAATTCAGGTTATTTAACTAGAAGATTGGTTGATGTAGCGCAGGATTGTATAGTTACTGCACATGACTGTGGTACTAAAAATTTTTTAGAGGTTAGTTCTAAAATAGAGGGAGGAGAGGTCATTTTATCTTTAGCCTCTCAAGTATTGGGAAGAACATTAGCAGATGATGTATACCATCCATTAAATAATGAATTACTAGCTCGATCTGGAGATATAATAGATGAAGAAACTTTAGATCAGATAGAGATCTCTGGTTTAGATGTGTTGAAATTACGTTCAGTTTTGTTTTGTGAAAATGAAATAGGTATTTGTTCAAAATGCTATGGAAGAGATTTAGCTACTGGAAAGCTAGTTTCTGTTGGAGAAGCTGTTGGTGTAATAGCAGCTCAGTCTATAGGGGAACCAGGTACTCAGCTTACAATGAGAACTTTTCATATAGGTGGAGCTGCTACTAGAGGTACTGATGTATCTTCTATAGAGTCTAATTATGATGCTAAAGTGAAGATTTTAAATCAGAATTTTGCTAAAAATTCTGAAAATAAAAATATAGTAATGAGTAGATTATGTGAAATATTGTTGGTAGATGATAATCTTAATGAAAAAACTAGATATAAAATACCATATGGGTCTAATTTACTAGTTAATGATGGAGATGAAGTAAAAAAAGGTCAAAAGCTTGCTGATTGGGATCCGCATACTATTCCTATAGTTACTGAAAAATCAGGTAATGTAGTCTTTAAGGATATGATTGAATCTGTTACTTTAAGTGGTATTATGGATGATACTACAGGTATTAGTAATAAAGTTATTATAGAGTCTAAAAAATATTCCCAAAATATGGATCTTAGACCTAGAATTCAATTAGAAGATCAAAATGGAGAAATGATCAAAATTTCGAATGATACTGAAATAAAATATTATTTGCCTGTGCATTCTGTTTTGAGTGTGCAAGAAGGAGATAAGGTATTAGCAGGAGATATCTTAGCTAGAATCCCTAAAGAATCATCTAAAACAAGGGATATTACAGGAGGACTACC
The DNA here is from genome assembly GCA_964554285.1 of uncultured Rickettsia sp. Lineage (GTDB taxonomy): Bacteria > Pseudomonadota > Alphaproteobacteria > Rickettsiales > Rickettsiaceae > JADHZC01. The sequence goes on from CAZKNN010000016.1 coordinate 70,119, forward strand.
TAGAGTTGCAGAATTAGTTGAAGCTAGAACTCCTAAAGATTGCGCGATTATAGCTGATTTTGATGGTTATGTTAAATTTGGTAAAAATTATAAATCTAAACGAAGAATCGTTTTAAAGCCAGTATCTGAAAGTACAGAATCATTAGAATATATGGTACCTAAGGGTAAGCATATATTGGTCAATGAAGGAGATTTTGTTAAAAAGGGAGATTTGATAGTTGATGGTAGTCCTGTATTAAATAATATCTTAAAGGTGATGGGAGTTGCTGCTCTTGCAAACTATATGATAGAAGAAATTCAATCTGTTTATATGTTACAAGGGGTGAAGATAGATAGTAAACATATTGAAATTATAATTAGACAAATGTTACAAAAGGTCAAAATTATTTCTTCTGGTGCGTCTAATTTATTACCAGAAGAGATTGTAGATAGATCTTATGTTGTAAAGACTAATAAACAATATCATCAAGAATCTAAAGAACAAATTCAGTATGAATCTATTTTGCAAGGTATTACAAAAGCTTCATTGCAAACTAACTCTTTTATCTCTGCTGCTTCTTTCCAAGAAACAACTAAGGTTTTAACACAGGCATCTGTTTCTGGAAAAATAGATCATTTAATAGGGTTAAAAGAGAATGTAATAGTAGGTAAGCTTATTCCTGCAGGTACAGGGTTTTATATCAATTCTTTACTAAAGAATCACCAAGACAAAATTGATAATAAAGACTTTAAAAATGAAATAGTAGAGGATTCTACTATTTCACATAATATTGCAGAGAGTCAAAATTTATCTATAGAACAAGAAGAACATTCTCAAAAATAAGTAGAAAAATTATTGTCATGAAAATCAACAGGACGGATGATTAATTTTTTTTTTAGTATTATTTGATGATAAAGAACTAGGAGTAGCGAAGCTTTTATAGTAAAAGGTAAGGTTATCAATTTTAGTATTATCTTGTAATCAGGATGTTTTTATAGAAAAGATGTAATACAGTAGGTAGCAAGAAGTATAAATTTTTGACCCTCTACTAGGTAGAGCATAAATGCATCGATATTACTTATAAGATGTAGGAGAAAGTTATAAATAGAACTTTTGAGTGTAAATACTGTGAGATTTCTTGTCTATAAGAAAGTGTTTTAATCAGGATGTCTTTTGTATAAAAAGATGTAATGTAGCAGATGCAAGGTATCAATGTTACTTATCTTCTAGGAACGAGAGTTATAAGATGTAGAGTGATAGAATGAAGTGTAAGTAGTCTTTTAGTTGTATAAGTGTGATATCTGATCTATAAGATAATGGTAGCTTTAATAAGGTTTTTTTTAACACACTAGTTAAATAAAATCAAACTTAAGAAATCAGAAACAATCAATTAAATAGAGTAAATAAATTTTTTACTATTGGTGTGTGTTTGCAAAAGACTTTGTATAGATTGTGCAGTAAAAAGATCTAAAGCTGTTTTGCTATAAGTATTTTTACTGTTAAATCAAAATTAGAATACTTATTAAGCATCAACTCTACTAGTATTTTGTTGTTAATTTGTAAAGCATTGTGTAGTGGTGTATGGCCTTTATCATTTTTTATTGTACAATCAGTACCATGAGTAAGTAACTCTTCTACTAGATTTTGCATATGTTTTGACTGGGTGTATATAATCATATGTGGTGCTGTATTACCTTTACAGTTTTGTATATTAATTTTAAAAATCATGTATTAAGCTCTTATCAAGCGCGTTAAAAAAAATATACAAAATATACAATGTTTTATTTTTATCAAGCCTTGCTCTAGATATATGATATAAAATTGAGTTACCATTATAATCTTTATAGTTAATGTTCAAATCATTTTGAATATTTTTTAAAAAGCACTCTATCTTTTTGATAATGTAAGACCATTTGTATAAGCTTCATTACGAAATTTTTGAACAAAACTGCTTATTTGAAGTTGAAGCCAATCTTTAAAATGGAGCGCTTTTTCATTGTGATATTGTTTCTCAGCAAGGTACTTCTTAGCTTCATTTTGAAATTGATTTATGTCTTTGTTTGTTTGCAAAAGATTTTGTATAGGTAGTGTAGTATCAAAATCTAAAGCTGTTTTACCATCATTATTTTATTGTACAATCAGCAACCACAATCAAGCGCAATTTATACTAGATTTATAAATTTGCATGATACAAAACTGTGTAAGTATGTATTACCATCAATAGTATTTTTGTGATTAAAGGTCAATATGATATTCTTTTAATTTTATAGCAAATGTATTAATAGTATTATTGTCAATGTTTACATTTAATAGCTTATTACAAATTATCTGAATTTTATTGTTTTTTATTTCAAGATTCCCGATCTCTAGAATCTGATTTAATTCTGTAGAAATCTCTTGCATGATATAAGATATGCTTTTATCCTTGGGTAGAGACGATGTAACTTTATTAATTCTTGTATTAGATCAGTTATAAAGAAGTTAATTTTTTTACATGAATGAAACAAATGTTATTTGCGGTCCTTAAGTTTTGTTCTTCGAAATTGTACATAAGCGTTGTTTTTCTATATAAGTTCAAATAATAATAAAAATGCTTTAAAGATAAAAAACTTTTGATTTTACCTAAAAGGGTTGATTTTAGAACAATAATATGTATTTTCAATAAAAAATTACTTTTTAGATAGAAATTTTAAGTATATATTGAGATTATAATGAATTTTTAAATTGTAGATTGTGTAAAATTTAATTTATTTAAATTTTTAAATTAAATATTTTTGTTTTTTATAAAAGATTAATTAAATAATTAAGATATTTTTAGCAAATTTCTTAAGTATAGAATCTACTTCTGTTATATTTCCATTTTCTTTAGCAATGTGTAACACGCGCTATATTGTTCTCATTATTTTTTATTTTACAAGCACTCAAATAGGGAAGATCTTGAAATAAAATAAATACGAGGAGTAGAAGTCAAATTATCTAAATTTAGATCACATAAATGCGTTCAAAACCTTAAGCAGAAGTAGAGAATCGGTAAAAAAAATTAGGGAATGCAATTCTAGATAATTAATATCTATTTCAAGATTTCAAAAGTCTTGATGTAATTAATAATTCAATATGTGATTTAATTATCAAATATATTATGACTATCTCCTAAAACATTAGAATCAGCATTTATATTGGTATTATCTTCTAAAGTATTAATATCAGAGTTTGTATTATTATCTATTAAAAGTGTTTCTTCTTCTTTGTTACTATTGTTTGCTAGGTTCATAAAATTTTGTAAAAAATGTATTATATGTGTATTTTCCATATAGGAAGCTAAATTGAAAACTGTTTGGCCTATATTATCTGCTATTGTAAAGTCTATTTGATCTTCTCTATTAGCAAGTAAACGCTTTGCTATTTCTATCTCTTGATCTCTTACAGCACAATGTAAAGCTGTATCACCATCCTGGTTTTGTTGGTTAATATCAATCTCATGTTTACTATGAGTTAGTAGAATCTCTAATATATCTTGCATTTTATACATACAAACGTAGTGCAACACTGTTTTACCATTTGTACTTGTTATATCGATTTTAGCACTATGATCAAGTAAAAGCTTTGCCATTTCTATCCCTATCTTTTTATCTATCTTTATAATTTGAAGAACACATGCTACATTCTGGTCTTGTTGATCTATTATAACATACTGTAAAGCTGTATTACCATCCTGGTCTTGTTGGTTAATATTAATTTAATGTTTACTATGAGTTAGTAGAATCTCTAACATATCTTGCATTTGATTCATACAAACGTAGTGCAACACTTTGTAACCATATGTAGTATTTGGTATATCGATTTTAGCACCATGATCAAGTAAACACTTTGCCATTTCTATCTCTCCATATATTACAGCACAATGTAAAGCTGTATAACCATCCTTATGTTGTTGGTTAATATTAATCTCATGTTTACTATGAGTTAGTAGAATCTCTAACATATGATTACCAAGAGAAACACGCTGTTCTTCATTGAAATTTTGAGTATTAATAGAGTTCTTTAAAGGTTTTTATGCTGCTATTGAAGTTACTGCTATCTTGAATGAACAAGCGATTATTTTCAATAGATTGGTCTTTAGTTGGAATCGCAGAGTAGTGTATCTTTTTTATTGGATTGACTATAGTGTTATTTAAAGTCTCAAAATTATGTTTTCTTAAATTGTCTATAGTGCTCTTTTTCTCTCTATATATAATTATCATCTTTGATGATAGTATGAAAGGGCATTTATTAAATCTTTATAAGGGTTTATTGTGTGCATAGCGGAAAGCTAGTTATCAAGAAATCATTATTGGTTTTATTCGTTTTTATTATTGGTATAGTATAATTAATTTTAGTTAACAACAATTAATTATACAAATTCTTTTAAGCAAAATATTTGCTTAATATTTAAGCATTGAGTATATAGCAACAATACTTATTATCAACAGATAATTACTTTTTTATCTTATTTTTTATCTTAAAATAGTAATTTTAGGTATAGTATATTGAAATTATAATTGAATTTTAAAACTAAAATAGTCTAGAATTTAATTTATTAAAATTTCTAAATAAAATATTTCTGTCCTTTCTGAAGAAGCATTATAATTAAGTAATTCATGAGGAATTTGTTTAATCAAAGATGTATCATACAATATTTGACATTTTGGTAAAATGACTCGAGACTGTCTGAGATTTTCACCCTCTATTCTCAAATTGATGTGTGGTAACAATTCATGAATTCTATCTGGATATACACTTATAAAATGAAAATTACCCAAATTATCTGAAGTACTAATTCCATTACCTAAAAAATACTCACTTTTGTGAAAAAGTTTTTGATCTACTTTGGATTTTAGAGCTTTATAGTTATAAAATCCTTCAGCATTTACTTGCCATAGAAAAATTTTCGCATCTTTTACGGGATTTCCCTCTTTTGTTTTGATTTTGCCATAAATAAGGATTTTTTGAGGATGTTTTGATATAGGATTAATAAATAAATTATTAGTAGTTAAAAATTCTTCTGGCTCATAATTGTTGATTATGTCATTTTGAATAGGGCATGATTTTATTAGAAAATTATTATATGAATTACTTACAGCATAGAAATTTTCACAAAAAAAAATTAGAATGAAAAAACAAGTATTAAAGAATTTCATTACCAATTACTAAATTTGATTAAAACAATATATAGTGATAATGAGTATCATATTCTGTTGTTATGTGTAAAAGAAATTTTATATATACTTTGCATAAATAATATGTACAGTAATGTAAAATCACTAAAATACGCTAATTTTAAAATTTTTAGATTTTAGATGAGAGTGTTTTTTCATAAAAAGTAGAAATTGTGATATAGAATCTACTATATCATCATGATTAGATTTAGGAAATTCTGTAATTTCTCTAATTACAATATCTATGAAGCTAGCTTTATAAGGTAAAAGAACTGTACCAGATAAAAATAAAGGTATAGTAGAAGCAAATCTAGTGAATTTATCTTTATGAGGTTTTATTGGAAATATGTTAGAAATTCCTTCTGAATATAAATCCTGAATTAAAGATTGGCCGCTAGATTTATCTTCTATTAATATATGCTTTGGTTGATATTTTTTGATTTGAGTTAGTGCTGTGGTTTTCAATAAAGGATATCCCATTTTTTCTCTAATTAAGTCTATTAGATAGTAGCAATTATCCAATATTCCCCAACAACTACATACGCTATAATCAGAATGAACAGAGGTTTTAATTGCACTATCCCAACTTAATATAAAATACGAAAAATTATTAGGTAATTTTTGATAAAAGCTAATTTCATTTTTATTAATAAGATTTGAATCATCTTTTATGATTTTTTGTAAATATTGCGTAGAAAAATTTTTTGCTCCAACGTCATGTTGTAGTTTTGTTAACGAATTGAAGTTATCTAGTTTAGAATTTAATAAACTTCCTTTAGAAAATAAAAAATTTTTACCTGAAATATTATAATTTATGTCTTTTTCTGCGAGGATAGGAATTGTTAATAATTCCCATCCTCCCTTGGATAGAAGATATCCTGATAAATCTTCTTTATGTAATCTTTGCATTACAATAATTACTACTGATTCGTTTTTATTATTCATTCTGGTCATAAAAGAGTTTTCAAACCAACTGATGGTTTGATTTCTTATTTTATCTGAATGAATATATGTAGGATTATGTGGATCATCTATAATAAGTATATCTCCTCCTTCTCCTGTAAGAGTGCCTCCTACACTGGTAGCTAATCTAAAACCATTTGCAGTAGTAAGAAATTTATATTTTTGATTTTGACTATCACTGATTCTTGTTTTAGGAAATATATTTTTGTACCAGTCACTTTGAATGATTAATCTTGAATCTATTGAGTGTTTTATGCTTAATGCAGATGAATAACTGGCTGAAATAATTCTTATAGTTGGATTAAGACCAAGTAACCAACTACTCCATGCAACATTTATACATATTGATTTTAGTGATCTAGGAGGAATATTAATAATTAATCTCTTTATTTTTCTTTTACGTACTGCTTCAAGATAGTCAGAGATGAGATCTATGTGCCAATTATGTACGAATGTTTCTCCTAAATGTATGCTACTAAAAGATTTACTTAAAAAACTGACAAAATCTTGCCTTAATAAGGCATGTAAAAATCTTTTAGAATATTGAGACATGTTAAGATTTTTTGTTATGTCTCTTTAAAAATTCGTCTAAGATTTTTTGGTCTTTTAAGCTTAATATTTTATAATCTTCTTCTTGTACTATATTTAATTTTTTTATGTTTGATATTATAGATATAATTTTCGTAAGTAAATCTGTTATATTTTTTTTATTTTTAGAATTTGTATTGGATGTTTCTAATTCTTGTAGATCTATTTCAATAAGAGTAATAAGTTTTGTTATGATTTTATAGATTTTTTTAACAGAGAAATTTAGTTCTTTTTTCATTCAAATAGTTTTTATGGTATGAAATTGTTAATAAATGCATGTTTTGTATTTAGATTTAATTCAGAGAATTTCCTTCAAGAATTTGAGGCAAATTAAATACTGCGCGTTTTTCGTTTATAGTCATAAAATCTGCATTTGATATTTTAGACCAAAGATTTTCTCTTTTTTCATTTAACGCAGAGATTGTATCCATATCAAATGTTATATAAATATCTTCTTCAAACCAATCTGAAAACCACTGACTTAATTTAAAAAATACTTTATTTGCAAGTGGTATTACGTTATCTTCCCAAAATGCAAGCCTAGCTTCTTTCATGTTATTGTAAGTGTTATCTCCTTTGATACCTAGTAATTGTGCTGGAATATTGAAAGATAGAGCAATGTCTCTTGCTAGAGAATCCTTTAGTTCAAGAAATTTTTCTAGTTTTCCATATTTTTCTAGATCTTTCCATTCTAATTCTCCTTCAAGTATTAATGGTTTACCTGTGTTTGATGCACCTGTAAAATTTTCATAAAATTGTTCTTTTAATCTTTCGAATTGTTCTTGTGTAAGATTATGTCCATCTTTAAATGATAAAGTTCCACTTGGTTTAGTAGCATTATTTAGTAATGATTGATTCCAGTCTAAAATTTTTGAATAAAGTTCAATTACTCTGCAGATATTGCTTAAAGGAGAAAATGCATTTTGTGTATTTCCTAATTGGTCGTTACATATGTGAAAAATTGAATAATGATTATTTATAGAATTTATATAAAAGATTCTTTCTTGAGAATTATGTAGAAATTTATATCCAATAATTTTATCTTTTGAGTATATGTGACCTATATTCTCAGGAGAAATATGAAAAAGTTCTATCCTATCTAAGGAATGGTTTTTTTCTAAAAGAATGTAACTATTTCCATACAGTAACATATTTGCAGTTAGCGATGATAAAATATCTGAAAAACAATTTAATTTGTTAGGGTTGTTTAATAAATGCACAATTTTATGTTTAGATAATTTATTCATATCTGAGTCATTTTTTTTGTACACTACCCATTTTATCTGAGAAAAAGAGTTCGAGATTAAATTAATGCACTTATATACAATAACATTATTGTAATACGAATTTTGATTAGAGTAATGGTTTAAATTTTTGTGAGCACTTATTATATGAGGCTCAATGTTTTTTAATATATTTGTTCTTTTGATTTTACTATTTTTATGCACAAAATTTCTAAAATATTTCTTTAACATATGTGATTTATAATATATGATTCATTATCAATGAGATTTATTAATCACTATACGTGAAATTTTCTCTTTCACTAAGTAGTGTAGTGCTGATTAATGATAGGTACTTGAATGTTTATGAGTTTTGTAGTTAAAATATTGAAAATTTCATGCATTGATCTTGTTAAGATAATCTTATTATATCAAAAAATTTATTTTGCTTGTTTTATAAATTAAATTGTTTAAACCAACATGGTTATGATATAATTTATTTACATTTTTAAAAAGTTAATTTGTTAATAAAAACAAGGATATAACAATATGTCAGGACAATTACTAGAGCTCATAATATTTGCTACTATAGCAATAATTTTGTGCAATAAATTAATATCTCTTGTAGGTAGAACGTCAGACAGATCTGATGATAGTCAATCTTTTTTTGGAGAAAGTGATGTAGTGAAAGATGTTACATATAAAGAAGTATCTAAAGATAATACAGATACGTTAGAGCAGGATCGCGAATCTTTACAAAATGTTATAAGTTTAGAAAATAAAGATTTGATATTGAAGAATTATAAAATTTTGAAGGAAAATTTACCAGAATTTCATTTAGGTCGTTTTTTAAATAGTTCTAAAAAGGCTTTAAAAATGATCATCAAAAAAAGACATTCAAAAGATGAATTCTTACTTGAATTGATAGATAAAGGTTACATAAAAGAATTTAAGAAATTAAGTAAAGACTATAATGATTTTATATTAGAAAATTTAAGCGACATATCTGCTAAGATTTCTGAAATATGTATTTTTGGTAATAATTTATTTATTAAAGTTATTTTTGCTAGATCTACTACGAATAACTTAGATAGCGAATTTAATGAGGAGTGGACTTTTTCTAAAAATCGTTCTAATAACAATAAGATATGGTTTTTAGCTGGGATAGAGAAGATTTAATTTTAATAATTAATTAGTTATTATAATTATAGTTGTGTTCAGAAGAATGTTATTTTTTTTTATATCAGTTATCAATTTTTTTGATTGTGTTTGTAGAAGATTAGGGTTATTCTGTATAAAGATTTATCAGTTTCTTATTTCTCCTTTTGTAGTAATGAGTTGTAAATTTTCTCCAAGTTGTTCAGAATATGCTAAAGAGCAGTTAAGAAAGAAGAATTTTTTAAGTGCTGTTTTATTGATTATAATACGGATAGTTAGATGTAATCCTTTATCTGCAATACATGTAAGCAAAACAAAAAATAAGAATTGATTTGTGTATTGAGTTGGAATTAACTGTGAATGAATATGGACTTTGATATCTTAACAGAACAAACCAAAGAAGTTATCAATAAATCTTATAAATTTGCTTTACAAAATAATAATCATAAGATAATTCCTATATATTTATTTGCTGCTATAATATTTGACTCTACGGTATTAGAAATACTGAAGATGCTAAATAAAAATGTTCAGGAAATAAAGCAAAAAATAATTTCTCAGAGATTATTAAGCGAAATTTCCTTGCCTGAATTTAGTATGATAAAGCAAATTTCTCACATTACTTTCAGTCATGATACTATTGAGATTTTAAAAAAATCTGAAATAATTTCAAAAGAATTAGGAGATAAATTTATATCAGTTGAGGTACTTTTTTTAGCAATATCAGAAAATAATATGGTATTGTCTATATTGGATTTGAATAAATTAGAAATTAAACAGGCAATAGCTATCTTAAGGAGAGGTAAAAAGGTGACAGAACACAATTCAGAAAGTTATGATAATGTTTTAAAAAAATATGGAAGGGATATAACAGAGCTTGCATCCTTAGGTAAGATAGATGCTATAATAGGTAGAGATCAAGAAATCAGAAGGGCGATACAAGTTCTATCAAGAAGAACTAAAAATAACCCTGTTTTAATAGGGGAACCAGGCGTGGGTAAAACTGCTATAGTGGAGGGTTTAGCTCAAAGAATTATATCTGGGGATATAGCGGAAACATTATCAAATTGTCAAATAATAGAATTAGACATAGGGGCTTTAATTGCTGGAGCAAAATTTAGAGGTGATTTTGAAGAAAGACTAAAATCTGTTTTACAGGAAATAAAAGAATCTAATGGTAGTATAATATTGTTTATTGATGAAATACATCTTCTGATAGGTGCAGGCAAAACAGATGGAGCGATGGATGCAGCTAATCTTTTGAAACCTATGCTAGCAAGAGGAGAATTGCATTGTATAGGAGCAACTACTCTAGAAGAATATAGGAAATATGTAGAGAACGATCAAGCTCTTGCAAGAAGATTTCAAGCTATATTAGTTTCAGAACCTTCTATAGAAGATACTATATCGATTTTAAGAGGGACTAAAGAAAAATATGAATTGCATCATGGAATTATAATATCTGACTCTGCTATAGAAGCTGCAGTTAGACTATCTAACAGATACATAGTTGATAGATTTTTACCAGATAAGGCTTTAGATTTAATGGATGAAGCAACAAGTAAAGTCAAAGTAGAAATATCTACTAAGCCCGAAGAGTTAGACAAGCTAGATCGACATATAAAACAGATCAAAATCGAGTTATCTGCTTTAAAAAAAGAAAAAGACGGTAATTATCAGAGAAAAATTCTTGATTTAGAGAAAGAATTAGATAAACTTGAAGTTCAATCAAAAGAATTGACTACCATATGGGATTTAGAACAAAATCAGATTAAGATTGCTAAAAAATTAAGAGAAGATTTAGATAAAGCTAAAATTGAACTAGAGCAAAAAGAAAGAGTAAGTGACCTTACAAGGGCAAGTGAATTAAAATATGGAATAATTCCAGAAATTCAAAATAAGTTAGAAAAAGTTAGAAAAACTTCTAGTTTAAAATTTATTAAGGAAAAAATAACAGATCAAGATATAGCGTCTGTTATATCAAAAATTACCAATATTCCAGTGGAGAATATGTTGTATGATGAGAAACAGAAATTGCTTAATATGGAAGTGATTCTAAAAAAGTCTATTTTAGGGCAAGATTACGCTGTAAAACAAGTGAGTAATGCTATTAAAAGGTCAAGAACAGGGGTGCAAGATTCTAATAAACCAATAGGATCCTTTTTATTGTTAGGACCTACTGGAGTAGGAAAAACAGAACTAAATAAAGTGTTAGCAGAATTTTTGTTTAATGATAGGAAAGCAATTTTTAAATTGGATATGTCTGAGTATATAGAAAAACATTCTATATCAAGACTGATAGGTTCTCCTCCTGGATATATAGGTTACGAAAAAGGAGGTTTATTGACAGAAGCTATAAGGCGTAAACCTTACCAGATCGTTTTATTTGATGAAATAGAAAAAGCACACCCAGAAATGTTCAATCTTTTATTACAAATACTAGATGAGGGGAGATTAACAGATTCGCACGGCAATATAGTTAATTTTAAAAATACTATCATATCGCTCACTTCTAATTTAGGATCAGAGATTTTGTTATCTAGAGATCACCATGAAGAAATAGAGATAGTAAAAAATTCTGTAATGAAAGAAGTAACTAAGGTATTTAATCCAGAGTTTTTGAACAGACTAGATGAGATAATATTGTTTAGTAGCTTAGATGAGAGGCTTATTGCACAAATAATAGAGCTTCAATTAAGTGAGTTTAAAGATCTTATGTATAAAAACAAGAACATATCTATAAACTATGATCCTGAAATTATAAAATTACTCACTAGGAAGGGATATAATTCTAAATATGGTGCAAGGCCTATTAAACGAATTATACAAAAAGAGATTCAGGATAAAATAGCCAATGAGATTTTAGAGTCCCGTATTAAAGAATCTGAAGGTAGTAAAATAGATCTTATAGTGAAAGACAATGAAGTTGTTATTGGATAATAGATTGACAAGAACCTAAATATTTTCAAGATAAAACATTGCAAATAAAGAAGATTCTCAATATCTGTTCTACAAATTGTTTAAAAATATTTGAGATATTGAGCAGAAATTTTGTAGAAGTCAGAGTCGTAGGTGGAGCTGTGCGTGATGGATTGTTAAATATACAATCATTAGATGTGGATTTAATTGTTGATACTACTCCTGAATTTGTTAAGAAATTTTTAGGGAGTAATTCTATAGATGTCATAGATACAGGATTAAGATTTGGAACAGTGACTGCTCTTTGTGGAGGAGAAAAATTTGAAATTACTAGCCTTAGAGAAGATCTCAAATGTGATGGGAGGCATTCACAAGTGAAGTTTACCAAAGATTTTGAAAAAGATGCAGAAAGAAGAGATTTTACCATAAATGCTTTGAGTTATTGTCCTCAACAACAATTAATTTTTGATTACTTTAATGGGCTTGAAGATTTAAAAAACAAAAAAGTTGTTTTCATAGGAGATGCAAATACAAGAATTAAAGAAGATTATTTAAGAATTTTAAGATTTTTAAGGTTTTCTTGTAAATATTCACAAACAATAGATAAAAAATCTTTAGAAGCTTGTATAATAAATAAAGAAGGATTAAAAAAAATTTCGCGTGAAAGAATCAAATCAGAATTGGATATTTTATTGTCCATCAGAAACAGGAGTTTAGCTAAAATATTAGATATTATTGTACAACATCAAATCCTTCACCTAGTGTTTTCTAGTGTAGAAAAATTTGATAGTCAAATTGTAAGAAATATAGAAAAATTTAGTAAAATATTAAAAATTGATATAAGGAATTACTCTTTATATGGATTGGTATTTTTTAGGAATCAAAAGATCTTTTTGAAAGATTTGTTAAGTTTAGCTTTTTCTAAAAAAGAAGCTCAAAAAATTGTATTTTTAGTAACAAAATTAGATTCAATTTTCGCAAAAAAATATAGTATTGAAGATAATAAAAACTTTTTAAGATCTATTTTTTTGAAGGATAGAGATTTATATTATCAATTTTTATTAATTATTATTTCCAATTTAGAATTATATAGAGAAATTTTATTAAAAGATAAATTATTTCTAGAATCGTTGTCTAATCAAAATTTAAGTATGCCTATTAATGGTTACGATATAGTTAATTTAGGGTTTAAGGATAAAAATATATCTACAATATTGAAACGTTTAGAGAGAAAATGGATAGAGAGTAATTTTTTGTACACTAGAGAAGAGCTTTTAAGTAATTTTGATAAATTGTAGTTTTTTATATCAATGCGTTATGTTATCAAAACCATTCTACAGTGAATGATATAGTAAAAATAAGTAAAAGATTAAATTCATAGATTGAACAATACTTGAAATCTAGAAATGTAATAATAATTAATATGACTATATTGTTCTTATAGAGGACGCATGATTTAAGAGTTTTAGCTCTAAGAGTTTTAGGAGTTATTGGGTTTTAAGCATTTAAAAAGCACAATCATAAATTGAACAATATTAAAAATTTGGAAATTCAATAGATAATCTCCTATACCAAAAGAGGCAGAATTCAAAATTTTTTGAACATAGTTCATGTGATTAATCATTAATAATAGATTTATTTTCCTTGTTAGGATTATTCTGAAGGATCTGTTATAAAATCATTACATAAGTTTTGGCTTAGAAGATGATCAAAATTATTACTAGAATAATCAATATAGCCAGTGTTATCATAGTAAGTGAGGTGATCTTTTGATGGTGTATCACGCAAATATTGATTTTTGTTTAGAAGATGATCTAAATTATGACTATAGTAATCAATATAGCCAGTGTTATCATAGTAAGTGAAGTGATCTTTTGATGATGTATCACGCGAATATTGATTTTTATTTAGAAGATGATCTAAATTATGATTAGAGTCAATATCGCTAGTGTTACAGTATTTTTTTATGAATGGTTCTATAATTGTTTTCTGTTGACAAGCATCAAAAACATTCTTCACCTCCTGTAGAGTATAATTCAAATTTTTTAATTTGTGTTGAGCGATCTGTTTGAGTATGGTAGGATTATCGGATAATTTTTGAATGGTTAATATAAATAATGGTTTAAAAAAAAAAGAAGTATTGTCATTATCAATGATATCTTTTATATCTTTTTCTGATTTGTTGTTGTAGTTTGTTTTATTTAGTAATTTAAAATAATTGTTCAAAATAATGCTAAGATCAATTAACTCTAATGTTGAGTTTGGTAATATTTCTTTGCCCTTTTGTTGAGCATATTCAACTTTTTGATGAAATTTTTTTATTTTTTGTAAATTTTCGTTGATTATTGGGTCGTTTTGTATTTTTTTGCGTGAAGCTGATTTTTTCCATTTTATTGATGAATCATTATCTGTTGCTGAAGAAAATTGCCAATTTTCGTCGATCTTTGTATTATTTGTTATTTCTTTTAGTAAAGATAATATTGATTTTGTAAATTTTTGTAATTCTGTTAGTAAATGATCATCTGTAACTGAAGATTCTTTTGATTTTTGAGTTAAAGATCTTTTCTGCTCTTTAGGAACAAAGCAAAAGTTTAAATTTACCTGTTTTTGATCTGAAGTTTTTTTTGTTGTATCTATTTTTAGTTTATTAATATCACTTTTGTGTTTGATGTTTAAAATAATTTCTTTTAGTATATAAATTTCATCAGAAGTAGCTTGATCATCGATTGTTTTTATATAGTTTAAAATTCTTTCTAGTTTATTAATATCAGGATTATTGTCATTAGGATCAAAAACTTGATTTTGAATGTTTTCTTCTGGAGTATTTATCATCTCATATAGTTGGTTTATATATTTATTAATAATAGTAGTGTCATGTATCATTGTAGTATTGATAAATAACATGCTCAAATTCTGTATTATCTTTATTAAATCTGATGCACAAATATAAATTTGTTTAACATTTAGTAGTTCGATATTAGAATTAATCCAAAATTTGATAACATTTATATGTTTTTTATCTAATAATTGATCAGAATTAATTACTAATTCTGCTAATATATTTGTTAATTCAAGTAGTGGGAATTTTTGTATAAACTTTAGTTTATCTAGATGGCTGGTATTTTGTTCTAGACTTTCTATGAATGTTTTAATGATATTATTAATGGTTGCATTATTAATACTATTAAGTGATTTGGAATACTTGGTTAATGATAATTTTGATAATGTTTTGAGGATGTTGATTGTTTTTACACATTCATCACTTTTTTGGATAGTTTCTATTAATAAAAGAAAATTCTTAGTTACTATATTAGTAATCTTTATCATATTTTTATCAAAAATGTATTTTGTACATTGATTTACTATATCAGAGTACTTGGTTATTTTTTTTTGTTTGTTTACCTCTTTATTATCTAATTCTGTTGTTATTAACTTTTCAATATGGTTGGTTATTTCTTCCTCTGAGTTTTGAGTTTCTGTAGACAAATTTATTATCGTATTTATTAGAAGTTTAGTTTTTGATATGGATAATATTTTATTAAGTGTATTAAGTAATTCTATTTCACTTTTATTATGAAGAGATATTTCTAGATATGTGTACAATTCTTCAAGAATTTTTAAAGTTTTTTCTAATTTATGTCTTTTTAATTTTTTTAGGTTGGATTTATTGCAGGAATTTAAATTTTTTATACAAATAGAAATTATTTCTCTAACTTGTTTGAATTGTTCCTGATGTAGGAATTGTGGAATGTTGATTAACATGTCTCCGTATATGTTAATTATGTCAATTACCGTTGCCGATGGAATTTCACATTTCCATTCAGAAACAAATTTTAGCTGTTGTGAATGAGTGTTCATTCTTTTTTTTATATCTTGTATTTGAAAGCTAAAATCCATTCTCTCTTGTATTTGAGAAGAAATTGAAATTGATTGTTGATAAAAAGTTAATTTCATGAGCATCACAGCTTTTTCTTGTGGTGTAGAAAGAATATTTTGATCATTGATTTCTTTTATACAGCGATCAATCAATTTAATAATATCAAGATTAATTGATAGAATAATTCTATCATTTTGAGTATCTTGAATTGTATTTCTTGAATTTAGAGGATTGATTATCCAATTTATCCAATAAGATATTATTTTCATTGAATCTGATTTTTTGAAATTTTGGGCAGTGAGTTGCTCAAATTCTCCTATGAGGTGATTTTTTATTAATTTTTGTAATAATGTTAAAAATTCCTCTTCTTTTTTTGATGCTATGTTTGTTACTTCTTCTACTAATGTTAAAACATTTTTTTCTTCTTCTGCTGTTGTATTTTGAGCAAAAAAATTTGGCAACTTTTTTAGAGCTTTTAATAAGATTAATAAGTTTTTGATCTTTGGATTTGTAGTTAAACTATAAGAAAATTCAATTGATAGCTTTGATAATATTTTGAATATACTCACATTATTATCTATGTTTTGTAGGTGCAAATTCTTTTTAAGATTCTTTATCGAAAATTTTCTCAATATGTTTATCAAATTGAATAGATCATTTTCTTGATATCCTTTATTTTCTAGAAATGTTGGAAATGAATATACAAGACAAGAAGTATCTTTTTTTAGGAAATAATGTTCAAATAAGTAGATAAAATTTTCCATCATTTTAAAGATCAAGCTATCAATGCCTGTTATATCTTCTGTGTATAATAATTTTTTTAATTTTATTGATATTTCAAGTATTTTAATTTCGTTATTTTTTATATTTGAGTATATATGATTTTTATATAAAAAGTTAATAGCTTTTGCAATTAATTTCTGAAAATTATAATTGACCAAATTGCTTTTGTATAAAGGGTTGATTAATAAATTGTTGAGTGAGTGCAATAAATTTATTCTAGAGCATATTAGATCTTGTGTAATAGTTTCATTTTGCTTAAAATGAAGTTTTTCTTCTAATATTTTTAGAATAGCATGTTGTATTTCTATAAAATTAGGAGATTTAATCCTATTATTATCATAGACAAGGTAGTACCAACAATTCTTAGTAAATTCATTCTCTAATAATGTTAGAAAAGAGATTAAATTTGGTATTGTGTCACCATTAGCTTGTAGAAGATATATTTTGAGTAATTCACTATACGATTTGTTGAATTGATTGAGTTGATTTAAGTTGGTAGTATTTATAATTTCCTCTAATGAGTTTTGATTTGCGTGACAAGTTTTATGATAATTTTTAATAAATGAGTTATGCAGCGCTGTAGATATCTCTATGTAATTATGTAAATCTATATTTGTGTGGTGTTGTATAATATGATTCATCATCTGTATGATAAGGTTACTAACAATCACTTTTAGGTCTGAATATTTTTCTCCTGGTAGGATTTCCAAATATTGTTCGGGATTTTTATTAAATAGGCTATTGGATAATTTAAGTAAATTCACAACATTCTTATTTATACTAATATCATTTAAAGATTTTGATGGTTTATTATTAAACTTCCTAAATATAGGATCTATTATATTCTCAAATGATCTGGATCTTATTAATCTACTTTTAATGGACTGATTAGTTGAGCAATTATCTCTATGATCTTTTGATATTTGTTCTGGAATATAGCTGGAGCTATTACTAATAGAGCATTGTTCTGTTTGATTAATTAATGATTTCTCTCTCTTTAAAAATGCACTTTTACTTTTAATTGAGAGAGATCTTAAAAATTTATCGTTATGATCTTTTGATATTTGTTCTGGAATATAGCTGGAGCTATTATTAATAGAGCATTGGTTTAGTTGATTAGTTGATATTTGAAATTGATCATGTAAGTGTTGTAGTAAATTTCTAATGAATGATTTAACAATATTAGTATTTTGAGCATTATCATACAAATTGACTAACTCTACTAACTCTATTAACAGTGGAATAAAATGATAATATTTGATCGATTTATCAATTTTTAATTGATGAAAACATCCAGATATATCTTCAATATCTTTTAGCATGTTGTTAAGGATTGACTTTTTATCTATGTGACAGATTGGTATGTCATTATTTGAATTCGTATCCATGATACTGTTTATTTGCGCATTGAATTCTTGCAGTTTTTGAATTAAATTAAAAATAGAATCTAAATTTGATATTTCGTACATAAATTTTAAATTTTTATAAAAATTGTTTAATAAAAATTAATACATTTAATAATTATAATGTTAAAAAACAATTAATACAACTTATTAAATTATTATAAAATAAAAGAAAGAATTGAATGAATTCATTAAAAAGTTTAATTTATAATATCTATTTGTATATAATGATATACGTAATGAATTTAAGATAAAAAATCCTTTATAAAAAAGTCAATCCTAAATATCATGAGTTGAAAAGGATTTTTTTGGTTTTAAGATTTGGTTTTTCTTTTTTATAATTTTTGATTTTATTTTCTGCTTTTGTATTAGGAAAATTTTCAATTAAAAATGTTTTTTAATTCAAGCTATAATAAAGAATTATATTATTGATTGTTTATTTCATCATTTAATATTGAATTATTAATCTTGTTATTTATGGTATTGTTATAAAATAAATATATGCAATAATAGCCGTTACTAACTCAATGTATATATTAATCAGATTGAAGGTTTTTAGTCTTATTTTTACAAACTCTATTGTAGCGTATAACTTATGATTTCATTAATAGGAAATTGTTCTATTTTCTTTTCAATGTTATTTTTTTCTTTAGTACTTGTTGTAAAATCTAAATATCATGAGTTGAAAAGGATTTTTTTTGTCTTAGGATGTGGTTTTTCTTTTTTATCATTTTTGATTTTAGTTTCTGCTTTTGTATTAGGAGAATTTTCCATCAGAAATGTTTTTTTTAATTCAAGCCATAATAAAGAATTATATTATAAAATATCTGCCAGTTGGAGCAGTAATGAAGGATCTATTTTACTTTGGAATAGTTTTTTAAGTTTTGTATGTGTAATTTCATTATTTTTAATAGGGAAATTTTCTAAATATCAGGAAGTTATTTTTATGAATGTTGCATCTGCTATAGTTCTTTTGTACAGTATATTTACATTGTTTTTTGCTAATCCTTTTGAACAATTTAAACTCATACCCAAAGACGGAATGGGGCTGAATCCTATATTGCAAGATCAAGCACTCATGATACATCCTCCTATTTTATATCTTGGATACATATTCTCATTTATGCCTTTTATTATATCTGTAATGATGATTTTAGATCCACCAAATGTAAAAAAATTGATGTTTATTAAAAAGAGATTTACTGCTGTTGCTATATCTTTTCTTTCTTTAGGAATAGGTCTTGGAAGTTGGTGGGCATATAGAGAGTTAGGGTGGGGAGATTTTTGGTTTTTTGACCCTGTAGAGAACCTTTCTTTGATTCCATTGATTATACTTATTGCATCATATCACTTCATAATATCATCAAAGAGTTATACAAAGCATTACATTTATTCTATTTTTTTATCTTTTATTGTTTTTATAGTTATTTTATATTCAATTTCATTGGTGCGAAGTGGGCTTATAAGTTCAGTACATTCGTTTGCTTTTTCTCGTAGATCCCTTTTTTTATTTGTAATAGCTCTATTTCTACATGTTATTGCTTTTTTTTTTCTATATGTAAAGAGAGCTAATTTACGTGTTATAGCTGGGAATACAATAGAACATAATCTTTTTTTTCAGCAAATTGCTTTACCTAAACGCAACAAATTAAGATATTTGACTTGGGGGAATATTTTACTTGTATTATCTGCTTTTGTGATAATATTTACAATCTTAACTCAATTATTTTTTTTGATATTTTTAAGACACAAAGTAAGTATAGAGAGTGAATTTTTCATAAAATCATTTATACCTATTTTTGCATTTATTTCCTTTTTTATGTCTTGTTTGCACCTAACGAAATATCAAAATTATAGGAATTTAATTAAGAGTCTTATCCTCATATCGACAATTTGTATAGTATCTTTTCTTTTGTATAAGAAGAACAATAGACATCTAGTTATGAATTTAAATTTGTTAGCATCTATTGCTTTAATGTTTTCTGTAATTTTAGATTTATTGATACATAAGGATTTTTCGTTTATAATTCTAAAGAGAAAAAAATTTTCTATGCATATTGGTCATTTAGGTTTTGGTATTTTGGTATTATCAATAGCCTTAAATCATATGTTCTCTGAAGAATTGTTGTTTGAAGGTAAAATAGGTGATGTAAGAAAAATAAATAAAATTGAAGCTAAGTTTTTAAATATAAAAATTAAGGAAGAAAAAAGCTATTTTAAGAAAGTTGTAGAATTTTTCATCACAACGGATAATTTTTTACACAAAAAATCTTTATTGCTTAAGCCAGAACAAAGATTTTATAAAATAGAAAAACAAATATCTTCAGAAGTTGATATTTATTCTTACTTATTAGAGGATATTTATTGTGTTATAATTTATAGCATTGAAGATTACATCAAAGCTAAGATTTTTTATAGGCCTTTTATGAGTTTTATATGGTTGTCTTATTTTTTAATTTCTTGGAGTTTTATTTTAAATGTAACGCGAAGAAAGAATTAGATACTAATTTTATTAATTTTATGTTTTTTAGAGTGTTTTTTAATACTAATTTTGATTCTGTTGTACCAAGATGAGTGTAAGATCTTTGAATGGTTTGTATTTCTTGATTTCATTTTTTCTTATAAACATTATTTGTATAGTGTTCAATGCAATAGATGAAGAATTTTCTGCTATTCTATCTCAAGAAAACAATGTGAAGGATAATTCTCTTAAAATCGAGGATGTAAAGAAGATAGTTTCTGTTGCAAAGGGAGATAGTTTATTTTCTATCTTGCAGAAAGAAAAATTGAGCAATAGAGAGATACACAAAATAGTTAATTTACTAGAAAAATCGGAAGGGAAAAAAGTTAAATTATCAATAGGGCAAAACATTATTTTCGAATATACTCACTCTTTGGATTCTTTAATAGATGCTTTGGATAAAAATAAACTAGATTTACAAAAAATTTACCTACCTTTAAGTACAGAAAATAAAATAAGTGTTATTAAAGGTAATAACGAAGAATTTTATGTAGACAATAATCAATTAGAATATTCCAAGATGCTTGTAAAATATGATACTGTAATAAAATCTAATTTTATTACTTCATTAAAAAAAGCAGGCCTTGCAAATTCTTTAATTATAGAACTTATGAGTGTGTTGAATCAAAAAATTAATTTAAAAAAAGATATACAATCTGGTGATAAAATATCTATCATAGCAGAAAAATACATCACTTTAGATAGATTGTCTTCCTATAATGGTAAGATCATCTTTGCATCACTTATTAATAAAAAAAGAGAAGATTTTTTTTATAGATATTATACTCCTAGTTCAGAGTATCAATTTTTTGATGAAAGTGGCAAAACTATAAAAACAAGTCCCCTTATAATTCCTTTATCATTTTCTAGAATATCTTCAAAATTTGGATATAGAAAACATCCGGTTCTTGGGTATATAAAAATGCATAAGGGGGTTGATTTTGTTGCTAAAACAAACACGCCTATATATGCATCAGGGGATGGTGTGATTTCTAAATTAGGTTCAAACAAATATTCTGGTAATTTTTTAGTAATAGATCATAAAAATGCTACTACTACTTTATATGCCCATATAAATAAATTTGCAGATAAGATAAAGAAAGGTAAAAAAATAAAACAAGGAGAGTTAATAGCTTATGTAGGGAATACTGGTATTTCTACTGGGCCCCATCTTCATTATGAAGTGAAAGTTAATGGTAAAAATATAAATCCACTTTCTATCAAATATATTCCTCCTGTTGTATTAGAGAAGAAAGATTTAGAACAGTTTAATAATTTTAAATCTTATATTAATCTTTTAAAGAAAAAACTAGATAATGAGATAGAACTTGTAGAAGCTGATATAAAAGAGCTTTATAGATTTAGATAATAAAATAATAGAAAGCGAATTACATTCTCTTTATCTATCAATGTAAGTGGTTTAAATATAGAAACTAATAGCAAGTAAATTATATTTTTAATTTATCAAATAATTTTAAATTGATGTATATTGATACTATTAATTGAAAATTGATAAATGTAATATCTAGTTTGTATCAGCATTTTTTGTTTCAAATTAATGCATATAATTTTATTAATTTTCAATCTGTTTTTAAATTTATTATATAAATAATAAAAAATGTAATATTGTATCTACACAAGAAAAGTACCAAGGATTATGAGCAAGGAATCATTGCTGAAATGGCAAACAACACATCACATCTGATGTAAAGTTGTAGATAGTACATACACCTAATAGTAAGGTACAAATTATAGCTCAATTTAGATAACCTAATGTTTTTAATATATAATGATGAAAGAGAAGGGCGTATAGAAGGTTCAATGACAATGTAAAAAAAAAGAACAAAAGATAATAAAAGAGATGAAAGTTATAATACACAATAAGCATGATA
Organism: uncultured Rickettsia sp.; assembly: GCA_964554285.1. Taxonomy (GTDB): domain Bacteria; phylum Pseudomonadota; class Alphaproteobacteria; order Rickettsiales; family Rickettsiaceae; genus JADHZC01. The sequence goes on from CAZKNN010000016.1 coordinate 92,621, forward strand.
TGCTTATTCCCAATTATAATATTTAACCAAATATTTTGATTGTTATGCACAAATCAAATAGGAAGATTGAGGTTCTTAATAATAAAGATAGTACAGTTAGTTACACAAAATAATAAAGGGGATCAAGCAGTAGTAGATCAAAATATAATTTCAGTTAGTTCACAACAATAATAATGTTAGTGTCGTAGAGTAATGTGTGTTAGTTAGAGCTCAAGAAGATGATATTAAGATCAGTTAATAATAACTGAAGATAGCACATTAATAGGTAATAATAGAGTAGATAGTACGATTACAAATGATGATAACAACTGTAATACTCTAGATAATCATATTGTAGATAGTGTCATAATAAATGACGATTATAATAATAATAATGTTCTAGCTGATAATGTTACAAATAGTATTATAATAAATGAAGATAACAGTGATGATATTTTCACAAATGATAATACTTTAGATAATAATAGTTTAGATATAGATAGTACAAACACAAATGGTAGTAGCAATAATGCTACTCTAGGTCATAATAATAATCCAACAGCAGTAGGATTATCAATTTCTTCAATAACAAGTCTTCATAAAATTCTTGTTTATGTTATACTTATGCAAAAGCTCATCATAACAAACTTGTTTATGAGTATGATTATGATACAAAATGTTTATGAGTATGCATTATACAAAAGACAAAAGTAATACAGTTCATAATAAAGATAGTTCAATGATAGAGGATTATCTTAGAGTGATAATGATCCCTCTTCCTATGAGTATAACTTAAAGATGTAGGACATTTCTACAATACTTAGACTATTGATCAACTTATAGTAAGAGCAGGTTGTATGAAATTACTATTTTAATGAAATTCAACTTTACAGTAATGATTACTTAGCTTTATATTGTTTTTTGAAAAGCAATTATTTAGAATTTTATTCTTATTTTTAGAAAAAATTGATTATATAAAATTGCTTAGGCAGTTTTTGATTGTCAATAAAGATATAAGAGAATAGAATGCTACAGGGATTTTATGACAGGATATTAGATTAATTGTTTTGTTTATGTTTAGCATGTATTCTCTTTAATCTTTGCATATTAGGTATAAATTTTTTTTATGTTAAAAAAAAGAAAATATATTTATTTTTCAAAATATCTGCTTTTAATATTTGGTATAGTAATACTAGATCAACTTACTAAAGGGTTTTTGATAAATTATTTTCAGCAATCACATTCTAAACAATTAATAAATATAAATCCTGTTTTGGATCTTGTTCCTGTTTGGAACCATGGTATTGGTTTGGGGCTTTTTAATAGTTATAGATATGCTAATATGATTTTCATATTTATTAATGTAATTATTATGTTGTGTTTTTTTTTTATATTTTTTTTTAATACAAATAGTTCAATTTATATCAAACTTGTGATTTCTTTTATTTTAGGAGGAGGAATTGGGAATATCTTAGATAGAGTTTTTAGAGGAGCAGTTTTTGATTTTATATGGTTTAACTATTATAGTTTTTCTTTTCCAGTTTTTAATTTAGCAGATGCAAGTGTAAGTTTTGGTGGTATTATTTTGAGTGTTTTTATTGTCAAACAATATTTTATAAAAAATCATTCTGATAAGTATTAGTTTTAAATAACATGTATTGTTTAGAGTATTTAATATGTCTTTTTTAGAAATTTTAATCGTTATATTAATATCTTGTACAATTCTTGATATCAAAGATATCAGATATTTATTTAAAAAACTTCTATCTGTGCAACGTCAAGTAAAAAATCTTAAGAGTTATATAATGAATCTTTTAGAAGTAGATGATAATATTGAGAATTTAGATAGAGTAAAAAAAATTGACCAAATGAATTTTATGCTAAAGAAAATAGTTGAAATTGAAGGTGAATATAAAGGAGAGTATAGTTTGAAAGCAGTAAGATTACATTATAATAAAATAGAAGGAGGTTGTAAAAATGATTAATGTAATAGAAAGTATAAATAATTTTAGTAATAGGTTTTTAGTATCTAATACTGAAAATTCTCAAGGTACTATATTTTATAAATCTGTAATATACGTGATTCATCATAATAGTGAAGGAGCATTTGGATTAATTATTAATCAGCCAATAAATCACATATTACAATTTTTGGATAATAATTTACCAATTAATTCTAAAATGGACCTTTGTTTAGGTGGGCCTGTATCTACAAATAAGAAGTTTTTTTTACACTCAGGAGAATATAAAAAAAATTTATTATTTAAAAATAAATTAGGTAATTTAAGTCTTAGTAATAGTTTAGAAATTTTAACAGATATGAAAAAAGGTGATGGACCTGCCAAAGCATTGATGATTTTAGGCTATTCTAGCTGGGGAGCTGGGAGATTAGAGTATGAAATAGAAAATAATTACTGGCTTGTAGGAGAGGTAGATGAAGAAATTATTTTTTATAAAGATTTTTATTGTAAATGGAATTTAGCTTTAAATAAGATCTTAGGAAATAAAGATAAATACATTCCTCAAATTGAATATTGTTAGGGAGTGAACTTTGTATTTTGATTTTATGTTACAAAATAATATGTTTTATGTTTAATCAAAAAGCCATACTATAATAAAACATCAATTCTAGATTTTAATATTCTTAATATAACGAATATTGGATAGAAGATTGAACTCTTTGAATATTTTTGTAGCTAGCTAATATGGTTTGAAAGATTTTAAAAAATAATCTCAAAAGAGATGATAGTCCTGGTTCAATTGTTCTATAAGTTAAGTCACTATACTAACTAAATACGCAAAAGAGATCTTCTTAATTGTTTCATATAAGTAGATTTTATCTTTTATGCGTATAAACAAAAAGATTTTGATTAAAAATTATTATTTTCTTTTGCATAATTTACTAAAGATGTTTGCTTTTTTGGTATGAAAATGTTTTCTAGACTACATTTTCTATTATTGTGGATATACGATATCATCATACTTTATACATATCAATTTTAAATTAAAAATATTTAAAATTCAACCTTATTAGCTATCTTTTATTTAATTTTAAGTTGATACTGGTATATTGAATTATTTTTTTCTCTAAAGTAATAAGTTTCTAAGAGACTTAAATAGTTATTTGAAAATTCAAAAAGATGTTTTCTCATAATTTCAAACATTGTAAGAAAAATCTACATTATTATTTGATGTTTGGTTTTGTATTTATTCAGAAGTAAGAAAATATACAAGGTCGCTATGAGATATAAAATATGTAAATATTTATTGAATTTTTTAACTTATCTTAATTTGAAAATATCTCTCTCTCTTTTAGAATATTTCTTCATGATACAAAATATCTTGAAGTGAGCTGAGAATTATGCACAAAAAATAGATATATTTTACAATTCAAAATAATTTTCAAACATCCGTTAACTCTAAAACATAATATATTTAAATTAATTACTAAGTGATAAATTTATGCTTAAGAATCTAAGTACGGAGGATATATTTTTTTGAAAATAATGTAATCTTAATTTCTTCACAAATTATACTCTACTTTATATTCAACTTCAATTTTAACTATTTTCTTTAGTATAAAATTCTTTTGGTCAATTTAAAATACTAAATTGAGTAGTGCAAATAACTATCTAGCTCTAATTTGTTAGTAGATATCAAAATCTTGTACTTTAGTATTTTATTATATATTAATATTAATACGCTGAATTTTAATCCTTTAAATTTAGTTTTAGGTTTGTAAAAAATTGAAAAAATAAAATAATATATATATAGAAAAATGAAAATCAATAAAAAGAGAAAATAATCTTCATGTGTAGAACGAACTAAAAAATACTAAAATGATATTTTGATGTTCGCTTTCTTAAAAGAATTTTTGTAGTTTAGTTTTGTAAAGATAGAAATCATTGTAGTTTTTATCATAATGTTATGAAAGTGTACAAATATAATATACTAAGCATATTAAAATACAGAATTATTTAACAACAAGTCATAATCACATTACCTAATAAAAATTTTTTAATATAAAAAAATATATTCCTTTTTATCGTGTGTTATGACAAAAATTCACTTCTACTTTATAGCGCAAAAAGAACTTTTTTATCTTTATCTTTGTTTTCATAATTTTTTTTAGAGGTTTTTGTTTTACCTTTGTTCATCACCTTCGCATTATGTGGAGCCTCTAGAGTTTGGCCTGTAATAGAAATCTTTTTACCGGAATATTTATCTATAGAAAACATATAATTCATTAACATATTTTCTATAATATTTCTCAAGCCCCTGGCCCCTGTTTCCCTTTTCATTGCAGCTTGGGCAATTGCATTTATAGACTCTGAAGTAAAATCTAGTTCTACGTCACTGAGTTCAAATAATTTTTGATATTGTTTTGTAATTGCATTTTTAGGCAAAGATAAAATATCTTTTAAGTCTTTTTCATTTAAAGATTTTAAACTTGATATTATAGGTAATCTTCCTATAAATTCTGGAATCATACCAAAATCTACTAAATCCTCTGGCATAATTTGACTTAGAAGTTCATCATAATACTCTTTATTTTTATCAGATCTAATATCAGCACTAAACCCTATAGAGGTTTTAGATTTTCTTTTAGAGATGATGTCTTCTATACCAAGAAAAGCTCCTCCACATATAAATAAAATGTTAGATGTATCTATAGGAATCAATTCTTGATGTGGGTGTTTTCTTCTGCTTTGAGGAGCTACATAAGCAACTGTTCCTTCTATAATTTTTAATAGTGCTTGCTGTACACCTTCTCCTGAAACATCTCTAGTAATAGACATATTTTCAGATTTTTTAGCTATTTTATCTATCTCATCTATATATACAATACCCCTTTGAACGGCATCTACATTAAAATTAGCTTCCTGCAATAATCTAAGTAAAATAACCTCTACGTCTTCTCCTACGTAACCAGCCTCTGTTAAAGAAGTAGCATCTGCTATAGTAAAAGGAACCTTCAATATTTTTGCTAATGTTTGCGCTAATAAAGTCTTTCCTGAACCAGTAGAACCTATAAGTAAAATATTTGACTTATTAAGTTCTACTTCTTCTTTCATTTTTGAACAATGAGTTAACCTTTTATAATGATTATAAACTGCTACAGATAATATTTTTTTAGCTCTATCTTGTCCTATAACATATTGATTAAGCAGATGATATATTTCATTTGGCAACATAGTATCGTGACTTTGGAGAGAATCTAAAGAGTCCCCATTATCTTTTAATATATCAAGACATACAAGTACGCATTCGTCACAGATAAAGACATCAACACCAGCTATTAGATTTTTTACCTCGTATTGATCTTTACTACAAAATGAACACTTGAGGAGTTTTTTACTTATATCATTTTTTTCCATTTTGTACCAATTTTATTCATTAATTAGTATTCAGTATTCGTATTTCATTTTTATTTAGTTTTCTTTTTTAAAATTTCTGACCTATTTTCAATTGTATTATCTATAATGCCAAATTTTTTCGCTTCTTGTGCAGACATAAAAAAATCTCTATCTGTTTTCTTCTCTATTTCCTCTATTGATTTACCTGTATGTTTGGAATAAATATTGTGAATAAGATTTTTTATTTTTAGCGTCTCATTAGCATGAATTTGTATATCTGACGCTTGTCCTTTGAAACCACCGAGTGGTTGATGTATCATTATCCTAGAATTAGGTAAAGAATAGCGCATGTCTTTTGCACCAGAAAGTAATAATGTTGCTGCCATAGAACAGGCCTGACCTATGCATAATGTAGATATTTTTGGAGCAATATATTGCATTGTATCATAAATAGCTAAACCAGCAGTAACAATCCCTCCTGGGGAATTAATATACATGAAAATATTTTCTTTAGGATTTTCAGCTTCTAGAAAAAGCAATTGTGCAACTATAATATTTGCCATATAATCTTCTATAGGACCACACACAAACACTACTCTCTCTTTCAATAATCTAGAATAAATATCATAGGACCTCTCACCTTTTGAAGTCCTCTCTATTACTATAGGAACATGAACACTCATCACAAAAAAAAACTAAAACAAATTTCTATAATATACCCTAACATTTCATTTATATTTTATCAAATATAAATAATTATTATCTCTAATTACAACAATCTTTCATTTTTTTTCCTGCCCTAAATGAAGGTTGTTTATAAGCTTTTAGCATAATTTTTTCACCTGTTTTAGGATTTCTACCTACTCTCTCTTTCCTATCTTTGACATAAAATGTACCAAAACCTATAAGATTTATCTCTTGACCATTCTGTAAAGTTTCAAGTACTGTATTCATAATAGAGTTTAAAAATTTTTCTGCTACTACTTTAGTACAATCTACTTTTTCAGCAATAGATGCAACCAAATCACCTTTATTCATGATAAAACCTCTTTAACATTAAAAAAATAATTGACTATTTGCAAAATAATTAAAATTAAATTATATATCAATTTATTATTTCTACACAATAGATATAATTAAAACTTAATCTTATTATTTTTTAAGCAATTTATTAATAAATAACATTATTACTAACCAAAATTATTTTATAATTACAACTTAATGATCACTATTTAAAATATTTCTTAATTCAGAATACCCTCCTAGAAACAAATCATGAACAAATATATATGGTACAGAAGAGCGCTCTGTCCTTTTAGCTAAAGCGCTGTGCAATTCATAGTTATTTGTAATGTCTATAATAGAACATTTGATGTTATAAGAATCTAAAAGTATTTTTGCTTGTTCACAAAAAAAACAATTCGCTTTAGTGTACATAACTACTCTTTCAGATGATAAAAGAGTCTCTTTCAAAGAAAATTCTGGTTTATTATACCAAATTTTATAAGATGTCCAAGTTGTGATAGAAATTAATATGAAAAACGCTAAAGCTAAATACAGATTTTTTCTTAAGAATTGAAAAAAAACTTTCATATTTCAAATATTAAGTATAATTGATTACCATAATCCATAAGTAATATATTAAAGCTTATCTTTAATATTAATTTATAATTAATTTGATAAAACACAAACTAAGTATATAATCAAGCTTGACTTTTATATGAACTGATGTCAACAGGTTTTTTTCAATTATTGCATATTATTACTTTTTTTATTCATTATGTTATCAAAAATGAACAATAATTTTGTCCATTTTAGATCTCAAAGTTCTTATTCTATACTAGAGAGTATTCTAACAATAGAAGATATACTTAAATTAGTACAAAAATTTAAAATGGATTCTGTATGTATTAGCGATAGAAAAAATATGTTTGGTGCATTAGAATTTTCTGTTCTTAGCAAAAAATACAAAATACATCCGATACATGCTTGTATAATGAATCTTTTTTTCCCTAGTTATAACAATTTTTCAGAAATATTACTCATTGCAAAAAATAAAAAAGGATTTGCTAATTTACTCAAGCTTATGAGTAAAAGCTTTTTAGAAAATGAGGATGAAAAATTTCCTTACATTAAATTACAGGATTTATTTCATCATAATGAAGGTTTAATAGTATTATCTAGCTATACAGAAGGTATAATTGGCAAAAAAATCCTGTCAAACAAAATTGATGATGCGATAGAAATAAGCAAAAAATTTTTGTGTGTTTTTGGCAATAGATTTTATTTTGAAATAATGCGGCATGGCATTAATGAAGAAAAAATAATAGAAGAAGCATATATAAATATTTCACATGAATTAAATATCCCTTTAATTGCTACAAATAAAATTATGTTTGCTAGTAAAGACAAATACGAAATACATGACGTTTTTAGGTGCATCTCTTCAGGAGAAAAAATAAACGATGAGCAAAGAATTAAGCTCTCCAAAGAATTTTATTTCAAATCTTCTCAAGAGATGCAAGTTTTATTTCAAGATTTACCATCAGCTATAGAAAATGCTATTTATCTTGCTCAAAGATGTTCATTTGCTGCAACAACAATTAACAAACCTATATTCCCAAGCTTTTCTGAAGAAAGGAGTGAAGAAGAGTTATTGATATCTCAGGCTCATGAAGGTTTGCTAAAAAGATTTCATGAGGAAAATTTTAACTGGGAGATCTATAAAAAAAGACTAGATTATGAACTCTCAGTAATACTTAAAATGAATTTCGCAGGGTATTTTTTAATAGTAGGTGATTTTGTAAACTGGAGTAAACAAAACAATATTGCAGTTGGCCCAGGCAGAGGTTCAGGCGCGGGATCTATAATAGCATGGTCTTTAAATATAACAGATTTAGACCCTATAAAATATGGGTTACTTTTTGAGAGATTTTTAAATCCTGAAAGAGTATCTTTACCAGATTTTGATATAGATTTTGCTCAAGACAAGAGAGATCAGGTCATAGAGTATGTGCTTAGCAAATACGGTTTTGACAAGGTTGCGCATATTATTACTTTTGGTAAAATGCAAGCTAAATCCGTTGTAAAAGATGTTTCACGAGTAATAGGATTAAGATACGAAATAGCTGATTACATAACTGAACTTATACCATTTAACGCGGTGTCTCCTGTTACTCTTGTACAAGCATTAAAAGAGGTTAAGGAACTCAAATCAGCATTTGAGGGTAAAGGTCTTTCCTTATTTGCTGAAGATAAAGGTTTAATCAAGAAAGTATTAGACATATCATTAAACTTGGAAGGTTTACATAGAAATTCCTCTACACATGCAGCAGGTATAGTTATATCTGCCAATAGTTTAGACAAACATGTGCCAATATATAAAGACCAAAATTCTAAATTAGCAACAATTCAATATTCTATGAAATATGTAGAACTTTCTGGATTAGTGAAATTTGATTTTTTAGGACTTCAGACTTTATCATTAATACAAAACACATTAAATACTATACATCTTCGAGGAATAAAAATAGATATAAAAAAAATTGACTATAATGATCAGAAAGTTTATCAAATGTTAGCTCAAGGGCTCAGTACTGGAGTATTTCAATTTGAAAGTCAAGGTATCAAATCTGCTCTAAAGGCACTTATACCAGATAACATTAATGATATTATTGCGCTTGGTGCTTTATATCGACCTGGACCTATGGATAATATTAAATCATATATTAATAGAAAACATAAAAGAGAAAAAATAGAATATCTACACCCAATGTTAGAGCAAATACTAAAATCTACTTATGGTATTATAATTTATCAAGAACAAGTAATAGAGATAGCACAAAAAATAGCAAATTATACTATAGCATCTGCTGACATTTTGAGAAGAGCTATGGGTAAAAAAATCAGATCTCAAATGGAACAACAGGAAACAAAATTTATTCAAGGTGCTCAAAAAAACAATATTGATACAACAGTTGCTAGAAAAATATTTGAACATGTACAAAAATTTGCAGGATATGGATTTAATAAATCCCATGCATCTGCTTATGGTATTATTACTTATCAAACAGCGTATTTAAAAGCGCATTTTACATTAGAATTTATGATTTCTGCATTAAATTTAGAACTTCATGATAGTGACAAGATTTTCTATCTGATAAATGATTTAAAAAATTTTAATATCAAAATAACTTCTCCTTCAATTAATGAATCAGAAGTATTTTTTTCAAAATCACCCAACAAAAATAATGAAATAATATTTTCTCTCATTTCAATTAAAAATATGACTGAGAGTTTAGCACATGCTATTTATAATGAAAGAAAATTGCGAGGGAAGTTTGTAAGTATTTTAGATTTTGTAGAAAGAATAGATAATAAATTAATCAATAAAAGAATATTAGAAAATTTGATAAAATCAGATGCATTTTTTTCTCTTCATAAAAATAGAAATAGAATTTTAGCTTCGCTAGTAAAACTCTTAAAATATTCTGAACATTTTCATAAAAATAAAGATTCTGTACAAATGAATTTTGTTCCTATAAAACAAGGCTTAGATGAAGTATTAATACCCAATGTAAAAAATATTGATAATGATAATAATTCTGAGTTTGCAAATCAAGAATTTGAGTCTTTAGGCATGTTTATCAAATATCACCCACTGCACGATTATAAATCTATGCTTGATAGGTGTAATATTGTTGATTCTAATAAAATTACGCAACAAAAAGAAAATTTTATGATGCAAAGGTTTAAAATATCTGGTGTAATAGTGAAAAAAAACGTAAGAATGTCAAAAAGAGGAAGATTTATTATATTGACCTTGTCTGATACACTAGGAATAGTAGAAGCTAATATATTTGATGAGGAATTATTACAAAATGTTGGTAAATTATTATCAATCAAGTGTATGGTAATTTTAACATGTTATTTTGCTAATGGTAAAATGATAGTAAGCAACGTAGAAGATTTAGTAGAGTATCTTACAAATTTTAATTTCAAGTTTAATTTTTATTTGGGTAATAATCAAGAAGTAGAAAATTCTATCATAAATATTAACAAAAAATCAAGAATAGAGCTCCAAAATTCATCAATATCATTTTTTTTAAAACTTAAGAACGGATTTTTTGCTCTTATAGATAAAAAGTTTCAGCAGTATTAATGTTTAGTTTTGAGATTAAAAAGTATAGTACTTAAATATATAACAAACACAAAATCCTTACTTATTTAGGTTCAAAAATAAAAACGCTTATGTCTTGAAATGATTTTTGTTTTTTTTCTATATAGTACTTTACTATTTTAGTAATACCGATTTCATTGACAGCCAAGAATATTGTTAGGATTGATAGCAAATGCTTGTTATGAATTTTTTCTATTTCTCTATATTACTTTGCTATTGCAATTAATACTGCTTTCACTGACATCCAAGAATATTGTTCGAGTGACAACCATTCATTGTTATAAATTGAAAGTTTTTTTATTTTATGTTATTTATATACTCATAATAGCACTGTATTTATTTTGATTTATTAAGTATTTAGGACTGTGCCTGTAAATAAATAGTAAAATTAATTTTTAGCATTTTTGTGCAAACTGCAGAGTACAAAATAGAGCTCATTAGCAACAAAATAATTACTAGAATCTTTAGCATAGTTAAAAAGAGCAGTATTTACATAAAAAATTTTGGTATAAATGTTTAAATTTGAAAAATTTATAGATGATAATCTACAATATAAGATTTTCAGGAGGTTAGTTTTTCTTTTAAAATTTGATTTACTAATGTAGGATCAGCCTTACCAGAAGCTTTTTTCATAACTTCCCCTACGAAAAAACCAAATAATTTTTCTTTTCCACTGTAATAGTCAGATACTTGTTTGGAATTATTAGACAGTACCTCAGATATAATTTTATTTAAAAAATCTCTATCAGTAACTTGAAATAATTGGTACTTTTTTACTATTTGAGAAGCGCTTTCTCCAGTTTGAAACATTATACTGAATACTTTCTTTGCTATTTTCCCAGAAATATTGCTAGATTGAATTAATTTTAATAACCCTACTAAAAGATCTGGAGTGATTTTAGATTCTGAAACTTTAATGTTGTTACTATTTAAATATGATAAAAGCTCTGATATAATCCAGTTTGATATGTTCTTTTTTTCTACTGTTCCCTCTACTAAAATTGCATCTTCAAAGAATTTATTCAAATCTGTATCAGAAACTAAAATTTCTGCATCTACAGGTTTTATTCCCATAGAGACATATTTTTTGATCTTATTTTCAGGTAATTCAGGTAATTCTTCTTTAATTTTTGAAATAAGCTTATCATCTATTTCTATAGGCAATATATCAAAATCTTGGAAATATCTATAATCATTTGAATCTTCCTTATCTCTCATAGTAAATGTTTTAAGTAAATTTACATTAAAAGCTCTTGTTTCTTGTATTATATTTTGCCCTTCAGAAACCAAATCTACCTGCCTTTTATACTCATAATCCAGGGCCTTAATCATATTAGAAATAGAATTAAGATTTTTTATTTCACATCTGGTACCTAAAGCAGCTCCAAATTTCCTTACAGAAATATTAGCATCACATCTAAAAGATCCATCTTCCATATTGCCATCACAAGCTCCTATATACTGAAGTATCAATCTAATCTTCTTTACGTATTGAGATGCTTGATAAGACGAATTTATTTCTGCTGCACTTACAATTTCCATAAGTCCAATACCAGCTCTATTATAATCAATACAGCTAAAAGAATCTTCAACATCATGCAAGCTTTTTCCAGCGTCTTGCTCTAAATGAAGTCTTTCTATAGATATTTTTTTTTGAGACTTATCTTCAGAGTCAATAAATACATAACCATGTTCTGCTATTGGGTGATAATATTGAGAAATTTGATAACCATTTGGTAAATCTGGATAAAAATAATGTTTTCTATCAAAAATAGATGTTTGATTAATTTTGCAATTTAGAGCAATACCAGCCTTTATAGCTTGTTTTATACAGTTAAAATTAATCATTGGTAATATTCCTGGCATAGCACAATCAAATAAATCTACGTTCCAGTTAGAAGGAGAGTCAAACTCAGTTGATGCTGGAGAAAAAAGCTTAGAATTGGACTTTATTTGAGCATGAATTTCAAGACCGATTACCATTTCAAATTCTGAGTACAAATTATTCATAAATTAATCATTAAAAACCTTTGGGGATTAAATTTAAATTTAACATTCTTGATATAGCATGTGCTAATTCAAAAAGCTTTTTTTCTTCAAAATGATTAGCAATCAGTTGGATACCAACAGGTAACCCCTGTTTTGTGAGACCTATTGGAATAGACATACATGGTAATCCTACTAAACTTGCTGGAATTGTAAATATATCATTATAATAAATACTTGCAGGTTTTTCTGTATTATTTATTGTTAAAGGATATGCAGTTTGTTTTGTAGAAGGCAATATAACAACATCTGAAGAATCAAATATAGTTTGAAAATCTTTTTTAAAACTATATCTAATTTTTTGAGCATTCCTATAATATTTTTCCATATGAGATCGAGATAATACGTAACTACCTAACATAATCCTTCTTTTAACTTCTTCACCAAAATTCCTAGACCTTATATTGAAATATAAATCATTGATACTCCAATTTAATTTTTCTTTTAAAGAAAAATCATCAACACCATATCTAATAGAATCATATTTTGCAAGATTAGAAGAAGCTTCTGCTGACGCAATTGCGTAGTATGCAGCCAAAGCATATTCAATATTGCGCAGTTTAATTTCATTTATTTTAAAACCTAAATTAGATATTTTGTTTACCACATCATTAAAAATAGATAATATTTCAGGATCTATTTCTACAAAATTCAATAAATCATTATCAATAGCTATAGAGAGACATGTATCTTGTTTATCACTAGATACAATATCAGATAAGTTAGGCAATTTTTCAAGTGAAGATGTGTAATCTCTATCATCATAGCCCATTATGCAGTTCAAAACTAAAGCTAAATCTGGCAAATTTCTAGCAAATACTCCTGCCTGATCTAAAGAGTTAGCAAATGCTATCATACCCCATCTAGAACATCGTCCATATGTAGGTTTAATTCCAAATAGTCCTGTAAAAGCAGCTGGTTGTCTTATAGACCCCCCAGTATCACTTCCAATAGAAGCCATAGACTGAAAACTACTAACACTAACAGCAGATCCTGAAGAAGATCCACCAGCTGTTAATTCTGTATCTTCATCTAACCTTTTCCAAGGATTAATACTAGCACCAAAGTAGCTATATGCTCCTGTAGAGCCCATAGCAAATTCATCCATATTAGCCTTACCTATCATGATATAACCGTTTAATTTTAATTTATCGGTTACTCCAGATTCATATATAGGAATGAAATTAGATAACATTCTAGAAGCAGCGGTAGTTCTCATACCTTTTGTACAAAATAAATCTTTTACAGAAATAGGTATACCTTCAAGCATTCTAGGTGATTTTTTGTCATAATAAGTTTGAGAAATTTTTGCTTGTTCTAAAGCTAAATCAAAATCATAAGTAATATAGGCATTGAGGGCAATGTTTTTTTCTATTTGTTTTATATGTGCTTGTATAAGTTCATATACAGAAATTTCTCTATTCTTAAGCTTTTTAATCACATCTAGAATAGAATTTTTAACTAAATTCCCATTATCCATAACTGTTTTCTATTAAATGGTCTTAGGAACAACAAAATATCTTTTATCAGAATAATTTTCATTCTTGTTGCTAGAATTAAGAAAAATATCTTCAACAGAATTTCTATGATAAACAACATCATCTCTGAATTTTTGTTTTTTCTTTAAAACTTGAGTTAATACTTGATATTCATCTGAATCAAATTCACATATTATTTCTAATAAATTCAACACATTATTAAATTTTTCAATAAAGGTAGATTTTTCATCTTTATTCAATTTTATTCTAGAAAGAAATTCTAGTTTTTCTATTTCAAAATCTTCTATTGACATATTTTCATTAAATACTAAGTTGTATTCGTTATAAAATTCTTACTGTATCATGATAGGATGATCATATCTTACACTAAAAATGTTGAGGAAGAAAATTTTTTTTAGAATATTGGGTATTTTTCATTGCAAAACTCACAACTAAATTATCCCAATAAGAGCTTAATATATTTCTCTCAAAAATAACAGGTGGGTGATATTCAACATTAACCTGGCCTCTTGAAAAAGATTTCACATCTATAATCTTTTGAGCGTCATCAAAAGATACTATGACAATTTTTTGATCTTGTATTTCTTTATATATAGTCAAATATACTATAGATCTGGACATATAGTACCATTTATTATCTGCTGTATAACTTGGAGGTCCCCAAAGTTTTAAAACATCCTCTTGAGATAATTGATGTTTTTTTTTAACATCAATCACCTCTTCATCTGAAACTAAGTTACCTCTTATTAAGGTAGTTTTCATGCATGAACAACAACACACAAAAGGTATAATAAGTAAAAATTTTAGAAAAAATTTCTGCACTTGAAAAAAGAACAAATAAATATTAATAAACAGAATAAAAAATACCTGTACACAGCACAAAAGTCAATTCTAATATTGTCTTCAATAACGTTATGTAGATGATATTATAAATGTCTTTTTTCTTTTAAAAATTTTTGTATTTTTAGCATATTTTTCCAAGTTTCTTTCTTTTTAGAAGATTGTCTTAAAAGATACGATGGATGAAATAATGCACTTGTATGAATAGGAGTTTTTAAATATCTATTAGTATAATTTATAAACTTTCCCTGTAATTTACTAATTTGAGTGTCTATTGCTAATAAGCTTCTAATTGCTGTATTGCCTGTGAGTAAAATAAATTTTGGCATAATTAATGCAATATGTTTTTCTACTATAGGTCTACAAATTTCTATTTCTTCCTGAGATGGTCTTCTGTTAGCTGGAGGGCGCCAAAAAACAGTATTAGTAATATAGGTATTTTTTTCTCTATGAAGTTTAATTGAAAATAAAATTTTATCTAGTAACGCACCACTTCTTCCACAAAAAGGTTTAGCATTTTTATCTTCTTGTTCACCTGGAGCTTCTCCTATAACCATTACTATGGGGTGGTTAGAATTACCATCTGAAAATACCGTATTATTTGCAAAAAATTTTAACTTACAATATTTAAAATTAAGTACATAATTTTTTAATTCATCTAGAGAGTTTATATTATCTACTTCTTTTCTTACAATATTTAAAATAGATTTGACATTATCACTCAGATCTACATTAGAGATAACATCTACTTGCATAATATCTAAAACTTCGAATTTTTGCTTAGGGTATTCTTTATTACATTTATCCATATTTTCATTTTTTGTAGAATAGTTTTTCACAATTCCATCCCTAATTTTTGGACTAGTAACTTTGTCCATTAAGGGCAAATTTACGTTATCGTTATAATTAGATGAAGATATACATCTAGTATTTTCAAAATAATATTTGATTCCAATCATTTTCAAAAAATAAATAACAGTTTTCATAAGATTTTTTTTAAAAATTATTTAATTTATTTAATATTAGATTTTCATTTCCAAATAATTCTTCAAGATTTTTTACTCCTAATAGAAACATAGTAAGTTTTAATTCTTGTTTTAAAATTTTAATTAAATTTTCAACTTTTTTTGCAGAATGCTGTGCTGCCTTTAAAAATGGCTTTGCGATTCCTACCATAGAGGCACCAAGAATAATAGATTTTGCTATATCTAAACCATTTCTAATACCACCACTTGCTATAAAATAAGCTCTATCTCTGTATTCTTTACTATCATGCAAAGCTCTTACTGTTGATATACCCCAATTTTGGAAATTATACCCTAAAATATTTTCATTTTCAGCATTCATTTTAGAAGATCTAAGATATTCTATAAGACTCCATGAAGTTCCTCCAGATCCAGCTAAATCAAAATGTTTTATATTGTGATTTATCCCAAGTTCAATATCATGTTTAGAAAGTCCGCAACCAACTTCTTTTAAAATAACTGGTACCTTAATGTGTTTTGCAATATAAGCTATCTTGCTAATTAAATTTTTAAAATTGGTATTTCCTTCACTTTGAATTGCTTCTTGTAGAGGATTGCAGTGCATATATAATCCGCTAGCATCTAAAAATTCTATAAAATATTCTATATCTTGTAAATTTAACTCATAATTTAGTTGTACAGCTCCTACATTGGAAATAATTGGAATATTTGTTGTAATATCCTTAATATCAAAACTTTTTTTAGAGTTTTTATCATGTTTCATAATTCTTTGAGATCCTAAAGCAAAAGCAACCCTAGCCTTAGATGCTGCAAGTGCAAGATTTTGATTAATTTTTACAAATTGAGAATCGCTTCCTCCTGTCATAGAAGAGATTATTAAAGGCATATCCAATTTATAATTTAAAAATTCAATAGATGTATCTATTTCTGATAAATTTAATTCTGGTAAAGCTCTGTTAAGTAGTGATATTTGATCAAAATCACTACTATAATTTGACTTATCAACTTCACCATAAGATGTTATAATATCTATATGGTCTTTTTTTCTTTTATTAATTATATTTGTCATTAAATTAGCTGAACTAAGGTTTAAAGTGTAAAAATGAAAACATTTTTTCGTTGAATATTAGGTACTAAAATGATAAAACAATTTTTATTTACTAAAATTTTTTTGATTTTAGAGTTTTGAAATGATAGCCCTATTATCACTTTTTAATATCACTCTAACAATAGTAACAGTTATATTATTTTCTATAACAAAAGACAATTTTTCTTTTTTAGCAATATTAACTCCTTTTGTAGTAATAGTTTTAGTTATTCTGGTAAATTTTTCTATTTGGAGAAATTTTGAGTATAAATTAAACCAAATTCCGATGCTAGAGCAAAAAATAAGATCTTTTTCTGAAGCGCATCAATTGTTAGAATCTATACTCAATAATATTGATATTTCTATCTCACTAAGGGAAAAAAACTCTGGATTGAAATATACTAATTATTATTTTTTAAAACAGGACCCTAACAATTACAATGCACTAGATGAAGTAGACGCATTGTCTGCAGATAAGATTCATATCTTAAATGAAATTGGTTCTAAAAAACACATAGAAACTAAAAAAGTGATATTAAATAATAAAACACATTTATACGAATTTATATACAAGCAAATTGATCAAAATTATATATGCTCAACTGCTTATAAAATTTCTAATAATTTTTACTTTCAAAATGGAAATAATTTAAAAAATAACAATCATGATGAAGAAGTTTTTTTATCTTAATCCTAAATTATTTTAAAAATCAAAATTACTGTTTAGCAATTTTTTAGAATTTATAGATTTTTAAACAAGCAAAGATAGCAAAATATAATTTGTTAAAGGAGATTGAAATGAAATTTTCTTCATTTTTTTGAGAGGATTATACTGTCATAAACTTATAACAATGAATCAATTGTGCATTGTTTTCTTTACCGAGTTTTTTATAATGGCTTTGAGTGCTAAGTGTTATGCTTTGGCAAGGTATCATCTGTTTTTACACGATTTGTAGAGGTGTAATTTATTTTTATATAGGAAGAAAAAATCTTTTACATAAATTATCATTCTTTCAGTGTGTCAATCTAGTTATCTACATCTTCATTTCTGCCGATTAGACCTTGCTCATCATTTAACTTTTTGCATCAGACCTTTATTGGGAGAAAAGACAAACAATAATATCCATTCATTAAGATCCTAATACAAAGAAGTTGGTATAATTGGATACTAATGTGAAGAAGTTGTGTGTTATCTGTAGAAGTATGATTTCTACATTATTATGTATATTAAAGAAAGTGTATCACCAGGAATGAATAAAAACATATATACATATACTATTAGTTCTTTTACTAGAATTATCTCTTTTAACAAAATATCTTTATTTGTATGTGGTGTATGTTCTTCAATTTAGAGACTAGAGAACTCAAAATATCACCATATCACCTCTAAAGCGGAACATTAAGTCAGAACAAATAATAGTAATAGATTTAGGAATTAATAAAATTATAACAGATTCAAATGGGAACAAGATAGATAATCCAAGATTTTTGAAAAGGGCAAATATTAACTTAAAGAGGAAATAAAAATTATTATCAAGAAAAGTAAAAGTAAGTAACAACATGGAGAAGGTAAGAATTTTGGTAGCAAAATGCCATGAAAAATTTTCAACGCAAGAAAAGGTTTTCAACATAAGCTATCTAAGAAAATAATAGATGAAAACCAAGCTATTATAATAGAGACGTTGAAAGTCAAAAATATGATGAAAAACAGGAGTTTGTCAAAACATATAGGAGATGTATCGTGGTCTAGCTTTGTAGATAAGTTGACATACAAAGCAAGAGATGTAAGCAAGAAGATATTTGAAGATAAATAAGTTTTTTACAAGTTCAAAAACATGTTATGCGTGTAAAAATAAGAATGAAGAGTTGAGTTAAAAAGAACGATAATGGATTTGTAAAGAATGTGGTACTGAGCATGATAGAGATGTAAATGTTTCGTATAACATAACATAAGAAGGGATTATAAATCTCAAGACGGAAGGGCTTTCTGGCTCTGCTAATTGAAGCTGTGTAAGACTTTCAAAAGCAAGCTGTTGCTATTGATATTAGAAGCTTCGTACTTTAGGTCGGAGAAACGGTCACATACATATTATCTCTGAGTCTAATACAGATATATTGAGAGTGGCTTTAGTAGCTATACTGCATTTTTAATAAACTGTTTTGTAGTGTATGTACATTATTTATTTATATTCATTCACTATCTTAACTTAAACCTTTACAACAAAATAAGATTTTTCAACTCTATTTTATCTTGCTATGAATAATGTGCTGTGCGTATTTTATCAAAAATATCATTAATAAGTTATTAAGTATTAGATTTTTTATCCATAAAGATTAAAATTATCTTCTCCAATGTTTGTCATTGAATGATTAGACAATTGTTCTGTATTGTATTCAAAATTATCTGAATTACAATTTTCTTTGTAATCAAACGTATACTCTGAATTTGTATTTGTAGTGAATAAATCTTTATGCTCTTCATCTTTTAGGTTTTGATCCTTTTTTATAGTAATGTCATGAATACTTGGTTGTAATACTAAATTCTCAATTTCATTAACAATCTCTTGGCATTTTTCCATAACATTATTTACAATCTCTTGGCATTTATTTTCAATAACATTATTTAAATTTAAACTATTTAAAGAATTTTTAAAATGTTGCTCTACTATATCAATAGTTGTTTTACTATCATCAACAATATTTTGTTGTTTTTGAATTCCATTATTTGCAGTTATGTTATTAACAATCTCTTGGCATTTTTCCATAACATTATTTAGAATCTCTTGGCATTTATTTTCAATAACATTGTTTGAATCTAAATTATTTAAAGAATTTTTAAAATATTGCTCTATTGTATCAATAGGTATTTTACTATTTTGAGACAAAATCTTGTTAAGGTCATCATCTTGTAATTCATAAAAATACTCTTTATTGCAAAAAGTCATGAACTTGTTATGGAGTTCATTACTTATTTTGAGCATATTTTCCTTATTTATTTCTTTATCAAAAAAATGAATTTGTAATTTTTCAAATATAAATTTACCCATTTTCTTTAGAAAATGGTTTTCCTGAGTATTTTTATGATCTACTTTATTTGTTTTTGCTTCAGTATTTTTGTTACTTAATTGTTTGTTAGAAAAAATTTGCAATAAGTCGGTTACATTAGGAGTTGTTTCTTCTAGACTATTGTTTTGAATGATGTTTTCTATCTTTTTTAAAGATGTATCAATTTTTTCTTTTATTTCAGCAGTTTCATTAAAAGTCATATACTGATATTTTTCTAAATGATCTACTGTTTTTTCTATTATATCGTTAATATTCAAATGATTCTTTTTTAGGTGTTCATCTTCTACTTCTTGTTGAAATAAATTGTATTGGCGATAAATATACAGATAATTTTCAATAGAATACATTTTTTGTCCTTCAGTATTTGCAGTTGCATTATTCGTATCCGAATTTTTTTTCAACTTTTGGAATAAATTTTCTATTGTTTGGTTATAAAGATACATCTGATTTTCAATGTACTGTATTTTTTGTCCTTCAGTATTTGCAGTTGCATTATCCGTATCCGAATTTTTTTTCAACTTTTGGAATAAAATATCATTAAAAATTTCTATTTTGTGATGAAATGTTATTGTTGGATCACTTAGTCGTGATTCTTCATTTTGTAATTTTTTTATTACATTATCTAAAAGAGTATTCATACTACTCATAATATCACTATTATTACTCATAATATCACTATGATTGTCTCTAATGTGCATTATTAATTTTAGGAAATTTGATAATGTATAGCAATTCTTTTGTGTATTTTTGGTTTTTGGTAGATGATTATTTTTGCTTAGCAAATAATTATCAGATAATGTATCTAACATTTGATAGAGTAAAGCTATACTAAACATTGAATACAATAAATTATTAATTTCACTCAGTACAGTTAAATCGGTAACTGTTATAGTGCTATCAGAAGAATAACACAAAGATCTGGTGAAACTGTGTATTGATGAATCGTCAAATAATTTGTTATTACCTTTCCGAGTAATAATGTTATTATTGCTCAGATAAGAGTTAACTATTGTATAGAAATTTGATTCTTCGTCAAATTTTTTATTGTAATCATCTAGTGCATTAGACAAAATCTTATTCTTAACCATTGGATCAATTTCCAATACCAAATTTTTTGTTAATAAATCTTTCAAATTATCTTGAATGCAACTTTCATTTACAGTAAGTATAATTCTATTATTGTCACCTTCAGGAGTAATGCTTACTACTCTTTTTTGATTTTGTTGCGTAGTTAAATTTTCCAATATTGATAAGGTAGTAGATTCAATAATAGTTGCCTTTATATTTTGAGAATTAATTTGTTGTATTGTAATGAATGTTGCTACAATGTCTAAAGTTTTTTTACTGAGATAAATACGCACTTTCTGATTCTTATCTTTTATTATCTTAGCCTTTTTTAAAGTATTTTTTATTGTTAACGAACACTTACTACGTAAATCATCATTAGGTAAATGTTCGTTTTGGAAAAAAGAGTTAGTAATCTTTTCAAGTGATTTATTAATATTTTCTGATAATATTGGACTTTGCCTCTCATCTA
Source organism: uncultured Rickettsia sp. (assembly GCA_964554285.1). Taxonomy (GTDB): domain Bacteria; phylum Pseudomonadota; class Alphaproteobacteria; order Rickettsiales; family Rickettsiaceae; genus JADHZC01. Next base: position 114,197 of record CAZKNN010000016.1, read on the forward strand.
ACTCTTCTTGAGATGATAATGTGTCGATTTGGTACTCTACATCTTCATTTCTGCTGATTGGATCTTGTTGCCTCTCATCTAACTTTTCTTGAGATGATAATGTGTCGATTTGTTCCTCTACATCTTCATTTTTGCCGATTAAACCTTGCTCATCATCTAACTTTAATGGAATGAATTCCTCTTCATTTGTGAAATATTTGAAAAATTCTTGTTCTGCTTGTTGTGCTAAGTTTTGATTGAGCATATTAATAGCATGATTTTTTACTCCTTTCGTATATCTAAATAATTCAAAATTTACACTTTGAGTATTTAATAATAATAAATCGTCACTTAAGTTTTCTACAACAATTTCTTCTTTTGGCAAAATATTACCTTCGAAAGTACTTCCATCACTAAAATTAATTATGAGAGTTGTTTTATCGTTTTTAGTGTTATATTGGTAGATTGAATTGATACTGTATAAAGCAAGTTTAGGTTTTAGTATTGTGAATACTTCTTTTGAAATAAAAATTTCAGAAAAATTTTGATTTTCTATAATTGTATCATAAAAATTCTCATTAAAATTTTTAGGTGGTAATTTTTCACCATCATTTTTTAATGTTATTTCTTCCAATAAAGATGCTGGAATAAAAACTTTCTCAGGAAGAGATGCATTTACTTCGTTATATTGTATATCAAAATTATCAGTATTTTTTTTCACTTGTAAAACCTGATTATTTAGTATTTTCATTTCATCATTTTGAGAAAAAATTCCATTTAGAGGTTGATTTTGTTTTATTTCTTTTTTTTGCTTTTCAATTTTAAGATGTTGAATAAGATTTTCATTAAAATCTTTTATCAGAGATTTTCTTATATCATCTTGTTCTATTTTGTAAAATTTTAAAGATTCATCTTCAGGAATTTTGTAAAGAAATAATCTCTCAGGACTTAGGTTAATATCTGAATTATGATCCTTGGGTACATATTTTATGAAAAACTCTTCTTTTCCCTCTATTTTGAAAATAAAAATCCTAAACCTATTGCTAAAATTGTTAATAGTTTGATCTAAATTATTAGATATTTGATCGAATAAAATTGATATTTTATAAAAAAAATCATTGGAAAAATTTTTATCTATTTTTTTTAACATAACTATAATTTATGATAATTTTCAAAACAAAAAAACATCAGAATATTAAACTAATTTAAATATTTGTGTTAATATAAATAAAGCATTTATTGAGTATTAGAATAATTACAATAATACATACTAAAACTCATAAAGTGTTGTGTGTCAAATTATTTTTTTTAAATTCAATTTAATTAAAATAATTTAATAGTATTTTATATATTAGTATAATTAATACTATTGCCTTATATCAAATAATGATTGATAATTGATTTATTTATTGATTTATTTATAATTTGAAATAATATATTTAGCACAAATTGTTTATATTTATAAAATTTTTAAATTTTAAGATTAACAAGATTACTTTCAAATAGCCTTTTATAATATTTATTGTTGATATTATAGGTAGTATTTAAATCATGAAATACTAAAGCTATAAAAAACAAATATGCTAAAATATTATAATAAAAATATCTAAATTTTTACTATTGATTAGATATCTCAAATAAAAATCAGTATATAATAACAACATATTTTTTACTAATAAAATCACTATTAATAAATATTAATGAATTGAAGTGCAATAAATTATAACTTAAAATCCACAAATCTTTTTGATTGCTTTTATCATATATATAAATAAAATAATTATTAATATTCATTTTTTATATTGATGAATTGTATAATTTGATGTTAAAACTGAAAATAGAAAAATTTATATCCCTATGTGGTATTTGTTCTAGAAGGGAAGCAGGAAATTTGATTCATCAAAGAAGAGTTAAAGTCGAAAATAAAATTTTAACTAATATAGCAGAAAGAGTAGATATTGATTCTCGTATATATCTTGATCAAAATTTGATCCAACCAATAACAAGAGTTAAGGTGTGGAAATATTACAAGCCTTTAGGAGTGATTTGTACTAAAAAAGATCCTCTAAAAAGAGTTACAATATTTGATGAATTTTTAAAACACAACATTACTTCAGAAAAATTTCATTTGATCTCTGTAGGAAGGTTGGATATAAATAGTGAAGGGCTTATATTGCTTACAAATTATGGAGAATTTGCAAGACAAATGGAGCTACCACAAAATGGTATAAAAAGAATTTATAAAATTCGAGCTTTTGGAAATTTAACAAAATTCTTTCATATAAATAAATCGGATATCCAAAAAAAATTGGGATATAAAATATCAAAAATAGAATTGATAACACCTAAAAACAATATATCGCAAAATAATTGGTTTAAAATTATTTTAACAGAAGGCAAAAACAGAGAAGTTAGAAATATATTTGATTTTTTAGATCTGCAAGTAAACAAATTGATCAGAATTAGATATGGAGATTTTGACTTAGGAAATATGAAGCCAGGTAATTTAATATTAACAAGAACAGAAAAATTAAATTATCAAAAATTTGAACAAGCTGCAAATAAAAATCACAAAATAACGAATATTAGATTATATTAATGATTAATATTCTTAAATAATTTTATTACATTAAATTATAAAGCATCTGATAAATGGAAAGATCTATTTTTAATCAAAAATATAATTATAATAATTTACCTCAAGTTATGCGACAATATTTAGATGTTAAATATACAAATTTAGATTGCATGGTGTTATACAGAATGGGAGATTTTTATGAATTATTTTATGAAGATGCCATTTGTGCATCTGAAATATTAGGTATTGCTCTTACTCAACGCAATAAAAATGATAAAATTAATAAAATTCCTATGTGTGGAGTACCTTATCATGCAACTAAAAGCTATATTATAAAATTGTTAAATAATGGATTTAAAATTGCAGTATGTGATCAGCTAGAAACTGCAGATCAAGCAAAACAAAGAGGTGGATATAAAGCTATAGTTAAAAGAGGTATTACTAGAATTATCACTCCAGGAACTTTGATAGAAGACGATATGTTGGATAACAGTTTTGCAAATTACTTAGTTAGCATTTTTATTAAGGGAGTGAACGTAACTATTGTATATGCAGATCTTTCTACAGCAGAGATTAATATATCATCTTTCAAAAAAGATGATATATTTCACGAAATTAAAAAACTTAACCCTAAGGAAATACTTATTAGTGAAAAACACAGATTAGAAGAATTTATTCTTAAATTGAGAGAAAACAATATATACGTAAATTTTTTGCCAGAAAATATCTTTGAATACAATAAATCTGAAAAAATTATACTGGATTTTTACCAAGTATTTTCATTAGATGCGATAGCAAAATTTAATCATTGTGATGTAATAGCTCTTGGTAGCATATTGGAATATATAAATCTGACTCAAAGATCTTCAGTTCCTAAGATGAAAAAACCTTACATAATTAATGCTGAAAATTACATGTATATAGATTCTTTTTCTAGAGAAAAGTTAGAACTTACAGAGTCTTATAACGGTGATAAAAAAAACACAGTATTTCATCATATGAATAAAACGGTCACAAGATCTGGTGCAAGGCTATTATATAAATATTTATCCATGCCTCTAAAAAATAAAGATTTAATAGAACATAGATTGGATCTTGTAAATTATTTCTATAATAATATTGAATTAATGACTAATGTTAGAGTTATCTTAAAGAATGCACCAGATTTAGAGAGGGCAATTACTCGTATAGGATCAAGTAGAAGTAATGTTGAAGATTTGATATCTGTTAAAAATATTTTATCTGTATCTTTTAGAATAAATCAATTATTACAAAATGAACAAACAGATATTATTAAATCTGAATTTACTCAAACAATAGTTAATTTTTATTCAGATTTAAGTAATTTATATAATGTTATAGAAGAATCTATAGATGAAAATCTAAATTCAAATAGGAAGATCAAAATATCTTATCACTTTAAAATAGAACATTTAAATCACACTATTCTCCAATTACAAGAAGAAATATCTAAATTACAAGAAAAATATCAAAAAATGACTTCTATAGACAATATAAAAATTGCAAGTAATAATATCCTAGGATTTTTTATAGAGGTAACAAACAAGAATTTATCCAAAATCAACAATCCAATGTTTATCCACAAACAAACTAATGTAAATAATGCTAGATTTATTACAGAGGAACTAAAAGATTTAGAGTATAAAATAAATAATTCTAAAGCTATTTTACTTGGTATAGAAGAAGAAATATACCAAGAAATATGTCAAAATATTTTACAACAAGAGAATAATTTAAGAAATCTTAGCTTAGCTTTAAATAAACTAGATGTATTTACTTCACTTGCTTACGTTGCTTATAATCATGATTACATAAGACCTAATCTTTCAGAAAAAAATCTCATTGATATTAAAGCTGGTAGACATCCAGTAGTAGAACAGCATTTTAAAAATAAACATAAAGATTTTATTTCTAATAACAGCTTTTTAGATTCAGAAAATCAAATTCTTCTTATTACTGGCCCCAATATGTCTGGTAAAAGTACATTTTTAAAACAGACTGCAATTATTTCTATATTAGCTCATATAGGAAGTTTTATTCCAGCAGAAGAAGCTTCTATAGGTATCATAGATAAAATTTTTACTAGAATTGGTGCAGGAGATAATTTAGCTAAAGGAGAATCTACTTTTATGGTTGAGATGATTGAAACATCTATGATTTTAAATCAAGCTACTGATAAATCTTTGATAATTCTAGATGAAATCGGCAGAGGTACATCAACTCATGATGGTGTAGCTTTAGCATGGTCAATTTTAGAGTATATACATAATAAATTATTATCTAGATCCTTATTTACCACTCATTATCGTGAGTTGATTAATATTAATCAATCTTTAAGTAAAATAATAAATTATAAAACAGAAATACATGAATCTCAGGGGAAAATAACATTTTTGCATAAAATAATCAAAGGTAGTAGCGATAAATCTTATGGTATACACGTAGCAGAGCTTGCTGGTTTGCCTGAAGAAGTAACGCAAAAAGCATATCAAATTTTACAAAATCTCTCTTCATGATTGTTTTTATATAAAGCTGTATTAATATTAAGCAGTGATTATTTTTTGACATTTTACTTAATAGTTTTAAGACAATCAGTAAGTGCTGTATATTCTTTCATATGTGTATCAAAAAATTATTTTCTAAGCTTTTTATTTGTATCATATAAAGTTATAAAGTCTTGGTTTTCTATTTTAATATATAAGATAAAATTTATAACAGACATTAAACATATAACACAAAATTTTGCATACATGATCAATTTTAGAATATATATATAATAAATTATTTTCTATATCCTTATTTACCACTCATTATCATGAGTTGATTCATATCAGTCACTCTTTATTTTTTGATAAAGAGACAGATTAAACTTGACTTTCAATTCGATATTTGTATTTTCTAAGCTTTTTATTTGTATCATATAAAGTTATAAAGTCTTAGTTTTCTATTTTAATATATAAGATAAAATTTATAACATTACATTAAACATATAACACAAAATTTTGCATACATGATCAATTTTAGAATATATATGATAAGTTATTTTCTATATCCTTATTTATCACTCATTGTCATGAGTTGATTCATATCATTCACTCTTTATTTTTTGATGAAGAGATAGATTAAACCAAAGATTAAAACAAAAGATAATTAGTACGATATATAACAAAAATTCTAAAGATAAAAACAGTTTCTTAGTTAGTCTCATCTCTTTGATGTATTGTAGGAAATTTTTTTTAATGTTTAGTCCTTGGTATATTATTTCAAAATTTTAGAAAAATTTTTTAAGCTTTCAATTGCTTTTAAAAAAGCCTTTTAAGAAAAATTAGTCTAGTTTTTCTATAAATTTCATATCTTCTGTATTAATTAATACTTTATCTCCAGTATTGATATATGAAGGAACTTCAATTTTTACATTATTTTCAGTAATAGCAAATTTATATGTAGGAGACTCTCTAAAAGATTTCATAAAAACCTCTGTTTCTTGTATAACAAAAACTACTTGAGGAGGAGACTTTACATCAACAATTTTAGATCCAAAAAATCTTATAGTAAAAATAACATTTGGTAATAAAAACTCTTCTAAAAGTCCTATTGTTTTTTTTGGAACAAAAATTTCTTCAAGGCCATCTTTGTTGAGAAAGATTATTCCATCATCCAGATCATAAAGATACTGGGCTTGTTTTTCTTCTATATATGCACGATTTAGGTATTGATGCGCATTAAATCTTTGATTAAGTTTTTTAGAATCATAAAGATTTTTCATTTCTACTTGTACGTAAGCTCCACCTTTACCTGGCTTTATGTGCTCGGGATTTTTACTAATGCTCCATAGGGTTTTTTGGTATTCTATAATATGTCCAGACCTAAGATCATTAGCTATTATTTTCATATATTACCTAATTTGAATTTTAGAATTTTTAAATATTTTAGATAAATCATAAACAATAGGAGCTGCTAAAAATATAGAAAATACAGTTCCTAAAAAAATACCTATAAAGACCAAAATAGCGAAATTAGCTATAGCATCTCCACCGTAAAAAATTAACACTAAATTTGCTGCTAAACTTGTAATAGAAGTGATTAGAGTTCTAGTTAAGCTTTGATTTATGCTTAATGTAAAAATTTTTTCTATATTTAAAATAGTTTTATTTTGTAAGTTGTTTCTTACTCTGTCATAAACTACTACCGAATCATTAATTGAATAACCTATAATAGTTAGTATTGCAGCTATAATATTAAGATTAATTTCTAAAGAACAAAAACTGAGAATTCCAAAGGCAATAATCATATTATTGGTGATAGTAAGAAAAATCCCTATAGAAAAAATTAAATCAAATCTATACCAGATATAAAAAAAAATCACAAATAAAGATATCAAAACAGCGTATATACCAGATTTAAGAGTTTCTTTCCCTATTTGAGGGCCTATGATATTAAAAGAATTATAATTCACATTTTCTAATTGTGAGTTTATTTCATCTTTAATTATAGTAATTTTAGATTCTAAATTTTGCAAATCTTTAGCACCTATTTTTAGAGAGAATTCTTTTGATTCATTCCCTACTTCTTGTAATACCAAATCATTAAAATTTGCTTTAGATATTAATGATCTAAGATCTGATATTGAATATTCTTTTTCTAAAGAAAAACTAATATCTCCTCCTCCAACAAATTCTATTCCTAAATCCACTCCTTTAAAAATACATAAAAAGATACTAAATAATAACGCTAAAGCAAATACTGGATAGAAAATTAATCTTAATTTAAGGAAATTTATATTGATATCCCTATTACATATAGTAAAGAAAAAAATTTTCATATATTAACTTACATTAGCTATATTTTCAGCAAAAACGTTATAATTCATTTTATTTAATTCTTCTAAATTAATACCTAGAGTTTTGATTACCTTAGATAAAGATTGTACAAAATACAAAATCATATCATCACTGTGATATGGAGTTGGAGTAATTCTTATTCTTTCAGTAAATTTCGGAACTGTGGGAAAATTGATATGTTGTACAAAAATAGAATATTTCTCCAATAAAAGATCCGATACTTCCTTGGCTAAAAATGGAGAACCAAGTATTATTGGTATAATATGTGTATCATTTTGTAAAAACGCTATATTCTCTTTTTTTAAAGCTTGTTTTAGCAAAGATACTTGTCTTTTATGAAGAATTCTTCTTTGTTCTGCAGATTGTAACAGTTTGATACTTTTGATAGCTGCTTGTGTTATCACTGGAGGAAGAGAAGTAGTAAAAATAAAGCCTCGCGCAGCTAATCTAATTGCATCAACAATATTTTTTTTAGAAGCAATATAACCTCCCATCGTACCATATGATTTCGCTAAACTAGCTTGAATTATGTCTATTTCATTTTCTAAACCTAGCATATTAGCTATTCCTGCACCATATTTCCCATAAAGGCCTACACTATGTACTTCATCTATATATGTTAAGGCGTTATAGCGGTTTGCTAATTCGCAAATTTTTTTTACAGGCGAAATAAATCCGTTCATAGAATACACAGACTCAAAAATTATTATTTTAGGTTTACTCTTAGGAACTTTACTTAACAATAATTCTAAATCTATCATGTCTAAGTGCTTATATATAAATTTTTGCAGCTTAGAGTTCGATATACCTGCAATCATCGATGCGTGATTATACTGATCAGAAAATATAACTAAATCAGGCATAATACTAGCCAAAGCAGTAATACTAGCCTCATTAGATATATATCCAGAAGTAAACACTAAAGCAGATTCTTTTGAATGATTTGCAGCAATGTCTTTTTCAAGTTTCATGATAGAATGGGTATTTCCTCCTATGTTTCTAGTACCTCCACTTCCTACTCCAAATTCATTTAGAGCTTCTTTTGCTGCATTAACAATTTCTACGTCTTTAGAAATACCTAAATAATCATTAGTACACCAGTTAAGAATTTTTTTGTTATGCTCACCGTAATAATTGTAAGGTAGATCTATACTGCCTTTACTTATAGGATTTAAATATCTATAATTTCCAGAACACTTCACATTTTGTAGATATTTAACAAATACCCTATCATATTCTTGATCCATAAAACATTTAAACACAATATAATAAGATTCGTTATCTGATAATTTTTACGAAATACATATTATATTCATTAGACAATAAATTATCAAATAAATAACCTAACTCTGAAAAATTTTTTAACGATTCTAATTTATCTATTTTCTTTTTAGCTATATAATTTAGCATTATTCCTCTAGCTTTTTTAGCATGAAGACCTATATTTTTAGTTTGAGAACCAAATTTTTGTCTAAATTCAATATTAATCATAGGATATGCCAGCAATTTATTGCTTATTACAGAAGAATATTCTTTAGAAGCCAAATTAAGAAGATATTTTTCTTTATGGGAATTCAATTCAGAATTAATTTGATTTGTAATTTTATTAGACCAAAACTCATTTAAGTTAAGATTGTATTGAGATAATTTTGTATTCATTTCAAGTCTATAAGGTAAAATTTTATCTAATGGTCTAACCATTCCATATAAAGCGGAAATAATTCTCAAATGATTTTGTAAAAAATTCAATTCTTCAACTTTTAGATGAAATGGATTTAAATTTCTATACACATCTCCATAGTACAAAAACAAAGCTTTATATTTAGAACTTTTGTCAAAATTTTGAAATCTATTGTAATTTAACAATGCTAAATTGGTACTTAATTTTAGAATTTTTTGAACTTCTTCTACACTAAAATTAGATAAAAGATTTTTTATATATAAAAAATCTTTTGCAAAGTAATCATATTCTGTTGAAGATAAATTATTTAAATTAACCTCATTGAGGTTTAAAGACTTAGCAGAAGAAATTATGCATATCATTTTTTACTACTCATTAAATAATTGAACTCTGCACCATAAATAATTATTATATTCACAATATAGAAGAACATCATAGTAACTAAAATACTACCTAAAGATCCATAAATAAAGTTTAATTGACTATAATATACAATATAGGCAAATAATAATTTGCCGCTGACTAGCCACAAAACAACAGCTAAAAAAGAACCAGGTAAAATTTCTAAGAAGCTCATCTTATTATTAGGAATAATGTAATACGCACACGAGATAATAGTAAAAAGCGACATAAATAAGAAAAAATGTCTAAAAAAAAACAATATGACCTTATATTCTTCGATTAAAAGATATAATCCAGTAAAATGTTTGACTAAGATTGGAGTAAAAACAAAAATCACAATTATAAATATAAGCAATATACTTATAAGTAAAAATTGTACTATGCTGAGTAATCTTCTTAATAGATAATGAGGGTAGTTTTTTATACAGTAAATTCTATTCAGTATTGTTCTAAGACATTCTACAAAACTAGAAATAGTCCATATAATACCAATACCAGCTAAATTTAATAAATTATACGAATTTAATCTGAGTAATTCTTCCATTCGGTCACTAAATAAACCTAAAGGAAGATATTTTACAACAAAAGAAAGAAAATCCTTGCCCCAATCAGAAGCACCTAAAAAGCCACAAAAAGCAAGTATAAAAATTACAAAAGGAAATATAGCAAATAAAACTATGAATGACATATATCCAGCATGTTCAATACCGTCATGAAAAACTAAATTTGTAGCAGCATGGTACATACAAAATAAAAATTTCTTGATCCTATAAAACATTCAAACTATATATTTAAGTCACTTGGTCATACTGGCTTCTAAAACAGCAAATATAGAAAAATTCAATATTTGGTCTGCGCTTGCTCCCATTGGAAGTATTTGTACAGGAAATTCAAAACCACTTATGAATGGACCTAAAAAATTACTTCCATTTAGTTCCTCAAGAAGATGAGTAGCTATATTAGCAGAGCTTAAATTGGGCATAATAAGAACATTTGCAGAATCTTTTAATCTAGAGAATGGATAAAATTTTTGTAAATTTTTGTTTAATGCTACATCAACGCGCATCTCACCTTCATATTGAAAATCAAGATTCATTTTGTCTAATTTTTTCAGAGCTAAGGATATTTTTTCACTGTCTTCTCCTCCTGGATTGCCAAAGTTAGAAAAAGAAACAAATGCAATTTTAGGTTCATTTCCTAATCTTTTTGCAATTTCTGCTGTTTGTAACACTATGTCTACAAGTTCGTTTTCATTAGGATTGTTGCACCCTAGATTGTCTGATATAATAATTTGTCTGTTGTACAAAAGCAATATAGAGTAACCCACTAGTTGATTTTTTTTTATATTAACTATTTTTTTTATATCTTCTAAGTTATGATAATAACTTTTAGTGCTACCAGTAATTAAAACATCTGCATCTTTGCATGATAACATAGCAGAGGCAAAGATATTTCTATCACTAGTAATAAATCTTGCACAATCTCTGTATAAAAATCCCCTTCTTTGTAGCTTTGTGTATAGATATTTAGTGTATTTTTCTATACAAGGTGAGATGGCAGCATTAATTATTGGTATATCTTTAAATGAATCTCTACTAATTCCTAGTTTATCTAATATAGGAAATATTTTATTTTCTCTACCTACTAAAATTGGTAATGCGTAATTTTCTTCTTTTATGATTAAAGCTGCTTTTATGACTTCCTCTTCCTCTCCTTCAGCAAACAATATTCTTTTTTTAGGTAAAGAGCTCACGTAACCTAAAAATTTGCTTATATATTGAAATTCAGGACTTAATCTGCTTTGAAGATTGATTTCATATTTAGAAATATCAAAATTTTTAATTTGAGCAACTCCAGTATCAATAGCAGCTTTAGCAACAGCAGTTGATACTTTGACAATTAGTCTTGAATCAAATGGAGTTGGTAATATGTAATCATTGCCAAATAGTTTTTCCTGATTATAAATCTTATAAATTTCTAGGGGAACAGATTCTCTAGCAAGCATAGCCAAAGCGTTAACAGCAGCTATTTTCATTTGATCATTAATCACACTAGCTCTAACATCTAAAGATCCCCTAAAAATATAAGGAAAACACATAACATTATTGATTTGATTTTTATAATCAGATCTTCCTGTTGCAACTATAGCATTTTTATTTACATCCCATACATCTTCAGGTAAAATTTCTGGATCAGGATTAGCTAAAGCAAAAACAATAGGTTCATCTGACATAGAGGAGACCATATTTTTATTTACTACACCTCCAATTGATAATCCTAAAAAAATATCACAACCATACATAGCATCAACTAAACTTCTTTTATTAGTTTTTAAAGATCTTTGTATCTTCCATGGGTTCATATTTTCCTTTCTTTCTTGGTATATTACACCTGCACTATCACATAGACAAATATTATCCTTTGACGCGCCCATAGCAATTAGCAGATCGTAACATGCTATAGAAGCAGCACCTGCACCATTAATTACTATTTTTACTTTAGAAATATCTTTATTTTTTAAATATAAGGAATTTATAATGCCTGCAGCAACAACAATAGCCGTTCCATGTTGATCATCATGTAAAACTGGTATGTCTAAAAATTCTTTTAGTTTTTTTTCAATTAAAAAACATTCTGGTGCTTTAATATCTTCTAGATTAATACCTCCCCAATTATATTTCAGAGATTTTACAACTTGCACAAACTCTTCTACATCATAACTGTCTATCGCTATATCGACAGAATCTATGTCTGCAAATTTTTTAAACAAGATAGATTTACCTTCCATAACAGGTTTAGCAGCTGCAGCTCCTAAATTTCCTAACCCTAAGACAGCTGTACCATTAGTAACAACAGCTACAGTATTAGATTTAGAAGTGTATTTATAAATATTGTTAATATCTTTTTTAATCTCTTCACAAGGAGCGCTTACCCATGGAGAATAGGCTAAAGATAAATCTTGTGGAGTTAAGATTGATTTAGTAACCTTCAATCCAACTTTACCAGCGGGAAATGAAGAATGATATTCTAAAGATTTTTTATAATTTTCCATAATTTGAGATTACATAATTCAAAATTATCATTTTAAGAGATAGTTATGTGATTTGAAATACTATATAATAAAAAATTTAATTTTAGATCATAAATTAGTAAAAATAACCTTTATTTTTTACTTTGTTCATGTTTTAATCTTTATTTAGTTAGTTCATTAAACTTATTTTATTTTTGACGTCTAAAATTACTATGATAAAGCAATACGTTAGAAAAAGAAAATTGTGGAGCTTATTTTTTTTAAAAAAAAGGATTACTATTTCAATAATTTACATATTATTGCTAATATTTTCGGATAAGATCTATTCTAATGAATACTTATTACAAGATAGAGAATATTTTGAAAATCTTGAGAGAGAGTATAAATCTTACTTATCAAAAGTTCCAAAGGATGTAAGAGAAGAAATAGTAGAATATAGAAACAAAATAAGTGAATTGAATAAAAAAAAGATTTTGCTTTACAAGCAATTATCACAAGAAAGTCAAAAATTTCTTTTAGAAGAAGAGGAGTTTAAAAAAAAAATGAGAATAGATAAATTGAATTAGTAA
>CAZKNN010000017.1:0-6520 GCA_964554285.1 uncultured Rickettsia sp.
ATTTTTTTTCTGTTATACTCAATATACCATATTTTTTCAGATAAACTTAATCTGGTTTTTAGCAAGTAGTGAAAAATTTCTTTATTTTTAAAATTTACTAAATCTCCAGGATCTGAGTTTCTAGGTAAAGTTATGAAACTAACTTTTTTTTGAGGTGTGATAAAAGGTAAAATTATATTGATTAATCTTTCTGTAGCTTTGTTACCTGCAAAGTCGTTATCAAAACATATTATTAATTCATCGCTATACAAAAATATCTTTTCTAAATGTTTTTTTGAAAAAGATGTTCCTAGAACAGCTCCTGTAGATTTAAATCCTAGCTGATGTAAAATAATTACATCTAAATAACCTTCTACTAATATGAAAAAACCTGTTTTACTTGACTCTTGTAATGCAATATTTTCTCCATATAGTGTTTCTTTTTTCTTAAAAATACCTGTTTCAGGAGAGTTAAGATATTTAGCAAATTTAGATTCATGTTCTATTGTTCTTCCTCCAAAACCAATAACTGTATTTTTATAATTTTTTATAGGAAATATTATTCTTCCAGTAAATATTGGATTATTATTTGAAGAAATAAGACCTATTTTTATAAGGTCATAATTTTTGATGTTGTTTTTTGTAATAAAATTTTGAAATATTTTTTTATTTGGTAAAAATCCTATTTCAAAATTGGCAACTGTTTCTTTATTGATGCCTCTTTTTATAAGATAAGAATTTGCGGAATCATTTAATTGTAGTTGAAAAAATTTCACCATTTTAGATGGTTCAAAATTATCCTTAACAGTATTTTTTGTATAATATCTATTATAACTTGATATAAGTTTAGGCGGTAATTCTATTTTATATTCTTGTGCAATTTTTATTGCAGCATTGTGATATTTGATAGAAAAATATTTTGAATAAAATTCTATTACATCTCCATGAGCGCTGCATCCAAAGCAATGGTAGAAATTTTTTTCAACACTTATAGTAAAGGAAGGAGTTTTTTCTTTGTGGAAAGGACATAACCCCAAAGCTTCTCTTCCTTTCATTTTGACTTTAACGAATCTTGAGATAACGTTAACAATATTAGTATATTGTTTAATTCTTTGGTAAAAATCTAACAATTCCATATCAGTACTCAAATATTTTATGTAATGCTTTAAAAGACATTATATATTTCTATAATAGTTAGAGCACTCGATCGGACTTGAACCGACTACCACTACCTTCGGAGGGTAGCGCTCTATCCAAATGAGCTACGAGTGCAATTTAATAATTAATTATAAAAACTCAATCATAATATTTTAATATTTTATCAAAATAGTTCTAGATATTGTTTTGTTAATTATATCAGTAAAAATTTTTTGTAGTACAAAATTATGTTATAAAAATATTGCAAAATATAGTAAAATTTGATATTTTAGTTGTATGAATTTATATTTAATATGTGATTTGTTATTTCGGTATGGCATATAGTAAAGAGGTCATTGATCATTATCAAAATCCTAGAAATGTTGGTAGTCTTGACAAATCAAGTAAAAATGTTGGTACTGGTCTTGTAGGCGCTCCAGCTTGTGGTGATGTTATGAAACTTCAAATTCAAGTGAATGAAGATAGAGTTATTACGGATGCTAAGTTTAAAACTTTTGGATGTGGTTCTGCTATAGCATCCAGTTCTTTAGCAAGTGAGTGGATAAAAGGAAAAAAAATAGAAGATGCTTCTAATATTAGAAATACTGATATAGCAAAACATCTTTCTCTTCCTCCTGTGAAATTACATTGTTCATTGTTAGCTGAAGATGCTATAAAAGAAGCAATAAAAGATTACAAAAATAAAAATCTATAGGATTCTTCCTTCATTATAAATTCTTGGTTATAGATTATAAAATATAAGAGTATAATGTTTAAATTTATATTCTTATGAGGGATTAGTTTTGCTTGCTTGACAATAAAAATTCCTATTAATATCTGGTAAAGATGTTTCATGTGGAACAGCAATATATCTTAAGTTGTGTTTACGTTGAATGTTTTTTTACAAAATATTGTTTGCTCATAGCTAGTATGTAAGGATTTATGAAATTATTTTTTCCGTATACAAGTTCTTGATTATTTAAATCTAGAACTTTTCCTCCTGTAGAATTTATTAACACTTGTCCAGCTGCTAGATCCCATTCCATAGTAGGGCCAAATTTAGGATATATATCAGCTAATCCTTCCGCTATGAGACATAGTTTCATTGAACTTGGAAGATAAAGTATCTGATTTAGAGAATTTTCTTTTAGGTATTTTTGAGTTTGATGATTTATTTTACTATTTCCTAGTACTACAACAAAATTTTGCTTTGTAAAATTCTTTAACACAGAAAGTTTTGGTATTTTTTGATATGACTCTATATGAAGTTTGTTATTTGAATCTGTATAATATAATTTTTGATAAAATGGTTCATAAATTATACCTAGAATTGGGATATGATTTTTTACTAAAGCGATGTTGATTGTAAAATTATTTCCATTTTTAATAAAATTTTTGCTTCCATCTATAGGGTCTACTAACCAAAAATGGTTTTTATATGAAGAAAATGAATTAATTTTAAACTCAGAAAAATATTGACTTTCTTCAGAAATAATTGGAATAGTAGTAGAGATTTTTTTAAGCTGTGCTTTTATAAATTTTTCTACTAATATGTCTGCATTTGAAACTGGTGATAGGTCTTTTTTGTAATTTATTTCTAAGTTAGTTGCTCTTATCTTTAAAGCCAATTCTCCAGCCTTTACTATTATATCTTTTAGAAAGTATATGAGATTTTTCATATTAAAAGTATTTTTGATTAAATGAGATTACTTAATATGTTGAGAAATTTTATTAAATTTTTCATTGTTTAGATAATTCATTTATTTGCATCGCTATAAATACATTAATGGATAAAAAAGAGATTGTAAGAGGACCGATAGATTTTGGAACAGGTGTAATGTATTTGACATGATTTTTTACGTTTTCAAAATCTACATCTCCTACAGTTTTGTTTTTGCCATTTTTTAATAATATGTTTGAACCTACATCTATTACTGTTGCATCTTCTTTAAAGTATTTTTTCGTGAAGTATTTAGGTTTTCCTATAGCGCAAATTACTATATCACCCAATTTTGTTATAGAATCTAAATTTAAAGTTTTAGAGTGACAAATAGTTACAGTAGCATCTTCTCTTAAAAAAAGCTCTGTAAGTGGTTTTCCTATAAGATTTGATCTGTTTATTATTACTACATGTTTAGATTTTATTTCTATTTTGTGAAATTTTAGTAATTCTATACATCCTTGAGCTGTTGGTGGTATAAAACATTGATTGCTCTTACTAAATAAAAGCCCTAGATTAATAGGATTTATTCCATCTATATCTTTTTTTGCATTGATTTTGTTTAGTAGCTTTAATTGATCAAATTGAGTTGGAATAGGGAGTTGTAATAATATTCCACAAATATTGCAATCTGTATTAAAAGAATTGATTTGATCTAAGATATGTTCTTCTTTTTCATTGGGAGGAAATTTTACATGATTTACTTTTATTCCTAAAGCCTCAATAATTTTTGTTTTTTTTTTAATGTATAAAGTACTTGCTTCTTCTTTTCCTATTTGGATAATTACTATTTGAGTATTAATATCTTTATTTTTTGTGTATAAAGCTATTTTTTTTTGTAATTCATATATTATGTTTTTTGACAGTGTAATACCATCTATAATTTTGCTATTTGACATTTAAATTATTACTTATTGGTTTACTTAGTTCAGATCATGGGTTATAAATATAATCAAAAAGATTATCATTAATAATCTTTTTTGATATTTTACATAATGAATTATTTGATATCAAATCTCTTTATAAATTAAAATTAGTATTAATATGATTGAATATAGTTTATCTATTATTAAACCAGATGCAGTGAAACGAAACATTATAGGTAAAATTCTATCTGAAATAGAAGAATCTGGGTTAAAAATAGTTGGACAAAAGATGATAAAAATTTCTGAAGAGTTAGCTCAGGAATTTTATATAGAACATGCAAATAGAATTTTTTTTGAGGATTTAATAAAATTTATTACTTCTACTGAGGTGATAGTACAAGTATTAAAAGGAGAGGAGGCTATAAGTAATTATAGAAAGCTTATAGGGAATACAAATCCACATAAGGCTGAAGTAGGGACTATTAGAAATAAATTTGGATTAGATGTACAAGCAAATTCTGTTCATGGTTCTGAAAATGTTTTGAGTGCTAAAAGGGAAATAGATTTATTTTTTTCTCTGGAGGAAATTTTTATTTAGTTTTATATCTTTATGGATAATTTTTATGATGTAGTGATTTTAGGAGGAGGGCATGCTGGATGTGAAGCCGCTAATATTTCTGCACAATTAGGTGTTAAAACTTTGTTAATCACTCTTAAGAAAGAAGATATAGGCGCTATGTCTTGCAATCCTTCAATAGGTGGAGTAGGAAAAGGGATTTTAGTAAAAGAAATAGATGCTTTAGATGGTTTAATGGGGTCTGTTATAGATAAATCTGCAATACATTATAAAATGCTTAATAGAAGTAAGGGGCCTGCTGTGTGGGGACCTAGAGCCCAAGCAGATAGATATTTATATAGAAAAAATATGTATTCCATTCTAGCTGCAAAACAAAATTTAAAATTATTATATGATTCTGTATGGGATTTAAATATAGAGAATTATACCATTAAATCTGTTATTACTTCTAAAAATGGAGAAATTTTTTGTAAAAAACTTATAATATGTACAGGAACTTTTTTATCATCTCTCATTCATATAGGGAAAGAAAAGTTTTCTGGAGGTAGAATTGATAGTGGTGAATGTAAGAATCTTATTTCTGAAAAACTAAAGTCTAATAATTTTAGGATAAATAGATTTAAAACTGGTACTCCACCTAGAATTAAGTCTAATACTATTGATTTTTCTAAATTAGAAGAGCAATTTCCTGATCAAGAGATTCAGTATTTTTCTGAATTAACTAATGTAACGTACAATGATCAAATGAGTTGTTATATGACTCATACTAATAAGTTAACGCATAAAATAATTAGTGATAATATTAAATTATCTTCTATTTATTCAGGAAATATCAAATCTTTAGGTCCTAGGTATTGTCCTTCAGTAGAAGATAAAATTGTGAGATTTGCAGAAAAAAATTCCCACCAAATTTTTCTTGAACCAGAAGGAATAGACAGTAATATAGTTTATCCTAATGGTATTTCTACTTCTTTGCCTAAAAATATTCAAGAAGATTTTTTACATAGTATTAATGGCTTAGAGAATGCTGAAATAACTCAGTATGGATATGCAATAGAGTATGATTATTTAGATCCTAGAGATTTAAAATTAACTCTAGAAAGTAAAATTGTGAAGAATGTTTATTTAGCTGGGCAAATTAACGGAACAACTGGTTATGAAGAGGCTGCTGCTCAAGGTTTAGTAGCGGGTATAAATTCTTCATTATCTATTTTAGGTAAAGAATCTATTACTCTAAACAGGGGTAATTCTTACATAGGTTTAATGATTGATGATTTAGTAACACAGGGGGTGATAGAACCTTATAGAATGTTTACGTCTAGATCTGAATATAGATTAAGTTTAAGAGCTGATAATGCAGATTTAAGGTTAACTAAATTAGCATGTGATTTGAATTTTATTTCTGATATTAGAAAAAAGGTTTTTACAGAAAAAATTTCATTATTAAAAGATTTAAAACATCAATTGCAAATGTGTTCTTTAACTAAGAGTGAGATAAAAAAATTTAACATTGCAGTCTCTCAAGATGGTTCAAGAAAAAATGCTTTTGAATTACTAGGTATATCTCATATAGGTTTAAGAAATGTTTTGAAGTTGTTCCCTCAAATATCATGTAGCAATATAAAATTATTGAAATATCTTGAAATAGAGTCAAAATATTGTTATTATCTAAAGAAGCAGGTTGAAGAGATTAACTTAATAGAGAAAGAATATAAACAAAAAATTCCTTCAAATATAAATTATAATAAAATTGCAAGTTTATCTACAGAAGTCAAAGAAAAACTGATGTTTTATAGACCAGAAACTATTTATGAAGCAAAAAAAATTTCAGGCATAACACCAACTGCAATAATAGCAATTATGATCTTTTTAAGAACAAAAAATTAGGACAGTTCATGCATCGTGTTTCACGTGAAACATTAAAAAACATATTGTTATATAAAAGGTTTTTATTGCAGTGGAACAAGAAATTCAATTTAATTTCCAGAAATTTTACTCATTCAATTTTAGAGCATATAAAAGATTCTATTTCTTTGGTACAATATGTAAATGATTTGAATGTGTCTTTAGTAGATTTGGGCTCTGGTAATGGAATGCCTGGATTAATATTATCTATTTATGGAGTAAAAAATGTAACTTTAATTGAAGCTAGTACAAAAAAGATAAAATTTTTATCCAAGGCTAAAAAATTTTCTCAAAATAATGTAATGCTTCTCAATGAATTTATTACTTCTAAAAGAT
>CAZKNN010000018.1:0-3893 GCA_964554285.1 uncultured Rickettsia sp.
ATCTATAATATTTAAAGCAATTTTGGAATTAGGAATTCTAATCGCTACTGTTTCTAAATTTGCTAGTGCTTTGTTAGAAATATAAGATTTATCTTTTAAATTTAAAACTATAGTAAGAGGTCCTGGCCATAATTTAGATAACTTCAAAGCATCATCATTAAGATGAGCTATTTTTTTTGCTTGATTTAAGGATTTGATATGAATTATTAAAGGATTATTACTGGGTCTTTTTTTGTATTGAAATATTTTATTACATGCCCTATCTTGAGTTGCATCTCCTCCTAGACCATATACTGTGTCTGTAGGAAAGGCTACAATTCCTCCATTCTTTATTATTCCAATTGCCTTGTTAATATTGCTTAAATTGAACATATAACTACCCATTCTTTACTCATCCTAATTGCTTGTCACCTGCTTAAATTGCACATATGATTATTTCAAATTATAAACTATAAGTCTTTTTGATTATAGTGTATTTGACATTTTCTCAAATTTGTATCTATCAATTCTAGATTAACATTAACAATGTTATATGGCCTTAATATATCTAGTATTAATTGAGGCCATTCTATTAAAATAAGATCGTATTTTTTTTCTTCTAAAATTTCTGATATACCAAGCTCATTTATTTGATTTTTATTACCTAATCTGTAGAGATCTATATGGTAAATTAACAAATCTTTTTTTTGATAAATATTTATAATATTATAACTTGGAGATGAAAAATTAAAATTAGTATTACCAAACAATATTCTAGATATATGATAACACAAAAAAGTTTTACCGCTGCCCATTTCGCCATCAAGAATTATAATTCTAAAGATTTTATTTAACTTTATTAAAAATTGAGCAATTTTTATTGAGTTTAATTTTGTTTTGATTATAAAATTTTTTTTCATAAATTAGGTATATTTAATCTTACGAAATTAATTATATGTGTTTTTATGAAAATTTTATACCAAAATTTATTTCTCTTTAAAAATTGTAACAAAAATAATATAATGTGCCGAGTATTCTTAATTATTTTGAATTAGAATGTTTATCTAACTTAATTTATAAGTGTAATTCATGAAAAAACCTTCAGATAGAGCCAAAGACTATAGTGCAAGCTCCATTAAGATATTAAAAGGGCTAGAGGCTGTAAAAAAAAGACCTGGTATGTACATAGGCGATACTGATGATGGTACAGGTCTTCATCATATGATATATGAAGTTATAGACAATTCAATAGATGAATTTTTAGCTGGTTATTGTGATAAAATTTTAATTTCATTGGAAGAGGATGGCTCTGTCAAAATTACTGATAATGGTAGAGGTATACCTGTTGATATGCACCCAGAAGAAGGTATTTCAGCAGCTGAGGTGATTATGACTCAATTGCATTCTGGTGGAAAATTTGATAATGACTCATATACAATATCAGGTGGTCTACATGGGGTAGGGGTTTCTGTAGTGAACGCATTGTCAAAATGGTTGGAGCTTAAAATTTGGAGAAATAACAATGAATATCACATTAGGTTTAATGAAGGAGAAGCTATAGAAAATTTGAATATAATAAAACAAAATGTAAAAAATAGAGGTACAGAAGTCCATTTTTTACCCTCAGATAAAATTTTTAAATTTATTAGTTTTAATTATGTCACCGTAGAACATAGGATTAAAGAACTAGCTTTTTTAAATTCCAATTTAGAAATAGATTTTTCTTATTTTCAAGATAATCAAAAAGTAGAGCAGAAATTTAAATTTGCCAATGGCATGATAAATTTTTTAGAACATGTTTCTAGAGGAAGAAATAAGTTACATAGTAGCATTTTTATCAAAAATTCTGATCAAAGTACAGGGATTAGTTTTGAAGCAGCATTTCATTGGAGTGATGGTTATAATGAAAACATATTATGTTTTACAAATAACATAAAACAAAAAGATGGTGGATCGCACTTAATATCTTTTAGAAGTGCTCTTACGCGATCAGTTAATAGTTATATTGTAGAGAATAATTTTCATAAAAAGCATAAATTACAAATTACAGGAGAAGACATAAGGGAAGGCCTTATTTGTGTTTTATCATTAAAGATGCCTGATCCAAAATTTTCTTCTCAAACAAAAGATAAATTAATTAGTTCAGAGGTAAGGCCTGTTTTAGAAGGGTTTTTAAATGTACAAATATCTGATTGGTTAGAAGAAAATCCTAATTATGCAAAGCTTATTGTTAGTAAAATAATAGATTCAGCTTCTGCAAGAGAGGCAGCTAGAAAAGCTAGAGAATTATTTAGAAAAAAATCTGTATTAGATATTTCTAATCTTCCAGGTAAATTAGCAGATTGCCAGGAAAAAGATCCTCAAAAAGCTGAATTATTTATAGTAGAGGGAGATTCTGCAGGAGGTACTGCAAAACAGGGGAGAGATAGAAAATTTCAAGCTATATTGCCTTTAAGAGGGAAAATTTTAAATATTGAAAAAGCTAGATTTGATAAAATTATATCTTCAGAACAAATAGGGACATTAGTGACTGCCCTTGGTACTAATATAGGTAAGGAATATTTTGATATATCTAAAACCAGATATCATAAAATTGTTATTATGACTGATGCTGATGTAGACGGTTCGCATATTAGGACTTTATTATTAACATTTTTTTATAGACATATGAAAGAGGTGATTGATCAGGGTTTCTTATACGTAGCTCAGCCTCCACTATATAAATTGACTAAGGATAAATATGATAAATATATTAAAAATGAAGAAGAATTACAAAAATATTTAATTTCTCAAATCAAAGACAAGTCTTGGATTGTACTAAAATGTGGTACACAAGAACTTACTGGTAAAGATTTTTATGAATTCTTGATATATCAGATCAAGATTAAAAATTTTTTAGATAAATTACAAGATATAAATCTGAATCCGAAATTTATAGAATTGATATTCTTTGCTGATTTTTTATCAGCAAAATTATTTGATATTGAAAATAAGAATCTTATACAAAAATTATTAGCAAAAACGGATAAAAAGTTTTCATCTAAAGGAGAGTATGATGAAGTGATGATAGATCAACATAAAATAGAATATATAAAAAAAATTAATGGGAATTACCATAAAGAAATATTCTTAAAAGATCAATTGCAAACTCCTAAAATTCTAGATTTGATCAAAATAGGATCTAATTTAAAAGATATTTTTCCTTTTATTTTTTCTAATCATCAAATAGAGTTAATAATAGATAAAGTTAGCTATAAGTTAAATTATGTTGCGAGCGAAACTATTCAAATATCTATGGAAAAGATGAAAGAGAAGTATTCTATACAAAGATTTAAAGGTTTAGGGGAAATGAATGCAGATCAATTATGGAATACTACTTTAAACCCAGAGAATAGAACTTTGATGAAAATTAATGCTTCTGATGTTGAATATACTGAAGAAATAATATCTGTATTGATGGGTAGTGTTGTAGAACCTAGAAGAGATTTCATTAGAAAAAATGCTACTAATGTACAAAATTTGGATATTTAATAACATTTAAACAATTCTCTCTGTACAATTGTTTATTAAACATTTATTATGTTTTGTTTATTTTCCTATTACTAATACATTAAAAATAATTTACTTTATAATTACTATTTCTTCAAATTAAATTACTACACTGTATAACATGAAGCAAGATTCTGCTTTAGCTAAAGATAAGAAAATGAAAATTTTTTCATATAAGTTTGAAATTCAAAGATTTTTTGTTATTTCATTTTTTATGTTTTTTATATTGTTTAATCAAAACGTTTTAAGGATTTTAAAGGATTCTATATTAGTTTCTGAACTTAGTGCTGAATTGATTAGTTTTACTAAATTATATTTTGTTTCCCCAATAGCTGCTATATTGGTAATTTTATATGCAAAATTAT
>CAZKNN010000019.1:0-23082 GCA_964554285.1 uncultured Rickettsia sp.
GACAATATAATAGAAAGAATAATTCTGCAATATGGAGCAGAAGTTATTTCGCTGGGTCAGTAGGAGGAGCTACTATTGAAATTTTAAAGGAATATATTGAAAATCAAAAATTGCCCTCACAATAAACACGCCTTATATCCCTGCCCTGAAAGGCGAGGGTTTACAGCGCTTTAGGCTAAATTCAATTTTAATAGTTTGTGTCTGTAAGAAGAATAATTCTTATTACCATGTTCCGCGTTTTGAGGATTTAAGTATATTTAATTTTGCTCTATAAAGAATCTACATTATTGTTTATAGAAGATAAAATTTTTACAATATTTTGAAATTCCTTAGGTGTATCTTTTTTTAAAGTTATGTATTTTTTACTCATTGGGTGTTCAAATTCAATTTGGTATGAATGCAACATCTGAGATTTAATATTAGAAATTAAATTTTTAATTGTATATTCTAATCTATTGAAATAATGTTTTTTATTTTTGAAATATTTTTGATCTCCTATTAATGGATGTTTGATATATTCCATATGCACTCTAATTTGATGTGTTCTACCTGTATCTAATTTACATTTAATTAAACTGATATTTAAGTGAGAAAATATATCTATTATTTCATAGTTCGTAAGTGCATATTTTCCCAATTTTGGATTGACTTCCATTTTATCTCTATGAATTTTATGCCTTGAAATTGGGTATAATATTTGCTGGGAACTTCTTTCTGAAATATTACCCCATACTAATGCTTTATATTCTCTTTTTACTTTTTTTTCATAAATTTGCTTTGCTAGATTTTGATGAGAAAGGTTGTTTTTAGCAATAAGCATTAATCCAGAAGTATCCTTATCTAGCCTATGTACTATTCCAGGTCTAGTAATTCCAGCTAAGTTAGATAAATTATCATTACCTAGGTGATATAAAAGTCCACTTACTAAAGTATTATCTGTATGTAATCCATTTCCAGGATGAACTGACAAGTTTTTTTGTTTATTTAAAACTATTAGGTCGCTGTCTTCATAAACTATATCTAGTTCCATTTTTTTAGGGAGAATTTGGCAAAATTTTTCAGTGGTGTTGATTAATTTAAGTCTATCTCCTGCTTTTAAATTATAGGAGGGATTAAAAAAAATTACATTATTCAAAGATAAATTTCCTTTTTTTATCAAATTTTGAATTTGATTTCTTGATAAACCTTGGTTATTCAGAGTTAAAAATTTATCTAACCTTATTCCTAAATCATTTTGTTCAATACAAAATTCATTTTCTGAAATATAGTAGTCCATTTATTGATTTTATATGTAAAGCAGAGTTATTTACTTAATTTTTAATTCTATTAAAGATTGTTATTATTATAATAATTCATGCAAAATTTCTAAATTTTATACCAGGTATTAATATAAGTGTACATTTTTGTATATTTTAGGTTATTGATTCTAACAAAAAAATTTTCAACTTTAACTGCTATATTTTTTTATCCAAGAAATAATTTGTATCTTATTTTTGAATCCAAATTGAATATCTAGTTGTTTACTATTTTTATACAAAATCATTGTAGGAACTCCTTTCAATCCTAATGTGTTAGATATTGAAGGATTTTTTTCTATATTTAACTTTCCCACCTGTGCTATACCTTCTTTAGATACTTCTTCTAATATAGGTTTTAACATTTTACAAGGCATACACCAATCAGTGTAAAAATCCATTAACACAATTTGGTTTTCTTGATTTATAAAAGAATTAAAATTCTCATCTGTAATATTGTTTACCATGATGTATAATACACTTTTACTTTCAAAATAAAGTTAGATAATAGCAATTTTTTGTCATTGTGTCACTACTAATTTTTGCTTTAACACATATTGCAATTTTTCTAAAAGAGAATATTTACATGTTACTAAATTCTTATGTTGATAGCATACTTGACAATATACATTAACTTATTTTGGTATTAGGAAAATTTCTAAAACATTGTTCTATGGATACAAAATATTAAAGATCAATAAATTTCATTAATAGTTAATTAAGACTATATCTATATAGTTAGCAATAGGTAAACATATAGAAATAATTTAAACACGAACCATACAACAACTCATTTACTAAATTTTGTATAAAAGAATTAATAAAAAAGAATATTAGGCAAAATGGATCGTATATAGTAGATATTTATTTAAGGTACGATTTTAATCAGATTAAAGTATTATTAAAGAGCAAATACAATTTGTTATTAATGATAAAATTGCTTAAAATTGAACAATTATTATTCAGACTCTAACTAAAGAAAAGAGGCGTGTCAAATAGGTACTATAGAAATCTTTAAAAAAATATAAGAATTTATTTCTTGTATTTTCTATCGTAGAGCACATTTCTTTAGAAGAGAAAGGAAGCTATTTTATAGAGGTGTGTAGAGGAATTTCTTTTCACCATACAGAGGGTATAGGTGGGTTTAAATAAAATTACTTTATATTTGCAGAAGTAAGTAGAATAAGAGCTAGAACTGCTCAAGAAGTTCTTCAATCGCTTCAATACAAAGACTCAATTTTGAATATTATTGCTAATAAATTTAAAACAGATGTAGATTATCTATATTAATAAAACTAATTAAACTGATTTTTATATCATTATATTTACATTATTGACAATGTGTTAGATAAAATATTTAACGAATATATAAAATTATCATTTTCATGAGAAGTTTTAATTCCAACCATAAATAGAAAAACTAAAACTTAGTATTTAAATTTATGATAAAGCGTTATTTATTATTAATATTATTTTTTGTAAATATTAACAAGCTATCTTGAAGAAAAAATAAAAAAGAAGCATCCATTGCTTATTCAAGCAGTAAAAATATATAATGTAGAAAATTTTGTAATAAATTACTATAAATTGAAAGGTATAAAATTAGATGTCTTGCCTTATGCTGCAATGTAGGATTCTATAAAAATAGCACAATTTCTTATAAATACCGGAGTAGATATTAACTAGAGTGATGAACTCAGGTGTGCTTCTCTTATGGTTGAAGCATTAAAGAATTTACATAAAGTTGTAGAGCTTTTAAATTCAAGCTCATGTTAATTTATTTGCAAAAAATAATCAAGGATTTACTGCACTTATGATAGCGGTTATATACAACTCATATAAAATTGTAGAGCTTGTAATTCAAGCAGGAGAAGATATAAATCAAACATCCATAATGGATTTACTCTTTTAGCAAATGCTTCTTCCTATAATTTTTTATGAAATGGTGAAATTATTAATTAAATCAAAAGTTAATATTAATCGTGTAGATGATCATGGTTCAACTGCACTTATGATGCAGCACTATCTAAACGCACATAGATTGTTGATTAAATTAGGGGTGAACGTTAATACATAAGATGAGAACGGAGGTACTGCTTTAATGTTAGTTAGCTGTAAGTAATAATTCTCAAGAAGTAGCAAAATTGTTACTCAATCTGGTTCCAATATAAATGCACAAGATACTTTAGGCAAGACTGCGCTATAAAATACGCTTTGCAGAAAGATTTTGTAAAAATTATAAAAATAATTACTGTCAAATTGTATTGATATACATAATGTAGAGCACGATAATGAATATTTACTTATGAATGCTAATATTACAACGCAACACAAGTAGTAAAATTATTAACTAAGTCTGGATCTAAGATTAATCAACAAGATCAAGTAGGAAATACTTCTTTAATGATAGCAGCACTAAATAACTACATAGAAATAGAAATTGCCAATTATTAATTAAGTCTTGAGCTAATATTAACTAACAAAATCAAGCAGGAAATACTGCTTTAATGATACCAGCAACGAAGAACTGTGTAGGAATAGCACAATTATTAATTAAATCTGGAGCTAATATGCATCAACAAAATAAAGAAGGAAATACTAGTTTAATGCTAACTTCAATTAACAATTCAAAGGAAGTAGGAGAATTATTGATTAAATCTAGAGCTAAATGTTGATCAACAAAACCAAGATAGAAATACTGTTTTAATTGGTAGCTGCTACGATAAATTCAACAGAAGCAGCAAAATTGTTGATTAATTTAGGTGCAAATGTGAATTAATCAAATAATTTTTAAGAAAAATTTTGTATTTCAGAACTGTAATGGAAGGATCTATTATATTAAATAGGTAAAGTAATATTGAAAAAAAAATAAAAGTTTTCTCAATGCAGATTTTTGATCAATAAATAAACAATAAAAGTCAAAAATCAATTATTATATAAATGCACAAAATCTTGTGAAGAAGTTCTTTTAATAATCCACAAAGAAAAACACTATATCTCTAGACTCATACAAATGAATTGCTTTACTGATATGCTTTATAATCCAATTTATAACTAATAACTTTAACAAATATGAATTTATATTCATGATAATAATATTTTTTCAATTTTTACATACAAAACCCCAACCTATATTTTTAAAAATCAAATATTAAACTGAGATCAAGTAAGCAATTTAATACTCAAAGTAAAAATATAATAGCAGCACAAAAACATAACAATAAATAACTGATCAGAAAAATATGATGTAGGAGATAAAATTTTATAAAAATAAGCATAATTTATCTTAAATTTTTATGTAACCAATGTGGATATATAGAAGATTTTGATATAAAAGAAGCAAAGAATATATTGATGTAGAGTCAAATTTAGTTGTATTGGTCTATGAAAAGAATTGTATAATCAATCTATAGTAGAAATTTGAAAAAATTTGTGATCATTTTTTCCTTTACTACAAAGAATCTAAATGCCATAGTGAGTATAGAAAAAAAATTTATTATTCAGTTTTGGATATAAATTAGCTATAATAAATTCAAGTGATAATTTATAAAAAAACCTAAACACATTTCTAATTGAGAACATTATGATAGGTACAAAAGTTATTATTTATCTTTAAGAGGTATTTTTTTGGTACATAATGAACTGTAGTAATGGTTTGTTTAGAGATAGAGCAAATGTAATTACTAAATAAAATGTTATAGGTTTATAAATATATATGAGATTGTTATATAACAATAGATCCATACTCTAAAAAGAATCTAGGTATGATTATGTAGGATTTTAATATCTTAGGTAGCTTTTTTTTAAATGCGAAACAGCGCACGTATTTAGGTATTTGTTGTTAAAAATTAACCTTTAGTTATTTTTTTATCATCTCTTGTAGTTAAGTAGATTTTAGCTATGAATTGATTGTATCAAAATCTAGGCTATCATATACAAACATAGACAACAATTTAATACTATAAAAAGAATCTATTATAGTTATGTAGTATTTTTTAGATACGTAATAATAATGAATTTTATTAGTGGTTTTTCTTAGAGATAGAGCAATGACTTATTATATCTTCATAGAGGCAAGAAATATATGTAAGATTGTTATATAAAAATGAATCATATTTTAAAAAGAATTCTAAGTATAATTTTTTGTTTTTGATAATTTATGTGCATTAGCTTTTTATAGATTTTATTCTGTTTTCAAGAGCATTAATTCTTGTTAGTTACTTTATAAAATAATTTAGATACAAACAATGTTTTATTAAAAATTTTATTTTTATAAACAAAATATTAATTAGAATAAATAAATAAAATTAAAAATTGTTATTAATTGTTGTTTGCGAGCATCACAAAAAAGTAACATTTTTATAATACAGCTCGACTAATCTAAAATTTAATTCATTAAAAGCTAATTTCATTATTTATTACTCTATGGTTTTTAATAATATAAGATTGAAAATATTTTTAGTATTTATGATATAAAAATTTCAATTAGAAGTTTATTGAATTTTAGCTTCATTAGAGAATTTTTTTGCCTAAAATTCTGTATACTTGTTTTTTTTATGAATTTTTTTCTCTTTGACTAAAAATCAATACTGGCGGAGAGAAGGGGATTCGAACCCCTGACACTCAAAAAGTGGCACGCTTTCCAGGCGTGTGCCTTAAGCCGCTCGGCCACCTCTCCTCAAATTACTTTATGTGATTATTTTGTTATAATAGTATTGATTTTATCACTTCTTGCTTTTGCTATTTTATATAAATTATTTTCTTTTCCTAAAGCATTTTCTATTATTTTAGAAGATAAAGCAAAACATTCTTTTGCTTTTAAATATTCTTTTTCAGACAAAAATATATCGCCTTCTATTCTGTATGCGTAAGATAGGTCTAAGTCTTTTGATTTCGATTTATCCAGATATTGATTGATATTTCTTTTATCATCATTTATTAAAATGTCTTTCCCTTTTTTTAATCTTGATCTAGCGGTATTATTATCTCCTATCTTAAAGTAAGACTCAGCCATATAAAGATATATAATTCCTAATGTCACATGGTCTTCGGCTTTATTTTGGTGTATTTGTTCTAAATCCTTCAATAAAATTAAACTTTCTTTATATCTAGATAATTTACTTAAGGTTCTGGCTTTTAAAATTAAATTTGTTGTGTTGATTATATCATTTTGTGGAATATGCATATCTGTTGATAAATTTTTTGTACTTAATTCAATTTCTTTTAAAGTATCAGAATAATTTTTCTTGCTGAATGATCTATGCGCATTCACTGAGTGAAGCAGATATGCATCTTTTTTCAAATCTTTGTTATTTTTAAATAAAATCTCTAATTGCTCAAAAAATTTATCTGAATTTTCAAAATCCTTTATCCTAGAACTAATCAGTACAAAATAATATAGATTTAAAAATTTACTCAGCTCCAGTTTAGGAGTTTTATTAAGGGTGTTTTTAATTTTTAGAGATTTTTGTAAATATTCATAAGATTTTTGTATATCACAAAGTGAAAAATAATAATGAGCACCTAATAGCATTAAATATTCAGAAACTGCAAATTTTTTAAATGAAGTTTTAAAAAAATCTTTTTGAAAATATTGTTCAATATTTTTTTTTATAAACCAGTCTTTAAAATTAGAAGCTGAATGATAATCCTGCGTATCCATAAAAATTTCTAATATACAAGATTTTAAAAAAATAATTTTATATAAATCTAAGTCATATTTTTCTGCATTCCTCAATATTACTTGTAAATTCTCTAATGTTGTATGTGATGTACAAAAAATGTAATTCTCTTTTTTTCCTAAAAGATTACCTTTTAGTATAATTTTATCAATAATTGCATTAAGATTTTTTCTGTTTAAATGTTTACTATTAGATTTTCTAATAGTATATGGAACTGCTTCATTTATTTCGTAAATATTGTTTAGTGTGGCATTTTCTTCATTAAGAGTATTGATATTTGTTGATGCTTGGTTAATTATCATCAATCTTTGTAAATCTACTATGTTTTTATAGCTATGATCATGTATTACTTTAATAAACTCTGTTGAAAAAGTATTGTTAATTAATGCTATCTTATTTAGCAAAATTTGAGAATTAGATGATAAAAATCTTTTTGCTAAATCTAGATTCAATTTAATATAATTCATTTTAGGTTTAATTAACCTAGTGTATTCTCTTAAATTTAGTCCAGGAAAATTATTCACTATTTGAGTTGCAAAAATTATTATGCCTGGATGGTTATAAAATGTTTCTGCTATAAAATTTGCAAATGACTGTTTGTCTTGATGTAAAAATTTTTGTGCTAGCTCAATAGAATCACTTTTAGAAAATTTTTCTATATTGATTATGTTAGGTAAAAAATTTGCATCTTCAGATAAAAAGATTATATGCCCATTATTTTCCCATTTCAATATAGGCTTTAATTTAAGATTATATCCAATTTTTAGATTATCGAATATAAAAATCCATCTTTTTTTGCTAGAAAAATATTTTTTAATATCTCTGATAACAGTTCTGGTATCTTCAGATACTACAATTTGATTCTCTTTTAAATTAATTGCTTTTGCTAGTTTTATTAATTCAGAATTTAAATCACAATTTGCATCGAAAAACCAAATGACATCATATTCAGATTCTTTTTGATGCACATAATTTCTTAATAATTGCGTTTTCCCTGTTCCAGAAAATTCACATATACTTATTTTTCTATAAATATTTAAATTTTTTTCTATCTCTTCTATGTTTTTAGTGTTGTTTAGATAAAAACTTACAGGATCTATTTTATTAGTGAGTTTAAAATCAAATTCTGTATCAACAGCATTAGATTTATAAATAAAGAGCAGGGGGCATATAAATAATGTGAAACAAAGCTGAATAATTAAATTTATTTTATTTAGATACATTTTTTTCATATATTATAAAATCAACTTCTTAATGGCATTATTACTGATGTGTTATTTTTTATATCTTTAATTTTTATTGGAGAATCTATGTCTATTATAAAAATATTTATTATATCTCCTTCAAGAACTGAAACAGATTCTAATAAATATTCTGGATTGAGGTTAATAGATAATTTTTGATCTTTACCTGTAAAAGAGCAAAACTCTTCTTTTTCATTAGTAAATTTAATATTTTCTTTGGCACTTCCAGCATTTTCATTAAAGCACGATAATTTAATCCCATTTTCTTGGGTATCAATAATTAATTTAATTGATTTCAATTTATGATGAGATAAAGTAGATATTCTTTCTACAGACTCTAAAAAAATTTTTTTATTAATTTCTAACTTATTCTGTTCATTTTTGGGTATAAATTCTTCGTATTTAGGATAGGAGCCTTCTACTATTTTTGAAATAAAGACAAAATTATCACATATAAATTTTACTCTTTGTGAATTAAGTATCACTTCTAGGGTAGAATTATTGTAAATAGTGTCTTTAATTATTTTTAATATATCTAAAGAAGATTTTTTAGATAATATCATTTCAAAATCGTCTGTAATGTCAGATTTAATTTTAGAAAATGCTAATCTATGCGCATCTGTTGCAACGCATACAATTTCTTTTATTTTTCTATGTAAAAAAACTCCATTTAGATTATATCTTGTTACCTCGTTAGAAGATGCAAATAAAGTTTTGCTTATTAGTGAAGATAATTCATAAGTTTTTAATGAAAATTTTATTTCAGCATCATGTGTTGAATAATTTTCAAATGGGATTTTAGGAAATTTAGAATTTTCAAATGTAAAAAGTTTAAAATAAGACTCCCCACTTGTAATTTCTATAATGTTATCCTCTGGTTTTTTATTAAAAAAAATCTCATTTGAAGTAATTTTTCTTACTAAATCAATTAATATTTGAAAATGAAGAATAATTTCTCCTACATGCATCAAAGAAATTGTGGATATTTTTTGGGTCAGATAAATATCTAAATCTGTAGCATCTATTACTAAATGCTTATCATTGGCGTACAGACGTATGTAATGTAACTCCTTAAGAACGTTCCTTTTTTCTACTATGAAATTTGCAAAATTTAATGCAGTCAAAAGATTTTTTGTATTTACAGAAAAAGCTACTTGATGCAAGTTTTTGTTTGAGTGCTCAGCACTTGCTATTAACATTCTTTTCAAGCGTTTCTTAAAATTTTATTTAAATTCTCTATATCTTCTCTAAATTCTGAATCAAGTTCTAGTAAATTTTCGACTTTTTTTACTGCATGCAAGATAGTTGTATGATTTCTTTTACCAAAATTATCACCTATTTCCATCAAACTTTTTGTAGTCAAAGTTTTTGATAGATACATAGCTATTTGTCTTGGAAAAGAAATATTTTTTAGTCTTCTAGTAGATGAAAGATCGGATTTTTTTACGTTATATCTTTCAGAAATTTTAGATTTTATTTGGTCTAGAGTGATTGATTTTAAATTTGACCTTATTAAATCTTTTAATATTATTTTGGTGCTTTCCAAGGTAATTTCTTTTTTTACTAAATTATGTTGTGCTAAAACTTTATTTAAAGCTCCTTCTAATTCTCTTACATTAGATTTGATATTTTGAGCTAAAAATTCTATCACAGTTTTAGGTATTGTGCTCCCTATTTCTTCTATTTTAGACATCAAGATACTTAATCTAAGCTCGTAGGTTGTGTTATGAACATCTGCTACAAGTCCCCATCCAAGCCTAGATTTAATTCTTTCTTCCACTTGATCTAAATCTGAAGGAGATCTATCACATGAAACTACTATTTTGCTATTATTGTCTATAATAGCATTAAAAGTATGAAAGAACTCCTCTTGAGTACTGTTTTTGCCACATATGAATTGTATATCATCTATCATTAATATGTCCAATGATCTAAAAAATTCCTTAAATGATACTACATCTTTATTTCTTATGGACTTTACAAAAAAGTACATAAATTTTTCTGCTGAGATATAAATAATCTTTTTTTTAGGAAAATTTTCTCTTATGTGCCATGCTATTGCATGCATCAAATGAGTCTTTCCTAAGCCTACCCCACCACATAAAAATAATGGATTTAATTTTGCATCAGTGTTTAAATTTTCTGTTTCAGCTAGTGCTATAGATGCTGCGTATGCAAGTTCGTTAGAGGAGCCTACGACGAAATTTTTAAAAGTGAATCTAGGGTCTAAAACAGAATCTAAAACTTCAAAACCCATTAATTTTTTCTTAATATTAAATGTAGTAGAAGTTGAAAATGTTTTATTGGTATCACCTGCATTTGCATTTTTAACTTTATATGAGTCAGATTCAACTTTTTTTAAATTTTCACTTTCTTTGGTTATAATCTCTACTAATTTGATTTTTTCATCATATTCCTTAAACAAATCATTTATTATGCTTAGATAATTTATTTTTATCCAATCTTTAACAAAGTTACTTGGAACTGTGAGTATAACTGCACCATAGCTAGATAATTTGAGAAATTGAATTTTACTAAACCAATTTTGATAAAAATACTCTCCATATATTTCTTTTAACCTTTGTAGAACGTTATACAAAATATTATAAGGATCAGAGTTTGTTTTTGTAGTCTCAGAACTTAAATTCAAATTTTGTAACATCTTTACTTAAAATGATGAATTGTCAACCTATAGTTATTGTATAAAAATGGAACATCCTCACCTATTGTGAATATTAATTAAATAATTCCACCAAATGTTTTTTAGATAAATATTTTGTATTTTAAAAAACAAACAACAAAACTATAATAATTACAGTTATTCATTTTTGCAACATTGATTTAATAAAAAATATATGGAAGATTACTATAATGAGTTATCAAACTTAAAAAAAAAGATATTATTTAGGTCTTATTATAGGGGTACAAAGGAGCTAGATTTGGTTATAAAATATTTTATAGATAATTTTTTAGATGAATTAAATGAAAAAATTTTAATAGATTTAGATTCATTATTGAATAAATGCTCGGAACATGAGCTATATAACTGTTTTATTAAGAACAAAAATTTCCCTCTTTGGGTACATTGCTCATTAGTAGAAAAAATATCTATTTCTAAACATTTATTTAGTAAAAAATTTTTTTAAATTTTTATATAAATGTAATTTTTAGTATAAAATACTATTTTATTTTTTTATGTTTATTTTTTAAAATGAGGATATAAATTGGAATATTTATTAAATATATTACTCCTAAAATTGGTAACATATACCAAGGATATATAATTGTAATTATAAAAAATATTATACATATGCTCATTATAAGAGAAAAATAATCTTTCTTTATTTTGAAATTTTTTAGAGAAATGGTTCTAAAATTACCTGCTGCTAAAAAGCCTATAAATAAAATATAGAAATTTAAAAATATTTTATATCCTCTAATTTGATTATCTATTAATTTTGTTAAATTAAATTCAAGCATTATTGGTATTAAAATCAAAAGAGCGGCACTAGGTGCAGGAACTCCATAAAAAAATTTTACAATTTCTTGGTTCTTTGAGTCATCTTTATTAGATTTAGATGTATTGAATATTTCATCATTTATCAAATTAAATTTTGCTAATCTAATTGCAACACATGAAGTAAAGAACATAGAACTTCCCCAAGAAATTAAATGAAATTCATAATGGTCAAAAGCCCATAAATATATTAATATAGCCGGTGCTACACCAAAATTAGCGAGATCACATAAAGAATCCAATTCTGAACCAAATTTAGTAGAAGAATTTAACATTCTAGCAATTCTACCATCTATTCCATCTATTAGTGCTGCAAATAAAATGCATAACACAGATATTTCCCACTTGCCTAAAAGGCCATATTTGATAGAACTTATACCTACTACAAGACCGGATACTGTAATAACATTAGGTATTAGTACAGAAAATGGTATAAATTTTATCATCTAGAAATACAATAATTTCTAAGCATAGTTTTTTTGCAAATAATTTATTTTTTTACAAAATTTATATAGGATTTTGTTTCTGCACAGAGGTCAGAAATTACTGTTTCTCCAGCTATCACAGTTTGACCTACAGCAACTCTTATATCAGAATCTTTAGGTAAATACAAATCTAATCTACTTCCAAATCTTATTATACCAAATGTTTCTCCAGCTGTTACATTTGTATCTTCTTCTAAATTACATACTATCCTTCGTGCTATTAAACCAGCAATTTGCACCAATATGATTTTTTTTTCTGAATCGGAACTTTGTATTAAGATAGATTGTCTTTCATTGTGAATACTTGCTTTATCCAGAGAAGCATTAAAAAATTTGCCAGGATTATAATTAAGTTTCAGAATTTTTCCGTTTGTAGGTATACGGTTTACATGTACATTGAATATGTTTAAAAAAATGCTGACTCTGATCATTTTTTCATTTTTACTAAATTCCTCTTCAAAATCTTTTATTATGGATGTTTCCTTTATTGACTGTATTATACCATCTGCAGGGCTTATTGCCAAACCCTTTTTTATAGGCACCATTCTTGATGGATTTCTAAAAAAATATACACACCAAATACTACATGCAACCCCTAAAAATCCTAGAGCTGTACTAAATAAAAAAAGCACTAAAGTAATTAATAAAAATATAGTTATGAAAATATACCCATCAGGATGTACAATTTTGTATATATTGCTATAGCGCTTCATTATTAAATATAACACACTTTGTTAAAGGAATAAAAAAACTAAACGAAAAACAAATTACATCTTTCTTTTTTATATGTAAACAAAAAACTACACTTAGTACCACTTTAAACAAAAAAAATTATTGTACTAACTAATTATTTGCATGATTTTATCATTAGTATTTTTTAACCTAGTTTTACCAAAGATTTTATAATTTCATTTACAACCGTTTGGTGTGTATCATTTTTAATTTTCATGAAATTTCTGGATACCTCTATGCACATTCTTTGATGAGTTGTATCTATTTTTTCTGCTTTAGATTTTTCAATATCTTCATAAAAATAAGCTACATCTTGATTTAAGGCTTTTGCAATTAAAACTAACCTCCCTACAGAAATTCTATTGGTACCTTTTTCATATTTTTGAAGCTGTTGATGAGTTACCTGAATTATTTCTGATAATTGTTGCCTAGATAGTCCTTTAGATAATCTTAATGAATATATTTTTTTACCTATTATTTCATCCACTTCTTGAATAAAAGCATTTTTTCTAGCCATAATTTAATTATAATTTAAGTTAAAATAATATTAATAATAATTTATCATATTTTTTTTATAAAATACAATTTTTATTTAAAAAATATTAATAGATATATCAAAAAAATATATAATATATATTTAATAATATTTTTTAAACTACTTATAGTGTATTATACACTATAACATTTTTTACTAATAAGCAAACATAAGTTACTTTTTTTTTATTTTTGAATTTTAAATGTATTTAATCTGTGAAAGGAAAAAAATTTTTAAAATCTGCTATAGATAATGCTCCTGAAAATCCAGGAATTTATAAAATAAGTAATTCACAAAAGGAAATTATTTATATAGGAAAAGCTAAAAATTTGAAAAATAGATTACAACAATATTTACCTTCTAACTCTTTAAAAAATAATTTAATTCAAGCAGAGATAGCATTTATAGATTATGAAATTACAGATAGCGAATCTAATGCTTTAATTTTAGAAAGCGATTTGGTTAGAATATTTAAACCTAAATATAATATCTTACTAAAAGATGATAAATCATTCCCTTATATTAAGTTAGATGTTGAAAATCCTTTTCCTCAATTTAAAAAACATAGAGGAAGAGATTTTTCTAAGGGGATTTTTTTTGGACCATTTGTTTCAGCGTCTAAGTTAGCTCTTGTATTAAGAGAATTACAAAAACTGTTTAAACTCCGCACTTGTACAGATGATTTTTTTCAATCTAGAACAAAACCCTGCATACAATATTTTATAAATATGTGTTATGCACCATGCGTGAAAAAAATTACTCACAATGATTATAATATTTTAGTAAATCAAGTTAAGTCTTTTTTTTTAGGTCAGAATAATATATTACAAAAAATTCTTACAAAACAAATGAATCTTTTAAGCAGCCAGTTAAAATTTGAAGAAGCATTAATAGCTAGAGATAAGATAAAAGCATTAAATGAAATTCAATGCGAATCTAAGAAAAGACAATTCAAGCTCATAAATTCAGATATTGTGGTTTTGTTATCACATAATAATTTAATTTTTATACAAATCTCTATATACAGAAACAATAGAATTTTTGGTAGCAAATCATATATCTATGAAATCAATAATGATTTAGAAGAATCTA
Organism: uncultured Rickettsia sp.; assembly: GCA_964554285.1. Taxonomy (GTDB): domain Bacteria; phylum Pseudomonadota; class Alphaproteobacteria; order Rickettsiales; family Rickettsiaceae; genus JADHZC01. The sequence continues at coordinate 14,582 of CAZKNN010000019.1, forward strand.
TTTTAGCTAGTTTTTTGATTCAATTTTATAAAAAATACCTTTTACCACAAGAAATTATTACTAATATCAAAATATCAGATTCAAACTTAATTGAACAGGCGTTATATAAATTAAAAAATACCAAATGCCGAATTTTAAACCCTAAATCAATTCATGTACAAGAGATCATAAATAATCTTATTTTGACTGCAAAAATTTCTATAGAACATTATATTAAGAGAAATACACAACATTATCAAAATTTTTTACGTATAAAAGAGCTATTTGGTTTAGTAAATCTTCCTAAAAGGATAGAAATATATGATAATAGCCATCTATTTGGAGAATTTTCTGTTGGAGTGATGGTTGTTGTAACTACTTCAGGTTTTGATAAGTCTCAATATAGAATTTTTAATATAAAAAAGGATAAAAACTTCAAACCAGGAGATGATTTATACATGTTAGAACATGTTTTAAGAAGGAGGTTTAATAAAAATAAAATGGATTTATCCAATATAGCTGATTTTATAATCATAGATGGTGGAATTACACATAGAAATCTTGTAAAAAAAATTTTAGACGAATTAAAATTAGATATCAAATTTGTTTGTATGGCAAAAGGTATAGATAGAAATGCTGGTAAAGAAAAATTTTTTTCTTGTTTTATGCCAGAATTTTCTCTAGATAAAAATTTAGAAATAATGAAATATTTACAAATTTTAAGAGATCAGGCACATAGTTTTGCTATTAATTCACATAGGAAGCAAAGAAATAAAAAAATGACATTTTCTTCATTAGATCAAATAGAATCAATAGGTAAAATTCGAAAACGAGCATTATTAGGATATTTTAAGTCTTTTAACTCTCTTAAAATTGCATCTGAGGATGAAATATCTCAAGTAGAGGGTATTAGTAAATCTTTAGCTAAAAAAATATATGGTAAATTACATGAATAAAACTTCTATTATTCAAAATATTCAAACATTTCTTGATAGGGTAATGTTTAATAAAATTGCTGTTTCAGTTTTATCTTTGTTTTTTTCTTTTTTCTTTTTGTTTTTTTTTATTTTAATTGAAAATCGTACTTCAGTTTTTAATTTTCTTTTAAATCTTAAAGGAAATTATTATGTTCTGCATATTATTTTATTAAATTTTTCTGTATTGTCTTTTATTTCTTCGTTTTGGAATATACAAATTAGAAACAAATTTATTATCTCTTATAGTAATAATTTGTTATATATGAGTTTGTTAGCAGTGATTGCAAGCCCTTTAATAGAGGTTAGAGATAATTATTTTAGTGGCGAATGCTTAGCAATTACAGAAAACATCCTTTATATGACAGGATTTTTTAGTTTTTTTACTTCTATTTTTTTCAAGGCGGTAGTTTTAATTTGGACATTTTTTTTAGAATTCAAAATATACATGAAGAAGAAATTTTTGAACCAGACAGCAATTCTTCTTAATGTAACTTCAGCTTTTATATTTATTTTGGTTTTTGTTTCTTTCATAATATCGTTTTTTCATTTTTATTTTATAGATGAAAAACAAATTAGAACCTTAAGTATTTCGATTTTATATAAGAATTTTTTGTATATACCAGAAAAAATTTTAGTATTTTTTTATCAACATGTTCTTTTGGGTTCTCTTATATTGTTTTCAAGTAAATTTTTAAAATCTTCAATACATTATGCAAAAATTTTCAATATATTAATAATAGTTAATCCAATATTTAATATATTCAATTTTTATTCTTATTTTCAATATAATTTTTTTGATCTTGATTCTCAAATAGATTATTTTTTATATATTAGATCTTTTTTTTGGATTATTCCTATTTGTTTTTACTTGGTTTTATTGATAGAGTTTACTTTTTACAATAGAAATTTTCTATTTATTGTTTTAATTATTACAACATCTTGTAATTTAATTTTAAGAGAATTAAATTTTTTAGCTTACAATGCTGTTCTAGATCCATTTAAATTTGATATTTTTTTAGCTTTATTTTTTATAGGTTATTTAGTAGTACATAATTCATTAAATATAAAAATATTTAATTTTGAATTGCAAATTTATTGTTTTATTTTGGGAATGATTTTAAATTTTGCATCCTCATCCATTATGATCACTTATGAACATGAATTATTAAAAATGCGTTTCTGGCCTTTTGCACTTACTTCTGTTTTTAATATGGGAATATTCTTTATATTTTTAGGAAATATGTATTTTGTTTTGAATTTATTTATGAAAAAAAGTAATTTTAACAAAATTACAATATGATTCAATAATAATAATTTAGTTATCAAGAATAAATTATATATTTAATTTATGTTAGCGTTTGAGAGTAAATTATGCTAATTTTGGCATAGCATGTGTTTTTAGTTCTTAGTGGATTTAACATTATTTGCTGAGTATCAACCCAATTGTTTACATAGTAGCAACAATTTAATCAATTTATGTAAATTACTTGTTATGCATAGAAAAGATATATGAGCGTGTAATACGTTATTGAATTATTCAAAATAGAATTCTAATTCTCGAGCATCTAATTATTTATGATTGTGTTTTAACATTTAATATTTTACCAATGCTATTATCTGATTATTTTATACCAACAATAAAAGAAAATCCTAAAGAGGCAGAAGTGAGGTCTCATAATTTAATGTTGAGGGCAGGATTAATTTCTCAGCATATTTCAGGTGTCTATCATTGGTTACCATTAGGTTTAAGAGTAATACAAAAAGCTACAAAAATTATTAGAGAGCATTTAGAAAGAAATAATATCTTAGAATTGGCTACACCATATTTACAAAATTCTAAACTATGGCAAATATCTAATAGATATGATAGCTATGGGAAGGAAATGATGAAACTAAATGATAGGCATGGCCAAGAATTAGTTTTAGGACCTACAAATGAGGAGGTTATGACTGATATTGCAAAGAAATTTTTTATTTCTTATAAAATCCTTCCTAAAATAATATATCAAATACAATGGAAATTTCGAGATGAAATTAGACCAAGATTTGGAATCTTAAGAGGAAGGGAATTTCTAATGAAAGATGCTTATTCATTTGATCAAGATCACCAATCTAGTTACGAAACATATAAAAAAATTTTTAGAATATATAACGAAATTTTTCACGATATGGGTTTGATTTGTATAGCTGCAGAGGCTCCATCGTCTGAAATTGGAGGAAAAATAAGTCATGAATTTCATGTTATTTCTGAAGTAGGAGAGAGTAAAATTTTTTTTGATAAAAAAATTTTAAATTTAAAAATAGAAGACAAAAAAAACTTTAATTTTTATAAATCATATTATTCTAAAACATCAGAATTAGAGCAAAAGGATATAAGAAATAGTAGCGAAATTTTATCTAGTAAATCAATTGAAATAGGTCAGATATTTAATTTTGATACTAAATACTCTGATATAATGAAGTCTTATTTTACAAATCATAATGGAGAAAATATCTCATTTTATATGGGATCTTATGGTATTGGAATATCAAGACTTATAGCTGCAGCCATAGAGCAATCTAATGATGATAGAGGAATAATTTGGCCTAAAAATTTATCACCTTTTCAGATATCTCTCATAAATTTAGAGGTAAATGATGCGCAATCGTCCCAAATTAGTGATAAGATTTATGATATTTTAAAATCTCATAAAATAGAAGTTCTATATGACAATACAGCAAAGCAATCTGGATATAAAATTAACTTTCATAATTTAATAGGTTTTTCATTACAAATTTTAGTATCTTCAAAATTGATTAAAGATCATGTAGTTGAGGTTTATTACAGAAAAACTCAAAAATCAGTTAAGATTGCTATTGAGCATTTAGAGCAATTTATCCTAGAAAATATACAAAATATATTTTAGTTATGGGATATTTTTTTTCTATTTTTATGGCTTTAAAATATTTTTTAGCAAAAAAAAATGAAAAATTTTTGTCTATTATTTCCTTTATTGCGTTAGTTGGAAATGCTTTAGGTGTTGCAGCACTTATTATAGTAACATCTGTTATGAATGGATTTCATTTAGCTTTAATTGCTAATGTTATAGGAATTAGTGGAGAAATTAAATTAGCATCACAAGAATATGATGCTTATAGAGTAGAATCTCTACAGAGGGAATTATTAGATTATCCTTTTGTTATATCATCTGATCCTGTAATTTATGAAAAAGTTTTATTATTGGGACAAAAGATTACCACTGGTGCTATTATTAGGTCATTTAATTTAGATAAATTTACTCTTAAGGATAAAATTATAGATAATATTGTTTCTGGTGATAGTAGAAATTTTGAATTGGAAAATGTTGTTTTTTTAGGTAAACCTTTAGCAGATCAATTAGGTCTCAAAGTAGGGAATAATATACGGGTGATAGCATCTAAGTATAAGCCTTCTTTATTTGGTAGTTTGCCTAAAGTGAAAAATTTTATTATAGGCGCAATATATCAAACAGATTTTTATGATTTAGATTCTTTATCCATTTTAGTTTCTCCTCAAAATATAAGAAATTTTCTAAATTTATCAGAGGATTATTTTAATAATATAGAAGTTAGAATAAGTGATGTAGACAAAACTGATGATTGTTTTTACGTGATAAAATCATTAATCCAACAGCAGGATTACAATATATATATTTCAACTTGGAAAGATCACAATAAACAATTAATAGAATCTTTAAAATTGGAAAAGATTAGTATGATAGTTATACTTTCAGTGATTGTAATTGTAGCAGCTTTTAACGTTTTGTCTGGATTGTTTATTTTTGTAAAAGATAAGATAAAAGACATTTCTGTTTTAAAAAAAATAGGAGCTTCTGATAGTCAAATAATGTTAATTTTTTTAATTAATGGTTGTGTAATATCCTTGTTATCTATAGTGTGTGGTCTTATATTTGGATTGTTTATTACTTACAATATTAATTATATAGTGGATTTTTTATCTCAAGTATTGCATATAAAGATATTAGATTCATCAATATATTTTTTGACTCAGGTGCCATATTGTATAAAACTTATTGATATAGTGATAATTGTGGTTGCATCATTTTTTTTATCTGTATTAGCAAGTATTTATCCTTCTTTAAGAGCTGCTAAAGTTAATCCTATAAATTTAGCTCGATATGAATAAAATTATTCTTGAATTAAAAAATATATCTAAATTTTATAAAGGGGTAGAGCAAAATAATATCTCTATATTTCAAAATTTGAATTTGCGTATTTCTGAGGGAGAGAAAATAGCTATAATAGGAGAATCTGGAGTTGGTAAATCTAGTTTATTAAATATTGCTTCTCTTTTAGATGATTTTTTTACAGGAGAAGTTTTTTTTTATCAGCAAAAAGTGAATTTTAAGTATAAAAAAAATTTGACTAAGATTCGGCTTAATAAATTTGGCTTTGTGTATCAAGATCATAATTTATTACCAGAATTATGTGCTTATGAAAATGTAGCTTTACCTCTTTTAATTCAAGGATTAAATAAAAAAGAAGCTTTTAAATTATCTCAAGAAATGATTATAAAATTTAGACTTCAGCACAGAATGAATCACCTACCAGGAGAAATTTCTGGAGGAGAAAGACAGAGATTATCTATTGCCAGAGCATTAATTACTAATCCTCGAATTATATTTGCAGATGAGCCCACTGGAAGTTTAGATTCTTATAATGCTGAAAATGTAGGACAAATTCTTTGTAATATTGTCAATGAGTATCATTCAGCTCTTATGATAGTTACCCATAATTTAGAATTTTCAAAAAAAATGGATAAGATATTTAAATTGGATAATATTGCTCTAACCCAAATATTTTAATTATGAAATTATTGCAAATAATTAACAGATACAATATACATCCTAAGTATTTTAAAGGACAAAATTTTTTAATAGATAATAATATAAGCAAAAAAATTATCAATGCTGCTGATATAGATTTTAATACTCATGTATTAGAAATAGGATCAGGCATAGGGAGTCTTACACAATATATTGTACAAAATGTTACTAAAAAAATTACTTTAATTGAAATTGATAAACAATTTACTAGTATTTTGGATGAGTATTCGCAATGTGCTGATATTTTGTATACTGATGTCTTAAAAACAGATTTTACAAAAATATTTCTAGACTCTAGAGATAACTTAATTATATCAAATCTTCCTTACTATTTATCAAGTAAATTTTTATTTCAAGTCTTTAAAATGCATCGTCTTCCTAAATTATTATTAATGATGCAAAAAGAGTTAGCAGATAGGGTTTTATCTAAATGTAATAATAAATCCTATGGAAAGCTTTCTGTAATTGCACAAACTTTATACAGAATAAATAAAATTTGTGATGTTAAACCTGTTAGTTTTTATCCTCAACCATCGGTTATTTCTTCTGTTTTGAAGTTTGAACCCCTCGATATGAGTCTTAATTCAGACATCATTGATAAATTGTTGTTAGTATTAAAATATAGTTTTTCTTCAAGAAGAAAATTTTTAATCAAAAATTTACAAATTTTAGATTGCAATATCAAAACAATTTTTCAGAAATGTTTTTTAAATCCGTATTTAAGAGCAGAAAATTTAACTGTAAAGGACTATTTAAATTTAGCTTGTGAAATAAGGATAGATAAAAAAATTTTATAGAATCTATTTTTAATCCTAAATCAGCTATATTGTATTTAGATTAAATATTTATTATTTTTCCTCTTTATTAGGAGATCAAAATTTAATTTCTATTATAGATTTTATATATTTTTTATTCTTTAGATATAATTAAACAAAGCAGAGTGTAATAAAAGATTTTACAATTTTTTAAGGAACTGAAAAATATTTAGTAAAACACAGAACAATAGAATTAATTAATTCTTAAAACAAACTTGTTAGGCATTAAATTCAGCAGAAAAAGAAATATTCTAGAGGTTGGAAGGAAGATTTTTTAGGACAATATGTGAAGAAGGAAGCATGGGAACAAGTAGAGAGAGTGATGAGATATGCAGATAAGATATCCAAAGAGTGCCAAAATATAAGAATGAATAATGGTTATGAGATAGATTATATCAAGGAGAGGGTGGGGGGAGTTTCGAATTACAGAAAATATGATCAGGAAACAAGAGAAGTGTTGAACAAATTAGCGATGAGAAGGAGTGGAGTAAAAGTATTGAGTGGAGCTGCAGGAACTGGAAAGACTAGTATTTTGTCAGGACTAAATGAGATTTATTATGATTATAAAATAGTAGGAATAGCACCGACTAACAAGGCGGTTAATGGTTTGAGGGAGAATGGATTTAGTAAAGTGGATACAGTATCTGGATTTTTATGGAAGTTGGAGAAAGGCAAGAGTGATGTTGAGAAGGGAAGTATAGTGATGGTTGATGAGGCTGAATTGTTAGTAACAATAATTATGATCGTTTATTTAGTTTGGCATATAAGAACAAATTGTCATTAGTGTTGTGTGGAGATGAGAGACAATTGTCTTCAGTAGAGAGATGTGGTTTGTTTTACAGAATACATGAGGAGTATGGTGTAGCGAGACTCGAAAGAATCAAGAGGTAAAAAACCAGAGAAGATATAGAGGTCGCTCAAGGGTTTACGGCGTTTTAGGCTAAAAAGTATGGAAAACCAGTGATTCCTAATGTAAATAGAGAATCACTAAGTGAATCTGTTGCGCGATTGAATAAATATGTTGAAGGTCAGAAATATAAGGAAGAAGTTCTTAAAGTCTTGAGAGGTAAGGGAGGAATGGATTTTTTGTTAGTGAGGGAGTGGGGATAGGGAATTTGTAAAAATTCTATAAATGAAAGAATTCGTCGTGAATTTATAGAGGCTTGAAAGAGGAGAAGGGATTGTAAAAGATTTTCAAGGAATGGATTGCGCAAATGGGAGAAGTTATGTACGTTCGATATCTCAAGATAAGGAAGTGAAGTCTATGGTAGAGAGCAGAAAAGTGAATCATCTCATGCAAAGACAGCAAGTACAGCAATTGAGTTATGGTCGAAGAAGATAATAATTTTTTTATATAACAAATAAGGACAAAGAGAGATGTTTTCAAAAGGATATAAGATGTTGCGTCAGCGCACAAATTTGTTTTGCTAAGCAATGCAATATATTTTGTTGGTGTCAACGATCGTAACATGTATGTGGTGTTTGTATAGAGTATTTTCGATAGTGAATTGGAAGAATCTGTATTATTGGTATGTAGAGGCAGTAAAGGTCAATTACCACAAGTTCATTGGTAACATTATAAATAATATATCCTTATAACCTCCTTTCCTGTAGGGGATTAACAAATAACCTAATAGATAGACATAATCAAACAGTTTTAATAAATGCTAAAAACCAATCTTTGGAAGATACATCTGAAATAGTAAAATTTTTTGTAGAAAATGGAGTAGAATTAGATGCTCAAGATTCTGATGGCAACACGGCTTTGATGGTTGCATTCCAAAAAGCACAAATATCCTCTACTAATATTTTAATTAACGCTGATGCAAATTATCAAATAAAGAATAAAAATGGTAAATCAGTAA
>CAZKNN010000020.1:0-10337 GCA_964554285.1 uncultured Rickettsia sp.
TTTACTAAGTCAAATGCTCCGTCGATTATAGAAATTTCATATTTGTCCTTTAAATATAAATTTTCTGTAAATTTTATTTCTAGTAATTCTAAACTATCTTGAAAAATCATAGATAAATATCCAAGTTTGAAATGTCTAGGATCTTTTATTGAAAAGATAATATCTTTATTAGAAATAATTTTTTGTGAATATAATATTTTATATTTTGTAGATAAATCTTCTACTTTAATTTGTTCTCTTAATTTAAAAAAATTGAAATGAGTTATTAAATCTTCTAAATGTTTTTGATTAGATAATATGATATAAGATTCTATATCTGTTGTCTCATTTTGAACTTTATAAATAAAACAATCAAAAAGATATCTACCCTTATTATCTAGTAAGTAATTGTACGAAAATAACTTATCTTTTACATTGTTAGTAGTTAAATTTTGCAAAAATTTTTGACAATTAAGGCCAGAAATTTTAATAGCCTCTAAATGTTTTAATATTTCATACATAAGCATTTATTATTTTATGAAATACATCTTCAAGATCAGTTTCAATAATTTCTATATTTTTAATATTAAGATTTAAATCTATTACGGATTTTAAAATTTTATTCAAATTATGATCAGAGCTAATATTAAGAAACAACTTATTATCTTCAAAATTAAGCACATTAGGTACATGATTGAGTGTTTCTGGATTTAATTTTTGAGTAAATTCTATTTTTAAAGATTTAGTGCCCAAATCATGCAAAATATTTTCTGTTAAATCTTGTTTTACTATTTTACCATTATTAATAAAAGCAATTTCATCACATAATTTTTGAGCTTCCATAAGGTAATGCGTAGTAATAATAACTGTTTTTCCTTGATTTTTTGCATCAATCACATATTCCCATAATCTATTTCTTAAATCTATATCAACTCCTGCCGTAGGTTCATCTAAGATCAAAATTTCTGGATCATGTACTATAGCTTTTGCTACTAAAAATCTTCTTTTCATGCCTCCTGAAAGATCTTTAGAATAATTATCTTTTTTCTTTAGCAAACCTAAAATATCTAAAATTTCTTTAGTTTTTCTTTTATGAGGCATTATACCAAAATATCCAGCAGTAATTTCTAAATACTGCTCTAAAGAAAAAAAACTATCTAAAACTATTTCTTGAGGAACTACTCCAATTAAATATTTTATTGCTTTAGGATTATTATCAATATCTCTACCTAAAATTTTGACTTCTCCAGAAGTTTTATTAACAGTTCCAGATATTATATTTATAAGACTTGATTTTCCAGCACCATTAGGTCCTAAAAGTCCAAAAATTTTACCTTTAGGTACAGATAAATTAAATCCTTTTAGAGCAATTTTTTCTAATGGAGAATTTTTATTATAAATTTTTGTTAAATTTTGAATGCTAATAGCTAAATTGTTTAACATAAATATAATATAAGCTAGTTTTAAAGGGGCGAACGACCGGACTTGAACCGGTGCTTTCAGAGTCACAGTCTGAATTTCTAACCAACTGAATTACATTCGCCAATACATGTAATTATAGAGATAAATATAATTTTTAGTCAATTATATTAATCAATATAATAGGGAATTTTTGCATTTCTTTTACTATAAATTTATATATGAGCTTTTTTAATTTCTCTTGCACAGAATAAGATAAAGTCTTTTTATCACCCCTATTTTCAAAAAATTCTAAAATTATTTTCTTAATTTCTTCAATTAATGCTATATCAGACTTAGGATCTAATAATCCTGGAGAATCTATTTTAATTTCGATATTAGAATCTATAAAATTATTGTGAAGAATACATATAATGGATATTATTCCATTATATGACAAAGCTATTCTTTCTTGAAATATTTTTGAATTTGTTGATACTAGATAATTTCCATCTAAAGCGTAATAACCCAAATTTATTTCACCTATAAATCCTGCATTATGTGCTTCTAGCAAAATTATTTTTCCATTTTGAGTAAATATTACTTCTGGAATTCCTAGTTGTTTTGCAATTTTGTAATGTTCTCTTATATGAATTGGCTCTCCATGTATTGGTACTGATATTTGAGGTTTTAAAATATTATAAAGAGTAATTATGTCTTTTCTTGAAGCATGTCCAGAACTATGAACAAAATCATCCTCGCATGTGAAATAATCTATATTTTTAATTGCTAAAATATTTATCAAGTTAAAAATCCTTTTTTCATTTCCTGGAATTATTTTAGAAGAAAAAATAAACTTATCTCCAGACTTCAGTTTTACATATGGATTGTAATTATTTATTATTTGATTTGTTGCTCCCAAAGGTTCACCTTGCGATCCTGTAGCTATTATTAGTATATCAGATCTTAAGTATTTAAAAATGTTTTTAGGACTGATTAGTAAATCTTCAGTATTTTTTAAAAATTCCCCTTTTTGAGCTAAAAAATAAAGCTTTTTGATAGCTCTTCCTAAAATTACTACTTTTTTATTAGTTTGTCTTGCTAAATCAAAAAAACTTTCTAATCTAGCTATGTTAGATGCAAAAGTCGTTAATACCAAAAATCCTTTAACATTTTTTGCATGTTTGAATAAATTATTTCTTAAATCTAATTCGTTTTTTTGATCAGTTTTTACAAATGAGTTAGTAGAATCTGAAACCAGAGCTAATACACCCTTTTTGCTCCAATATTTTAAACTCTCTATATCTTGGGAAGTGCCTAAAAGTGGGTTAGAATCAAATCTCCAATCTCCAGTATGAATGACATTACCTATTTCTGTTTTTATTACTATAGCACAATTATCAGGTATAGAATGGTTTAAGCGAAAGTTCTCAATCTGAAATGGACCTACAGAAAAAGATTTTTCCATTTCTATAACTTGAAAATTTTTTTTTTCAATTTTTTTTAATTTCAACTTTTCATCCAACATCATTTTTGTAAACTTGCTTGCATATATTGGACAATTAAGCTGCTCAATTAAATAAGGAATTGCACCTATGTGATCTTCATGGGCATGTGTTAGTATTAAACCAACTAAGCATTGTTGATTTTCTTTTATAAAATTAAGATCTGAAACTAAAATATCTGCACCTGGAGTATTAAAATTTGAAAAACCTATACCACAATCAATCATGATCCAATTTCCTTTATAATGGTATAAATTTACGTTAATTCCTATTTGTCCTGCTCCTCCTAAAGATAAAAATAATAATTTATCTTTATATTTTTTTAAAATTATTTTTTTTTTCATAAAATGAAAATTCAGTAATAAATATTTTTTAATACTTTTTTTACCATTATATAGAATTTTTTGGTTTACTCAAAACACAAGTTGCAATCAATTTTCTTTATAATATTGTGATAAAAAATAATGTTTTGCTATTAAATTTTTTTAATGTTATATAACATACATTTAAATATTAAAATACAATTTTTTAGTTCAAGTGCAAAAAAAATTAAAAAACTTAGATAATTATCTAAATTTAAAATTTGCAACATTATACAATCCATTAAATAAAATTTCTTTAAAATATCTTAAAACATTTGAAAAAATTATAACTCCTGTTGAAGTAAGTAAAGCGGATATTTTAGTTGTATTTGGAGGTGATGGAGAATTATTACAAAATTTACATAAATATATGGAATTAAATATTCCATTTTTAGGCATAAATACTGGATCTGTAGGATTTTTGATGAATAATATAAAAATAAATAGTCTAAATAAAATAATAAATGGTATTTCCTATTTAAAAAAAATTACATTATTTCCAGTAGAAATGATAGCACATGATTATCAAGATAAAATACATCAAGCTTTAGGGTTCAATGATGTATCAATTTTTCGAAATACCAATCAAACAGTTCATGTCAAAATTAAAATCAATAATATTACAAGAATAGAAAGATTAATTGCTGATGGAGCATTAATAAGTACCGCTGCTGGAAGTAGTGCTTATAATTTTTCTGCTGGAGGTAATATAATACCTATAGATTCTAAATTATTATGCTTAACATCTATATGTCCCTACAGACCTAGAAGATGGAAGGGAGCAATATTACCTCAATCTTCTCAAATAGAATTTGAAATTCTAGATTTTAATTCAAGACCAGCAAATGCTGTAGCTGATTTTTTAGAATTTAAAAATATAAAAAAAATATTTATCAAATCTAAAAAAGAAGTTTCTATAAAATTATTGTTTACATCAAATAACAATTTAGAAAATAGAATGATACAAGAACAATTCCAGTTTTAAATTGAAATGAAAAATAATTATCAATTTTTGATTTATTATCTTAAACATTATAAGTACAATTTAATTGTAGTATTTTTAGGGTTAGTTTTAACTTCTATGACTACATTAGCTATAGGGTACAAATTTTCTAAAATAATCAAAATTATTTCCTCTCATTCAAATATTGATAATACTCAAAATATAGATTTGGAAATAATTCAAACAAATATTTTGATATTAATATTTTCTATTGGAAGTTTTTTGAGATCATATTTTATAAATAAAATTAATATAAATATTCAAAATAATATTAAAATTGATGTTTATAAAACTCTATTACATAAAGAATATTCAGATTTTCAAAAAATTCCATCTGGATATATTTTGTCTATCATGACTCAAGATGTAAAAAATATAGGAGATGCTATTGTAAATTTTTTTTCTTTTATATTAAGGAATTTTTTAATGCTAATAGGGGCTTTTATACTGATGTTAATTACTAGTATCAAGTTGTCTATTTCTATATTAATTTTATTTTTAGTGTTGATTCTTTTGATAAAATTATTAAGTCAAAAATTAAAAATTCTTTCAGAAAAATCTCGTAACTCCGAAACAGAAAACATTGCAAAAATAGAAGAAAATTTATCTGCTATGAAAATTTTGCACATCTTTCATAAACAACAATATTCTTTAAATGATATTGCACTCAATTTTAATAATTTTATAAATATCAATTCTCAAAAATTAAAATTTAGATCAATATTTTTTTCTTTTATTATAATTTTTACATTATCTTCATTAACTTTTGTTATTTGGCTTGGAAACAGAGAAGTGCTTTTTTCTCATATAGATTCTAATTATATCATTTCTTTTATATACTATTCAGTACTTGTTGCTATAAGTGCAACTTCGATTTCAGAAGTTTTAAGTCAAACCAATGATTATGTTAGTTCTATTAATAGAATTAATAAATTCTTACAAAAATCGGACCTAAAAAAACCTCAACATGCTAATTTTAAATTAGAAAATATTCCTTCCAATTTTACAATAAAAGTAAACAATCTAAAATATCAATATGATAAATCGAAATATGTTGTCTCTAATCTTTCATTTCAAATACCAGAATCAAAATTTATAGGGATTATAGGATTTTCTGGATCTGGTAAATCCAGTTTAATAAACTTATTATCAAGAATTTTAATTAATTATTCAGGCAATATTAAAATAGGTGATATTGATATAACGGAAATTAATGAAAAGTTATTCAGAAATATAGTATCTTTAGTCTCAGATGAGGATGCTTTATTTACAGACACCATAGAAAACAATATATTATTTGTAAATAAAGAGAATAATTATGATGCAAAAGAATTTTGCCAAATTTTGGATTTGTGTGGAATTAATGAATTTACAAAAGATTTTCCTTTAGGAGTAAAAACAATTATAGGGCAAAAACATACTACGATATCTTCAGGACAAAAACAAAAAATTTTAATTGCAAGAGCAATGCTTGTTAAACCTAAAATACTATTAATAGATGAAGCTACTAATTCTATTGATATAAAAGGAGAAAATAAAATTTTAGTAAATTTAAAAAAATTTCTTCCTAAAACAACATTTATTTATGTAACACATAGAACATCTAATCTATATCTAACAGATTTAATTTTCATATTGCATAATGGTAAATTAATAGAAAAGGGTATTTATAAAGATTTATCTAAAAACTCAGATATATTTCAAAAACTTGTAAACCAAAAAAATATTAGTTGATAATAAAAATTATTTATAGTATTTTTTAGTAGAAAATTTTAAAAATACAGAACTTTAAGTTAAATAAATATTAATGAAATGAATAAGATTAAGATTTTATCTTCTGAAACTGTAAGTAAAATATCTGCTGGAGAAGTTATAGAAAGACCTTCTTCTGTTGTAAAAGAGTTAATAGAAAATTCTATAGATGCAAATGCAAAAAATATTTCTATATATTTAGAAAAATTTGGTAAAAATTTGATTTCTGTAAGTGATGATGGAATTGGTATGGAAAAAAATGACTTAGAAGTAGCAGTATTAAGACATGCTACTTCTAAATTAAATGAAGAAAATATATATGATATCAATAATTTAGGATTTAGAGGAGAAGCACTTTATTCAATAGCATCTGTAAGTAAATTATCTATCGTTTCAAGACATATAGATAATAATTTAGGTTATAAGTTATCACTAATAGGAGGCAAAAATAAAACAATAGAGGCCCTTGCATCTAATGTAGGTACAAAAATAGAAGTAAGAGATCTCTTTTTTTCAATACCAGTAAGGTTAAAGTTTTTGCGCTCTGATCGCGCAGAGCTGAATTCTATATTATCCATTGTAAAAAAATTATCCCTATCTCATCCTCATATAAATTTTGAATTACACAATAGCAATAAAGTTCTTTTTACATTAAAATCTCCTAAAGATATGTCATATGATCAAGCTTTAAAACAAAGAGTTCTTAAGCTTTTAGGAAAAGATTTCATAAAAAATTCTGTTTTTGTAAATTATGAATATCAAAAAATAAAAATATATGGCTATATTAGTCTTGCAACTTTTCATAGAGTAAGTAGTGAAGATCAATTTATATTTTTAAATAATAGACCTATTAAAGATAAATTGTTATCTATAGCACTAAAAATATCATATCAAGATATTTTAATAAAAGATAAACACCCGGTAGTAGTATTATTTATTAAAATGAATAATACTTTATTTGATGTTAATGTGCATCCTAATAAAATAGAAGTAAAATTCTTAGATCCTATATTTATAAGATCTAATTTTATTCAAGCTATCAAAAAAGCACTTCAAGAAAATAACAGAACATCAAGTACCATTTCTGATCAAGCTATAAAATACATGCAAAATAGTTTATATAAAGATAAAGATGACAAAGATTTTGTACATTTGTCTGAATCAATTTGCAAAATACACAAACATGAAACTTCTTCTACTGCAGACATTAATAATTCTTCTTTTGTTGAACAAAGAAATAATAATTTTGGTATTCAAAAAGATTTTTTACCAGATGATACTTCTCTAAACAAGTCTTTTGTGCACAATAGTCAAAATTTTTTAAAATTAGAAAAAGAATTTCAAAACACTAAAAATCCAATAGATAGAAATTTTTCTTCTCAAAAATTTTCAACGCAAAATAATTTTTATTCAAAAATTTTACCTACAGCAAGAACAGAACACTCAAATCAGAATATAAAAAATTTTATTGATTACCCAATGGGATCTGCAAAAACACAAATTAACGACAGTTATATCATATCTCAAACAAACGAAGCTTTAATTATTATAGATCAACATGCAGCTGATGAAAGAATAGTATATGAAAAAATTAAAAATCAATTATCTGATAATCAGTTATTAGAACAAAAGCTTCTCATTCCTGAAATTGTAGAATTTGCTGATAATAAATATGTAGATTTATTAATCGATCAACAGGAACATTTATCTAAACTTGCTTTAAAAATAGAATCTATTACTTCAACAAAAGTTCAAGTTAATGCAATACCTGCTATATTGTCACAAAGGAAAATTAATATTCAAGATTTAGTAAGAGATATAGCATATTCTCTATGTGACGAAAAAGAAGATAATATATTAAGTAATTTATTAGAAAAAATTTTTAAAACTTATGCATGTCATTATTCTATAAGAGCAAATAAAAAACTATCTATTTTAGAAATGAATGAACTTTTAAGAGCTATAGAAAAAACAAAATTTTCAGCTCAGTGCAATCATGGAAGACCTACATATATAAAATTAACCATAAAAGAAATAGAAAAATTGTTTAACAGAATATAAAAAATGAATATATATATTTATGTAAAATATAATAACTCATTTAATATAGATTAATTGTTTGATTCACAATCAAACCTTTAAGGGTGTTTTTGCTGCATTTTTCTTCACCATATATCAATGATTTTTCACTTTATTTACTTTAACACTGCAAATGTTATTAATATAACACATTTTGATAAAATCCCTTTCTTATTTTTAGTATATCTATTATTAAATTATTAATTATTTTTTTATTATTATCTTTACTAAAAATTTATATATACTATAATTTTGTGAATAAACATCATACTATTTATATATTTTTAATATTGGGAGATATATTTGCTCTGTGTATAAAAAATTTTGCAATAGCTCTTATTAGCTAAGCATTGATAAATTACCTTATGAAAATATTAAATCTTTTGTGTTTTTTGATCATTTTTTAAATGCTACTTTACAACAAGCTGAGTGGTATAATGCTTAGTAAAAATTCTTTTATAAGCTATGGTATGAGAAAAAATTTAATAAAGATATCCTCTCTCTTTACAATAAAAATCCTAGACATTTTTAAACTTGGATATTTATCTATGATGTTTCTAAATAATTTAGAATTCTTAGAAAAAAATTTACAAAAATTTTATATTTATTATTTTTTTAACACATTGAAAATAATTTTATTAAATGATTTGATTAATCACTATCAATTAATGATTTTTTTTATTATTATTAATTGAAACATTGTAGTGTAATTATTTTTAGAATGATTGATGAAAAAAACATATATTGTGCTATCAAGTTTAATGTTAGTGTTTTACTATATACCTTTGATATATTGTAATGAATTGATACCAATTGGATATATCAATAAATTTGATTCTAAAAATGTAAGTCCCCAATATATTTTAGAGCTAGAAAAGATCGAACAAGATCTTAAAAAAACATTAGAAGAACAATATATAAAAGAACAAGAAGAAAGAGAAAGAAGAGAAAAGCACAAAGAATCAATTTTATCAAAACTTAATTCATTAGATGATCTAGTAAATCGCATGGTTACTGCTTCAGGTATGTACGGGGAATTTAAAACATTTGCTAAAAAGAAACAACCTATAATTGATCAATATTGGGACGAATATAATGAAATTAACGATAATACAAATTTGAATTCATTAGAACAAAAGATAGAAAACACACAATCAGAAGTTGTAAATAAACAAAGTAATAGTGGTCTTCTTTTATGGGGGAAAGAAACAATATTACATTGGGGAGGGATGTATGCAGATTGTGAAATGGTTAAACTTGCACTTGATAATGGCGCAGATCTTGATAAAAAGAACAAAAACGGAAGGACTCCTTGTAGAGAAACACAAAATGCACACAAAGGAAATGTTGCTTGTTATTACAACGGATATGATACAATTGGTAACATTTTATGCAGGGGAAATTATAGAGAAAACTATTATCCTAGCCCTGGGGGAAATCATTTTCTCTAAAATTGTTCAATACGAATATTCATATATTGAATTAATTGTTTGTGTTTTCGAATCATTTTTCAAATGCTAAACAAATTTAATGATATAAGTGATTAGTAAAGAATTTTACTAATGTACTACTAATTATTTTTTTCAACACTATTGGCAATAATTTCATTAAATGGTTTGATTAATTAATATTAATTAATGATTTTTTTATTATCATTAATTAATTAGTATAATGTAATTACTTGTGTAATGTTCTATGAAAAAATATATATTTTTTGATCAAGTTTAATATTAGTACTTATACTATATACCTTTTATATACTGTAGTGATCTAGTAACAATTGGGCATCTACATAAGATTGATTCTAAAAAAATATAACTCCGCAATATACTTTAAATCTAGAAAATATCGAATAAGATCTTAAAAGAAAATTAGAAGAACAATATAGAAGAAAAAAGTAAAAAGAAAAAAAAGAGAGGTAAAACAATTAATTTTATCAAAACTTATTTTACTAAATAATCTAGTAGATCGTATGGCGAATACTGAAGATGTTTATAATAAATTGCAAGAATTTGCTAAAGATAAACAATCTATAGTTGATCAATATTAAATTGAATATCGTATCATTAACAATAGTAAAAATTTGAATGCATTAGAGGAATAGAAATGAAAAAAAAAGCTTGCGCAATCTCGCTTTTTTAGGTGCAGGTCAAGCAAGCAATTTTAGTTATTTTCTTTACATGAACAATAACTTTCTCAGAAGGGGGAGCTCTCTGCTGTTATATATATATTTTCTTACTGTTTCAATAGCTAAACCCT
>CAZKNN010000021.1:0-6391 GCA_964554285.1 uncultured Rickettsia sp.
CTCCAAATTTGCAATAGCTGTCTCTGGAGGACCTGATTCTATAGCTCTAAGTTTTATTTTAAGACAATTATTCCCTAATGCACAAATAATCATACTAACAGTTAATCACTACTTAAGAAACAATGTAGAAAAAGAAATAAAATTTGTTGAATATTTTGCAAAAAAGCTACATGCAGATTTTTATTTACTAGAATGGAAAGAAGGAAAAAATCAACTTGCTAATGTAGAATCCAAAGCAAGAGAAGCAAGATACAACTTAATGACAAAAAAATGCGCATATTTATCAATTAAAAATCTTTTCATAGCACACCAACAAGACGATTTCATAGAAAACTATATTATACGTAAAAAAAGAAAATCTGGAATTTTAGGATTAAGTACAAACTACATAAATTTTATAAATGATATCAGAATTCTAAGACCATTATTCAATATATATAAAAAGCAAATAATAACTTTTTTAAATCACTATGATATAAAATATTACGAAGACATCTCTAATCATTCAGATAAATATCTAAGAAATAGAATTAGAAAAACTCTTATAAAATCTGAAGAAAAGAAACTTCAAATATTAAAAGAGATAAAAAATATAAATTTTTCTGCCAAAATTATTTCAGCAAAATTAGTAGAAATTATTGCTAATGCTGTTAAATTTTTTAATTCAGGCTTTATAGTTTTAAACTTAAATAAAACTGAGAATATAGAAAAAATTTTAAAAATACAATTATTTTTATACTGTATTACATTGGTAAGCTCAAAATCTTATACTCCTAGATATAGAAATATTGAAAAAATTATTAAATCTTTAGAAGAAACTAATATACAATTTTTTGTAAGAAATTTACACGGGGTCGTGATAGAAAAAACAAAATCTGTACTTTTAATATATAAGGATTATAGAAATATGATACACAAAAAGGAATCTCTACAAGAAATTTTCTCAAACACCAAATCTTGGGATAATAGATTCATAATACGTCAAAATATAAAAATCTTCACAAAAGAAACATTTGAACATTTTAGCAAAGATACTATACAACACTTAAATATAAGCTCTATGTATCATTTTTGTAAAAAATATCTCACAAATAAAGAATTGATAAGGAAATTTGTTATTTTTTTCATAAAAGCACATAACCTAGAATACCTCGATCTTAAGAGATTAACATGCAAAAATATATTATTTACTGTTCCAGTAATTTTTGATCTTGAAAAATGCTTAATAATACCCCATATTAACTACGGTGTGTTTAGTGAAAAATTTTTTAAAATTTTCATATTCAAACCAAATTTTATTTTTAGATTTACACATTATTCTTGGTAATTGAAAGATGAATTCTCAAGGAAAAAACATTCTCACTTGGATAATAATTTTTATCTTTGCTATAATAATTTTTAATCTCTTTCAGTGGGATAGTATAAAAAACAGCAGCCAAAAACTATCTCTATCGGAGTTATTTTATAAAGTAAATAATAAACAAGTTAATGCACTAAAGATCCAAGGTAGATTTATAGAAGGTAATCTAATAGACGGTACTCATTTTTCTACTTATGGAGGAGAATATGCTCATGATATAATTCCTAAATTGTTAGCAAGCGGTGTATACGTTGAAGTAGTACCTCCTGATACAAAAATGAATTCTTTGTTCAGTATACTTGTGTCTTGGTTTCCTATGCTTTTTTTGATAGGAAGTGGAGTATTTTTTATGAGACAAATTCAAGGAGGAAGCAGAGGCATGGGATTTGGTAGATCTAAGGCTAAATTAGCTTCAGACAAGGGACCTAAAGTCACTTTTGTAGATGTTGCTGGCATAGATGAAGCCAAGGAAGAGCTAAGCGAAATAGTAGATTTTTTAAGAAATCCACTAAGATTTCAAAAATTAGGAGGAAAAATTCCTAAAGGTTGTTTGCTAATTGGCCCTCCAGGGACTGGTAAAACATTATTAGCACGTGCAATAGCTGGGGAAGCCAATGTACCATTTTTTAGTATATCTGGTTCTGATTTTGTAGAAATGTTTGTAGGTGTAGGTGCAAGTAGAGTGCGAGACATGTTTGAACAAGGGAAAAAAAATGCTCCTTGCATAATATTTATAGATGAAATTGATGCTGTTGGTAGACATAGAGGAATAGGACTTGGGGGAGGTAATGATGAAAGAGAACAAACTTTAAATCAAATGCTTGTAGAAATGGATGGATTTGAAGTGAATGAAGGTGTAATAATTTTAGCAGCAACTAATAGGCCTGATGTTTTAGATCCTGCACTCTTGCGCCCTGGAAGATTTGATAGACAGATCACTGTATCAAATCCTGACATTAACGGAAGGGAGCAAATATTAAAAGTACATATGAAAAATATTAAATATAATTCTTCAGAAATAGATCCTAGAGTCATAGCAAGGGGTACATCTGGATTTTCAGGCGCTGATTTACAAAATTTAGTTAATGAAGCTGCTCTATTAGCTGCTAGATCTGGAAAAAAAACTGTAGAAATGGTAGATATGGAAGAAGCTAAGGATAAAGTTTTAATGGGAGTTGAAAGAAAATCATTAGCTTTGTCTGAAGAAGAAAAAACATTAACAGCATATCACGAAGGGGGACATGCTTTAGTTGGTATATTTTGTAAAGCCTCAGATCCTATTCATAAAGCTACTATAGTACCTAGGGGTAGAGCACTTGGTATGGTAATGAGATTACCAGAAAGAGATAGATTTTCTATGACTTTTGAGAAAATGAAAGCTGATATTGCAGTTGCAATGGCAGGAAGGGTAGCAGAAGAAATAATATTTGGAGAAGAAAAAGTTACTTCTGGTGCATCTTCTGATATAAAAATGGCAACAAAAATGGCATATTCTATGGTAACAGAATGGGGATTAAGCAAAAAATTAGGACCTGTTTTTTTAGGAAATTCACAAGAAGATATGTACAATTCTCAACAACATAACAAAAAAATTTCGACTAATACTGCAGATATAATAGATTCAGAAGTAAAACTAATAATTGATAATGGTTATCAAGTAGCAAAAGCTATAATTACAACAAATATTGATAAATTGCATCTACTTGCTAAAACTTTGATAAAAGAAGAAACTTTAACTGGAACTCAAATAACCAAACTCCTTTTCCCTCAGAAAAAAGAGGAAAATTCTACATCTGCTGATGAAACATAAAACTGATACAAATACCAAATGTATATTTTGCTAAAAAGACTGTTGCACAATATATAATATTTGAGTATACTTTTATCCTGCTTTGTTTTTAGAAAATAACAGTAATTAAAAGGTTTTATGGCTGAATTTTTAAATTTTTATGAATTAATTTTAATTAACAAATATGATTCTTCTATTAATGAAAATTATGCTATAGTTAATTCTTTAAGATCTTACCTAGAAAAAAATTCTATAGGAACAATAAAAAGAAAGGAATTTTGGGGCTTATTAAATTTTACCTACCCTATACAAAAATACAGAAAAGGGCATTACATATTTTTTGCACTCGCATTAAAAAATCGTTCAAGTATTTTAGCTGTAAAAAAATACTTGAAAAAAATAGAATCTTTAGTGAGAGTTGTAGTATTTAAAACAAAAGAAATTTCAGAAGAGTTTTCTCCTCTAGCAAAAATTTCAGAAACTAAAACCAGACCAAATTTTTCTGCAAACAACAATACTGAAACAATAAAAAAATAGAAAAAAATGAACAATAATTCTTCTTTACATAAAACTTCCAAGAGCTTTTTCAAAAAACCTCAGGGATGTCCTGTATGTTTAGACAAGAAAACTAAAATAGATTTTAAAGATCTGGATTTTTTGAATAAATTTGTCTCAGAAGGAGGGCGAATTCTTCCAAGTAGAGTTACAAATGTTTGTATAAAACATCAAAAAAATCTTACAAAAGCAATAAAAAGAGCAAGAATACTAGCTCTTAAACCTTTTGTATTTAGTGTTAATAATACAAGATAAATCTAAAACTAATACCAAAACTCTTTTTGAAGTAAGTTTTATGAAATCATTTTCAAGAATAGAATTTTTACGCTAAAAAAATTTAAACATTACACAAATTCTAAAGTACTTGTGTTCTTTGTATAACGGATAGAACTTTCATAAATTCTTTCAAAGTTCTACTACAGATCAACTAAATAGTAAATTCTATTCACAGACAAACAAGACTAAGAAGCATAGCAGCTTTTAAGCTTATATTCTATATTCTATATTCTATATTCTCTGTTCATTGATACCAACATCTTCCATATATCTAAATTTATTATATAAAAATTCAAAATAAATCAGGTTTATTTTTTCTAAAAATATCCATCTTATTTTATTTTCTGATCAGTTATTTATTTTTATATGTTAATGCGCTGTTACATTTTTGTTTTGTGAGGATGTAAAATCGCTCACTTACTCTAAATTTAACATTTGATTTTTTTAGAAAGTATAGGACGTTGGTTGTTCATGTAAAATTAAAAGATTTTCATTATTCGTATACACCATATTCATTTTTGAAATAAGTTATCTTGGGTATTAGTACATAGCTCCTGAATTTTATAAGTCTAGAAATATGTTTTATTCTTTGTAATGGTTTAAAAAAAGAACTTCTTCAAAAGAGTTTATTATATTTATATATTGATTCATTTTTAACTTTTATCGTTTCGTTTATTTAGTGATCACAAACCTGTGTTGAAAAATTTTATTTTCTTTAAATATTATCTTGCCTACTCAAGCTAAAGAACTATCAATTAAAGTTCTGAAATACAAAAATTTTCCTAATTATTAGATAAGCAAAAATCATAATACTACAAAATTCAAAAACAGATTTCTATAATGCTTCATTCTCCATATAAATAAGCAGGTTTGTAGCCTATACTAAATAGATAAAATGATAATTTGAAATATAGCTTTAGAAACTGATATTAATCACATCCATTGTGAGATTCTCCTACAAAAATAGTTAAGATGCTCAAAGGTTTATTTTCTATACAATTTGGAAAAATTTTCCCTCAACTAAAAAAAATTGCTTACAAATAAGGTATTTAGACTAGTGGTTATTTTGTTGTTACTACAGGAAATATTAATGTAAAAATAATAAGCAGATAAATCAACGAGTATCAGGGTAATTAGCGCTCTAATCCATTTCAACTAAAGAAGATAGAAATTCTCGCTTGCATTTAAAGTTAAACCACTTTTGATCTCTATTAATTTATTTGTAAGATAAGCACGTAATAAAGTAATTTTGACTCTAGATCAAGCATAATATATCATCATGTTTTCATCATTTCACTGTACAATATTATGGATTTACTTATCTCAATATTATTGAGATTGCTTATATTTTTAAGTTAGGATTCTTTCATCTCTCTTAATTATTTGAGATAATAAGCACGTGCTTAATTGCTTGTACTTCTAGATTAAGCATAAGAACATTTAAGTATGCTGATTTTCATGTTCATTTCTATATTGATATCATCTACTCACTAAATTACGTAGATTCCTTATAGAAAATGGAGAGAATTTTTACAAATAATTTTCTCAGGTTTCTGATACCTCTTGATTGCTCAATTCTCTTCATAGAAAAGCACTGCTAAATCTAGAAGCTAATATATTCTTTTCTGCATTTATATCAGTACCTTCTCTTCTTCTCTGTATAAACATTTTTTACAGAGAAATTTTCTCTACTTCTACTCTTATTATTTATAGTTAAACATTTTACATCTTTAAGATGTATATTTAGGATCTACTTCTATTAATTTTCTTCATCGCCACAAAACTTTATACTCTAGCTGTATGTTAAATTCATACTACCCATGATCTAATATAGATCTATTTAAAAACAGTTTAGCAGCTACATTCTTCCAGGCTTTTCTATAGTACATTTAGAGAATTTACTCATATTTACTATCTTTAAATGCTCAACAAATGTTTTTCGTGGTTCTTGCTTATATCGTTGCTAACTTTGCTCTGATAGTCTATTCTTATATTTGTTATCTTTGTACGTATTTTTTGTATGTTGATACTTGTTTTCTTTGAATTATTTGAAAATTTCTTCTTTCTTGCTAAAAGTCTTTGTTACTGTAAAGCTAATAATTTTTAAGTCTTTTCAAACTATTTTTTTAGCTTATATATCTTGCTTTGCTTTAGTGTTGCTAAAGTTACAAACTTTGATACTCCAAGATCTATGCTAAAATCTGCTTGATCTCTTTCTACTAATGCGTTTTCCTGTTATACTTGCATTGATAAGTAACATTTTCCTGCTCTGTGATACTCTCAATCCCCTGAAGGGGATGAGCATCTAGAAGCAAGTCTGAGCTCAATTACCCCCTCATCAAGATAGGACATCTAAGTCCTATGAGTCTATGTATATATTGTTCTACTTTAGCTAGGATTTCTCCTTTTGT
>CAZKNN010000022.1:0-7127 GCA_964554285.1 uncultured Rickettsia sp.
TGAATGATTGATCACTAGACTATTACAACCAACATAAAAGCTTCTGATACACTAGTGCAAATACACTTTATAAAAAAATATATTTATTCCCTTACAACTTTTGATAATAAATCTGTTATAAAATGTGGTACTGAGCATGATAGAGATGTAAATGCTGCGTATAACATAAAACAAGAAGGGATTATAAATCTCAAGGTGGAAGGGCTGTCCGTCTCTGCTAATTGAAACTGTATAAGACTTTCAAAAGAAAGCTGTTGCTATTGATATTAGAAGCTTCGTACTTTAGTGCAAAGAGCAGTCACTTTTAGAGTAAGAATAAAAAATTCAATATTAGGTTGTTTTATAATTTATTTTCTATCATATATTAACTACTATACCAGAAAGAATAATTGTGCAATATGGAGTAGAAGTTATTTTGCTGGGTCAGTAGGAGGAGCTACTATTGAAATTTTAAATAATACATAGAAAATCAAAACCTTTATGTACGATAAACACGCCCTATATCCTCACTCTGAAAAGAAAGGGTTTACGGCGCTTCTTGTTAATAGATTTTGTGAAGAAAGTATTTTTACTTTGCAAGTAGAAAATTTACAAATTCATCCTTTCAGTGTAGGGAATAATTTTATTATTGTACAAGATTTCAATTATTGATGCTATCGAGGAAATCAGCTTCTATATTGGGTAATAGTGATGCTGATTCTGTAAGTAGTTATTATCTATAACTTACATATGATACATTTGATAAATATGCCTAGACTTTTATGTTAATCATATAAGAAATGAATGTAGCAAATTTTAACCAATACATTATTCAGTTAAGAATTGACTAAATCTTTATTAGAGTTAAATATTGATTAAATATTAAAATAAATAATGCAAAGTTTTTTATCAAATAACCAAACAAATTTTTCTCAATCTGAAGAATTTGAAGTTTCTCAGATCATAAAAATTGATATTTGTATGATTTGTGAAACTATTATTCTCATTATGTGTGTAGTGATTAATCATTTCTTGTGATACTTTTCTTGAAATATATTAATTTTTTTCATTTTTTTAGTAGAAGAATATGTTTCAATTTATCCTTTCAGTGCACTCAATCATTTTACTATTGTAGAAGATCATACATCAATGATTGATTCCATTTCATAATACAGTAATTACATTATAAAAATAGTAGAGAAAACAAAAAAATTCATAAAATGAGAGAGTATTAGAATATAAATTCATACCATATTACACAACTAAAGAGCGTTGCTATGTTTTATTTATATCTCTTCATCAATCCTTCTAGAATAGATAGATACTACTTCATATATGAGTTTATACAAGCAATAACTAATAAAATGATTAATATGATTTTCTACATAATAATATTTTGATAAAAAGAGAAAGATAATTAATGAATAAAACTAAGATTTATCGATGAGTGTAAATTTCTATTTCATAAGAAGAAATATTTTTTAATGAAGAACATTAATAAACAAATGAATATGATGGATTAATTAGTTAAATAGTCTTTTTCTTGTACTCTATTAGAACTTGATCTTGAGAAACATTTTGATCTTTTTCTACAAGTATTTTTGCAATGTAACCATCTCTATCTGATACAATTAAGTTATCCATTTTCATTGCTGTGATCACCATAAGATTTTGGCCAATTTTGACTTCTTCGGATTCCTTTACCTCTATTGCAGCAACCTTACCTGTAAGTGGAGAAGTGAGAAACATTTTTAATTCATCTATTTCTGATAATTTCGGCATAAATGCTTCTAATTCAGAGATTCTAGGAGATCTTACAAAAACTTCAGTACTCACTCCTAAATATGTAAGCTTGTAACCTGTTGTTATATTCTCTATTTTTACATTTACAGATCTACCGTTTATATTAGCTTTTATTAATGCATTACCTAAGATCCAATCACTAATTATGTTAATTCTGTTTACTATAGGAGATCTAATTTGATAATTATTTACTTCATTTTCTCTTATGATAACTGGAATCTGTTGTCCAGATGATATAGTTACTACCCATCTTGTACCTATCTTACTGATTTGATCTCCTATTTTATCTGATATCGATGCTATACGTTTTTGTTCTAAAATATGTACAAACATTGATATTGCTAAGAAAACTTCAGTTAATTCTGTAGTTATTTCTGCATCTTGAAAACCTTGTGGATATTCTTCTTCTATAAAAGCTGTATTTATATCTCCTGCGATAAATCTTGGATGATTTATAATTGTTTCTAAGAAACTAACATTATGAGATATTCCTTGAATCACAAACATGCTGAGTGCATTACTCATCAATGCAATAGCTTCAGCTCTATTCTTACCATGAGAGCATAATTTTGCTATCATAGAATCGTAAAACATACTTATGTTATCTCCTGCGCTTATTGCGCTATCTATTCTTATTTTTGAGCTCTTAGGAGGTTCTTGATAAGCAAAAACTCTTCCACTTGAAGGAAGAAATCCTCTAGAAGGGTCTTCTGCATATATCCTTGATTCTATTGACCAACCATTAAATTTTATATCCTCTTGTTTTAGTGTCAATTTTTTATTTGCTGCTATTTTTATCATTTCTTCTACTATATCAATACCTGTAATAAGTTCTGTTACAGGATGTTCTACTTGCAGTCTAGTATTCATTTCTAAAAAATAGTAATTTTTATTCTTATCTACCATAAATTCTACTGTGCCAGCAGAAAAATATTTAACTTTATGTGAAAGATTAATTACTTCTTGGTATATTTTTTCTCTTGTATTTTGGTCTATAAAACTACTTGGAGATTCTTCTATAATTTTTTGGTGATATCTTTGTATTGAACATTCTCTTTCACCAAGACAAATAGAATTTCCATATTGATCAGCTAATAGTTGAATTTCTATATGTCTAGGTGAACTAATATATTTTTCGATAAAAACTCGTGAATCCTGAAAAGTATTTTCTGATTCTACTTTAGCTGCTTCATACGCTTTTATTAATTCTTCTGCATTATTTACTAACCTCATTCCTCTACCTCCTCCTCCTGCAGCAGCTTTAATCATAATAGGAAACCCTATATCATTTGCTATTTTTAATGCTTGGTCTGTATTGATAATACTTCCAATATATCCAGGTACAGTACTTACCCCTGCTTCTATAGCAATTTTTTTTGCTTCTATCTTATCCCCCATTTTTTTGATAATATTTGCACTAGGACCTATAAGAGTAATAGCCTCTCTCTTTAAAATATTAGCAAAATGGGAATTTTCAGATAAAAATCCATATCCAGGATGTACAGCTTGTGCACCACTTGTTCTGATTGCATTTATAATATTAGGTATTGAAAGATAACTAGATTTTGCTGAAGAACTACCTATATAATGTGCTTCATCTGCAAAATGCACGTGTTGAGCATTAGAATCTGCTTCTGAATAGACAGCAACTGATTTAATATTCATTTTTTTTAACGTTTGCATTATCCTTAATGCTATTTCTCCTCTGTTAGCTACTAAGATTTTTTCAAATAAAGGTGTACTCATATTAAATATTATTATTTCTTATTATCAAAGAGGAAGGTTATCATGTTTTTTCCATATTGTTTCTACATTTTTACTATCTAGGCATTTTAATGCATTACATATTTTCCATCTTGTGTTTTGAGGTTTTATTATGTCATCTATATAGCCCCTTGAAGCTGCTACAAATGGAGAAGATATATCTGTCTTGTATTGTTCTATTTTTTTAGCTTTTTCTTCTGTTGTTTGTTCTTGACTAGTTTTAGCAATTATATTTAATGCTGCTTCTGCTCCCATAACTGCAATTTCAGAGTTAGCCCAACAGTAATTGAAATCTCCCTTTAAATGTTTTGATCCCATTACAATATACGCTCCTCCGTAAGCCTTTTTAGTGATAATAGTAATCTTAGGTACTGTGGCCTCTGAATAAGCATATAAAAGTTTAGCTCCATCTTTGATTATACCTTCATATTCTTGTTTTGTACCTGGTAAAAAACCTGGTACGTCTACTAAGCTTATTATAGGAATATTAAAAGCGTCACAAAATCTTATAAATCTAGCTCCTTTTTTAGAAGCATTTATATCTAAACATCCAGCCAAATGCATAGGTTGATTGGCTACTACTCCTACAGGCTTGCCTTCCATATAACCAAACCCTATAATGATATTTTTTGCATAATTTTCTTGAATTTCAAAAAATTCTTGTTCATCTAGTACCTGAGTTACAATATCTTTCATGTTATATGATTGATTGCTTGTTTTAGGTATCACATTTGTTAAAGACATAATTATTCTGTCTGCAGGATCATAGGTTTTTCTATAAGGTAATGAACTTTTATTTGATAATGGTAAAAAGTTAAAAAATCTCTTAACTTCCAACAGTAATTCTACTTCATTATTAAATGCAAAATCAGCTACCCCAGATAATTCTGTATGTACTTTATATCCTCCTAGTTCTTCTTTTGATATAGTTTCTGAAGTAACAGATTTTACTACTTCAGGACCTGTAACAAACATGTAAGAAGATTTTTTCACCATAAAAATAAAATCTGTTAAAGCAGGTGAATATACAGCGCCACCAGCGCAAGGTCCCATAATAAGGCTTATTTGTGGAATAACTCCAGATGCTTTAACATTTAAGTCAAATATTTCTCCGTAACCCGCTAATGAATCTACACCTTCTTGAATTCTTGCTCCACCTGAATCATTTATCCCTATAACAGGAGCCCTTGCTTTAATTGCTCTTTCTATCAAAGAGCATATTTTTTTAGCATGATATTCTCCTAAAGATCCTCCTAATACTGTAAAATCTTGGCTGTATACAAAAACTAGCCTTCCATTTATAGTTCCATGACCTGTTATTACTCCATCTCCAGAAAATTTCTTTTCTTTCATATTAAACGAATCACATCTATGCTCTACAAAAATCCCATATTCTTCGAAACTATCTGGATCCAATAAAATTTCAAGCCTTTCTCTTGCTGTTAATTTATTTTGTTCATGTTGAACTTTGATTCTTTTTATCCCTCCCCCTAATCTAGCAACATTCTTCTTTGAATCTAATATCTTATGCTGGTCTTGCAAATTATACATACTGTAATTACAAGTAAGTTTTAAAAATTATTTTTGCCTATTATAACAAAAAGATTATAACTATTAAAATATAAAAATAAAATGGAATTAATTATTAAAAAATTCAACTATCCAATAATTTACATTTCAACAAAAATTCCCACAAAAAAAGATTTTATACTGAGATTTTTAATAAAATACATAGGTATTTTGTTATATCAAACAAATGTTTGATATAAGTTAGAGCATATTATATAGATTAGCCCATGTATAGACTTTTGTAGGTAAAAGCAAAGAATACTAAAAAGATCATCAAGTAATACAACATGGCGGTATAATGTGATCCTTAAAAATAATTTTAGACTCTGCTTTGTTAGCCCAGAAAAATATTTTCTTCTATCAAGCACAAAATATACCTTGATAGAGAGGTTAGAGCATTTTATGCTATAAAAATAATACAAAAACCCCCTTTTGTAGACATCATAACGGAAGTGGTTTTATTATTATAAGGTTATTTTTCAATATGAATAAGATCTCTTTTTTAGTTTTAGGAGAAGAAAAATATATCTTAATTGTTTTTTAGCAAACAATCGATAGAGTGAGTAAGTTTTTTAAAATTGTATTTTAATGTTAATTTATCTACAAAGATAGCTCGCCGTATATCTGCTATAGTTTTTGTTCATATTTTTCTAGACTTTAAATGTTTCTATTATTAATAGTTTGGTTTTTGTCTATTATTTATATAACATCCCCATTCAGATTCTGAGTTATAAATAATATTGTAGCATCATAACCTATGATACGCCTACAAGTTTTTTGTCATATTGGAAACAATATTTATTTTAGATAACTTATGTTGAAAATCATTTTTTTGCATTGGAGATTTTTTATGGCATTTATTATCAAAATTTTTGGTTTCATCTCTTTTTACTTCCTTTTTCTTTCCTTGATAGTAAGAAGAAAGAGCAAAGATAAAAGCTCTAGCCCTCACTTTTGTTTTTTATCCAATATATTTTGAAAGAAAAGAGCTAGGCGGTTTTTTTTTATTTTTTTATTTAGTATTGAGACTACTTCTTCTTGTTCTTTATTTTATTTTTTTTTTCTTCTTTCTTTTTTCTAGTTGAAAGCAATGCTTTTTTTAGATTGATTGCTTCTCTAAAATTTTCCCCAGCTTTGAATGAAACGTAATTTTTTTCCTTTTTCTTCATCAATTTTTTTTCATCAAATTCATCAAATTTTTTTCTCAATTAAAATTGAAATTTTTCAAATTAAAAAAAATTTTTTTTTTTGTAGAAACGATGATGGATCCAATTGGTGATCCTAATTTAGATATTTTATCAAATATGGTATTGATAAAATATTTGAAAATAATATTTTTAAATTCAATTTTTTTTTCAAATAAATTTGAAGATTAAAAAAAATTTTTTTTTTTCATCAATTTTTTTTTCATCATTTTGCATCCTTTTTTTTTCATCATTTTGCATCCTTTTTTTTTGTTTTTTCACAAATTTAATGATTTTTTTTTCATTAGTTGGGTGATCTTCAAAACAGAGCATTGCAGATGAACGCTTCAATAAATGAGCAAAATATTTTGGTATGTTTTGAAAAAATTTTGAAAAATTTTTTTTTTTTTAATAAATTTTTCATTTTTTTTTTTTTAAGTTGTATGCAATTCATAAAAATTCTGAAGAAAATGCAGCAAAAATGACGAAACAAAAATCTTCAATCGATTTTTTGATGAAGAGATGATTTTTTTTTTTTAATTTTTCTTTCAATCAAATTTTTTTTTTTTTTTTTGAAATTTTTTTTTAAAAAAACTTTATTTTTTTTCATTAAAAAATTAATTTTTTATTATATAAAAAAAAAAAAAATTTTATTAAACATTTTTAGTTTATTTTTTTTTAAATTATAAGAAATTATTAAAGAAAAGTTTATTTTTATTAAAAAAAAAAATTTTTTTTTGATTGATTTGTAAATATTTGAAAAAAAATTATTTTCAAATATTTACGAAAATTAATTTATTTCTTTTTAAAAAAAAAAAAATTTTATAC
>CAZKNN010000023.1:0-33068 GCA_964554285.1 uncultured Rickettsia sp.
CTAAAACTAATACTTTAGAATTTGAATTAGATAAAGAAAATCCTTCTGAAAAAGAATAAGAGAGTTAAAAAATTATTCTTTAACTCTCACTTTAGGAAAATAAATCACAATTAATATTTTAATTCTACGCAAAATGAACAAAAATTTTAAAAACTCTCTCGTTTTATGTAAAACAAAATAGATAAGAAATATTTTTTACCACATTATGCTAGTGCTTAAAGTAGGTTTTTTAAAACAAATTAGATTGGTATTTTCATTCTTAATTTTTATTTATATAAAAATAGATATTTTGAATGGAGATTCTTATTATCTTTCATACAATTTAAGTAATACAAACAATATAATCAACATATCTTCTGATAATTCTTTACATAATCAAAATCAAGAATTCGTAGAGAACGCTATAAATCAGTCTAGTGAATCCAAAGGATTAGATTCTATTTTTTCTAAAGATGAAGGAACAATAAGATATGCAAAAGCACATCCTAAAAAATCTTTTTATCAAGAAAAAATAGATAATCAAGATTTTCAAAATCAGGAATGGAAAAGCTTTAAAGGTTTGATAATACCATCAGGTAATACTTTAGGTCTTTCTTTAGATACAACAAATCTACATAAAAGTGATTTAGGAAAAATTCGACCTGATCTTCAACCAGAAAGTGTACAATACATCTTATACAGAGTAGATCCTAGATTTGAAAAACCTTTAGTTATGATTTCTAATCAAGATACAAATATAGAAGAAGATTTAATTAATTTATACAAAAATCGAACAGTATATCTCAATCCACAAGGAGTACAAGATAAACTGTTGATACCAGCTAATAAATTAGCTGTATTCCACTTAAAAGAAATAATTCCTCAAAGGAGCAGCCCTCCTTACAGAGAATATAACGATTTTTACTTTGATAATAGAATAAATAACGGGGGAGGTATAGGTTATAAACCACCTCAAGTTTCAATTAGTGATTTAGAACAAGTAGCAAGCCAATTACAAATAGATCAAAAAAAAGAGCAATACAGCTGTCCTTCAACCATTTTGAAAAGAGATATTACTTCAGGCTACTTATCAAGTTGTGGATGTCAATTAATCAGTGATGCAGACTTTAAACAATTGTCAGGGAAAGAATACTTAGATCATGATATTGCCGTCTTTAAAACAGATGGTATGAGCACTCAGTGTAAAAAATGCCTAGACATTGATAATAGGAACATTATTGTAGAAGAAGAAACAATATCAATTGAAGAATATGATGGTTTTCATATTCGAGCCAAATGGAAAACCTATAATACAGAACCAGATGCACGTGACCCTGATAAACATACTCATCCTAATGTTACATATTCTGAATCCTTATCCAGGGATAGTTTAATTCATTCTACTAGATATTTTATACATTATTTAATACAAAATAAATGTTTTGGCGAAACGAATTGTACTCTATATTCAGGAGAAGAAGATAGCTTAAATAAAGAAAAATTAGAAGGGATCTTATGTGATAATACTCTTATAATTATACCAGCGTTTGCTGGTGGAGATATAATAAACGTTCCATTAGGTACAAAAGAACATGTAGAAGGTTATGCAAATTGCACTATTTCGCATAATACAGAATTTAAAATTGTTAAAAAAAATACTCTAGGCCAAACAATAGAGCGACTATTCTTCAAGCAAAGTGGTAAAGAAGAAACTAATGCTAATGATGGATTAGCTCAACCCTTGTTTTATGACAATGATAAATTATATCAAAATATATATAAGGAAAATAATGGATCTTTAGGCAATACAAAAAAAAGCAGGCACTTGACAAAAAAGAAATTCTCTGAATATCCAAAATTATGTAAATGTAGAAACACTATAGTCACAACTTCAGATGCTAGAGCAATAATAGAAAAAAGAGGTTTACAAAACAGATGCAAAATAAAAAACCTAGAATATACTGATATGGCAATAATCAGTTCAGAATCTAGTAAGGAAGATTGCGCTAAAATATTAAATTTAAGTTCAAAATATGAATGGTCAGATAGCAAAAACCCAGATAAATCTATTTTAGGATATGAAGATCTAAAAGGTAAAATAAGCTATCTAAATATATCTGATGAGTGTATTTTATCACCAAAAGTTGGTACAGACTCAAACTTATATGCATACACTGGATTACCTTCAAACACATTAATAAAAAACACGAAAAGCATTGAACTATGTTCCTCTAATTTAAAAGAAGAAAATTTGTGCCTATATAACCAAGGTGCAGGATTTATTATCAATAGTTCTATAGGTGTTTTAAAGCATCTAGAAAATCAATTTGCAGATAACCAATTTAAAACAATAAATCACTTTGACCAACTAGAAGATCAAAAAAAATTTTTTTATTATTTAAATGATACTAAAAATAACGTCGATATTAATCTAGAAACTAGCCTATTAATTGAACACATGTTTCTACCTGCCGAAATCACTCAATTGGCAAAAAATTGGAAACCATCTCATGTAGAAGATTTTACTAAAGTAAGAAATACACCATTAAATGTTCTTTTTTTGCATTTCGGTTCATATCTTATGAGAATGGAAGTCTATCCTATTGCGCAACATTACAATAGACTAAAACTAGAATATATTTTTTCATCTACACCTCCAAAAGCAAATACCAAAGGAAATTATGTATATTTTGATGCACACAATCCTGAACCAGTTTCAGTTTTTTCGAGCTCTAATGAGAATCAGAGCTTATGGTACAGGCTATATTCAGAATCTTCTAATGATCAAAAATCAGAATCACTTGGCATAAATTCTGGTAGTGTAATTTTAAATGTAGAAACTATAAAAAAAAGCAACTTTTTTAGCAGTTTTATTTATAACAACATAATTCTATATTTGATTGAAGCTATTAAAGAAACTGTAGCTGGATCTTTCAGTTATTTATCACAGGACACTATCTTAAAGCAAATTGTTATAACAATCACTACACTTTACGTAATTTTTTATGGATTTTTCTTTATTACAGGTATTGTAGTAATCTCAGCAAACGACATTATTCAAAGATTAATAAAAATTAGTTTAATATTTGCAATTTTTTTCAATCAAGAAAGTTGGAATTTTTTTAATAATTATCTTTTCAATATCTTTTTAGAGGGTTATGAACAGATAACGTCTGCATTAATAAGCGATGATTTTATAGTTTCTGGAGAAGAAGTAAACCCTTTTTCTTGGGTTGACATATTGTTAGGAAAATTCTTTAGCAATCATACAATTAGTATGATACTTTCTCAATTAGTGGAATCTTTCGGATATTTCATTATTACAATTATTTTAATAGCAGGAATCTTTAAATTTCTTTTGATGATTTTTAGAGTAACTGTTGAATACATTATATCATTTTCAATGTTAGCTATCACTATATCAATATCACCTCTCTTTTTCATGCTAATATTATTTGAATATACAAGAAAATTTTTCTTACAATGGGCAAAAATGATGCTAGGTTTTTTTCTTTTCGCAATAATTTTAATATTGCTTGTGTTACTTGTTTCAACTGTATTTGATACTTTTTTTAACAAAGCATTAATCCCTCAAGAATCAAAAATTCATACAATAAGCATACCAATTAATCTTTTAATAATAAAGATTGAAATACCTTTGTTTAGCTTTTCACAATATCACCCTCTTACCAGTGTGCAATATACTCCTGATCACTATAATCCTACTAAATCCTTTACTTATAGTTTACTTTTTTACATATCAGGTAACATCTGTGCAAAAGTTTCATCTACTGTATCTTCTTTAATTAGAAGCATTTTAGGTCTTGAGGTTTATGTTTACAAATAAACTCAAAATAATTTTGCTACTAATTACTATATGTTTAGTATCTTGCAACACAGAACCCTGTATTGATGCTGATGATTTTGGTCAATTTAATTCTTTTAAGGTGTTTTCAAATTATTTAGATGCAGAAAATGTTTATAATGAACATTATTCTTATCAAAATCCTCCTTGGCAAGATAATAATTTACTACTCAATGGACGAGAGCTCGTAATAAATATCCAGACATCTGTAAATTCAAAAAAATTTGATAATTTAATCTGTGATTGGTATGAACATGCAAATAGATCTTCTTTACCTAATGAATATTACAAATTACTAAACACATCCAAAACAAACTATAAATCTTCTGAAATTAATGAACATTGCAAATTATTAAACATATGCAAAGAAGATGACAACAATAACTATCCCTGTCTTTACGAAGGAGGAACTTTTCTAGAAATAGCAGAATTAGATAAAAAAAAAATAAATATATTGAATTTTACAAAAGATCAAGATAGAGCAACTTATAGTGCAGCAAACTCATTAGGTGATAGAGTACAAAAAGATAATTTAACTATTATAGTTAAATCTAGTGAATTACAAAAAGGAGCTAAGCTTCTTTTTAGAATTAAAAATAGCTTTAATACGGATAATTCCGGAGAATATTCTCTTAAAATAAGATCTGGAGTACAAAATATGACAGATAGCATTTCATCAAGTACTTTAGAATCAATCATAAAATCCATAAAAAATACTCTAATAACTGAAGAAAGCTTATCAAATGGAAGAAAAGATCTAGTTTTAACAAACTTTAATCAAGAAGACGCACAAGTTGAACAGGGATTAGTGAACAAAATATACATAACACTTTTACTCAACTCAAAATTTAATAATATTGTAAAATTGATTTTAACTTTATACGTAATTTTTCTAGGATTTGCATTCTTAATAGGGCAAAGTAATTTTACAGCTCAAGAACTTTTTTTCCATTTTTTTAAAATTATTCTTGTTTCTTTTCTTTTAGACTCTTCTAGCTGGGACTTTTTTTACAATTATTTTTTTAAATTTTTCATATATGGTGTTGATCAAATCATAAATTTAGTTAAAAAAATGTCAAATTCTGACTTAGCCGTCGACCAATCAATATTATCTTTATTGTTTTCTGATGTTGTATCAAAAAAATTAAGTTCTTTATTTTTTGTTTATTTCTTTCCACTAGGAATCATATATATAGTTTTAACATATATCTTATTTATTTTATCATTTTTCATAATAATTGAAGTTACAATTAATTATATCATAAGCATTACTATGTTGATTTTGGTACTGGCACTTTTTCCTATAATGCTAATATTTTTGTTATTTTCTATTACTAGATCTCTATTTGATAACTGGTTAAACAGTCTAATTTCTTACTTTATAAAACCAATTTTATTATACGCTGGAATGTTTTTTTTTCTCTCTATGATAGGAGAGGAAGTGTATAAAACTTTAGGCTTTAGAGTGTGTAAAAAATCCATACTGTTTGGAATAATAAAATATTGGTACCCGGATCCTTATATAAGTGAAGATTTTAGAACAGAACCAGTAAATATGCTTATACCTATAGCTCACTATAAAAGAGATGAAAATGGAAAATTATTAAAAAATCTTGCTAATGATTCTAATTATTGTGAAGCCTTTGAATGCAAAGGAGAAAGATACCCAGATTTACCATTACTAGATCCAAACAATGTTTTTGATAATTTTAGAATAGAGAAATTACAAAATGAAAATTTTCTAATTTGGGAATCTTTAATGTGGATGATGATTTATTTATTACTATGTGGAGCATTTCTTAAAATTATAGACCAAATAGCAAATTTTATTTCATCTTCTTTCACTCCTCCAAGTACACAAGAAACCACAATTCCTTTCATGAGTAGAAGCAACGTAAAATTTGGATCTGCAACCAAACAATTAAGCAAAATACTTCTTGTAAAAACAAGAAATCAAGTTGTTAAATTAACTATAAAAAATATCAAGAATTTGAAAAAGTTAAATATAAAGAATGCTAAAGCTCAATTTAATAAAACAAAAACAAAATTATCAAATGCTAAAGCTCAATTTAATAAAACAAAAACAAAATTATCAAAAATGCTATCTGTTCCAAATGCTATTAAAAACTTAAGTAAAAAAACAAAAAATAAATTCAATAATAATTTACAAAAAGAATCCGTAAAACTGACTAAATCAATCAAAAACAATGGTATAGACCAAAAAATAAATAATGAACTTAACAATAAAATAAAAATTGATAAAAATGCTTTTGAGCAACCTTTAAACAAAAATCTTATCAAAGATACCACGGATAAAGCATTTGATAATACATCTTATCAAAGTCAAACAAAAGTTGATAAAGATGCTTTTGATCAACCTTTAAGCAAAAATCTTATCAAAGATAATACAGAGAAAGCATTTGATAATAAATCTTATCAAAGTCAAACAAAAGTTGATAAAGATACTTTTGATCAACCTTTAAGCAAAAATCTTATCAAAGATAATACAGATGAAGAATTTGATAATAAATCTTATCAAAGTCAAACAAAAGTTGATAAAGATGCTTTTGATCAACCTTTAAGCAAAAATCTTATCAAAGATAATACAGATGAAGAATTTGATAATACATCTTATCAAAATCAAACAAAAGTTGATAAAGATGCTTTTGATCAACCTTTAAGCAAAAATCTTATCAAAGATAATACAGATGAAAAATTTGATAATAAATCTTATCGAAATAAAACAAAAGTTAATAAAAATGCTTTTGATCAACCTTCAAATAAAAATTTAATCAAAAATAATAAAGACAATAAAAATAATTAATACAAAATCATCTCAAAAAGAAAAGCTCTATAAAAAAACCTACAAAGATCAAAATTTTAGATAATTATCTCATATTTAACTAAAAGAGAACAGTTTTTTTGTTTCAGGATACAAAGCAATTCATTCCTCTTAAAAATATTCCACTTAAAGGTAATATTATGAAATATCTTATCCAACTCTAAAATACCTGTTTTGCTAAGTGAACATCAAATACCTCTCAGTTAATTACTATTTAGTTTTGCTTTTTAATATATCATCTAAATTGAAAATATCTTTAATGTTGTTCTTTTTTTGGTGTGCTTTTATTTCACATCTAAAAAAACTATTTGCATATAGACCTTTACCTGAAAAAATTCAGCTCTAATAAGGTATTAGTTGTGTTATATCCATGTGAGCTAAAGAACAAAACCTGGTTAAGTTTTATCTTTTAAGATATTAAAATCTTCTGAAGAAATAAAAAGGAAATAAAATATATTGTACTATTAAATAGAAATTTAGAATTTCAAAACAAGGTGGCTCATAATCACTCAATATGCAATTAAAACCATTCAAAGAAACCAGAAATAAAGATTCATAAATCTACTCTGAAAATTTTTAGAAAATATGTTGTTTAATAAGAGTTCCAATATTGTTTGTAAGCTCTTTAAGAAAGGAAAGTTTTTGTTTGTATTCTAGCTAGATAATATTGTACACAATTTACAAGATCTGATAGAGATCATAAGTGGAGATCAAGAATATAAATTCTTAAGCACGAAGTTGCATTTATCGATACGCTTCCTGTGCACGAAAAAATAATTTTTAGGATTTTTAATGCACTGAAAGAATACAAACATGAACTCATTATTTAAAAAACAAACGCAACGATTAGAAGAAGCGCAACAAGAGAAATATTGAGAAGAAAATCAAAAAATATGACAGAAAAAATTCAAACTTATTAAGATCTTCTAAAGCAGTACAAATTTTGAATTTGCACAAAATTTTTAGTTGCAACACAAATTCTATTTTTTCAATGTTTGACAAAAAAATTTGTAATTTTTGCAAATTTCAAGGCTCTGTCCTATAGTGCAAAAGGTTTCACCATTCAAAAAGAATTCAAGTTGCAAAAGGACACACTGCCTCAAGAAAAATGTAAAAATCTATATTTGTTCACAAAAATAGCATAACAATAAAACTAATAAAGAATTTGTAATTTTAACATTAATGATTCTTGATCTTGCTTTTGAAATAAAATAGCCTATAAAGGCTATAGAAAAGACAAATTGACTTCTAGGAAGAAAAACATATTTAATACAAAATACAAGTATTTTCTAGTACAATTTGTGATATTTAAGAACACAAAGCCTTTATTTTCAGAGTGAAATATAGCTCCAACGTAATTTTTTAAAAATTGTGTCCTTATAATTCTCTCCTAAACGTTTTTGTGCTCTAAAAATTAGACTAGTTTCTATTCCTCATGCACATGCAATAATTCTTCTTTCTGATTTAGAAAAATATATCTCATGCGCTATTATTTACAACTTCTAACTATTACTCAATGTATAAGCAATATCTAAATCTACAGCGCTCTCAACTCTTGTAATATCAATCAATTTAGTATCCCTGTATCTATGCATGATTCAACCATGAGGGATGGATATCTGAATCTATACCACAACTTTGCTATCATAACGAATAGTTTAAAATTTTTCTATATTGTTGATTTAGGCAAGATTCACAATTGTAATATCAGATAGCTATCTTTAAACCTATTATTTTAATTAACACTAGAAATTGAAAAATTTTTGTATATAACATCCCAAGATGGATTTGAGGACTTGATGTAGCTAGTGTTTCTCCTATCCATAAGACTTATGGTTGACTAATAATTTGTTGCAAAAATTTTTGACTATGTATAGTAAATCTTGAATAATTAGCAGGAAACTCATTAAAAGAGTAAAAATGACTTCTACAAGCAAAAAAATGCTTGCCTTCTTTAGATTTCATAATACAAGATCCACAAATTCCTTTAGCTGAACAGAAAAAATTCTTACTATAAAAATTTTGAATCTTTGATTTGTCAATATAATCAGAGGCAATTATCTGATCCAAAAGAGTATCATCAACAGAGACAAAAATCTTATCAGCATGATACAAATAATTCTTTATTGTACAATTTGTTGTAGCAATAAATTCAATTGAATCAAGTAATTTACCTTTAAAAACTTGATCTTGATTCTGAGTATCACCTTCAATATTTAGGAAAAAATAATCTGTAATTTTTCTAAACTTGTCAATATAAAATAAGTCTTCTTCATGAGATACAGACCAAAATAAAATGATTTTAAATTTTTGATTTTGAAAAAATTTTGCTATCTGATAAATCGATACGATCCTAAAATTTTTAACAAGAAAAACAACTATTTTATTATATTGCATAATATTATTTACATCTACATATGAACCATTAGGTCCCATAATATCTATCCTAAAATTATTAGAAAAATTGTTCTGCATTAACTTATATTTCATATGATCCATTGATATAATAAAATTTATTTCTCCAGTTTTTTTATTACTATCAAAAATAGTAAAAAATTTAGGCTTAAATAAATTATCTTTTGTATAAAAAGATTCTGTAAATCTACAAAACTGCCCTGCCTGAAATTTTTCTGCTATCATAGGAGATTTGATTTTGATATCTATAATATTATTCGCAATTTTTTTAATAGAAGTTATATAGGAATTAAATTTATATTCCATTTTTTTTACTAAAGCTTTATAATCAATTTGTACATGCGTTCTCATAATAGAATCATTTATGTAAGGAAAAATATCCTTAGCACTAGCCAATGCTTTTACAACACTACCAGAATAAAATTTATTACAATCTCCTAAATAGCTAATATTTAAATCTTCATTCAAAAAAAATTTTGATATTTTTGTTAAATAGTTTTGACTATCAAAAAAATCATTTTGTAAATTACCAATAGCAGTGATCACAAAATTAGCATTTAAAACCTTAGAAGTTAAGTGAACTTTTGTGACAATACCATAATTATCATATTCAAAATGTTTAACCTTGGCATTTTCTTCAAAAATTACTCCAGTAGCAATAGCATGTTCTATTTCAGAAAAATTTTCTCTATAAGCTGAAGAATTAATAATTTTAGACCTCGATAATATCGTAACTGCCTTTTCGTTTTTGAAGAACTCTATTTTTCCTAAATTATCAAGTTTCGCTAAAATTTCTTCATGTGACAAAAATTCTTCTATCATATTTTTTTGATAATTTGTAAAAGACTTTTCTATTCCAGGGTTTTGAGATAAAAATTTCAAATATTTTATCTTAAAATTATCTAATTGGGCAATATAATACTGAATGGACTCTACAGCAGAATCAATAGCGCTGAGTCCACAACCTAAAATTACTATAGGCAATCTTATAATCAACAATCTATCAATGTTTTTCTTTAAATAAGGCTTTGATTGATTAATAGTCATCAAAAATTCATTAGAGGTATAAATATTATGGGAAGAGTAATTAAAAAAATGAGGAACTCTAGGTTTTCCAGCACCAATACATAATGCAATATGATTAAATCCAAAGTGAAAAGCATCTCTTATAGATAAACTACTACCTAGTCTAACATTACCCAACAACTTAAAATTATTTTTCCTGCGTTGAAGAAGAATTCTAGCTAAGTATAAGTTACTTTTATTCCATCTGTGAGTAATTCCATAATCAGCAACACCACCAAAACCGTGTAACCCATTTTCAGGTAAATGAGAAAGCAATTGGTCCCAAAATTTAATTGGTTTATAACATATACTATCTAAATCCTTTATTGTAAAAGCATCTATAGCAAATACATTATGTCCCAAATTCATAAGATAATGAGATATACCTATACCAGCAGGCCCCATACCAACTACTAAAACATTTTTTGCATTATCATCTTTAAGTAATGGCAATGGCAATAAAAAATTTAATGGATTCCATTTAGCAAGCAAAAAATAAATTTCAGCTCCATATGGTAAGGACAAAATATTTTCTAGTATAGAAGTTTCAATAAAAGGTACATCTACAGGATCCTGAGTTTGATATATACAGGATAATTCGCAATCATTACAAATACGTTTACCAGTAAGCACAAAAAGAGGATTATCCAAAAGAATAATAGCCAAGGCAGCTATATAATTCCCCAATGATACTTGTAGATTCATTTCTGATATTTTTTGATCTAATGGGCATCCATCAAATGCCTTATCTTTGTACTTATCTCCTATAATTTCTAAACCTTTACTACAAGTATCTTTATTTCTTTTATGGCAATAAATACAATATTTACTCTCAAGTAATCCAGAAAAATTTTTATTACCCTTATCTCTATAATTAAATTGAAATTTAACCTCTTTAGAATATTGACCAATTTTATGTTTTCTAATAAGAGGCTCATTTAAGTTTTTTTTTCTAGCAACATTGAATATAAGCAAACTGCTATTAGAAAAGACTTGATATGCACTGTATTGAGCAAAAATTTCTATTTCCTTAGAGTATTTTTTTAAATCTTTCATATATAACAGTATTAATTCTGCAAATTTCAACTCTGAAAATTTTCCTAAAATCTTTTCTAATGATTGTGAGATAATTTCAAACTGTACCTTAGAAACAGAATTGCTATCATATTTTTGTAAAACATATCTTTGCACAAACAATTTTTTCGCCTTATATATTGAATCTATATTAGGCAAATTTTTTTTGAAATTCTTTATCTTACTCTCTATTTTAAATACCTGAATCAAAAACTCTTCGATCAAAACAGGTAATTTAAAAATCATGAACTGGTATTCTTCAGATTTTTCTATTGGTATCTTGTTTTGCCTTAGGTACAAAATTGAATTAAGCATTTCTTTATCTCGATCTTTGAGATAATCTAAGAACAATTTATCTATTTTAGGTAATCCTACCTTATCTTCCAAAAGATCTTTAAAATCAAAATCCATAATTAATTATATTAGTGAGAAACAATTTTGTAGCTATAATAAAATTATGATGTATAATTCTTTGTGAAACTATATCATAGAAAGAACTCTCATCAAATACCTATAAAATTGGAAAGTTTTAGTTTTTTCATATCTTACCTT
The DNA here is from genome assembly GCA_964554285.1 of uncultured Rickettsia sp. GTDB lineage: Bacteria > Pseudomonadota > Alphaproteobacteria > Rickettsiales > Rickettsiaceae > JADHZC01. Next base: position 11,793 of record CAZKNN010000023.1, read on the forward strand.
TAATGGAAAGAAGATATTCTGTTTTATGTATTTTTAGATCAATGTTACTGTAAGATGCCTAAAGAAGAATTGATACAAATGGATGGAGAAGTATTAGAATTACTACCTAATGCTCATTTTAAAGTAAAATTATCAAATAATCATAAAATTATAGCACATACCTCTGGTAGAATAAGAAAAAATAGAATTCGAATTCTAGCAGGAGATAAAATAAAAGTAGAAATGACACCATATGACCTAGAGAAAGGTAGAGTAATACATAGATATTAAAATAATACCTATAATTTTCTATATATGCATTATAAAATACTTAAGAAGAACCTAATGAGCGTACTATTTGCTTAGAATTATCTCTATCTACTTCAAATAAATATAAATTTAATCCCAAAGCATTAGATTTATCATTAATATTTGATACTTCTTCTACTGTATCTACTTGCATATATCTATTATATGTTTCTTGAGCATGTGCTAATGAACTTTCCATTGGAGATAAATTTCTTTCTACAGATTGTAACTGAGATTCTTGAGTTAATCTTTCTTTTCCAATTTTGCTAAAAGCTTCTTTTAGATTTTGTTCAATATTTTTTAACATTTGATAAACTGATTCTTCTGTAGATTCTCCTACTTGATTTATTAAATTTTCTATTTCAAGTTTAGTTTGAGATATATATTCTGATAGATATTTTTGCTGATCCTCCTCAAGACCCTCTTCTCTTACTTTACCAAATAATGCGTGCTTTTCTAAATTCAAAAATTTAACTTCATCTCTATTATTTTGTAAATCTATTGCATATGAATAGATGAATGCTATATCTAAATTTTCTACATTACCTACTACTTGAGATGGTTGAGAAGAATAATTTGCTATCAACTCTTCTAATTCTATCTTTTGTGTTTGTAATGCTGATATTTCTTCAAGAGTTTGTTTTTGATTTTGAATATTTAACAACTCTTCTAAATCAGATTCAATATTTCCTTTTTCAATTTCAAGTGCTGATTTGTCTGCCTCTAATTCTTTTTTAGTAGCTTCATGGGTTTGCTTAGTTTGCTCAAGCGATGCTTTATTTTCTGTTGCTGTATTATATTCTGCTTTTACATCTTCACTCATATTTTGTTCAAAAGAGTATAATTGTTCTCTCAAAACAATAAGATTATCGTTTGCAATTCCCATTTGATCAATTGCATCATCATAATTTTGACTAGCTAAAGAAAATTGTACATCATATCTATCACGCGCTGCGTCATATTCCTCATTGACTAGATCTATTTGTGCATCAAACTCTGCGTCTGATATATTACCATTATTCAAATCATTGTTCAACCTATTAACTTCTGCACTGTATCTCCCTGAAGCTGTACCCCAAAGATTAGCTTCATGACTTCTTGCTACACTTGCTTCATCACGAAGTAATTCCTGTCTATCGTATTCTGCTTCCCAATATGCAATTTGTTCTAATAATTCTATCCTTTCAGAACTTAATATTAAGATTGTATTTTCCGCATCTTTAATTTGCGTTGTTAAAGTTGCAATTTCCTGTATTATATTTGTAATTTCTGTCTCTTTAGTTACTATATCACTATTTACTTCTGCTAATCTTTCTTCTTTTGCAGCAATTTGTTCATCTATTGGTACATTTCCTATACTTGCATTAATCTCAACTAATTCAGATTCTTTCTCAGCTATGCTCTGCTCTACATTTTCTAATTGCTGATTTAGTTCATCAATAGAATATATTGCTCCTACAGAATTACCAGAGTTCGTAGAGCTAAATGGTTTATATATTAATTTCTGTCTATCAAATTCTACTTGAGATGTTATTTTGTCAGTAGAATGTATAATTTCTAGTAATGCATCTAATTTCACAATCTGTTGATTGTAAGACATTGTAGTGATTATATCTTGCACAGTGACAATACCATCTGTTATAGACTCTTGTATTTTAGATAGCCCTTGAGTTACTGATTGCAACATAGATTGTGCCTTATGAACATGCATAATATTACTTTCTAATAATTTTTGATTCTTTTCAGAAATTGACGCTGTATAAATTTCTGTCGGAAACGCATTCTGTTCGGTATTTCTTTGAAGTGCCTTAAAGCTCTTATCTAGACTCTTTTGCGCATGATTCAAATTGATATCTATGGAATTTTTATTCTGCATACATATTGATATCGCAACCATATTAACTATCCATTATTAAATAAACAAAAATTAAAAATCCTGTACTAATTTTCTCTATATAAATTATAAAATGCTTGAGAAAAACCTAATGAGCCTAATATTTGTTTAGAATTATCTCTATCTACTTCAAATAAATATAAATTTAATCTCAAAACATTAGATTGATCATTAATATTTGATAGTTCTTCTACTGCGTCTACTTGCATAATCTATTATATGTTTCTTGAGCATGTGCTAATGAACTTTCCCTAGGAGATAAATTTCTTCCTACAGATTGGAATTTAGATTCTTGTGTTAGTCTTTCTTTCGCTACTTTATCAAAACTTTTATCTATATTATTCTTAATATTATCTAATTTTGCATTAATAGAATCTTGAGTTACACCTGCTTCAGCTGTACCTTCTAATAAACTTTCCATATCTGTAATAGTGCCATTGATATATTCTGTTAAATATTCTTCTACTACAGATTCTTCAGCTGTTATTATTTTCCTAAAAAATTGATGTGGTTCCAAATTCATAAACGTTACACTATCTCTATTAACTTCTAAATCTACAGAATATGAATATGTAAAAGCATTAAGTTCATTGACTTCAGGTTTTATAAGATATGAAGTTACTCGTGCTATTATTCCAGGTTGCGGTGGTGGAGAAAATGGCATTTGATAATCCTTATAAATTAGTTTTTGACCATCAAATTCTATTTGAGAGGCTATATTATCAATAGATTTGATATTCTCTATTAAAGATTCTAATTTTACAATTTGTTGTCTTATATCTGTAGTACTTCTTACATAATCTACTATTACACTTGCATCTGTTATAGAATAAGATATTTTAGCTATTCCATTTGTAACTGTTGATAACATAGAATCTGTCTTATGTATAACAGCAATTTGATTCTTGATTGTTTTTTCACCTTTCTTTACTATTGATACAGTATAAATACCTGCTAGAGTTGATTGTGTACTCACGCCTGTTTGTAACCCATTTAAGATTTTGGATCGCTCTTTTTGAGCAAATATCAAACTTGTATTTGTAGACTTTGCATTTTCCATAAAAATTGATATTGTCATCATCTCTCTAATTATCAAGTATTTATACTGTTCAAATTTCTCTGATTACGAAATGTTAATAATATTTCCATTATTTTCATTACAAGATATTGTCAATCATTTTTTACATATTTATCATTAATCCAATATTTTCATATCTTTTCATAAAAATTTCAGTATTTTGTATTAAGAAGAAGCTAATGAGCGAACTATTTGCTTAGAATTATCTCTATCTACTTCAAATAAATATAAATTTAATCCCAAAGCATTAGATTGATCATTAATATTCGCTATTTCTGCTACTGTATCTACTTGCATATATCTATTATATGTTTCTTGAGCATTTGCTAATGAACTTTCCATCGGAGATAAATTTCTTCCTACAGATTGCAATTTAGATTCTTGTGTTAGTCTTTCTTTCGCTACTTTATCAAAACCTTTATCTATATTATTCTTAATATTATCTAATTTTGTATTAATAGAATCTTGAGTTACACCTTCTGCAGCTTTACCTTCTAATAAACTTTCCATATCTGTAATAGTTCCATTGATATATGTTGTTAAATATTCTTCTACTGTAGGTTCTGCAGCTGTTGTTATCTTTCCAAAAAGTTGATGTTGTTCTAAATTCATAAACGTTACACTATCTCTATTACCTTCTAAATCTACAGAATATGAATATGTAAAAGCATTAATTTCTAGAGTAGCATCGTCTACATAAGGTTTATAAATTAATTTTTGACCATCAAACTCTATTTGAGATGCTATATTATCAGTAGATTTTATATTTTCTATTAAAGATTCTAATTTTACAATTTGTTGTCTTATATCTGTGGTACTTCTTACATCATCTACTATCACACTTGCATCTGTTATAGAATCAGATATTTTAGCTATTCCATTTGTAACTGTTGATAACATAGAATCTGTCTTATTTATAACAGAAATTTGATTCTCTATTGTTTTTTCATCTTTCTTTGCTATTGATGCCGTATAAATACCTGTAGGAGTTGCTTGTGGATTCACGCCTGTTTGTAACCCATTTGAGCTTTTAGATAACTCTTTTTTAGCAGATATCAAACTTGTATTTATAGACTTTGCATTTTCTATAAAAATTGATATTGTCATAATTCCTCTAATTTTAATATAACACTAATTAATAAAATATATTTTTAATTTATATTTTATATAATCTTAACATAATGTTATTAATTATTATATTAATTATCTTATTTTGATTTACTAAATAATTAATATATAAAAAATAAATCATATATAATATTTTTTTAATTCACATAACACTTATAATCAAGACTAAAAAAAAAAAACTCTATGAATTTTTACAATATTTAACAACAACTTTTATTATACAAAACATATGTAGTAATTTTTACTTGACTTGTATAAAATTTCTGATACAATCACTCGTTGCAGAGGTTGTAGTTGTGCAGTTGCGTGGTGATTTTATTACATTTCGAGGAAAGTCCGGACTCTAAATAGAATTGGTGCTGGGTAACCCCCAGTGGAGTAATGCCCAAGGAAAGTGCAACAGAAAATATACCGCCTATTTTATATAGGTAAGGGTGAAAAGGCGAGGTAAGAGCTCACCGGATATGTGGTGACACAAATCGCATTGCAAACCCCATCATGAGCAAAACTAAAGTAAAGTATTAAAGGAATTTTTTCCTTCTGATTGTCTATTATCAGACTAATACAGGTCAGTTGCTAGAAATAGATAGAAATATCTATTCAAGATAAATAACTGCATAGATCGTACTAAAATACGCATTTAACAGAATCCGGCTTATAGATTACGACCTCTGCTTAGAACAAAAAGTAATAATAAGAATATCGTGCATTATACTAAAATCAAATAAAGAAAGGTTTTAATTGTATACATTAACAATAAAAACAATTATAAATAGAAATATCTTTAAAAAATTTTATAAACATTGAATTAGCAAAACTAACAACATTCCTTATGTAAGATTTGAGATGATGTATTATTAGTAGAGTTATATTCTATATTAAAGAATCAAATTCGATGATTTATTAATTTAAATCTATAATAACTCTTGAAATCAATTCTATCAATATTTATATTTATATTTTTACAATAGAATTAATATTCTATTTATAGAATTTATGCTTTTTAATAGAATATTAATGTATAACAATAATCATTTTGTTATCTATTACGTGTTAACCCCTTTTTTTGCTATTGAAATTATATAGCAAATACCTATTAAAATTACTTAAAAACTCTTTATGAGTAATTATCAAACTTGCATTGATAAAAGAGAGTTTGCATTTTCTCTAAGAATAAATATTTTTATATTGATGATATCTATACTATAAACATACTTCTACTCAAACATGTCTTTACTCTAAAATTTGCAATTGATCTTATTTTAAAATGAAGAAATAATGATACATTTACAAAAATTTAATTTATTTTTGAATATAATACATCTTATCATTCAAGATAGATGATATTAAATTGTAATATTTTTTTGATAAATTAATTGTAAATGTTATAAACAAGAATTGAATATAAAATTCTGAAAATGAAATTTTGACAAAAAAAACATCATCATATATCTACCGTAAAGTTTACTTTATTTATACTCAATATAAGCTACCACAAAATGATAATAATCAATACCTAACTGGTCTAAAAGCTTCTTTCAGCTGAAGCAATATACCAAATACTGAAATTATTTCTCTTATTACATAAATTAATAATTTCAAAATTTTCACTAAGAGTTGCAATTGCTATAGTACCCTGCCATGTAGAAGGTAAAAATTCTGAAGTAGATATAGGACGATAAGATAAATCATCTTAATTTTTTAAACCCATTCTATCAATTGCAGATTTAAATTTAGAAATATCTAAAGATACATCTTGAGAGCAAATAATGCATGATTAAACAATTTAGCATTTAAAATAGTATTTTAATCCTTAATCAATCATTCTGCAAAAGAATCTTTGCTGCCTTTCTACCCAAAGATGCTGCTTGATCAATCTCCCCACATTCACTATGAAATTTTAGTATATTATTTTTTTTATCAAAAAACATATATCTACCATAAATTTTACCTTCTTTATACTCAGCATAAGCTGCAACAGGATCAGAACAATCAGCGCCTAAATGTTCTAAAAAACTTCTTTCAGCTAAAGCAATATACCAACTACTGAGATTATTTATCTTCTTACATAAATTAATAATTTCAAAATTTTCACTAAGAGTTTCAATTGCTATAGTGCCCTGCCCTGTAGAAGGTAAAAATTCTGAAACAGATATAGGATGATAAGATAAACCATCATAATTTTTTAAATCCATTCTATCAATTGCAGCTTTAGCTAATATCAAAGAATCAACTTTAGAACAAATTAATTGTTCCAATCTTCTTTCTATATTACCCCTAATAAATTTTACTTCAATATCAGGCCTTAATCTATTTATCAGCATTTTTCTTCTAATAGAAGAAGTGCCTATAGAGTGAAATTTAGGAATATCTAAAATGTTATTAAATAAAAATTTATCCTTAATTACAAGAATATCTCTAGGGTCAGCTCTTTCAAGGACTGCAGCTATCAAAAATTCTGGATTTAAAATACCTGGTACATCTTTTAAAGAATGTACGGCTAAATCAATTTTATCTTCTTTTAATGCTTGTTCTAACTCTTTTAAAAAAAGCCCTTTGCCACCTATTTCATGCAAACTTTTGTTTAAAATTCGATCTGCAGTTGTAAAAATAGATTTTACCTCTATTTCAATATTTTCATTTACTAAACGAAAAGCCTTTACTACAAGATCTGTTTGCGTTCTAGATAAAGTACTCGATCTGGTTCCAATTCTTATTAACAAAGCTCCTCTTATCTATATTTTAATAGCTTCTATAAATACAGATTTGGGAATGGTCACCTTTACTTTATCAGACATTTGTTTTTTTCCAGCTTTTTGTTTCTTTAGTAATTTATTTTTTCTTGTTACGTCTCCTCCATAGCATTTTGCTGTTACATCTTTCCTAAAAGCCTTCACATTCTCTCTAGCTATTACCCTATTGCCTATAGAAGCCTGTATAGATATCTGAAAAAGCTTTCTTGGAATAAGAGCTTTAAGACATTTACACAATTCTCTTGCCTTATGCTCCGCATGATCCTTAAATACAATCATAGAAAGAGTTTCTTCTATTTCTCCATTAATTAAAATATTCACTTTTACCAAATTAGTCATCCTATATTCATTGATTTCCCAATCAAAACTAGCATATCCTTTTGAGTAGCTTTTTAATTTATCATAAAAATTGAAAATAATTTCATTTAAAGGCATGAGATAAACAAGCATAACCTGTTGTTTAGAAATATAATTCATATCCAATTGTTCTCCTCTTTTGGAAGTACATAAATCCAAAACTGATCCCAAATATGTTTCAGGCACTATAATGTTAGCTTTTACCCAAGGCTCTTTCATATAATGAATATCTGATGGATCTGGAAATTCTGCAGAATGATGTACCTCCAATTCTTTTCCAGACTTTAACATTATTTTATAAACAACACTAGGAGCTGTAGATATAATATCTAAAGAAAATTCCCTTTCAAGTCTTTGCTGTACAACTTCTAAATGTAACAACCCTAAAAATCCACATCTAAACCCAATACCTAATGCGCTACTCTCAATTTCATATTTCAGACTTTGATCATTCAGCTGTAGTTTTTCTAAAGAATTTCTAAATAAACTAAAGTCTGATGAATTATTGGTATAAAAACTAGAAAACACAACAGAATTTTTGGGTTTGAAACCACTTAAACCAGGTTGAGTAGAATTTGCTTCTATCAAACTATCCCCTACCCTGCATTCATGTATATTTTTAATAGATGCGGTACAAAAACCTATAGAACCTGCATACAAACCATCTACAAAATTCTTTTTAGGAGTAAAAACCCCAACCTTATCTATCTGGTACACTACGCCAGTAGAACAAAATTTAATTTTCTGATTTTTAAATAAAGCTCCTTTAAAAACTCTTATTAAAATTACAATTCCTAAATACTGATCATACCAACTATCTATTAAAAGAGCTTGTAACTCACTATTTTCCTCATATCCTTTAGGAGGAGGTAAAAATTTTACTACAGACTCAAGCAACTCTTGTATACCTTGAGAATTTTTTGCAGAAATAGCAACCGAATTACTTGTATCAACACCTATAACATTTTCTACTTCATATTTTACTCTGTCAATATCACAAGCTGGCAAATCAGACTTATTAATAGCTACCAATATTTCATGATTATTGTCTATAGCCTGATAAGCGTTAGCTATAGTTTGAGCTTGTACTCCCTGACTACCATCTACTATTAAAATAGAACCTTCACAAGAAGCCAAAGATCTACTAACTTCATAGGAGAAATCAACATGTCCTGGCGTATCTATCAAATTTAAAATATATGTTAATCCATCTAAAGCCTTATACTCTAATTTAACTGTCTGGGCTTTAATCGTAATTCCTCTTTCCTTTTCTATATCCATAGAGTCCAAAATCTGATTTTTCATCTCTCTTATCTCTAATCCACCGCAATATTCTATTAATCTATCTGCTACTGTAGATTTTCCATGATCTATATGGGCTATCAGTGCAAAATTTCTTTTTAGTGTGTTTTTGAAGCATTTACTTTGCATAAAAATTTCATTTAGAGTATAAATATGAACAATCCACTGAAAATAATTAATCAGAATTATAATTAACTCAAAAAATAGGATCGAATTCCTCAAATGTAAAAATAATACAATTCTTACTTAGATGATACAATATTATTACTAATATTGTAAACATAATTTGTTTAATGAAATTCATTAATAAATTATTGTAAATAAATACATGATTGCTATAATAATATATTATACATAAATGATTAAAGAATTAGAATTTTTAATAGAAAAAATAGAAAAATCTTTAATAATAATTAAGAGGTTTCTTTGACTCGAATAAGATAAAAAAAGAAATTTTACATATTGAATATGAATTATCAAAGCCAGACATTTGGAATGATTATGAAAAAATTTCACAACTGACTCAAAGAAAGAAATTGTTAGAAGAAGGAGCGAAAGATATGATAAATCATGCAGAAGCGTTGAGTTCTAATAAAGAACTACTTGCTATAACTTTATTAGAGGAAGGAGAAATGCTATCTGAATTAAAAAAAGAATTAGAAATTCTAGATCAAAAAGTGGAAATGTTAAAAACTAATGTACTTTTTGAAGAAGAAGACGCAAACAACGCATTTTTAGAAATCCACGCTGGTGCAGGAGGAGTGGAAAGTTATGACTGGAGCAAAATGTTAATGAGAATGTATTTACGTTTTGCAGAAACAATGAACTATAAAACAGAAATCAATAATATAATTGAAGGAGAAGAAACTGGCATCAAATCTTGCAGTATTAAAATCAAAGGTGCTATGTCATACGGCTGGTTAAAACATGAATCTGGAGTGCATAGGTTAGTAAGAATTTCTCCATTTAATGCACTTGGCAAAAGAATGACAAGCTTTGCAAGCGTCTGGATTTATCCAGAAATAAAAACTAATAATAAGATAAAAATAGAGGATCAGGATATCAAAATAGACAGATATCGATCTTCAGGAGCTGGAGGACAACACGTAAATACAACAGATTCTGCAATACGCATTACACATTTAAAAACAAATATAGTTGTACAATGTCAGAATCAAAGATCTCAGCATCAAAATAAAGTAGAAGCTATGAAAATGCTGATATCTAGATTAACTGATCTTGAAAAAGAAAAAGATGATAAACAAACAAATAAAAAACATCTTTCAAAAGGGGCAAATGCTTGGAGTAATCATATTAGATCATATATTCTTCAACCATACCAGATGATAAAAGACCTTAGAACAGGTTTTAGCACATCTGATAGTAAAAAAATTTTGAACGGGGATCTAAAAAAAATGCTCATACATAACCTCTATAACTTGAAAAATACATAAAAAAATAAGGAATTAATAAATGTTAAAAATAAACAAAACAACTAAAGTCGGAATTTTAGGACTAGGAATTACTGGAGTATCCATCTATAATTATTTACTGTACAATTATTACCCAGATATAATCTGTTTCGATGAAAAAGAAGCAAATTTAGCAAATTTTTCTCAAAATGCACTGAAAGCTAAAATTGTACCATTAAATAACAATCTATGGAAAAAATTGGATATAATTTTCATAAGCCCAGGAATACAAAAACCACATATTATATTTGACTTTGCTGATGAGAATAAGATTCCAGTCAGATCAGATATAGACCTTTTGTACGCAGAAAATCCACACGCTCTATTCATATGTATAACTGGAAGTAATGGAAAAACAACAACTACAATGCTGATAAGTGAAATTTTAAAAAGAGCGAACCTAAATTTTGCATTTGGAGGAAATATAGGAATACCTGTGTTGGAATTAGAAAAAAACAAGAATATATATCTTTTAGAGTTATCTTCATTTCAAGCAGATCTAGTAAGAGAGTTGACCCCTAAAATTACAATACTTTTAAACCTTTTTCCTAATCACCTAGATACATACCAATCAACAGAAAGATACTACCAGGCAAAAAAAAATTTAATAGATAGATCCGAAGTAAAGATAATAGGAATCTGTAATGAAATGTCAAAAAATATTTTTGAATTTTATAAAAACCAGACTAAATCTAGTAAATCAAAGGTAATTTCTTTTAAAAATAAAGAAGAATTCAAATATAAAACAGATTTTACTATAGAACAAAATTTGATCAAAGATCGATTTTTAGATTTTGAAGAATATTATATTCAAAATAATAAACATTTAATTAACCCTAATACAATATTATGTGCATATATCATAACTAAATTTTTGAATATAAAAACTGAAAATTTGTTTCATGCTTTAGAAAATTTTGTACCCCCAAAATATAGGTTAGAACTTTTAGGAAAAAAAGACAACATTTCATTTTATAATGATAGCAAATCAACAAATACTAGTGCAACATATTTTGCATTATCTGCTCTTGAAAACATACTCCTTATAATAGGAGGCGTATTTAAAGAAAAAAATCTTTTAAAGCTGAAAAACATGTTACATAAAATTAATAAAGCATTCATAATAGGAGAAAATACAGAAATTTTTGAAAAATTTTTTAGAGAAAACAACGTAAAATACGAACTATCTATTTCTCTAAGTAGAGCATTTAGTAGCTGCCTTGCATTCGCTCAAAAATTAGAAAAATCTACAATATTACTGTCTCCTGCAGCAGCTTCCTTTGATCAGTTTAATAATTTTGAACACAGGGGTGCTATATTCTCAGAATTAGTACATAATTTTTTATATGAACACACTATTTAAAAAATTAAATACCATATTAAAAATATGGTACAAAAACACCGAGATTCCAATACTAATACCTGTATTAATATTATATTTTTTCAGTTTAATTTTAGTTAAAACTGCTACTACATCTTTAAATTTAGATGAAATAAATAATAATAAATTTTTTATCAAGCAGTCTTATTTCATACTAATATCAATTATCATTTTAATAAGTTGTTCTAACTTAAGCTTTAAATTAACAATAAAAGCTTCTTACATAGGTTTAGCAATAAATATAATTTTATTGTTAGTAGCAATCTTATATGGAAAAGAATCAAAAGGAGTAAAACGTTGGATATATTTTTTTAACATATCATATCAGCCTTCAGAGTTTGTGAGACCATTTTTTTTAGTGGTTACATCTCATTTGATGAGTTTAGATCAATATTCAGAAAAAGTAAGGGCATCACTTGCAATAACAATATTTTTTGTAATATCAATATTTTTAGCTCTTCAACCAGATTTTAGTATGTTAGTAGTTCTGTCTATCAGCTTTTTTATTCAAATTTTATTCTCAAATATTAGCTTGAAATATATCATATATTTTTTACTTTTAACATTCATAATATTATCAATATGTGTATTAAAATTACCACATATATCACATAGAATAGAAAATTTCTTATCTTCTGATAAAAATAAGAATTATCAAGTCATGAAATCTATAGCTGCTTTCAAAAAAGGAGGTTTATACGGTTTAGGGCCTGGGGAAGGTAGTATAAAAAAACATTTACCAGATTCACACACAGATTTTATTTTGTCTGTTGCAGCTGAAGAATTTGGAATTTTAGCTATTTTTTTCATATTAATGATTTACTTGTTTATAGTAACTAGAATTTTACTTTTATTAACTGAAGATAATAAATTTAATAATTTTAACCTATTATCAATTATAGGGATTACTTCAAATATGACTTTACAAATAATAGTGAATATTTCTGTAGCTTTAAATCTAATTCCTACCACAGGCATAACCCTGCCATTTATAAGTTATGGCGGATCTTCTAATATCTCTATGGCAATTTCAATTGCTATCATATTATCTTTGAAAAGAAAAAAAATATCTCTCACAAGATATCAAAATATCCAATATCCATCTTTTTAACTAGAGAATTAGTCTCTAAAATGCTATCAATTTTAAATATTTATTTAATCATTAAGTACAAAATACTGTGTATAATATCACAAGTAACTTTTAAATGAATTAAAATATGAATTAAAAAAATATTCTGATCCCAAAATATAATTCATAACAAATAACAAGCGAATTATTTGTAAAGTCATATTTGAAGTAATCCCTATAGTCAATAATAGTTAAAAAGCTGGATATTGAATATTTTACAAAAGATAGTAGTCTTGTTAAAAATACATAAAATATGATCAATTTCTACTTTTTGATCCTTGGTTAGATAAGGTCTGAATTTAATGCATTCTATTAAAAAATATTTCAATACTAGATTTTATCTATCTAAAATAGTACAACATATTCTGTATAATTTTAAACATTTATTACAATTTATAATAAAAAGTCTTGTAAAGATTTGCATTAAAAAATATGTACATTTAATTTTCGTTACAATATAGGTAATATGTCTTAACTAAAAATACTTTTTAAGCTAAAAAATGTACTAACAAGACAGCACATGCAATGTAAAATACTAAGCAGAAGAAGATGATAGTGCATGTATTGTGCTAAGTTTACATCCTAAAAGGAAATTATCTAATATTTTAATTATATATTTAAAGAAAAATCTTCTTATATATTGAAAAAAAGAGTTTTATGGGCTTATAAAAAACTTGGAAGAAAGTATTTGTAGCCGCATAGTTATTGTTTAGTTTCTAAAATTATTATCTATTGAACAGTGAAAAAATATATAAAACAACAATTATACTCAACATCTTCACAAATTATTGCTCCTGCAAAGAGAATAACTACAGTTACTTGCTTAACTAGACTCTAAAGAAACGAATCTGCAAAACATATTTTTGATATTTTACAAAAGATAGTAGTCTTGTTAAAAATACATAAAATATGATCAATTTCTACTTTTTGATCCTTGGTTAAGTAAAATCTGAATTTAATTCCTTCTATTAAAAAATATTTCGATACTATTTTATATAACGCAAATCAAAAAAATTTGTAAAAATCTCTAATTTTCAATAAAGCAACTAGAGTGTTTAGTTCTTGTGAAATTTCAACATTACGTTTATGATTAATTTGCTGGAGATGCAACTAGCATATTTTTAATAAAACAACTTAAATTGGGAAAAAATAATAAATAAAGTAATTATTAGATGAAAGTTAAAATATACAGACAAGAGGATTTTATAGGTATGCGTAAAGCTGGTAAGTTAGCTGCTGAAACTTTAGATTACATAAAACCTTATATAGTGCCTGATGTAAGTACTGATTATCTTAATCAATTATGTCATGAATTTATAATATCTAATAATGCTATTCCTGCTCCCTTGAATTACAATGGATTTCCAAAGTCTATTTGTACATCTATTAATCATGTAGTGTGCCATGGAATTCCTTCTGAAAAAAAACTAAAAGATGGGGACATAATCAATATTGATGTTACTGTTCTTTTGGATGGTTGGTATGGAGATACTAGCCGTATGTTCTTTGTAGGAAAAGCTTCTATTAAAGCTAAAAAATTAGTAAGAATTACTTATGAAGCATTGATGAAAGCAATTAACTTAGTAAAACCTGGCATAACGTTAGGAGATATTGGCTATGTGATACAAACCCACGCTGAAGCAAATTATTATTCTGTAGTAAGAGATTATACAGGACATGGTATAGGGAGGGTATTTCATGATAGCCCTGTAGTGCTACATTATGGTAATCCTGGAGAAGGTTTAGTGTTAAAAGAAAATATGTTTTTTACAATAGAGCCCATGATAAATGCTGGAGCAAAAGAAACTTTGTTATCTAAAGATGGGTGGACAGTTTTTAGCAGAGATAAGTCTTTATCTGCTCAATTTGAACATAGTGTTGCTGTTACTGCAGATGGTTGTGAAATTTTCACTTTATCACCTCAAAATATATTTTATTCATCTTGATAATATGTTGTGTCAAAAAATTTAAGTGAAGCTAATCATTTTTTAGGACATAGAAAGAGAGTAAAAGATAAATTTTTGGAAGCTAAAGATTTGTCTGTGTTTGCGGATTATGAATTATTAGAGTTATTATTATTTTATTCTGTTCCAAGACGAGACGTAAAACCATTAGCCAAAAAATTATTATCTAAAATCGGTTCTTTATACAGAATTTTAAATTCTGAAAAAGAGGAACTTTCTTCCATAGAAGGTGTAAATTCAAATTTAATTATTCACTTAAAATTGATACAAGAATTTATCTCTAGAATATTTAGAAATAATATTGAAAAGAAAAATATTATAAGTTCTTGGAGTGATCTTCTTACATATCTAAAATACAATATGAGTGGCCTAAAAATAGAATATTTTAGGGTAATTTTTTTAAATTCACAAAAAATTATTTTAGAAGATGAAATCATGTCTAAGGGAACTGTAGATCAAACTGCTGTTTATCCAAAAGAAATAATTAAAAAAGCTTTATTAATAGGCGCCTTGTCTATAATTTTAGTGCATAATCATCCAGGAGGGAGTATTAAACCTTCACGCGCTGACCAATTAGTTACTTCTCAAATACAAGAATTTTGTAGTTTTTTCAATATATCTTTGCATGATCATGTAATCATAAGCGAAAATAAATATTTCAGTTTTAAGGATAATCATTTACTTTAAACTTTTAAATTAACTTTAATGTTAGACATCATCAAGTTATCGCATTGATATTTGTAATTTCTTATCTTAAATAATGATTTCATCCATGTATAAAAAAAATTTTATTCATTCAATTTATCTACAAAATTACAGAAATTTTCGAGAATTAAAGTTGAAAATTAGCAATAAAACAATTTTAATACATGGTCCTAATGGGGGGGGGAAGAGCAATATTCTAGAATCTATATCTTTTTTAGCTCCTGGAAGAGGTTTTAGAAAAACTATACTGGAAGATGTGATAAAAATAGGAGAAAATTATTGGAGATCTAATATCAGTTTAGATTCCAATGTAGGAAAAGCTGAAATTCAAAATATTTTTTCTAACAAAACTAGAAAACTTTGCTATAACGGTAATAAAATTACAAATTGTGATTTAACAAAAATTGTTAATATCATATGGCTTATTCCTCAGATGCATCATATCTTTCTAGCACCTAGTGTTGAAAGAAGAAAATTTCTAGATAGAATTGTAGGTAATTTTGAAGATCAGCATTTAAAAAATCTATTAGCTCATGAAAAATTAACTAATAAAAGATTATCTTTTTGTAAAGAAAATTCAAATATCCAAAATTCTCAATTTTTAGATTCAATAGAGCATAAGATATCATATTATTCATACCAAATTTTTAAAAAAAGAATAGAAGTAAAAAATTTAATACAGAATTCTTTGAATTTTTTAGATAATATCTTTCCTTCTACACAGTTAGAAATTTTATACAAAAATGATCTTTTTAAAGAATCTTCAGATAAAGAAAAATTTACAGAATATTTGAGAATAGAACTAAAAAATAATAGAGAAAAAGATAAAATCTATAATAGAACGATATGTAACGTTCATAGAGTAGATTTTTTTGTAGTTCATTGCAAAAAAAAGATTCCAGCAAAATTCTGTTCTACAGGAGAACAAAAAATAATGTTAATTGCCATTATAATAGCACAAGTCAATTCACTCATATCAAAGAGGAATTTTTATCCTATATTAATTTTAGATGAAGTATTTGTACATCTTGATTTGAAACATAGAGAGTTTCTCACAAATTTTATATTTTCTAGTCAGATTCAAAGCTTTATAACAGCGAATGATATTTTTTACTTACAACAAATGATGGATAATGTTCAACTCATAGAAATTAGATAATTAAAAATTCTAGCAAAAAAGAATTTAAGATGATAAAATTCTCTTAGTTTATTTATATGTTAGTTACTTACCCTTGTATATTATGCAAAATCTTGCTAAGCCTTCTTGGATTAAAGTAAAGGCTCCTAACTCTCAGGAGTATTTCAATACACTCACACTTGTAAATAATTTATCTTTGAATACTGTATGTAAAGAAGCAGCTTGTCCTAATATTGCAGAATGTTGGAGCAAAAAGCACATCACTGTTATGATACTTGGGGACACATGTACAAGATCTTGTGCTTTTTGCAATGTGGCAACAGGAAGACCAAAGATATTAGACCCAGAAGAACCTCAAAGACTTGCTTCAGCAATTTCTAAATTAAAAGCAAAACACGTAGTTATTACTTCTGTAGATAGGGATGACCTACCAGATGGAGGGGCAACACAATTTGTGAAATCCATAAGAGAAATACGTAAAAAAGATAAAGATATTACTATTGAAATACTAACTCCAGATTTTATAAAGAAAAACTCTGCTTTGGATATTTTATCTTCTGAGTGGCCTGATGTTTTTAACCATAATATAGAAACTGTACCTTCATTATACAGAAAAATCAAACCAGGGGGAAGATATTTTCACTCATTAAATTTACTTCATCAAGTAAAAGAGAGAAATAACAATATATTTACAAAATCAGGTCTTATCTTAGGTATGGGAGAGACTAATGAAGAAATTCTACAAGTAATGGATGATTTAAGAAGTGCTAATGTAGATTTTATAACTTTAGGACAATATCTTCGTCCTAATAAAAATAATATAGAAGTTAATAGATATGTTTCATTAGAAGAGTTTGAATTTTTTGCAAGAATTGCAAAAGTTAAAGGTTTTTCTATGGTATCTTCTACCCCTCTAACTAGATCTTCTTATCATGCTGATGAAGACTTTGCAAAGCTTAAATTGTTAAAAAACAAAAAAATTTTATAATATCTAAAAATAGCATTCACTCAGCTCAAAGAATCAATATATTTGATTTATCTCTAATAATTCTGTATTCAATATAATTAATACACATCGCAACCATGCTTATAGCATTTAGAATTTCTCTATATCACAAAAAACTCTCTACAGCGTGGATTTCTACTCCATAAATAAAAGTTCTTGCAGCAATCATAACCTTGGTTATTTACTGAAAATCATCCAAAATTACTAAATTTACTCATGAAAATTTTGTAAGAGCAGTTTTAAGTGTACGTACAACCTATTACGCATCAGTAAATAAAAGATTTATCATATGAATATTACACATCTTTCTTCAAAAATGATTTTCTTTTTAATAAAACATTCTATTTGAGACCTAAGAGAGCTCTTACCCTATCACAGCAGTTCGCATTTGGCAAATAGGATGCACTAAAATGTTTCTTTTTCTATTTCTAAATAATAATCTATTTTTTGTATGATAATACAATAATGAAACTAACTTATACGTTAAAAGATTTACAAAATTTACCCGATATTATCTTTATTGTTTAATTTAAAAAAATAAAATTTCCTACTTCAAGTAAATGAATATTATTATCTGGATTATTGTGTAAAATTTCTCTAAGATCTCTTATTGCCTCAAATTGCTCCTCATCAGCTAAATCAAACACATCATAATGCGAAGGAATTGTTAAAGGCATAGAAAGATTTTTATGCGCTTGAAATAAATTTTCAGGAGACATATGAGAATATTCTAGCAACCACCTAGGTCTATATGCACCCATAGGTATAATTGCTAATCTTAATTTATCATAATTTGAAAACAATTGTTTGTTATAACCAGAATCACCTATGAATAAGATATTGCCTTTGGGAGAGTTAGTTTTGATTTCTAAAGCAGCCCATAATGCTTTATTATGATCAAATAAACCTCTGCTAGACCAATGTTGCATAGGACGAAGATAAAAATTTAAATTTTTATTTATTTTAACAGTATCATACCAATCATAAGTTTCACATTTAATATTTTTATTATAAGATTTTATAATATAATCATTTCCAAGAGGAGTAATAATCCTAGGGTGGAATTTTTTCCATAATCTATATAAACTTTTTAAATCCATATGATCATAATGATTATGGCTAACCCAAATAACATCTATTGGTGGCAAATTTTCAAATTTAATGCCTGCCTGAATAAACCTTTTAGGGCCAATAAAACTAAAAGGACTAGCTCTTTCAGACCATACAGGGTCAGTTAAAATGTTGATTCCTTCAGTTTGTATCAAAAAACTATTATGTCCTATGTTGCTTACCCTCAATTTAGACGAAAATACTCTATTTGGTGGAACATCAAATTTTTGATTTTCTATTTCTTTCCAAGAGGTATGAGATCTTTTTATAAACCAAATCATTACTTGAAAAAAGTTCTTTTTCTTTGTATAAGTGTTGTAGGGATTAAAAAATTTCCCATTTTTAAAATGATTAGTTTCTGGTCCAGAATAATAAAAATTTGTATTATAAATAAATAATACAGATAGAATAATAATTGAGATAATTGAGCATATTATAATTATAAATTTAAAGTTCATATTTAATTATTTATTTTCATTATTAGTTAATATTTAAAAACTCTACTGTATAAACCATTTCCAAAAATTTTTTAACTCTATTTTTTTTCTAATATTCGGTTCTCGTTCACAGGCTATGAACTTAGCGATGTTAACAACATGTATTATGGATGCTTGATTTAAATTTTTACTAATTTGCCCAATATCATTATTTATAACTCTTACAGGTTTAGAAAAATGCTCTATTGCAGATTGCTTTATCATATTTATATTTGAACATCCACCACACAAAGATATAGTGTCTAAGTTTATTTTTTTCTCTATTCCAAGCAGATAATATTTATTGGAAATATTATAAAAGATTTGATCTAATTTTTTACTAATAGATTCAGATAATTCCACTGAATTTAAAACAGTATTTTGTCTATCTAAATCTGAATCTAAAAGATCTGTTTTGATAATTTCATTTTTAGATGTATCATTTAAAACTGCATTGTTATATAAAATTTTAATTTTCTCTGCAGAGTCCATGCTGAACAAAAATCTCGAGGATATTTCTTTTGTTATATCCAATCCACCTAATTTGATGTAATCTATGTATATGGGAGAATTTTTATAGAAAACAGTAAAACTACTGTACTTACAACCTACATCTATTATTAAAGAATTACATACCTTATATTGTTTCTTGATATTATATCCCATAGCATATGAAGATAATATAAATTCTTTCACTTCTATGTTAATGCTTGCAAAACAATTAACTATGTTTCTCAAAATAATGCTATTAGCAGTTATAAAGTGTATTTTACATTCTATTGTTTGTGCTACAAGTCCCAAAGGATTATCTACTAAGTAATTACTATCCAGTAAGAACTCTATTGGAAAATAATGTAAAATATCTTTGTTTATAAAAGACATTTTGTTTATTGCTTTTTGATATATCTTTTCTAATATAAATTTATCTATCTGTTTTTTCTCTACTTTTTCAATAATTGTTACGTAATACGATTTTAATAACTGAGGAGAAATAGATAAAATTACTTCTTGTACATTTTTTTTATAATCTTTTTCTATATTATAAATAATATTTGTTAAATTATTAGAAGCTTTTTGCATATCACTAACAGCGCCTCCTTGAAAACCTTCTGGAGAATAAAGATTGCAGTGAATTACTTCAAAATCTGAATCAGAAATGATTTCTACACAAATTGCAGCTATTTTGCTATCCCCAATATCAAGTATGACAGAAGTTCGAGTATTTTTATACATAGATACGAATGGTGGGTTTGAGAAGAGTTGAACTTCTGACCTCACGCTTATCAGACGTGTGCTCTAACCAACTGAGCTACAAACCCAATTATGCAATAAATTTTGTTACTAAAATCTTTTCTGCATAAAGCACAAAGATCTACCTGGTAGAAAAAAGACTAAAATTCACCTCTACCTATTGTTGTTGATCAATTACTTGATTTTATAAAAAGAATAATAACAGTAAGACTTAGATACTACAACGGCCTTATTTTATTCGTTTCTCAATTTTTTGACAATAGAAAAATACTATAAAATCATAAAAAACAGATTAACATTTTTTTATTCCTATGCAATATAATAAATATTTGTATTATAAATTGATTTATTGAATGATAATAGAAATTTCTAATGTTGAATTAAGATTGAAAATATAAATTGAACAATTTTTATACTTTTGAACTAAAAACTTTAACAAAAAGTGATATTTGATTGTTATTGCTTATTTTAAAAAATATTTACATTAAAATATATTTATTATAATTTCAGTCTTGTTGCATGACTTAATTATTTGTTTATATATTCTTGTATTTCTTTTTTGATCAATATTACTAAAAAAAGATTTATAGTGCTAGCGTAAGACTTATCACATTTGTAATATATTTTTTCATTCTATAGATTAAGCATTTGTATTTTCATTAGCGTGTACAAAAATCTTATTTTGTTAATAACTTATTTAATACCAATAATATCCTATTCATATAATGTTTTGCAAAAAACATTATCTAATAACATCAAGACAAAATGTGAGATAATATATGTAAAAACTACAGGTCATGTCTCATGAAGCCAAAAAACTATTTCCTTTACTTATAAATACTCT
>CAZKNN010000024.1:0-11732 GCA_964554285.1 uncultured Rickettsia sp.
TCAGTTTTATTCAACTCAGTATCATTAGTAGTTTGAATTTCAGTATCTTTGTTAGTGTGATTTAACTTGATGTTCATTTGATCCAATTCAATATCAGTATTAGTTTGATTCAATGCAGTTTCATTAATAGCTTGAATATCAGTACCATTAATATTTTGATTCGAATTAATACTAATTGGATTCGATTCAATATCAGTATTAGTTTGATTCAACTCAGTGTCATTAATAGTTTGAATCTCAGTATCATTAGTATTTTGATTCGAATTAATACTAATTGGATTCGATTCAATATCGATTTTATTCAACTCAGTATCACGAGTAGTTTGAATTTCAGCATCTTTGTTAGTGTGATTTAACTTGATGTTAATTTGATCCAATTCAATATCAGTATTAGTTTGATTCAATGCAGTTTCATTAAGAGCTTGAATATCCGTACCATTAATAAACTCAGTGTCATTAATAGTTTGAATCTCAGTATCATTAGTATTTTGATTCGAATTAATACTAATTGGATTCGGCTCAATGTCAGTATTAGTTTGACTCAATGCAGTGTTATTAGACTGATTTGGTAAATATTTATATAAATTAAAAATTAATTTTTCTATTTTTCTATTTGGTATAAGTGTCTTATCTATTATCTTTTTATTTTTTACAGTATCTAATAAGCTAATAGAGTAAATTATATTTTGACGAAACACTTCAGGTTTATCAATAAAGAATATATTTTTTAGTTTTTGTTTTATTAAAGTTTTATAACTAGTAAGTAATTCAAAATTGGCATCTATGAAATTGATTATTGTAAATATATCTAGTGTTTTAAGTAAAAATTGATCATTATTAAATAATTTTTTATTAATCGGTGTTAATGTTTTTTGATTATATTCCAGTATTAGATTTAAAACCTCTTTTTCATCTTTGAGTGTAATAGAATTAGTTATCTTTTCAGTAAATTTTTCTGTTGTTTTTTGAAACAAGAGTATTTCAGATACTATATCTTTTTTTTTGTGCTGAATACAAACATAAGAAGCTAAAAATTTTAAAAATTCTTGAAGCTTTTCTGAATCATCTTTTGGAGTGTAAAGAATTTTTGTAATCTTTTGTAAATCATTTGTTAAAATGTTAAGAAATTTTTGAAACTGAACTGGAAAATTTTTAAAAGTGTCAAAAAATACTTCAGTATTTTTTTTATCATTTGTTAGTACTTTTAAAAATGTTTGAAGCAATTTTTGATTACTTTGTAATTTTTTACAAAATAATTGAAACTGCTCTATACTATTTGAATGATTTATTAATTTTGTAAGAGATATTCGAAATTTTTCGAATGGATCTTCTTTTAAAAATTGTTTAAGCTGCTCTGCAGAATTTTTTGAAAGCACCTGCTCATTAAACTTTAATAAAAATTCACTAGTACTTATTAAATTTTGTATGTCATCTCTGCTACTTATGAAAAAAATTTGTTCAGCAGGGCTTCTTGGTTTTGTTACTGTCTCATTTAATATCTCTAAAAACGCTTCTAAAGAGTTCTCAATGCATTGCTTTATCTTGGATAACAATTCTTGATCTTTTTCTCTAGTGCATATTAAATATTGTGATATAGCATTTAAAAAATTATTGATTGTCTCCCAATTGTAAAGTGTTTTGAAAATATTATCATTTATTTCTTTTATAATGTTATCTATGGAATTTTCTACAATTGTTTGCAATGTGAGGAAATTTTTCTCAGTATAAAAATTAGTTTGGGAAAAAAATAAATCTAATACTGCACACAAAAAATCTAACTCATAAAATGGTCTTTGTATTTGTGATGAGCCTGTTGATAAATCAATAATTTGATCAATAAGTGAAAAAAACTTATTAACACTTTGCTCTTCGAGCGTTTCTAAATTACATGACAAAATTTTTTTTAATACAATTATTGTATATCGTAAATAATCATTGTTAATGGTCTTATAAAAACTTGTTTCTTCAATCTTCTCAATAAAAATATCTATGAATTCTTTTTCTGCCTTGTAAAACTCTTCTAGTTGTGATTGTTCATTATTTTTTAACAAAACTCTGAATTGTAATTCTTTTTTTTTATTTAATAATATAGATAATTCATTCACAAAATAATATGGTATTATCTCTTGAGATTTGTAATAATTCAATAATAGATTTGAAGATTGTTTTAGTTCCTGAATAGATATATTTTCGCCTTGTGAGTCAAAATGAGATAATATCTTGTGTATATAACATACGTCTGTTAGCATTAGATTTTCGTATTTACTTGTAGATAGTAATCTATTGATTATTTTTTTTGCAAAATTTAAGTTATTCCCATCTTGTAAAATATCTGCATTCAAGTAACTATAGTTTTTACTCAAGTGCAAACACTTTATTAAACTCACTCCTGTTGCTGAAAATAATTCATTAGCATTTGCGTTACATATATTTATAAATTCCTTTACAAGTTTTATTTTTAAGCATGAAGTATGGGTTGCACTAAGTATATGCACTAAATTCTTTAAGATTTGTATATCTGGAGTTTTAGAACCTTGAAGTTTGTTTACAAATTGTTCCATAAACAAATTTGTTAAGTTATTCATTTTTTTCTTATCATCAACAGAAAATTCATCTGTTGATTTACAAAAATAAATTGATAGCATATTTAATGCTTTAAATAGAGATAGCATTGAAAAGTTACAATCATTTGGAAAAGAAATGAAATAATTCGTATAGTTCAAAGCAAGTTCCTTTATAACATTTATTAAATCTGCTTGATTTAATACTTCTTGGACAATATCCAATTTTTGATCTAATACTTCTTGTACGATATACAAAAATTTAAAAAATTGTTGAGGTCCTGGTTCTTGACTAAGAGAAATACTTTGCCTAAAAGTTTCTATATTGTAATTCTTAGCAAAATAACCTATATAGGTTAATAATAATTTATTAATCTTATTCAAATTCTGTATTTTAGAATTATCTGTATTATTTAATAACTCATCAGGAATCTTGCTATTATTGTTTATCTTATATAAATTTAAAATACTGAAAAATAAATGTTTGGGCATTTTTTCTACATAGCTACACTCTGCCTCTAATTGTTTTATAGAAGCATCAAACAATCGTTGTATTTGTTCTTGATTACAAAATTTTTCACTCAATTCTAATAAATCTAAGAATACACACAATAAATCTATTAAATTTTTGCTATGCTCTACATAAATTTCTTCTTGAGTCTGTACATTTTTATAATGATAAGATATATTTTTGTCTTCTAGAGTAGGGACTGAAATTATACCATACTGATCCATATCATGTAACTTTTGAATAGATAAGTTAATAAATTCCTGAATTTTTTGTACTATATTTTCTTGAGTAATATCATGTTTTGATAAAAATTGATGAACAAAATTTGAAGGATTTTTAATAACATCTAAATTTTTTTTAAGCAGGATAACAAATGGTATCAATTTGTATTTTGTGTTTAGCTTACTTATCTCAAATTTCTCCATGTCAGGTAAGAATTTTATGTCAGATTGATCTATGACGGAAAAAAATTGTTCTAATTCTATTAAATGATACAATTTTAAAGATTCGTTTATCAATTCCTTAATTTTGTCCTCTATCTGTTTTTGAGTAGATTGATGTTTTGATAAAAATTGAATACTAAGATCTGAAGGGTCTTTAATAATATTTAAAAATTTTTTGAGCAGGTGAACAAATTTTTCTAAATTATCTTCTGTGTTTATTTCTTGTATTTTAGGTTGCTGTATGTTTTGCCAAAATTTTTCTAATTCTTCTGAATTATTAAATTCTAAATTTTCATCTATTATACTATTGGTTATTCTTGCTTGCTTACTAAAGAAACCTAGATAGATATTCTTGTTCAAAAGTTTAAAAGCAACCTTTTTTTTTTCTATATTTATATCATTGATATTAGTATTTTTATCATCACAGTTTTTCATATTTATCTATTTTTTAATATTCATTATGATTTTTATATTAAATATTATTAAATATAAATTTAAAAAATATGTTGTTTATTTTTAAATAAATAAACGAATGTTTTTTTAATTTTAATTAATATATAGCAATTATACCATATATATGTGATATTTAGAAATTTTAATATTTTAAAAAATATATTAAAATTATGAACTTTTGTTTAATATATTATTGCAATTATTACTCTATGTAATAATTCTATACTATAAAAAAAAGCAATAGAATTTTTACAAATTGATTTATATATGCTTCAAACATTATAAGAGGAATATATACTAATCAACCTTCAAATCTAATATCTAGTTAAAAATTTGGGCAAAAAGATGCTTCAAAATTTCTAGGTCTAAATCTGTTTAGATAGCTGTTTTTAAAAATCCTTTTGTTGCATTCTTCTCACAAATCCTCTCCAGAATAGAAACACCCTTTCTCTCTAAAGAAATTTCCTAAAAAAGCACTTTTCTAAATTTTTTAATATATCCAAAATCAAGACAAACCACTGAATTCTGCTTAACCATACCTAAAAGAAGTATTTTGTAGAGTGCTATTTTTTTTGTAGCTAGTTGTAGCAGAACTCCTCTATATTCAAAAAAATAAAACAAACCTCTTAAACTCAACCTATCTTACCTATAAATCAGTAGATGTTCAGACATTATTAATGGATCATCAAATTTATACTCACTTTCAATCGTTTGAAAATCGACACTCGTATTCGTACTACTATCCATTATTTAAGTGAAATTAACCTTCAAATCTAATACCTTTGAAGCTTTTGAGAAAAGATGTTTCAAAACTTCTAGTTCTAAAGCTTTTTAGATAGTTGTTTTTAAAAATCCTTTTGTTGCATTCTTCTCACAAATCCTCTCCAGAATAGAAACACCCTTTCTCTCTAAAGAAATTTCTTAAAAAAAGCACTTTTCTAAATTTTTATACCATTCATTACAATTTTTTTCTTTTCCATATAAAAATTTTTTAATTTCCATATAAAAACTATATAAAACAACATAAATTTGTAATTAGCATTTATAAAAATCACTTAAATAATACGTTTTGAGCTATATGTCTGTATTTGCTAGATTTTGTATTGTGATACTTTGTATTTTACTGTTATTACATTTTTTTAATGATTTCAAAATTTTTTTCTACTAAATATTTATTTATGTAAATTAATAATTTGAGTATTTTTTAGAACTAATTTTGAGGCTTAGAATATTTTTTATTTCTTTTATTTTATTAAGATTAAAAATCTTGATACTAAATAACTTCTTTTAGTACAACATTTTTTATTTCTTTTACAGTTAATTTACAATAAAATTTTACAATTTAAACACTCATCCTTCTGCTTAATTAAATATGATATGGCTTCTTTCTATTCGCTATTTTTTAAATTTTACTGAAATTGAAAATTACCTATATTAAATTAGATTTGATATATCAAATCTTCATTATCAAATAAATCTTAATGTTGCTAAGTTTTCTAACTTTCCTATAAATTTGCTGATGAATTTAAATTTGATGCAAAAATTCTTTCTATTTTTTCATTTTGAATAAATATAAAAAGATCATTAGACAAAGCAGCAAATAAATTTTTTTCTCTATCTATGTCCTTATAGCAACTTAATCTATCCTTGAACTAATTTGGGGCCTTAACTTCAATCTTCGCTCTATCAAAGAATACAAAGGAACTTTTAGGAATGCATTGAGTGAATATAAAAATAAATAGTATTTTGTATTTTTCTACTACAGCAATAGTTGTTCCTATAGCTCTCAAATCAGCTGCTGTAGGTTTACATGGATTAAAAAATTGTGCATGAAATCAATATTTTGATTTCAAAAATATAAAAATTATTAAAAAATTAAAATATTTTATAAAAACTCAATTTTTTGAGATAAACCACCTTGATAATCATTGTAGCTTATAGTAGATATATTAATCAATAAATTGATTTTAAATTTAATAACCTATTATAAGTTGATTTTATAGGTGCAGCACTCGTGACACTTGCGCCTGCTGTTGTAATAACAGTAGTAATAGCTAATTCTGATAGTTCTAGGAGTTCCAATACTCGTAGTTATAGTCCTACTAGGAATAATACTCCTTCTGCAAGTTTATGTGTAAGTGATGCATCTAGGAGAGCAGAAGAAGTTAGATAACAAGCCATAGAGTCAAAAAGAATAGAAGAGGCTAAGAAAGCGAAGAAACTAGAAAAAAAGCTATAGAGGAACAAAGAGTAGAAGATGCTAGGAAAGCAGAGTAAGCTAGACTAAAAACCGTAGAAGAAAAGCATAAAAAGCAACAGCAAATAAGTGATTTGAAAGCAGAAGTAGAAGGAATTTTTCAGGAAGAAATAGTTCATGATCAAGAATTGATGGGAACTATCAAAATATCTAAGAATTTTGAAATGTAAACTCACAAGTGGTAAGAGAATAAATGTATTTTTTGATAAAGTGTGTTTGCACTAGTGTTTCAGAAGCTTTTATGTTAGTTGTAATA
The DNA here is from genome assembly GCA_964554285.1 of uncultured Rickettsia sp. GTDB lineage: Bacteria > Pseudomonadota > Alphaproteobacteria > Rickettsiales > Rickettsiaceae > JADHZC01. The sequence continues at coordinate 6,482 of CAZKNN010000024.1, forward strand.
GTCTTTTTTCCTATTCTTAATTCAATAATACAAGAAGTAAAATGACTGAACATCTAGAGAAGAAAAGTTTAAACATGGATTTTGCTCCTGAAAATATTTATCAACTAAATATTAAATCCTTATTAATAGAGCTATGCTCTTTTAAAAAAAAATATCAACATTACTATTTTAGATTCAATACTAGAGCAGGAAAATTTAATAAATAATTTTCGACCAATATTGAGTCAGACATTAAAAAATGTGCGTGGTAAAAAATTTTTGAATGAATATGGTGTGAAGCAAATAATATTGCAATATTATTTGCTCCACATAGTAGCCAAATTGATTACAATTTGAATATATTTTTATTAGCTACAGAACAATCTACTGTATATAATTAATTCTCCTCTCTCTTAAAGAGTATTTTTCAAAACATTTCTCAAACTCAATTCATAGATTATATCTACTTACAAACAGAATCTTTTAAAGGATCCAGTACTGCAATACTTGTTGAGTTAGTAACTTCTGTTACAGATAAAGATAACTATGCTCATATATCTTCTTCAACAGATATAGATATATTAGCACAAAAAACAATTCTGAGTCAGTTATCTTTAAAGCAAAAACATGCGGAAACTATTGAATCTTACATATATAAAGATCGTACTCCTAGCGAAGATTTAATTGAGGTATTTGTAAAACAAGGGTGGCATTTATCTTTTCTAAATAAAGTAGAGTTTTTAGAAGAGATATTAATAAATGAAAAAACAAAGAGTATGAAGAAAAAGTCATAAAATATTTAAATTCTATAATAGAAATTAAATATAATCATTTTTCTAAAAAATTATTAGTCATCTAATAAATTTGCTATCGACAGAACAAGAGATTAAGAAGGATTCTTCTCAAATAGAGGAAGAGATAACCTGGAATATTCTTGCAATCATTTCTACATATTATAAATATAATGCTATTGGAGAAGTTGAGCTATCAAAAATTTTAGACTATGTTGGGATCAAGCTTTTATCTATAATAGATGGTTTATAATCTCTTCTTAAAAATTTTAATTCTATTGATCATTCTCAAGAAGAGAATTCACATGAAATACTAGATAAAATTAGACTTTCAATATTTCAAAAAGATTGTCTTTACAATACATTAGATTTAATCAACAAAAAAGCTTGTAGTGTGAGTTTATCTAGTAATACAAGTCAAAATTTATGTAAAATATTTCAATCATTAAAAATAAATGAAGCATTTACTTTTATAATTCTTAATATATTAAATAAAAATATCAACAAACTTGAAATAAATTAATTTATATCTTTATGCAGTATCATTTCTGACGAAGATTTTGTGATTCACAAACAAGAAATCAGTGAGAAATCACTTGATCCTTTATTTGTCCTCATAGCAAAAAATATTGAAATATTAGAGCAATTTTCATCTGATGATAAAAAAATCATTTTAAGTAAAATTTCTGAAAACTGTAATCTACTTATAAAAAATGTACAAGATTGTCAATATGATTGCAGTGTCATTTTCGCTATTCTGTCTTAGGTATTCTCTAATGAAGTATCAATTACAATTGAGCAATTTGAGGTACTCTCCGGGATTTTTTCTGATTCCCAACGCATTTTATTAATTAATAAGAACTCATTAAAGGCCGTTAGTACTTTTATACAAAATAATAAAACTGTTGTTATACCAGAATCATTTATAGAAAAGATTTGTTCACTTAATGTCAATAATCATTCTGAGTGTAGTTTTATTTTAGGAGTTATAAAATATTGGTTACAAAATAACACAAATCCAATTTCTTCTGAAATATATTCTCAATTAGAGAGTTTTATTTTACGTAATATGAAAGAAGCTGTTACTTTAGATCTAATAAAAGACAATTTTGCACTTGTTACTAGTTTATTAGATAGGGGTAGCATACAAGAAGATTTAATAAAATGTATTATTGAATTAGTGGAAGAGATTGAAGGAGCAGATAAATTAATAGAGACTCTACTTGTAAAAGATTCGTTACAAAGCAGAAATTTTATGAGGATATTTGAATCATCATTAGTGTTGAAAGATTTAGATATTCAAGATGAGGAGTTAGATGAAATAAAGAAGTTACTAAAAAAAAGAGTTACCTATAAAAATATATAGTTTAAATTCTAAGGAAGTAATATCAGAAATTAGAAACTTTCTTTCTAAAAAAACATTCTGATAAGTTAACATTTTATTGGAAGAATTGGATATAGAAACACCAATTCATTTAGAACAAATTTTAATAGAATTATTAGGAATAACAGCAAGATTGCAAAAGAAGGAAACAGTTCTAGCAAAGACAAATTTCAAACAGGGTTTAAACATAATTAAAAAGAACAATATTACATTAGAAGATAAGGTGATTGGAAAATCCATAACAGAATTTTTTTATGATTGTAAGAGTGTTTACTGGGTTGAGAAATCCATCAATTTTGTAAAAAGTTATGATAAAAACCCTATCTTAACAAATTGAAGAATTAATAGAACAATTTGTTCTATTTAATACAAAAACAAACACAGAAGCTACAATATTAGCTCAGAAAGATATCTTGAAAATTTTTTTAGATAATCTTGCCTTAGCCAAGACAAGACCATCTGAAATAGATTTCAGCAACAAAAGACCCATATCTCTTTGGCAAGATCCTGATATTCTACATTGGTCAAACCAAATTAGAAAGGACAAAAATAATAGTGAGAATCTTATTAATAAATTCTTGCCAGAACTATTGGCGGTATTATCTAAAGCTATATTGAATATTTATAAACATGAATTAAGAGATACGCAAATTATTTCAATACTGAGTATTTTACAATCTGATAAAGGTACTTTACTTGAAATCAAAACAGGAGAAGGTAAAACTCTTACTACTGCTGTAATAGCTTTAATTAAAGCATTAGAAGGACAAAATATAGATTTTTTAACAAGTTCCCCTTTACTAGCAAAGAGAGATTTTGAATCTGCTGTAGTCTTATTCAAAATGTTAGGTGTAAGCTTGGACTCAACGTTTTTTTACAAAGATCTACATAGTGGGTATAAGGAATGTTATTCAAAACAGGGGGTGTATGGAGACTTAGCAACTTTCCAATATGATTTTTAAAAAAATTCTAGAGTAAACGGGGGCTTTGACAATATTTTGCTCAATGAAGTGGATTCTATGTTAATAGATGAATCAAGTAAGATAGCGAAAATTTCTATCCAAATACCAATGATGTAATATTTAAATCATGTTTTGCTAAATGTTCATCAAGCTTACTATCATTATTACGCAGAGAATATAGAAAAATTAGGGATAACATTTTATAATACAAATTACATCCAAGAAGAAACAAAGCTTATAGAAATAATAGATTATAGTATTAGAGAATGTTTTGCAAAACCATTCTACCGGGATGGAGAAAATCCAATTTCAGTTCCAGATTATTTTCAGAATTTTATTTTATCACAAAGTAAAAATTGGACTACTTCTTTAGGAAGGGCTTATAGAATGTCAGAAAATATTAATTATCTTATCAAAGATTCTGGCTTAGGGCATAAAATTATAGTACCGATAGATGTAGAGCATACAGGGATAATACAAGAAAATACACAATGGGAAGGAGGGTTACATCAATTTTTACAAATAAAACATGGACTCAAAATCATTCCTTTATCACTCTCTACGTTATTTATTTCAAATATATCTTATATCCAAAAATATGGTAAAAATATCTTTGGCATGACTGGCACTTTAGGTCGTGATAACTCTAGAAAATTACTGGAAGAATCTTATAAAGTAGAAACAAAAAACATTCCAAAATTTAGGAAAACACAATTCTTAGAATTACAGTCAACTTTAACAGAAAATGAAGAAGAACAGATTAATAAGATTATTCAATCTACATTGAGAGAAATTGATTCTCAAAGAGCAGTTCTTTTAATCTCTGCTAATATTTCGGCTACTCAAAAAATCAATTCTGAACTTTTAATGAATGTAGCTGATAAAAGTAAGATTACGCTATATCTAAGAAATGATCAAGATCAAGAGATTTAAGGCAAAATTCTTTTTAGCGAAGAAATAATAATATCAACTAACTTAGCCGGAAGAGGATCTGATCTTAATACATCTTTAGAAGTAGAATTTAATGGAGGAGTACATGTAATACTTGGATATTTGCCACAGAATTTGAGGGTAAAGCAGCAAGCCTTTGGTAGAACTGCTAGATCCGGTAATAAAGGTCGTGGAGAAATTATAGTAAACAAATATTTCAATATCTATTTGGAGAAAAAGATTTAAAGCGAATAAACAAACTAACAATTCATGATTTAAGATTGAATCGAGATTTAAAGGAAAAAGAATCATCACAATATAAAACAAATGTTTTATTAAAAGATATTCAGAAAAGAGACTGTTTATTTGTATATTATAAAGAATTAATAAAATCAAAATACTCTGTAGAATTGGAACAAGCTAATGAGAAATTTGGACTTTGGCTTGCTTCTAAAGATTTTAATAAAGGTAAAATAGATGATTTAAAAAAAGATTTGCAAAGATTTATTGTAAATAATTCTTCTTTGAAAAACTCAGCGTTAGCCTTAAAAAAGGCACATAAATTTTACGATAAGGAATCAGCTGTAAAAAGAGCAATTGCAACAGATTCTCATTTTAATTTTGCTGCTAACCATGATCTTGCTTGTAATTTCATTCAAAAAAATTCTTCTAATACAAAACAAAATGATTAATCATTGGTAAATCAGTCTATTGAGTATTTTTCTAAAAGTTTAGAAAGGATTAATAATATAGAATTAAAGATATTAGATGCAGGAGAAAATTTGTTTAATTCTCAAGTTTCGACAAAAACTGTGGAACAATTTAAGAATAGAAGAGCAATTTTAGAAAAATGTGCAGAAAATGTCAGTAAAAATTTAAATATATTACAAGGTGGACATAATAAAATTTTTATTATTGAATCATATAAATCGATTCTAGATGTTGTTCCTAGAAATAATAACAATCTTGTAGAATTGTTAGAACTATTAAATTCTGGTATACAGCATTTATTTGAAAAGGAACAAAAGAACCCAAAAAAAATTGGTTAGATGGTTTATTATTAGGGATTTTAGGAATAGGCCAGACCATACTTGGAGTATGTTTAGCATGTACTGGTGTATTCGCAAGCGCCAGGATAGGTTTTATATCTTCTGGAGTGCAGGATGTAATAAAAGCTTTGAAAGTGACGTTTTCTGGAGAATTGG
>CAZKNN010000025.1:0-57634 GCA_964554285.1 uncultured Rickettsia sp.
ATCATGCTCAGTACCACATTTTATAACAGATTTATTATCAAAAGTTGTAAGGGAATAAATATATTTTTTTATAAAGTGTATTTGCACTAGTGTATCAGAAGCTTTTATGTTGGTTGTAATAGTCTAGTGATCAATCATTCAATAAGACAAGAGATACAATGAGTAAAAATCTAGAAAATAAAAAATTTGACCTAGATCTTAATCCTGAAAATATGTATAAAGTATATATGAAATCCTTATTCATAGAGCTAATCCCTTTTAAAAGAGACATCAACATTACTATTTTAGATCCAATACTAGAGAATGAAAATTTAATAAATAACTTTCGACCAATATTGCTTCAGACATTAAAAAATCTGAGTAATAAAAAATTTTTTGAATTAATATGGTATGAAGCAAATAATATTGCAATATTATTTGCTCCAAATAGCAACCAAAATGATTACAATTTGAATATATTTTGATTAGCTACAGAACAACCTACTGTATATAATGAACTCTCCTTTATCTTAAAAAATGTTTTTAAAAAAGTTTCTCAAACTCAATTCATAGATTATATCTACTTACAAACAGAATCTTTTAAAGGATCCAGTACTTCAATACTTGTTGAGTTAGTAATTTCTGTTAGAGATGTTAGAGATAAAGATAACTATGCTCATATATCTTCTTCAACAGATATAGATAAATTAGCACAAAAAAACAATTCTGACTCAACAAAACAAGAAGAAGAAACAAAAAAGCAAAAAGAATTCCTAAAAGAACTTTTCCGATAGAAAGAATCAAGTACTGTAACACAATATGATAAAAATTCGTTAGGATTGAATCAATATATAATAGATCCCGTTACAGGAGAAATCTCTATAAGAAAAGGTAATAAACTTGCATATTCGATAGAAAATACTTTTTATAACCAATTTGGTTTAGGTAAATATTATCTATCTCCATTTAACATTAGTCACTCTTTTTATCAATCTCAAGGAGCACAATTGGAAGGAGATTGTAGTCTGGAAATGAATAGAAAAGACTTATATAATTTGGTCTTTTTGAATAGTCATTTTTTTCATACTGAAAATTTTTAAACTAATCAGTCCCAAGTCAAATGGAAAAACTATTTATAGTACTTAATTTATTAATTTGTAAATGATTACATATTATTATTACATTTATAATAATCTAAAACTCGATCAGAAAAATAATTTATTTGCAAATATTTTACTCTAATTAGTTTGTGAAATTTTTTAACATATAGTATGATTGCTTTGGAATCAAGAATAAACGTTTTATAGTTTGTATTGATAAAAAATATAAATTTTTGAACTAAACTAAGCTTTGATAAGAATAATTGCGTATTTTGGATTTCAAAACTAAATAAATTTTACTTATAAATGATTAAAAGAAGTACAATGAATAAAAAATATCTAAATTATATAATAAAATCTTGTTTATTACTAATCTTTACTTTATCTAACCTCGTATACGCTGACGCTGGGTACTTACCTATATTGGAAGATATCACAGAAAATCCTACAGGAGGAGATCAAACAACAATGGTTGTGCCTAGGGCTATTGACCTAAATATGCAGACTTCGTCTATATTTTCTCGCAATTTAGATGCAATATGCAGTCTTCTTTCAAAGAATATACTTAACAACGAAATAAATATCTTTGTAAGGGAAGAATTATTTGGGAATGGAAAATTATCTAACTCTGAAGAATTTCTTAAATCAAGTGTATATGATTTTAAGTCATGGGGAGGAGTTGTAGGAGTATCTTTTAGAATACTAGATTGGATTAATTTAGGTTCTGCTTTATCGTATTATAATCATAAATTAGATTTTTCTGAAAAAGACAATAAGAATAACCAAGAGTCTGTTGCTCTAAATAACATTCTAGGATCTGTTTTTGTTATGAAAACATCTCCAAGGAACAGAAGTAATTTTCTATTTAGTGCTACTGTTAGCACGGGTTTTATTAATGTAGAACAAACACTTACACAAAAAATTTTGGATAACAAAGAAACAAAACCTCAGCAAGAAAAAAAAGAAAATGCTAAATTTTCAAAGTTGAGCACAGGTTTTTTAGCTGAAGCTGGATACAAATTTGTAATAAATCCGAAAATGCAATTTGCTATAGATACCACATTAGGTTTGGATATGGAAATACAAAGGAAGTCTTCTGATAAGGAACAAAATGCTCAACCAATGAAGGATCATTATTACAAAAAATATGCTTCTACTTCTCAGTATTTTGCTAACTTCAACCCAAAGGTAAAATTTGATTTTGGAATGCTTTACCAAAGTCTAGATAAGAAATCTACGCTTTCAGGAAAAGCGCTCATTGGTTGGAAATTACCTTTGTACAAGCCTGATCATAAAGATTTTATTTCATCTAATACTAGTAACAATAATACTACTGAAGATGAACAAAAAACTATAAAGTTCTTTAATTCAAAAAAGGGGACCATTACAGAAGATATAAGTGTAAATTATGCTTACGATAAAGTTTTTAGCATAGACATTGGAGTCACATTAAAACAAAATTTGGGTAAAAAAGAATACTTTGTGTACCCTTACGGGGAAATAGGATTTAGTTTCTAATTTTTTCTTTAAGAAAATTATGTGCACTTCAAAAAAACATCTATAACAAATAGTTATTAATCTTTTATGCTTATACAATTAATAAATCAATCTTGCATAACGGAAGTATACATTTTTTTAAAAAAGATCTGATTTAGATTAATATGTTTAAACCAAAACAACTATTTCGTTTATCGTTTTATTTGAAGTAATGATCATAGAAAGTAAATAAAAAAATAAAAATTCTAACAGTAAAACAAAATTGGTATATCGAACAGTTATGAATTAGTTTATATTCATTCTTAAAAGAGAATGATTTGACCTAATTTTCACTAAGACAATATAACCTTTTACTAATCAAAATTCTTTCCTCTGAGTTAATTTTTTAATAGTAAAAATGGTTTCTCTATCAATACCTACCGAAGAAGGTTTGTTTTGGGGATTAAGAAAAAAACATCATGAGAATGCACAAGCATAGGTTATATAAGTAATAATACCCTATGCAAGTACAAAAAATAGAGCAATTTATTTTAGAATCCTCCTATACCACCCATTCCACCTGGAGGCATACCACCACCCATAGGAGAAGATTTATCATTTTTATCAGATCCATCTTCAAATACCAGTGCTTCTGTAGTTATTACCAAGCCAGCTATAGATGCTGCTCCCTGCAAGGAAGAACGAACAACCTTTGTAGGATCTATTATACCTGCTTCAAACATATTAACATATTTCATAGTTTGAGCATCAAAACCTTTAGCATAGGTATCATTATCATTGAAGTCAGACAATTTACCGCATACCACTGCTCCATCAACACCAGAATTATCAGCGATTTGCTTTACAGGAGATTGTAAAGCTTTTTTTACAATCTTGATACCTTCTTTTTGATCATCATTTGAAACTGTGAAATCATCAAGTGCTGAAGCTGCATAAAATAAAGTAACTCCTCCTCCAGCAACTATTCCCTCTTCTACAGCAGCTCTAGTAGCGTGTAAAGCATCTTCTACTCTATCTTTTTTTTCTTTTACTTCTACTTCAGTTGCTCCTCCTACTCTTAATACAGCTACTCCTCCAGCTAATTTTGCTAATCTTTCTTGTAATTTTTCTTTGTCATAACTAGAAGTAGATTCTTCTATATTAGCTTTAATCTGTGAACAGCGTGCTTCTATATTTTGAGGCTGTCCATAACCACCAATAATGACTGTATCATCTTTAGATACCCTAACTTTTTTTGCTTGACCTAACATATCTAAAGTTACTTTATCCAATTTTATGCCTAAATCATCAGTAATAAATGTACCAGAAGTTAAAATACTTATATCCTCTAACATAGCTTTCCTTCTTTCTCCAAAACCGGGTGCTTTCACTGCTGTCACTTTTAACATCCCCCTTAATCTATTTACAACTAGCGCAGCTAATGCCTCACCTTCTACATCTTCTGCTATAATTAAAAGTTCTCTATTTTTTTCAATAATAGCTTCTAAGAGTGGCAATATAGGATTCAAAGCAGTGATCTTTTTTTCAAAAATTAATATATATGGATTATCTAACTCAGATACAGTTTTATCTTTATTATTTGTGAAATAAGGTGATAAATATCCTTTATCAAACATCATTCCTTCAACTACTTCAACTTCGAAATTTAAACTTTTTCCTTCTTCAACTGTAATAACCCCTTCTTTACCTACTTTTTTCATAGCTAAAGCTATTTGATTACCAATTTCAGAATCTCCATTAGCAGAAATAGTTCCTACCTGTGCAATTTCTTCTTGAGAAGAAATTGGTCTGCTCCTATCTTTAACTATTTCTACAACTTTTTTCACTGCTAAATCAATCCCTCTTTTTAAATCCATAGGATTCCATCCAGCAGCAACTGCTTTATTCCCTTGATGAATAATAGATTGCGCTAATATTGTAGCAGTAGTAGTACCATCACCAGATACATCAGCAGTTTTGCTTGCAACATCCTTAATAAATTGAGCTCCTGTATTTAAAGCTTTGTCTTTTAAATCAATAGATTTAGCAACTGTTACTCCATCTTTTGTTAATCTGGGTGCTCCAAATGATTGTTCTATAGCAACATTTCTACCCTTAGGTCCAAGAGTAATTTTTACGGTATTTGCTAACATATCAACACCTTTGATCATATCATCACGAGCATGATCAGCAAATCTTATAGTCTTTGTCATAATTAGTTATCTTATATAAATTAAATTTTATTAATTACTGGTATATTATCATATATATGCATGATTTCATTAAATACTATGGTCGCTAATTTATGAACCAAAAATACCCATTATATCACTTTCTTTTATTACGATTATTTCTTCATTCTCAATTTTTACTTCTGTTCCTCCCCATTTTCCATATAAAACTACATCTCCTACTTTTACTGTCAAAGGAATCATTTTTCCAGATTGATCTACACTACCTTTTCCTACTGCTAAGACAGTACCTCTTAAGGGTTTTTCTTTAGCTGAATCAGGTATTATAATACCACTAGCTGTTTTAGATTCTTGAATATCAGGTTTAATAGCTACTCTATCATGTAAAGGTTTAAATTTCATTTTTACCTCAATCATTAAATATATTAAATTAATTTTATCATCTTATTGAAAATGTACATTTTTAGGATGCCTAAATAAAAATTAGAAACCTAAACATATCAACATTTCATGAAAATATATATAATATAAAAATTCATTAATTCAAGTCTTTAATAAAGAATTATTTGCGAAATCAAAATTTTTAATAAATTTTATAATACAAGATTTATCTATCTTAAAATTGCTAAAAAAAGATTTTTCTGGAAAAGAAAACAAAGATATAGTTTTGCAAAAAATACTATAATCTATATCCATTCTAACAGCATGTAATTTCAGATTGGATTGAGAAAATTGTGAACCGTATTTAATATCACCTATTATAGGACATCCTATTTTAAGAGAATGTTTCCTTATTTGGTGTTTTCTACCTGTGATAGGAAAAAAAATTAACAAAGATCTTGCGTGATCATTTGCTAATAACTTATAAAAACTTATTGAAATTCTATTTTTGATAATATTGTTACTATCAACATAATGATGATAATCCTGAATTTTACCTTCTTTATCTATAGGAATATTTTCAACCAAAGCAAGATATATTTTATATATCAATCTACTTTTAAAAGCTTTAGCCAATTTTACTGCATTTATATATCCATTAGCAAAAATTAATATACCACTTGTATCCCTATCTATTCTATGTACTATCTTAAAATCTTTCTGATTTTTTTCTTTAAGATAATGCAAACTATCTTGTAGAGAAATTTTCACCTTACTGCCCCCTTGAACAGCAACATTAGAAGATTTATTTATAGCTAAAAACTCTTCAGACATCCATATAATTTTCGAACAAAATTCTTTTTTTGTAAATTTTGCTATTTGTGGTGTATTAAAAAAAAAACTCTTTGATTGATTAATCTGTTGAAACTCAATATCTAAAAATTTTTTATATTCTATAATATCTCCATTCTTGAGCAATGTATTAGAAAAAGCTTTTTTACCATTTAATAATATGTGTTTTCTTCTCAATAATTTTTCCAAAAAAGATTGAGAAAGTATAGAATTTTGTTCCCTTAAAAATCTATCTAATCTAGTATTTAATACGTTTTTGACAGATATTTTTTTTAAATCATTCATCAATCACTCAGATATTGTTATAAGAAAAAACATATATACAACAAATGATGCTATAATAAATACTCCTAATTGATGAAAAAGAGCTAAAAATATAGGAAGATGAAACAATAAGGTAAACACTCCTGAACAAAATTGCATCGTAGTACAGCAAAATAATAAAGAAGAGGCAATTATTAGCTTTTTACAATGCAATACAAAATGAGAATATAAAAATATCATAAGAGAAAACATAAAAACTAAAATAGCAAATATTCTATGTATAAATTGAACATAAACCACATCAGAAAATAAATACCAAAAATTAAACTCATTATCCATTTCAGAAGGGACAAAATTATTGCCCATTAATGGATAAGAATTATATATCAAGCCAGCTTTAAGAGCTGCTACAAAACATCCCCAAATAACTTGAAAGAGAAACAATAGATAAAATGTAAAAAATAGAATACGAAATTTCTTAGAATTTTTTTTTTTGAAAATTTTGTGATCTACTAAAATCGAATATTTATAATGTAAAAATCTAAAAAAAATTATCTTATAAATAAATAACGCCAATAAAAAATGCAATAAAAGTCTAAAATGACTTACTTGTGGATTATTAACTAAACCACTTTTAACCATATACCAACCAGCCACTCCTTGCAATATAATACCTAAAAATACAAGTGTAAGATATATATCATTTTTAATCTTTTTAGAAGATAAAAGATAAATCCAAGGGATAATATATGCTATAAATGTAATTCTACCTATCATTCTATGTACGTATTCAATGAAAAAAATAACTTTAAACTCATTTAAACTCATATCAAAATTAATTTGAATATATTCTAAGGATTTTTGATATTTTTGGAATTCAATATTCCAATCCAATGCTGTTATAGGAGGAAATATACCAACAATAGGTTTCCATTCAGTAATAGATAAACCAGAACCAGTAAGTCTAGTGTATCCACCTAAAAGAGCAGTACAAATTACTAAAAATCCTGTACAAAGGAGCCAAGCGAGTATAGTACATTTTATAATCTTGCTGTGAACCATATAATTAATTTTGATTAGTCAATTCTATGTACAATAAATTTAGTAAGCTTCACAATATATGAAAAATTTATGTCATTAATCTGCAATTTTGATAAAATCATCAAGGCATTTTGTTCAAATTTTTGGATAATTTCTTTTATATGTGTATTTATATTATATTTGATAATGTTTTCTTTTACCCAAATAAAATCCTCTTTATTTTTGGTAGGATTTTGTAAAATCTTTGTAAGTTTGTTCTTTTCTAGCTTAGACATGAGTTCGTATAAAATTATTAATGGCATTGTGATTTTGCCTTCTTTAAAATCGTCACCTGGAGATTTTCCTAAATGCTTTGAATTAAAGTCATAATCCATTAAATCATCTGTAATTTGAAAAATTCTACCTACTAGTAGACCATATTGTTTTAATATTTCTAAATATTCTTTTCTAGAACTTAAAATAGTAGAAATTGTAAATGCAGCAGCAAATAGTTCAGAAGCTTTTAAATCTATGATCTGAAAATATTTTTCTCTAGAAAAATCTACTCCTTTACTTAATTGAGAAAGTTGAACAACTTCTCCTTCTATGATCAAAGATGAAGCTTTAGCTAGCGTATCGAGCACTTCAATTGATCCAACAGATACTAAAAAATTAAAAGCTTGGCTTAATAAAAAATCTCCTACTAAAATGCTAGCATTGACTCCCCATAAAACATTAGCAGCTGGTAAAGATCTTCTAGTTTTACTTCCATCGACTACGTCATCATGCAATAAAGTAGCCATATGTATTAACTCAATTGCAGCACAAGAAGTAATAACTTTACTATCTACTTCTGAGTCTTTGGATAGCATTTTAAAATTCAACAAAGCAAAGATCGATCTAATTTTTTTACCTCCAGAGCTAACTATATACTCACCTATAATTCTTATCAATTGCTCTTTTTTAGCAAAATAATCTAGTATTTTTTGATCTAATGATTTAAGATCCTGAGATAAATAAGATTTAATTTCTTGAAGAATATTCAAAATTCTGTTCCTCATTTTTACGTTTTAAAATTTAATATAATTTTGTCATTTAAGCACAATCTCAATTATATTTTGCATAAACTATACAAATAATTTATAACTACTACTTATATTAATTACTAATTATATTTTATCTCAATATAAAGTCTATCATAAATAAATAGAGCAAAATATTTGCTATATGATATTCAAAGAAGCAATTAAAAATATTACAAAATTTTATATATGATTATTGAAATTTGATCTTTTGAACATATATGTATTAGTATTAGTGATTTTGGTTAATTAATGAATTAATTTATTATTTATCACATTATTTATTACAAAGTCATTCTGACTTAACAAAAATGATTATTTGTGAATTAGAATAACATTAAAAAGAGGAATTAATAATATGGAAAAAATTATAGGAATAGATTTAGGTACTACAAATTCCTGTGTAGCGGTTATGGAAGGAAAAAATCCTAAAGTAATAACTAATATAGAAGGAAAAGCTACTACACCTTCTATGGTAGCTTTTGTTAAAGATGAAATTTTAGTAGGGGATACAGCTAAAAGACAAGCAGTAACAAATCCAAAAAATACTTTATTTGCTATCAAAAGACTAATAGGTAGAAATTTTGATGATGAAACAGTAACAAAAGATAAAAATTTAGTTCCATATGATATAGTAAAAGCAGATTCTGGTAGCTATGCTTGGGTGGAAGTACAAGGAAAAAAATATTCTCCTAGTCAAATTAGTGCATATATATTAAAAAAAATGAAAGAATCTGCTGAAAACTATTTAGGAGAGAAAGTGAGTAAAGCTGTAATTACTGTTCCAGCATATTTTAACGATGCACAACGTCAAGCAACTAAAGATGCAGGAAAAATAGCAGGTTTAACAGTAGAGAGAATTATTAATGAACCAACAGCTGCTGCTCTTTCTTATGGCCTTGATAAAACTGATTCAGAAAAGAAAATTGCTGTTTATGATCTTGGAGGTGGAACTTTTGACATATCGATACTTGAGATGGGTGATGGTCTTGTAGAGGTCAAATCCACTAATGGAGATACTTTTTTAGGTGGAGAAGATTTTGATATGAGAATATTGGATTTTTTAATTGATGATTTCAAAAAATCTAGTGGAATAAATCTAAAAAATGATCCTCTAGCTTTACAAAGATTAAAAGAAGCTGCAGAAGACGCTAAAAAGACTTTAACAACAACTCAGGAAACAGATATTAATCTTTCTTACATTACAGCTGATGCATCTGGTCCTAAACATTTATCTATTAAGCTAACCAGAGCTAAATTGGAATCCTTAGTAATAGATTTAATTGATAAAAGTTTAGAACCTTGTAAAAAAGCTTTAAAGGATGCTAAATTATCTTCATCTGATATAGATGAAGTGATTTTGGTTGGAGGAATGACTCGTATGCCTAAAGTGATAGAAAAAGTTACCAAATTTTTTGGTAAACAACCTAATCAAAGTGTAAATCCCGATGAAGTTGTGGCTTTAGGTGCTTCTATACAAGGAGGAATATTAAGAGGAGATGTAAAAGATGTTCTATTGTTAGATGTAACACCATTATCATTAGGAATAGAAACTTTAGGTGGGGTATTTACAAGATTAATTGATAGAAATACAACCATTCCAACGAAAAAAAGTCAAGTATTCTCTACAGCTGAAAATAATCAAAGTAGTGTCGTAATAAAAGTGTTTCAAGGAGAAAGGGAGTTAGCTGCATACAATAAATTGCTCGGGCAATTTAGTTTAGAGGGAATTCCTCCTGCACCTAGAGGCATTCCTCAGATTGAGGTAACATTTGATATTGATGCAAATGGTATAGTACATGTGTCTGCTAAAGATAAAACATCTGGCAAAGAACAAAAAGTTGTAATTCAAGCTTCTGGAGGACTTAAAGATGAACAAATAGAAGAAATGGTGAAAGATGCAGAATTAAATGCTGAAGCTGATAAAAAAAAGAAGGAATTTATTGAAACTAAGAATCAAGCAGAAACTGCTATATTTTCTGCAGAAGAATTTATCACAAAGCACAGTAATGTTTTGCAAGAGGAAGAGAAAAACAATTTAAATACTCAAATCACAACTTTAAAAGATGCCATTTCTGCTGAAAATAAAGATGAAGTAAGTCGTTTAACTCTTACATTAACTCAAGCCACATTAGAAGTAGAAAAAAAATACTCGACTCAAAACAACAACACAACAGCGAAAGAACATTCTGCAGAAGATTCTGATAAAACTACTGATGAAAAAATAGTAGATGGAGACGCCAAGGATGTAAGCGAAAATAGTTAAATTTTAAAAATTTTTATGTCTAAAGATTATTATTCTGTTTTAGGTGTTAACAAATCATCTTCAGCATCAGAAATTAAAAGAGCCTATTTAAAGTTAGCTAGGAAACACCATCCAGACCACAATAATGGCTCTTTAGATTCTGAAAAAAAATTTAAAGAAATTAGCGAAGCTTATGATGTATTGAAAGATGAACAAAAAAAGGCTGCATATGATCAGTTTGGACATGAAGCCTTTAAACAAGGTGCTAATGCTTCTTCTGGTTTTGAAGGATTTGGACAAAGAAAGGGATCGTTTCATGATATGGGAGGAGTATTTAGCGATTTTTTTGAAGATTTTATGGGAGGAGGAAGGAGTTCTTCTAGTAATAGATCAACTTCATACTCATATCGTGGAGCAGATTTAAAATATAATTTAAAAATCACCCTTGAAGATGCTTTTTCAGGAATAGAAAAAAAAATCAACTTTAAATCTCATATTAGATGTAACCAATGTGGAGGAGAAGGTGCTGCGGATAAAAATTCGGTTATTAATTGCTATGCATGTCATGGCACTGGAGTAAATAGCATTCAACAAGGATTTTTCTCTATATCGCAAACATGCTCTAACTGCAAAGGAGCGGGAAAAATATTGAAAAATCCATGTAAATCCTGTAGTGGATCTGGAAGATTAACAAAAAATAGAGAATTGATAGTAAAAATTCCTGAAGGAATAGAAAACGGAATGAATATCAGATTAACTAATGAAGGAGAGGCTGGGGTTAGAGGAGGACAGAATGGAGACCTTTATGTATTGGTACAGGTAATACCACATTCTATCTATGAAATAAGAAATCACATAGATTTGCATTGTAGCCTAGAAATTCCATTTACTAAAGCAATTCTTGGAGGAGAAATAGAAATTACTACTCTAGATAATAAAAAAATTCAAATAAAAATACCACCATATACTGCACAAAATCATAAATTACGGATTGCTGGAAAGGGTATGAGTAAAATTAGATCCTCTACTAGAGGAGATTTATATGCACATATAAACATCACTATTCCTAAATCTGTGAATAAGAAACAGAAACTTATGCTAGAAGAGTTAGATAAGGAACTCAATCAAGGGATTTATGGGGGTTTTTTTTCAAAAATCAAAAAAAGTTTTAAATAGAATTTTTTTTGTTAACCTGGTGATTGTATAAAAATGATTATTTGCAGAACCTTATAGATTTGTATGGATTTTGGAGATTGATAACCTCGATAGAAATATCATTTTTGTAATTTTAGATTTACAAATAAAGCTTATAAAAATAGTGGTACAAAATATTTGCTTTTGATTCATATGAGCACAGTATTTTCGTATAAAGATTCTAGATTCTAGATCTTATGAAAAAAATCCCTAGAGGGATTTACAATGCCAAGGAAAATACAATGGAGTACACCAGAAGTCAAAATAAAATAAAAATTATTTCCTATAGAGAAAAAAAATATTTATACGCAGAAATATTCTAATAAATTTTGGAAAAATTTTCGCATAGCAATTTGTAACAACTCAAGATAGCAAAGAGCAAATTTCTTACCAAAAAGATTTTTTAAAGTAAAGGATTTTTCTCTTGTTATCAAGAAGAAATTTTGTAATTGTGCTTTTTCGTGATTATTTTTTCTTAGAATATTCAGCACCTAATAATTTTTTTACACTATTTTTAATAAAAAACACCAATTATACATATTACTAAAAAATCTTATATTACTAAATAATGTGATACCCTGGTGTGTTTTGCTTTTTAACAAAATAATAATCATTATTAATGATAATTTACTTTCTTTTAATCATCAAGAAGTACAAAGCCAGCAAGGAACAACATCTCTATATTCTTTGTTCTTGCAACAATACACAATATTAGGTTGACTTACAGAACTAGTATAAGCAAAATCTTATTGATAAAGAAGATGCGCTTAGAAGTACAAAACCAACATAGAGAAACAGTAATACATTAGAATTGCTTAGAGAATTAATAAACAATAATTCTTTAGATAAAGATTTACTTAAAGTAAAAAATGAAGATGGAATAACATTTCGAAATCACTTATGCTATAAAAAAAGGATTTAAATTGTTTCTAGAACTAATAAAAGAAGATCTTATTAATAAAAATACATTTACAGTACAAAATAAAGATAGAGATACAATGAGCTCTACATCATATGTTCTTGCAAAGAAGCCAATATATTAGAGTGCATTAGAGAGTTAATAAGAAAAAATCTTATTGGTAAAGATATGCTTACACAGTACAAATTAGTAATAGAGAAAAGGTACTGCATTTATTATACTGCAGAGAGAAGATGACGACTCATTAGAATTACTCAGAGTCCAAATACAAAACCAAGATGTAGAAACAATAATACATTTTATGTGCTCTTGCAAAAAATTCATCCAAATTTTCTTACTCTTTCCTTTGATATAGATCGTAGGCATTCAACGGTGAAATAAATATTATACAAGAACAACGCCATTTTTGTATCCAAATTCAACATTTCAAAACTATTTACCAGATAATAGTATTCAAAATGTAGAACATTTTGATGACTTCTCTTGGCAATTCTCCACACATTCAAGTATTTGGATTCCTTATAGTAAGGGAAAGAATTTTCATAAATTCTCTCAGGTCTATGTTGCAAATTGACTACTCAATGCGCTTTACAAAGTACACCACTAAGTCCAACGCAACGACAAATTTTTTTTCTGCTAGATTATTAGACTCGCTGCTTTACAGATCAATGCGACCAAGTACAACATGCAAAGATCAAAGAGACTAAGTATAGCATGCAGATTTTTTATTGACTATCAACTACTAGACTAGTTTCACAGAAAGATACGACTAAATCTAGCTAGATAATATCTTTAATGCATTTATATCAGTATCTTCCATATATCAGTATGGATTACATAGAAATTTTTTACCACTTTTACTCTCTTTATCTATAATAAACATTGTTATATCTTTGAGATATTTATTTGTGATCTATTTCTATTCATTCTAATCCTTTCTAAAAGCCTTATACTCTAATTGTTTTTTAAAATTTATACTCTAACCATGATCAGGTCGATTGAGATCAGATTTAGCATCAACACTCTTACCAGGTTGGTCTATAGTGCATTTTGAGGATTTATGCATATTATAAATCGCACTATCTTAACATCTTATCGATAAAACAACACTTCAATGAAGCTTTACACTATGAATATCTTAAATTGCAATATCTATCAAATAGTCGAGCATTTTTATTTACAGATAGAATTTACTTAATTCTTGTACATTGTTGAAACAAATAAAATTATCAGACTAAAAAATTCATTTACTTCTTTTTCATACATTATCAAAATGATTGGTATTCAGTAAGTACTTAAGCGAAAAGAAATCACAATAAAAGTTTCTCATAATAAGAAATAAACAACACATGTATATACAATACACATGTATATGTCAAAAATCTTCTATAAGCTTCCTTTTGGCAGCAAAAATCCCCATATTAGTAGTACACAAATCCATAGTTAATAATGGATTCAAAAGGATCGTGACCTATAATATATAGTGCTTTTATCTTGATTAATTATTACCTATAAACTTCTAAGTAGAAGATAAAGCTATTTTTTTTACTTTTTCAAAAGCATTACTTTCTATTTGTCTTACTCTTTCCTTTGATATAGAATATTGTTCACTTAATTGTGATAAAGTGTAAGGTTTATCTTTTAGCCTTCTAGCATGGAGTATTTCTTGTTCTCTTTTAGACAATTGTTTAATTGCATCAATTACCAAATGCTTATTGCGAGTATAATTTTGCTGTTCTATTAGTTGATTTTCTTGATTATCTTTTTTATCAGGTACAGAATTGATCAATTCTGGAAAATTATCAGAAGCATTATTTGGTAGTAGGTTACTATTCGCCAAAAAACTATTATGTGAATCATCAATCAGAGAGTCTGATAATACAATAGACTCTTGATCAAATTCAGAACTAGTATTTTGGTTAGGATCTACATCTGAATCTTTTTCTTGCCCAACTATTTGAGATTTTAAACTAGAATTAGAAGATAACAAAGTTCTTAGAGTTTTACTTCCTATTTTCAATAAGGATCTAGATTTCAAAATAAATTCTTGAATAGAAGATTTAATCCACCAAATAGCATATGTAGATAATCTATACCCAAGGCTATAGTCGTATTTTTTTACAGCATTCATAAGACCTATATTCCCTTCTGATATAAGATCTAGCATAGAAGCACTATATCGTCTATAGTTCATTGCTATCTTCACTACAAGTTTGAGATGGCTTGTTACTAAACGATGAGCTGACTTTATATCTTTCTCCTGAGAGTATTTTTTTGCAAGACTCAATTCTTCTTTATCTGATAGGGAAGGTATCTTGTTCACTTTCCTAATATAATTGTACAAACCACAACCATGAGGACTATAAATTGCTGAATTCATATTTTTTATCAAATAATTTTTAATTATTATACTTAAGTAAAAAAATAACTGCTCTATGAATTATAACATCATAATTTAAATACATAGCCTACATAATATATATAAACCCCAAACTCATTTTTTCAATATAGTTTAACCAAAGCATTCTAACATAGATCATGAAAATGTTAAATACTCAAAATGAAAACTAAAGAAATATTTATCAAAAAAAAGTAAATCATTTAATTCGATAAAAAATAGGCAATTTAGTTATTTTTGGGTATGAATTTTTATGAATACTATTCGATATAGGATGATTACAAATTCATTACACAAAATAAATAGCAACCTTATTTTTTATTATTTTATTCTCAATTAAGAAAATAGATTTTTACATTAGTTGATAAAATATGATATTAAAATTGCAAAATGCATAGAAAGGTACTGGTATATGGATCTCATGTAAGTAAAGATAAGTAATCTGTTTTTTATAAAAAGTTGATTTTTATCACAACGCTCACAACATATTGATATTTAAATATTTTTTAAATTCAATCTTCTAACTAGATAGACAAAATTTATATTAAAATTAAATTGCTAAACAAAACACACCATACCTAATAAATAAGATTTCACAAATTATATATAGTACAAACTAGAAAAGATTACACAGGATGTGATTTTTTATAATGTATAACATATTATCACGTGCAAATAGACGTATTTATTTTACAAACTAAATTTAATATATATAGTAACATATAATAATTTAGCAAAAAAAGATTGCACAATGCAGATATTAATTCAATGTTTAAAATGATCACGTATGAATTAATACACAATCAATAAACTTTTTTTGCTACTTTAGTAACAATTATATAAAAACTTCAAAAAGAATACTTGATTGAGGTAAAATAAATTTTTTGTTTTAGAGTAGAGAAAAAATGTAATATCTAAGCAATTATATTTTTTGTTTATCGCCTAACAATACCTGATCAAAAACAAAAGACTGTAAGCGAATTTTTTCTAAAAGTATTTTCATCTCATTATGTTTTGTAATATGAAAATTAAAAGTTTTGTTTGTTTTTGAAATTTGAGATTGATAACTAATTTCTAATTTTTTAGCAATAGCTATAATTGAGTCCTTTGTATTTTTTTCAGTTTTGATAAAATTTTGTAATTCTTCATACAATAGCTGACCTTTATTGAAAAAGTCATGAACAGGAATAACCTTAGATGTGTTAAATTCTGTGATATTTTTTTGAAATAAAGATATTATACCCTGAATTCTATAAAAATTACTATTGTTATACAATTGATAATATCTATATTTTTCATTCAAGAATGCTAATATATCCTTCATATTTTGAACATTTGATGATAAGTCTTCTATATCAGAATTAAATTTTTGTATATTAAACATTACTGATATATTAACAGGAGTTGGTGTAGTATGTTTAGCTTTAAGTTGCAAATTATCGGCAAAAAAAAATATGTCTGAATTACTATAACTATTGATTACCTCTTCATTCAGAAACATTTGCATATGTCCATCTGATCCACTAGAGACATAATCTCTTTTGTTATAATGCACTAACAACTCATTATTTTTATCTTTTAATAATTTACCCTTAATATTAGAAGAAATTACTATATAATTTTTTTTCCCATCAATATTATCTGAATCATATCCATACAAATGTTTTGCAGAATAATATTTACTTAAACCTGCATTTTTAAACATTTCATTTATCTGTTCAACAGTATCATGCACATTAGGAGAAATGTTAACAAAAAACATATCTTGTACACCAGGTAATTGAATACCAAGAGAATGTTCAGCTGTTGTATCCAACTTGATTGTAATATTGGGAGCTTCTGCAAGTGTTTTTACGTTAATTTGAAAATTTGTATTACCTGATTCTGGATATTGCAATAATTCAACAAAATTTTCAACTTCTTGATTAAAATTATTAATTAAAGTTGAATTATATATATTAGAAAAATTTTTATAATTGAGATTTTCACTTAATTGTTTTATTGTAGAATATATTTGTTCTATTTGTTGAGGAATCTTGTCTAAGATAACATTATTTTCTACAAAATCTTGACTAAATAATTTTGCATCTTCTATTTTTTTTTTAATTTGTATTTCTTCTGATGATAGAGATAAATTAAGTGCTCTCAATGCAGAATTTTTCCCTTTAGAATTTTTTAATAGATATTGAGTAGAGGAAAGTGAGCTCTCTAAAGATGCAATTGTATTGTCAAGTTTCTGATCATAATACTCATTTATTTTTGTTTCATTTCTTGTTATTAAATCTGTGTCTTTTTTGTAGTTAAAAGTTACATCACTTGATGTTAATTTTTTTGATAATAAACTACTAATTAAAGAACTCATAATAACTAAATACAGTTTATTTACTTAAAAATATATCTCCATCAAAAATATTATATTATATCCTTTTAGATAATAAATCTTTATTTAGAATAAGGTTTACTCTTTTTACTTAAAGGGTGAAATTTGTGCAACACATTATGAAGATAAGAAGTGTTTATATGAGTATATAGTTGAGTAGTAGAAATAGAAGAATGCCCTAATAATTCCTGAATAATTTTCAAATTTGCACCATTTTGTAATAAGTGAGTAGCAAAACTATGCCTTATTACGTGAGGAGAAATTCTTTTAGGGTCGATATTAGAAATTAGTGAGAGTTTTTTAAGAAAAATTGCAAAATTTTGTCTTGTTACATGACCTTCTTTTGAGCTTGAAGAAAAAAAATAATCTGTGTTTTGTGAGGAAGTAACAAGTGAAGACCTAATCATTAGAAATTTCTCTAATACCTTTTTACTTTCTTCATTAATAATTGTTACACGTTCTTTTAGCCCCTTCCCCTTAATAATTATGAAATTTCTCACCTGAAATTTATTTTCACCTTTTAAAATCTGATGTATTTTAATTTTCAGTAATTCACTAATTCTCATACCCGTTGAATAAAGTAATTGCAATATAGCATAATTTCTAATATCTTGCTTAGTTTTTAATTGAGAAGCTTTGGTTAATAAATTTAATACTTCTTCTACTGTTAAAAATTTAGGAATTTTACTGTGAATTTTAGGTATTTTAAGATTATTTGTTGGATCATAAAACGTATGTGATTCACTTATTAAAAATTTGAAATAGCTTTTTAATGCATAAATTTTTCTCCTAATGGAATTAAAAGACAATCTTTTAGACAATAGATATTGAATAAACCCTTCTAAGTCAGATTTTTGTATATACTCTTCTTTAATTTTTTTCAATTTTAAAAAATTTTTACAATCAATTAAATCTTTTTTATAGCTTAAAATAGAATTTTGGGCTATATTTTTTTCAGAAACAAGACTATCTAAAAACTGTTCCGTAAAGTTCATATCGTTAGTATATTTTTTATATTGTTGCTCTATTAAGGTACTATTGAAGAAAGTTTCCTAGCTTCGTTTTAATTACTATATATCTAATCTAATATTTGCAATAATATATCAATTCAGTTTAAATAATAACAGTTCCATGTATCTGTTACAAAATATAATTTTTTTGTAAAATTATGAATATTTTCAAGAACAAACTATTAGATTTTATTGTAGCACTATTTAGAAATTTTTTTTATTCATTTTATTCTACAGATTTTTATCGAGATATATTAAAAAAATATAGAGGATTTGGATTCAAATACTTTTTGAATTTAGCATTTTTAGGAGAAGTTATTTCTTTATCAATATTTATTATATTTTGCTCTCAAATTTCACAATATTTTAAAGAAGGTATTGTATCAAATATTTTTACAAAAAATATTGAATTCATAACCACACAAATTCCTTTAATTAAAACTAATAACGGTACTTTATCATTCGTAAATGATAATGTTCAAGAAGTAGTTTATTTACATAATAATGAAAATAAAGCAATTGTTTCAATTGATCTTGCACAAAATTCAAAAAACCATAATACTCCTATTATTTTAAATAAAGAATATATTCATTTTAAACCATTTTCAAATGGTACTATTGGTAGTAAATTTTTTAGTTATAAAATATTAGATATTTTAGGTAGCGAAGAAATTTTCTTAGATAAAAGCAGTGTAAAAAGTATTTTGTCAAAAATATTCTTTAAATTTCAAAAATCTTTTGCTAAAAATATGGTTTTAATGATTCCTTTGTTTTTTTTGCTACTTTCATTTAATCTAATTGTGTATCAAATACAGATAGTTTTACTAGTATATATTACTACTAATTTCTTAATATTAAAGACAACATTTAAATCTTCTTTCAGAGTTAGTCTATTTGCTGGGGGGTGCTTTGCTTTATTTTATCCTTCAACATTTTTCTATGGCACAGTATACATGAAATTACTATTTTTTATAAAAACAATTCCCTATTGTGTAATGTTTTACAGTTTCTGGAAAATTAAACATTCTATTCATAGATCTTAATCTATTAATTGGTGGGTTGTTTTTTGTATGTGCTTAGCTTTTAGAATTCATAAGACTAGCTTATTGACTTTTATTTATTTGGGAGGTAATAGAAGCTTATCTAGATTGTTAAATAACAATTTGTGTTTGTAAATAAAGATATCTTATTGCTTAAATTTATCTGTATATTGAAAACAATTTGATATTTTTAGAGAAACAATATTCTACAAACATATGTTGATATTAACAAAATTTAAATTTAGAATTGAAAATGTATGAATCATAAATTTTACCTAATATTCTGTAAATAGACATTTACATAATAAAACTTAGAGTCAAACTTAAAAAAGTTAGTGAATTGTACCTTTACAAACACCATAATCTATATATAAATATCAATATATCCAAAGTCCCTCCTCCAAGATCATAAACTTAGAATTAAAATGAAAAAAGTTGGTAAATTTTACCTTTACAAACAACATAATCTATATAAAATATCAGTATATCAAAAGTTCCTTTGCCACAATCATAACCAATAATTTTCTTTTCTAAATAAGTTTTATCAATAACATAAGAAAGAATAGTAAGTGTTGGTTTGTTAATAATTCTCTCTAAGTTACATCTGCTATTTTTTGCTCTATTTGCTTGATATTGTATAGCAGTAAAATACATTAAAACAGTACTTAAAGCTTTATTCACTTTCCTCCTAAATAATTTGCAACAGATTTGTTTATCTTTTTTATAATATATGCACTAATTTGACTAGAAGAATATTTTTTCCTTGTACTGCTACCCAAAACACGGATACCAAAATCTGTGTTTGCCATATTATATTCAACTAAATTTTTATTTTTTGTTACAGTTCCGTCATCAAATTTCTACCTATTAGTCCTTTGAAGCAAATAACACAAGCTATAAATATCTATTATATTTTACTTCATATTCTACAAAACAGGTTTTTACCTAATATTCTACCAAACAGGCATTTACATTATAAAACTTAAGATTAGAATTTAAAAAATCTATACACTATAAATATTTATTATTTTTTACTCTATTGTTAGATATGAAAATATATAGAGAATTTTTCACCTATATATATTATAATAAAGCTCCTATCTCATTTCCTATATTCTCTTTTCTACTAAGTTTACCCAACTGTTTATGTTGTTTGTTGTTCTCCTACTAATTCTCTTTCTTCTGTTTGTTGTTCAACATTATCTCCTACTGAATTCTCGTTATGATATTTAATTGTCATTTTTAGTGTTTGTATTATCATCTTTTTATACTTTTATACCTATATGAGGCACAATTATTTAGTAAATTCTTTAAATCATATACACATATTCAAAATTAATATCAATCTTGAAGAGATCTTTTAGATAAAGCAGCAGAAACAGTACCTTCATCTAAGTAGTCTAATTCTCCCCCAAAATGGAATTCCATTAGCAAGCCTAGAAGTTTTGATATTATGATCTTTAAAAAATTCAGTGATAAAATATGCAGTAGTTTGACCTTCTAAAGTTGAATTAGTAGCTATTACTAACTCTTCTACATTATTTTTTATGTCTTTGTAACAATTTTTTAAGCCCAAAAAATACAAATAATTATACATATATGCTTAATATCATGAAGAGATCTTTTAAGAAAAATTCCAGATCATGTAATTAATTACATTAAATATCTTTTAGACAAAGCAGCAGAAACAGTACCTTCATCTAAGTAGTCTAATTCTCCTCCAAATGGAATTCCATTAGCAAGCCTAGAAGTTTTGATATTATGATCTTTAAAAAATTCAGTGATAAAATATGCAGTAGTTTGACCTTCTAAAGTTGAATTAGTAGCTATTACTAACTCTTCTACATTATTTTTTTTACATCTTTTTAATAATTTTTCAAGCCCAAAATTGTTATGTTCTAAATGATCTGCTCTTTTAGCATCTATTCCAAGCACATGATACGTACCATCAAATACTTCACTTCTTTCTAAAGCCCAAAGCTCAGCTACTGTTTCTACTATTGCAATTAAAGATTGATCTCTATTTGTAGATGAACAAATTTTACATAAAGAATCTTTGGAAATATTATTGCACACTTCACAAATTTGAATAGTATTAAATACTAAATTTAGCGAATCTATAATAGATTTCATCCTAATTTCTTTATCAGAAAGTAAATGTAAAACTATCCGCCTTGCTGATCTGGTACCTAGTCCGGGTAATTTAGAAAAAATAAAAATCAACTTTTCTATATAATCTATATTATTTGATAAATTTTCTTCAAGCATATTAAAATAATCAAATATTAAATTGGCATTTCAGGCAAATTACTGAGACCTGGAATAGAGCTCAAAATTTTACCAAAATGTTTTTGATATTCAGCATTGAGTTTAATAAAAGCATTATTAGTTGCAGTGGTAAGTAAGTCAATCAATATAATTTTTTCCTCTTTAGAAATTAAATCATCTGAAATCTCAATGGATAAAACTTCTCTATTACCCTTAATTTTAACAATCACTAACCCCCCTCCAGAGCTACCTTCAAAAATTTTATTATGAAAATCTTGCTGCAATTTTGAAAATTGTTCTTTAAAATTAAAGCCATGCTTTAATAAATCTGATAAATTCATCACTATTAAGCCTAATAAATAAATAAATAATAATAACTACATCAACTCTCTCTCTCTAGAATTATATCTGATATCTTTACATCATCAAATTGTTTTTTTAAAAGTTGAAAATTACTATCAGAATGCATGACCTGTTGTATAATTTTAGTCTTTAAATTTTCTACATTATTTTTTTTAACTAGATTCATTTCTAATGTAACAGAAATATTTTGGCAATATTTTTTAAACAATTGCTTTAGTTGAGTAAATTGTAACTTTTCTTTTTTGTCTAAAGAATCAGAATTATCGTATAAATCTAAATCGGTATATACTTGCAAAACTTTATCTTGTAGTGAAAATTCCATATTATTTAATAATATATGATATAATTCTATATCTTTTTCTGAGTGAATAAATTTTGTAAAATTAATGATAAAATTATCTTCTGCAAGATAATTTTCAAAGCTTTCCATATTCAAATTATTGTCAATCTGCTTCTTAAGTTCTACTTGATCTGAAATATCAGGTAAAGAGACAGAAAAGATAGATTTTATTATTTCCATCTCTAAAAATAACAAAATATTATGTGATTTTCCAATTTCATGTGCAGATTGGTTGAAAAATTGCCACAAAATCGTTAACTTTTCAATTGAAATCTTACTAGATAAAGATAGTATTTGTATTTTGTATTTTTTATATAAAATATTATGATAATTGTTCAATAATTTAAATTTGATTAACTCTGCTATAAAATCAGCAAAGCTAGATAAAAAAAGACTAATGTTATTAGTGTCTAAATAAACTTCTTTTACTAGTAAAAGAGCTTTAGCTGTATTTTGTTGCTCAATTAATTCTAAAAGTAGTACAAATCTATCTACACTTGGCACTCCTAACACAGAAGTGACATCACTGAACAAAATTTCATTATCTTGACAATAATTAGCAATTTGTTCTAAGTAAATTACAGCCAATCTTCCAGAACCATTTGCTTTAGCAGATAATAATTCAAGAGCATCGCTCTGTATTATGATTTCTTCTTTTACAGATATTTTAGTAATAAGATCCTTTATTTCTAGATATGTTAATTTAGCTAATTTATAGCTATTACATCTTGAAATAACAGTTTGTGGTATTTTATTAATTTCTGTAGTAGCTAAAAAGAAAATTACATATTGTGGTGGCTCTTCAATAATTTTTAAAAGAGCATTAAATGCATTTTTGGACAGCATGTGCACTTCATCAATTATGAATATTTTATATTTTGCAGTAATAGGTAAAATTTCTGCATTGGATATTATCTCTCTAATATCATCTACGCTTGTTTTACTTGCTGCATCAAATTCAAATACATCTGGGTGAGAAAAATTAGATATAGATTCGCAGTCATTACATTCATTGCATGGTAATAACAAATCAGATTTTTGTATTAAGTGTTTACAATTTAGCATTTTAGCTAATATGCGAGCTACTGTTGTTTTACCTATACCACTCCCACCTGTAAATATATATGCGTGATATATATTGCCTTTCGTAAATGCAGTAGAAAAAGACTTTTTTAAAATTGTTTGCCCCTGTAGTTCTTCAAAAGAACTAGGTCTGTATTTTTGTGTAAAATTTTTAAAATTATTATTCATCATCAAAAAAATATGACTACAAATGCTAACAATAGACCTACAAATTTTAATTTGGCTGCTTTTTCTCAAACCTGACCAACTGAAAAAAATCTTGTACCCCACAGTTAGCAAAGTAGAGAATAATATTTTTTTATTTTTTCCTCAAGTAAAAAATAAATATTAATCTAATTAATCAGGCATATATATTTTATTTATATAGAGATTTTAGCTGTTCTTTGTTTAGTCTTTTCGGAGGACCAAACTTATCAGGATTTTTTATAAAAAATAATTTATTATCAGCAAACCTG
Source organism: uncultured Rickettsia sp. (assembly GCA_964554285.1). Lineage (GTDB taxonomy): Bacteria > Pseudomonadota > Alphaproteobacteria > Rickettsiales > Rickettsiaceae > JADHZC01. The sequence continues at coordinate 24,042 of CAZKNN010000025.1, forward strand.
ATTTTTTGACTATAAATAAAATTAGTAATGATTTCTCCATTTAATTCTACGAGTTTTAGAGTTTTTAATTCTTGAGATTTAATGTCAAATTTTAAATCAATTTTCATTTGTGTATTTCTATTAATCACAGAAAAAATTTCATATTTCTTATCAAACGTATTTTGTGTAATTTTAAAATTTTTTGCAAATTGTTCGTACTGATCAAAGAAAAATATATTAAAATATTCATCAGAAGATAATCTAATCACAGAATCAAATTCATAATCATATACTGATACAAGGTATTCATTCCCTACTATTAAAAGTGATGAAGGATAATAATAGTTAATTCTGAATTGTTTATTGCTAGCCATTAGAACAACAGTCCCTTCACTTTGTTGATAGGAATAAGAATCATTCTGTACAAAATCCATCACTGAATTTTGAGAATATTCAATATATTTTAACATTTTATAAAAAATTGCTTTTTCATCTAATGCTGTATTATCATTTATAAAGAAAAAACAAAAAAATATTTTGAATAGACTCTTAATACTGAACATAGTAAAATTCTGTGTTTACTTTCAACAATTATGATTATATATAATAATATATAAAATATGTGATTTCTGTACGTTATTTTATAATTTGAAAATATGATTGATAAAAAAGGTGAGACTTAAAGTCCGATTTCACGCTTGTATATTTAATTTAGATTAGTTAAAAATATGAAAATAGGTTTTATAAAAGAGAATCAGAATAATGAAAAAAGAACAGCTATTACTCCTGAAACAGCAAAACTACTTACCAAGTATAATCACAAAATTTTTATAGAAGAAAATATATCATTAGATTTTTCTAATCAAGACCATTCAAATTCTGCAATAAATTTCTGTAAAACTAATAAAGAAGTAATAGAGAATTCTGATATTTTGTGTAAAATTTCACCTTCAGCTACAATCAGTAGGAGTTCGTTTCCTGAGTTACAATATGGAAAAAAAGATAATATAATTTTAGGTATGTTTTCTCCTTTTTTACATGAGCATTATATAAAAGAAGCGCATAAAAAAAAAATTTCCCTTGTATCTATGAACTTACTACCTAGAATTAGTAAATTACAAAATATGGATGTGTTATCTTCTCAGAACAGTTTAATTGGATATAGAGCTGTGTTGGAAGCATGTTTTTTGTGTCAAAAATCTTTTCCTATGATGATGAGTGCTGCTGGAACTATTTTTGCAACAAAAGTACTTATATTAGGAACTGGAGTAGCAGGTTTACAAGCTATAGCTACCGCAAAAAGATTGGGAGCAACAGTATCTGCGTATGATGTAAGATATAGTACTAAAGAACAAGTAGAAAGTTTAGGAGCAAAATTTATTCACCCAGGAGAAATTAGTGATGCAGAAAATAATTCAGGATATGCAGAAAATTTAGATATAAATCAAGAAAAAATCCAAGAAGATTTTTTATACAAAAACATAGGCCAATTTGATATTATATTAACATTTGCTCAAATACCTAATTCTAAATCTCCTGTATTAATTAACGAAAGGGTTTTTTCTGCTATAAAAAAGGATACAATTATCGTAGATACAACAACAGAATATGGAGGGAATGTAATTTTCTCTAAAAAAGATGAAGTGGTTAATATAAATAACATAGACATCATAGGATATAGCAACCTAGCTAGTAGGATATCTAAGGATGCAAGTGCACTATATGCTAAAAACATTGCAGCTTTTTTGAACTCTTTCATTAATAATGAAGAAAGAATGAATCTAGAAGACCCACTGATAAAGCAAATGATCCTATAACCTTATTAAATTTCTGTATCTAATATACCCAATTCAAAATTTTTTATATTGAAATACTATTCATTTTATAATATTGCATCAAAATACAATATAAACAATCTGGGGTGTTTTTATATATTGTGAATATTTTATCAACAAATCGCTAGTTCCATTTATTCACAAAATTAACTAATAAAAAAATAACAGAATATTTTGTCAGCACTAATAATTCTATCTAATTTTCATTTGCTAATTTCGATTTTAAAATATAGAAATGTTAGAATAACTAAAAAAATGTAAAAATTTACAAAAATAAAGGATTAAATCTTCAAAAATTAATACAACACTTATCTTACATCTTCTAGCAAAACATAGCGTCTTTGTTTTAGAACAAGCCAAGTGCTTAAAAATAGAAAATAATAATTGAATATTATTATTTGAGGTTTTGTATAATTGTACCTTCTATGCGGATAATTCAAAAAATCTCTATTTTTGAAAGAAATTTTGAAAGTTATTTCAATGTGTAAATTGAATCACGATTTATTTTCTATATAGAATCTAAATAAAGAATTCTACAAAGTAAAAAATTATTGAAAAAAATATAGAATATCATGAATTTTGTTTACTTTGTTTCCTACACAAGTTTCTACCTATTTTTTTTAGAGTGTTTTAGTGCGTTTTGTACATTTTATTAAAACCAATTGTTTTTGTGTAACAAATGAGTACTAGTATTAAATGTTAAAATATTAATATTATTTAACTAAAAATTCTATTACACTACATGTACAATGAAGTGATAGCTTATCATTTATCAGTTAAAAGAATTTTGATACATAAATAAATAATGATCTTGATTTACACAAAGAAAAATATTCTAAAGACGAAAAAAACTTAAACAACTATACATTAAGTGATAAAACTACATTTACTTTTAACCAATAACAATCATCTACAGCGCAAAAAATATTGTAACCAAGTTTTCTTAACTAAGTCATTAGTAAACTATAAAGTAGAACTTACATTAGAACTACTTCTACTGTTATTAGGAGCTGTTGTACTTTTCTATTACTTTCACTAACTTATTTTGATTTTACTTTTTTTCTTTCTCACTTATTTTTAACTAACATTTGAGCAATGATAATTTATCGTTCAAAATTCTATTAAGAGAAAACAAATATCCACATATCCACAAACTACTCTCCCTCTATAAAAGAGGGCTAGAGTAGAATCAATTTTTAGTAGTCAAAATTTATTTCTTATAACTAAGAATTACCAAACTCCGGGGTGGAACTTACATTAGAACTACTTCTATTGGTATTAGGAGCTGTTGTACTTTTACTATTATTCTCATTCACTTTCACTTGTTGTCGAAAATTTTCACTTCTTTTCTTCCCTAACTTATCTTTGAGCAAAATTTGAATTTTTTCTGCATCTTTTATAGGATTAGCATTTTGAACAGCTTTTTTCATATCTGAAGAAAACTCTTTTGAATGTTTTGATAAAGATTGTTTAAATCCTAAAGAAGAAGAATTTTTGATTGTTTTATAAGTATTCACTCCCAATGATTTAACAAAATTTACTCCAATTTTTCCTGCTTCATAAGCTAGTAATACTGGAGCAAGAACTATTACTCCTGCAGTTTTAAGCGCAGTGATTCCTGCTTGTGCTACACTCCCCCCTAAAGTTCTTGCGTGTGGATATATAACAGAACAAGTACTTGATACATCATTAAGCAAGTTTTTGATAGGAGAATTTGCTAATCTTAAATCCTTACTATTTAAGATTTCTTTTTTTAATTCACCTGACATAGAATCAATAGAATTTTTAAAAATATTTTTAATTTTATTGGAACTTGCAGTTTTAGCAAAAACATGCTCTTTATCTACTTTTGTACCAGGAGTAAAATCATTACTACTGATGAAATTTTTTTCTTTTTGAATAAGTTGTTCTTGTAAAATTTTTGATGCTTCATCAATTTTTTTATCATTTCCTTCTGAGTATGCTAATTTTTGAGCAAATTCTATACCAGGAAGAGTCGCTATATGTTGTGTATAGTAACTTTCATCGTAGTTTGTTTTGTATCTTGCATTAAAATCTTCAGCAAGGGTTTTTATTAAGTCCTGATTAAACTTTGCAATAGATTGAAGATTTTGATGCATCTTTGTTCCATATAAATTACCTTCATTCTCTTGCATTGAAGCAACTATCTGTTGCATTTTATTTTGGGGAGCATTTTCATCTGCAACTACAGGATTTGCACTTTCAAGACGAGTTGATAAAGTTTTGAAAATTGTTTCTGGAGATAACTTGTCTTCAAAAACAGCATTTTGTAGTTGAGTTAAAAAAAATGTCTGATCATTTATATTTAAACTATTAAAATTTATTCCTATTATACTTTCATCTTTTTCTAATAAATTCCTATAATCTCTATGGAAATCAAAATCCGTACTCTGTGTTTGTTGATTATTCATTGGTGTATCTTGCATAATTATTAACCTAATTTTTATATTTATAAGTAATTAATAAAGTTTAACAAAATTATAACAAATTAATCAACGAAAGGATAATAATTCATATTATTAATAAAATTATTTAATATCTTATATTGCAAAATTATCACAATGTAAATTTTTAATAAATGAATTATTTAAATTAAAAAAATTAATATTGATTAAAAGATGATCATTATCTATAATAAAATTATCAAAAAAACTAATTACATCCATCCCCAATAAAGATACTCCTTGGTAATTTTTACCTATAGAAACATTTATATTTTCAATAGTAATTTTCCCAATTTGGAATTTTTTTACCTTATACACTCCCCCTTGAGTAATACCATTAGCAGTGTGATAAAACCTATTAAATTTCACTTTATTTAAATCTATTCCTAAAGATTGAGCATCGTTTATAGACAAAAAACTTTTGCTTGCTCCTGTATCAATTAAAAATCTTATTTTTACATTATTTAACACTGCATTAATATAAAAATGACCATCTTGCTCTCTTGGAAGTATAATCTTTGTACGTTGAGTACTTTGAGTATATTCTCTAGGCATTAAGTTCATTTTCAATCTTTCCCAAAAGTAAGTCAACTCATATTGAAAACTATACAATATAACCAAAATTAAGCTAATTAATATCCATATTATAATGTATAAGAACTTATTATTGTTCATCTTCTAAATCTTGAGTAATTTGCTCTTCTAATTCTTGTAGCGCGTATACACATAAATCTTCCAGTAAAACATTATTTTTTTTAGCTATCATATGTAAATCTTCAATTGCCTCCATTATGTCTCCAGGAACATTTCCTCCTCTTTGTTTTGAAAGCCAATCTGCTTGAAAATGTAAGGGATGATGCTCAATTTCAGGAATACCAATGTAAAAAGTAACTGGAGATTTTTGACCGTTAAAATCACAATTGATGCTAAATTTTTTCATTTTATTAAATATTTTAATTCTGTGTATTTAATATTAATATCTTAAGTATATAACAAAAAAAATCTAGATAATAATCTAAATATTAAAATATTACTCAGTATAGAATTAAAAATTTTCTAATTCGTCCCATATTTTAGGAACAAATACTTCTTTGATTTGACCCTCATTAGAGATATCAAAATCTGACCAATGTGATATATTTACAAAATTTACTACTACAACACTAGCTGTAGAAAGATTATTATTCTTAAGTACAAAACTATTAAATTTGTCAATAAATTTGCTTGAAAATAATGAAATAGAAGGATTATGACCTATAATTAATAAATTTTTCATATTTGTTCCGAAAGCTTTTATCTCGTTAACTATATATGATTCATGTTTTTTATATAAATTATCAGAGATATGTATATTACCTATTATTAGATGGTTAGCTATGATTTTATAAGTATCTAAAGCTCGCTTCACAGAGGAAATAATAGCAAAATCTATTAAGTGAGTTTGTAAAAAATTTGCTGTCTGTACAGCTTCTAGTTGACCTTTCTTACTTAATGGTCTTTCTTTATCTAACAAACCAGCATCGTATATTGCATCTGCATGACGCATTAAAAATAAATTCATCTATGTTTAATATTTCAAATTAATAATAAGTTGCAAATGAAATTTTTTTCCTATAGTATATGATTTAAATATTATTGATTACTATTAAGCAACTGTCAATGTCTAGTTGTTTAAAAATTAAAATAATTGGTTATGTTTAGGTATCCCTTATTCCTTACTCTCCTATTGAGTTCTATTTTGTATATCTTTATGGGAGCACCTTCAGATAATTGGATGATTGGTTGTATTATAATTTCTATTGCAATGCTCATGATATTTCTATCAAAATTAAACCTTATACCAAGTAGGTCAATTTTTAATATCAAAATAGTTTATTATTTTTTGTGGCTAATAAAAGAGATATTTTTATCCTCTTTAAATATTACCTTTTTAGGATTGAAAAAAAATCTAAAATTATCTTCTGTAAAAAAAATAATCAATACAAATCAAAGTACTGAGTTAGGAAACATACTACTTGCAAATTCTATAACTTTAACTCCAGGTACAGTAACAATTTCTAAGCAAGACAAAACACTAACAGTACAAGCAATAAGTGAAAATTTAATTGAAGATTTAGAAAACGGAACTATGAAAAGGTTTGTTAATTCTGTAATAAAAGAATATAAATAAAATTCGAAAACAAAATTATGCTTGATGTTCTATCTTTTTTAGAGTTTGGTTTTGCATTAACTTGTTTTTTACTTGTATTTTTAAAAAAAAACATCTTTATTAAAGTGATATTTTTGAATGTATCTACGAGTTTAATGTCACTTTTTATATGTTTTTTTTCTTCATTTAAAGGAAATGGAGATTACATCGATATAGCTATAATATACCAGTTATTTGGGATAATATCTTCTATGGGATATTTAAAATATTTTATTAGAAAAAAAAATTAATAGCATTATTATTAACTATATAGTATGGAAAATATATCTATCATCGGAGGAGGAATTCTTTCTATGATTTCTGCAATATCTCTTGCTAGAATAGGATTTAGAGTTTCTATTCTAGAAAAGAAGAAATCTGATACAAAAAATTTTTTGGATGAGGAAATTCGTACCCTAGCTATTACTAATAGCTCTAAAGACTTCTTGTCTAAAATGAATATATGGAATAAAACTCTTGAACAATACGCCTCTAGTATAAAAGACGTGTATGTTATTGATAATATGTCTAATAACATGATCAATTTTAACTATGATCTAATTAAAAATCAAGATCAAATAGGGTTTGTAATAAAATATCAAGATTTTTATAAATTTTTACTATCTTATATTAATGCTGAAAAAAACATAGAAATAATTAATGCAGAGCATATAGAAACTAATGGTAACAGTGAAAGTAATAAGATATTAATAAATCAAAAAGATGAAATATCATCTGTATTAACATTGATCAATACTGGAAACAAATCCTCAATTCACAAAAAGTATTTTTTAGTACATCTAGAGAAAGATTATATGCAAAATGCTCTTACTTTCTTTGTATATCATGAAAAACCACATGAGGGCACTGCAGTAGAACATTTTGTGACTTCTTCTACATTTGCAATATTACCAATGCTAAACCCACATATATCATCAATAGTCTGGAGCGTAAACTCTAATTACGGAAAACATCTAATTAATCTTGATAAAAAAATACTCACAAGCATTATTCAAGAGAAATTTGGAGAATTCTTAGGATCAATAAAAATTCACTCTAAAATCAAATCTATACCACTTGTAGGATATTTATCTAAAAATTATATTAATAAACGATTTATTGCTATTGGTTCAAGTTTGCATATAATTCATCCTCTAGCAGGGCAAGGTCTAAATTTATCAATTATGGACATTAAATCTTTGTGCAATATTCTATCATTAGGATCATTTTCAAATGAGCAATTAAAATCTTTTTATGATCAAAGATATCATGATAACTTAAATATGTTTTTCATTACAGATTTAATAAACGGTATTTTTTCTAATAATTCTAAAATTTTTTACTCTGCCAGACAAATAGCATTTAAATTATTAGAAAAATCTAATTATCTAAAATCCAGCATAATGAAATACGCTATGGGATACAGGTATTAGATCGCTTATTAAAAATTTTTTTACTTAATTTTTTAGTTATTTGCTCCCAATTATAAACTATATAATTGCAGTCAAACAGACTATAAAAGCTTAAACAAACACCATTAAAAATAAAGAAAAGAATATTCTTTGAAGTAAACAAAGCTGCGATCAAGATAATACACCTGCTTTTGCAATTGATCATTATTTTGTGATTCTTATATACAATATGATTCTCACCTTAAAGATTATCCAGGAAATTGTTGATCTATAATTTGGGATATAGCTTTATGATTTATCTGAACTTTAGTTTCACTTAATAAATGTTTATAAAGATCATCTATCAAAGCGTTTTTTAATATAAATTGAAAATTTTCTTTTAAATCTTTAGTATCATTCGTGTTTGTTCTATCTTTTGAAAAAGATATCTGTTTTACATGTGCAAAATATAATTTTGAGGATATCTTAATAATTTTTGTATAACTATTAGAAGAATATAAAGAAAAAATTTCTCTTACTAACTCTTCTGGATAAGTAACATTTGCGTTACTTACTTTGGATAATTTTATATTTCTATCTTTGCTAAGATATCTTATTGAAGATTTGTAATCTAAACTCCCAGCATGTATTTCTTTAAATCTGTTTATATTAAATATATTAAGAGCATTTTGAGCAAATTTTTTTTTTATATCAGATTTTACTTCTTGAAAATCCTTTTCTTTTCTTGGATTAATAGAAGATACTTCAAAAGCAAATATTCCTTCATTTACAGCACTAACAGTAAATAATCTGTTTGCTTCTGATGAAAAAATCAGATCTGAAAACTCCTTTATTCGTAAATCATTATTATAATTCAATTCCTTAAACGTTTTATTGACTATTTTGTTCACTTTCAATCCATAGTAATTTGCTACAGAGTCCAAGTCTTTAATATCTGAATTAAGTTGTGCTATTTTGTGCTGTGCATTTTGTACAAAATCCTGTTCATATATGTAATGAGGATTTTGCCTAATTATCAACTCAATCTCTTTGCGAGCATCATCTAATTCTAAACCATAAAAATCTTCATGATTACTATCATAATAATCCTTAATCATCTTATCTGTGATATTTAAACTCAACTTGTCATATGGTATGAATGTGTATTTAATGGTCCTCCTCTCATCTAAAATAAATTCTTCTTTATGAGAGTTAAAAAAACTCGCTAACTCTTTTTCATCAGGTTCATCATAACTAAAATCTGGAAAAATTTTATCATTTATATTCATACAAAATATATCTACAATCCTATATTCTGATTTCGATAATTCGGCATTATATACTAAATTATCCGGTACAATAATAGCATCTGAAAAGAGAAAACTCACAGTTTGTAAACTTAAACTATTTTTAGTTGCAGTTATAAAATCTTTTTCTGTTTTTCCACTCGCATTAAGTTTTTTTTCAAACAAAGCAACATCAAAAACCTTATCTTCATTCCAAAAATATGGCAATAATTTTATTTGTTTTATAAAATAATCTTCACTAAAGTCTAAACCTAATTTTTGAGCAATCTCTAGAAATAAAGCTTTCTGTATCAATGCTTCAGAAATGTTTGTAACTAAATCAAGAGCTTTAATCTCACTTTTTGTAAGTTTTTTACCAATATATTTTTCTGTATTATTTATATACAAAGAAAAATATTCTATAAAATCCTTACTCTTTACAGAATTTCCACGAGAAATTTTTATAACTTCATCACTATTAAAAAATCCCATTCTGAATTGTGAGATAATAAAAATTCCCAAAAAAAGAAAGAGAATAATTTTGATAATAAAGGATTTATTTAGCATAATTTTTTTTAAAAATTTATATAATAATTATTCTTTAGGATAGTAGTTTTCATCATGCTTAATTAAAATTCTAGAAGCTTCAAACACATCATCTCTCATGCCTCCTTCAATTACTACAGACTGTTTTTCTCTAAACATAAATGGTATATCACCTTTAAATTTTACCTGAATTCTAGACTGATTATTTGTATCATCTAATATATAAAAGCTTATTTCACCTCCTTTCTCTGTAAAATGAGAAGACTCTACAACCCCCCCTACTCTAAATTGAGATGGCAAATTATTTTGCATTGATAAAACTTCTGAAGGAGTATAAAAAAATACCAAATAATCCTTCATTAGAAATAAAAGGGATACTATACCTGAACATATGAGAACAAAACAGAGAAGTATTTTAATAAGATTATTTCTTTTTTTTACGATCATTTAATACTCTAGATTCCAAAAAAAATAAAACAAACAATGAAAAAACAGATATAAAAGTAACACTGTAAGCAAGAGCAACAAATAATTCAAATGTTACCCCTGAACCTTCACTCATTGGAATTTATTTGAGAAGCATTAGATTTCATCATTTCTAATGTAAGAGATTTTACCTTGTTAGTTTTCATAGCCGAGAAAACTTGAGTTAAATTAGTTTCATTCATATTTTTAATTATAGGCAAAAGATCTTGAATATCAAGTTCATTAAATATTTTTGCTACATCCCTTGCTTCCATACTAGAATATATCTTAGCTAATTTAATAATTTGTTGATCTACTGTTTCTTGATCTTTTTGAATCAACTCTTCTAATTGTGTAGAAAATTTTACTATTTGATCTTGTTGCTTTTTTAATTGAGATATATATTCTTGTAAGGCTTGTTTAGACAATATTAATTTCTCTTCTAAATTTTCTAATTCTAAATTACGCTGACCTAATATCTTCAGTAATGCTATTTCTTGATCACTATAAATTTGCTTATCTTTATGATATTCAAATAATAAGTGATAATTATATTTAGCACTAGGGGCTATATTATATTTTGTCATTTTATCTTGAATTTTAGGTGATTTTTCAGATACATTTTCCTTTTGACTTTCAGCAAATGTATAAAAATTAATAATCAATAAACAAGAAAATAATGTAATGAAGAATCTGATCATAAATAAGAATTTATTACACATATTAGCTAAAAATTTATAATGGTTATTAATATTACAAAAATTAGTTACTCAGATATTTTTATAGCAATATTATTACCTATTTTACCTAATTTACCAGAAATAATCTTTACATCTTGATGGTATAAACCTATCAACTCATCTTTATTTTGTTCAAACACTAAAACATCATTTACCTTTAAATGCTCAATATCTGCAATAGATTTCTTTTCTGTATTAATCTTACACTCCAATAATATTTCTAATGACTCTAAATTATCTGTTAGAGCCTCTTCTTGAACTGTTGTAGACGTATTTTCTGTAGAGATGAAACTCTTTTGCAATTTGCTTTTTATTGGCTCTAAGGATTTATAGGGAAAAATTATATCAAAACAGTTTGAAGAAAGACTTTCAATCTTAAGCTCAAAATTCATTGCAACTCCATATTCTTCAGTATTAGATATATTTAAAAATTTATAATTATTTTCTAAATTATCTATTTGAAAATTACTTATAACCACATCTTTAAAACTAAAAGATAACGAATTTAAAATGATTTCTCCTAAAAATTTCGCAATACTTTGTTCTATAGATGTTAGATTTTTTTCTACAACAGATCCTTTATTATTATTATTTGTAAATTTTTTGCCTCCAAATACTATATTCAAAAAAGACAAAATAGTATCATTATTAAATATAAGAATACTAGATGTATTCCACTCTAAAGTTTTAAATACCAGTATCGTATAATATTTATTCAATCCAGAAAAAATTTTTTGAAATTTTGTAGACTTAAAAGAATTTAGATTAACTTCCACTACACCTTGTACAATACCTCTTAATCTACTAGACAATTCATGAGTAAATTTTTGTACAATAACCTCCAACATAGGAAGTTTGCCATATTCATGATAAAATTTATTCAATAATAACTCTACTCCTCGTAGTGACTTTTCTTCTTGATTTTTATTTTTCTTAGCCTTAAACGAACTTGTTTCCATCAATATTATACTCCTGTATTAGTGAATATCAAAATCCTGTAACAAACTCTCTAAACAACACTTCATCTATAAAATAAGGTTGTATGGTTTTATTAATTCGTGATAGTAATTCTTCTTTTAAATAGAAAAAATTCCTCTGATTTTTTAAATCAAAAACACTTAACGAAGAAAAAAAAACTAATATAGTATCTTGTATCAAAGGTATTTTAGAATTCACATATGCATATTTTTCTTTTTTCTCTGATTGTAAAGAAGACACTAACAATGTAAGATTCATTTTTAAATATTCTTTTCCATCTTGAGTGGGGGGAATTTTTAACTCCACTACCATTGGTGTAAGATCTATATAAAAATTCTCTTCTCTATCAACTTCTATTTTTGTTGTACGAAAAAATAAAAAATACAATACATTTGCAATTATAAGAAAAAATATAGCTAATAGTGCAATATATAAAATAAATTTTCTCTTGTTTTGAAAAATATTTAACATATAAATCAATAGCTTGAATCCAGAACAACAGCAAAAGCTTTTTTACTCTAATTAGGATAATAGATCAACACAATAGATAAAATCTAAAAAAAAGCTAAAAATCAATTTGTATTAATTACAATTGTTGTATTTATCACATGATAAGAATTATTGTTATAAAACAATAAAATGTCTTCAAAAAACATTTGTTAATGCAAAACATTCTTATATTAAATTTTGAGGATCTATATCTATATTAATTCTAGACATATAACTCAAATTTATGCCTTGTAAAGATAATTTTATATATTTCTGAATTTGAATATTTTTTTTTGCTATTATTAAAATTCGATATCTATAGTTGTTAGATATCTTAAATATAACAGATTCTACAGGACCAAGGATTCTAACATGATATCCAGAAAAGTAGTTATGAAAATTTTTTACGAAAATTCTCGCTAATTCTAAAGCTTGATCTTTATTTTTTGAAAAAAAAGTAATATTTACTAATCTAGTAAATGGAGGTAATTGAAATTTTTCTCTATTTTTTAATTCATAAGTTAAAAACTCTTCTTCTTGATAATTTGTTAAAAATTTCAAAATTTTATTCTGCGGATCATAACTTTGAATTAGTACCTTTCCTTGCTTTGAATATCTGCCTGACCTTCCTCCTATCTGTGTCAGTAATTGATAAATTTTTTCATTTATCCTTAAATCTTCTTGATAAATCTTTAGACCATCATCAATTATTCCAACTAAAGTAAGATTAGGAAAATTAAAACCCTTACTAATTATTTGTGTTGCTATCAAAATGTCTATTTGATTTTCTCGCATCTGGCTAATAACTTCATCTATTTGAGATTTTGTTAAATCTTTGCTAATCATCTTTACAACATAATCTGGAAAAAGGGATCGAATTTTTTCTTCTACTTGTTCAACTCCTACACCAAAGGTTCTTAAACTATATCCATTACAGTTTGGACAACGTTTATAAATAGATCTCCTATAACCACAATAGTGGCATTTTAGTATTTGTATCTTTTTGTGTAATACTAAGTTAGTAGAACAATATTTACACATGATCTTAAAGGAACAAGATTCACATGTAATAAAATTTGCAAAGCCCTTTTTATTTAAAAATAACAAAACCTGCTCTTTCTTGGATAAATTTTCTCTTATAGAATGTAGTAATTTCTCTGATAACCAAAAATCATTTCTCACTTTAGAACTTATCATGTCAATTATTTGTAATCTGGGCAAACCCACTTCACTAAATCTTTTTTTTATTGATACGTAATTATATTTGCCAATATGAAAATTATGTAAACTTTCAAGAGATGGAGTAGCAGTTACTAAAACTAATTTGATATTGTTATATATTTTTGCAAGTAAAACAACCATATCACGAGCATTATAACTAATACCTGATTCCTGTTTATAAGATTTATCATGTTCTTCATCTACAATTATTAAGGAAAGATTTTTATATGGTAAAAATAAACTACTTCTAGTGCCTATAATAACTAATTCTTTTCCAGAAACTATGTTAGCAAAAAAAATTTTTTTATTTTTTTTAGTCACTTTAGAATGCCATACAGCTGGTTTTAAACCAAATCTTTCTGTAAATCTCGATACAATATCTTCATTTAAAGAAATTTCTGGTATTAAAACTAATGATTGTTTATTTTTTTTTATATTTTCTGCAATTAAATGAAAATATATTTCTGTTTTTCCTGAACCAGTTATACCCTTAAACAAAATGGGTTTAAAGTTCGTAAAATTTGAAATCTGATCCAATATCAAATTTTGTTCATATGAAAGATTTCGCAAATTAAATACATATTTTTTTATTTCAGAAGAACAATTTTTTTCAAATTCTTGTATACAATCTAATTTTATTGGTAAAATCAATTTTAATACAGATCCTAGAGAGGATATGTAATAATGACTAATCAATTTTAAAAACTTTATTTTTTTACTATCTAAAACAATTTGAGATAGTTGAAAAACAGTTTTAATTTTTGTGCTATCAAAATCCAATGCATGACAATCTATATTTGTTTCCCAAATAATACCAAGCACAAAAGCTTTTTTTAATGGCGCAAGTACTAATCTACCTAAGTTTAAAAAAGCATGATTTGAATCAACAAAGTAATATAGAGGAAGTAAAAAATCTCTAGCAAGCAATACTTTAACTATTGTTTGTTGTGTTTTATCCATTCAATCTTTTTTTAATAATATTTTGATAGGTGCGTAATCCAAATCAAAGATTTTCTTTTTTGTTCAACATAATTTTTTTTAAATTATTAATTCAATACGCACAATTTATTTTCGACCTATTATAAGAGCCTTTGATTATTTATTATCCATAATCAACCATTTGTTATCTCTTTAAGATGTTTATTTGGGATCTACTTCTATTCAATATTTTACTCTCTACAACTCATTATACTCTGACTATCTCTTAATTTCATACTATCATTCATAGATCTATTGAGAACAGATTAGTAGATACATTATTATTAGTCCGTTCTATAGTACAATGCATTTAGTCATATTCGCTATTTTTAATTTTGCAACAATCTAGTTATTTTTGTATATATCTATTTTTGATCTCTTATAAGAGCTTTGTATTTAATATTAATTATTTATACAATGGTTTTATCAAAAAGAAAATACTCTCAATATTAAGAAGAACAAATAATACAAAATTCTAAATATTTAAAATCCTGAACGCACTAAAGCACTTAGTACTAATTGTTACAAAGGGAAGAATGTTCCCAAATTTCTTCAGATTTATGCATGATCAACTACTCAATTTGATTTACAGATAAACACTGTCAAAATAGAAGCTCAAATATATTCTCTTCTGCATATTTTTGCATCTAATGCATTAGATGCTTTTCTTTTTTGTTCAACATAATTTTTTTAATAATCATTAATTCAATACGCATAATTTATTTTCGATCTCTTATAAGAGCTTTTAATTATTTAATTATCCATAATCAGACATTTGTTACATCTTTGAGATTTTTATTTGGGATCTACCTCTATTCATTATTTTACTCTCTAAAGCGCATTATACTCTAACTATCTCTTAATTTCGTACTATCATTTATAGATTTATAAATCTATTGAGAACAGACTTAGCAGATACATTCTTGCTTGTCTGTTCTATTAGTACTATAATTTACTCATATTCAATATCTTTAGCGTTATCTTTATATATATTTGTTGTATTGTACATTTCTTTTTTCCAATTATTTGATAATAATCAAGCTTCACAATTCAAAAAATTAATTGAATTTCAAAAATCAATACGATAATCAACTATAGATCAATGAAATATAAAATTACCAATTTTACCTAAGTTTAAGATACTACATTACTGTAATAACATTAACCTATAAAACCAAAAAGCTATGGACATTTTTCAATTTTTACAACTCAAAAAATACCCAAAGAATACAATTCAATATCTACATTAGGTATTTATAGATTCTAGGGCAAAGTATTAATCCTAAATTAATAATTTTCATTATGCTTTTGAGCATTTATAAGATTTAGCTGATCAAAAATTAAAATTCTTTCAACATAGATCTAGCTCATAAAGAACTCTTATCTAAAAATAACAAAATCTTAAAAATAGAAAAAATGTAGATCCAGTCTAACTATAATATTTATGTTTCTTGTAAAAATTGTTCTTGATATATAACCTGAGCACAAGTATAAGCAATTGCTACGGCATCCGTATGATCTAGTTTAAAAATTTTGTTAGGTAAGTTGTTAATTAAGAATTTTAAAATATAAGCTATTTGCTCTTTTTTTGCATGCCCTTTTCCTACTATAGTTTTTTTTATATAAGTAGGAGAATATTCTCTAAATTGAACTTTTTCATTATGACCTACTAACGCCATGACAACTCCTCTAGCATAAGCAAGTTTCAAGGATGTGAGTGCATTTACGTTTACAAAGCTTTTTTCCATTGCTACGTAACAAATATCCTCCTTAATAAGAATATTTTCTAAAAATTTGTAAATTTTAGAAAGCTTTTGAGACAAAGCAAGTTTCTGATTACATATAATCACTCCTCCATCTATGTACTTACATAGATCAAATTCATGCTCAATTAAAGCCCAACCAGAGTGATTAATAGAAGGATCAATTCCTAAAATCTTCATCTACAAAAACAAAGCAACAAATTGGTTAATATAAAATAAACCATTACTTCTTTGGTGAAATCATATCATGATTTCACCAAAGATAGTATCTTATCACCTAATTTTACAAGATCATCATACCCACCAACATGTGTATCTCCAACAAAAATTTGTGGAACAGTTTTTCTCCCATTAGATTTTTTCATCATTTCTTCTTTTAATTTATCATCTATTACCAAAATTTCTTCATATTGAAGATTATATCTTTTAAGGA
Organism: uncultured Rickettsia sp.; assembly: GCA_964554285.1. Classification (GTDB taxonomy): domain Bacteria; phylum Pseudomonadota; class Alphaproteobacteria; order Rickettsiales; family Rickettsiaceae; genus JADHZC01. The sequence goes on from CAZKNN010000025.1 coordinate 40,799, forward strand.
GACTTTTTGCTTTTTGACAATACGGACAAATATCTTTGCTATATACAATAATTTTATTCATATCTTTACAGCATGCATTCAAACTTCATTAAAACTAACAATAATCACACTATGAATTATAAGCATATAAGTCTAAGAATTCAATCACAATAAAATATTTGTGCATGAATTTAATTATTACACGTTGTATGCTAACAAAACAATAAAGTACTTATTCATTGTTTTTTTCATGTGCTCAATCCAATAAAAAAAAATATTAAAAGAATAAACATAAATTAGATAAATTTATCTTTAAACTATTTTTATTTATTGTATAATGTGTTTTCTATTGATTATTAATTATAGATTTGTGTTTTATGTTTGCTGTTTTAGAATCTGGGAATAAACAATATTTTGTAGAGCAGGATTCTGTCATAGATGTAGATTTTTTATGTAATGTGTCTGTAGGGGATAAATTTAATGTAAAAGATGTAGTATTTCTAGATAATGGCAGTGGAGAGGTATTTTCTTGTAAGAAAGATCTAGAATCTGCAAGTATTGAATGTGAAGTTATAGATCATTTCAAATCTGATAAAATTTTAGTCTTTAAAAAAAAGAGAAGGAAAAATTATAGAAAAAAATTAGGTTACAGAGATTGTAAAACTAGATTAAAAATAACAAAAATATTATTCGGGTAATAAACTTATGGCAACAAAAAAAGCTGGAGGGAGTAGTAGAAATGGTAGAGACTCTGCTGGTAGAAGGCTTGGAGTAAAAAAATCTGATGGCCAATTGGTCTCAGCAGGAAACATAATAGTAAGACAGAGGGGTACTAAAATACATCCTGGAACAAATGTCTCTATAGGAAAAGATCACACTTTATTTGCTTTAATTTCAGGTAAAATTAGATTCTCTAAAAAGAAGTCTGGTACATCAGTAAGCGTTGGACAATAACAATTGTGTTTTTTTGTTACATAATTATACTTCATAAAAAATCATAAAATTAAAACACTTGATCAGATAGAAAAGCATCTTCTGTCTTACATTAATTGTTATTAAAAGTTAATATTTGTTACTTATTCATCTAAAATAGATAATGGTTTTAAGACTTACAATCCTTTCAATTTATAATCTATACTCACGAAAATATTGATAAAAAAACATAAATCAGTTCTCCAAATAATTATTTCTTAACTATTTCTACTATATTTACTGCTATTTTGTCCTCTACAACAACAATTTCACCCTTTGCTATTAATTTATTATTTACAAAAATTTGTACAAATTCTCCTATTTTTTGATCAAGTTCCACTACGGTCCCTTTATGAAATCTTAAAATTTTTCCTAAACTCATCTTAGTAGAACCAAGTACTACAGACAAAGATATAGGAACTTCTGACAGAAAATCTAAATTTGAATTGGAATTTTCTTTTTGAGTATGATTTATTGGAAATTCTTTCTTATCAGAGTTTTGTTGTGTAGTAACATTTTCATCTGAAGAATAATCTGTTAAATCTACTTTGTCTTTTTTCACATCAGAATTCATATAGCAATATCTTAATAATTTTTATCCTATTGATATTAAAGATTAACTTCAATTATACTCTTTAGTAAAAATTTTAACTTATTGTGATCAAAATAAAAAGAAATATCCTGATGCGATACACAACAAGTTTGAGTGGTTATATTATTGTCACAGGAAATTTCTATATACTCTTTATATTGTTTATACATATTGGTTTGAGCTAGAAATTTTGTATAAAGCTCTAAATCTTGAGGGTTAATTTTAATAATTATCTTACCATGCGAATAAAAAGTTGGCATTTCCTGTTCTAAAAGGAAAAAAAATCTTTGAGGGTCAAAAGGTAGAGTTAAAAATAATTGATCAAGAATCAAAATTACAACATTTTTGGTAAATTTAAAAAAAACATTTTTTAGATATTCATCACTAATAATTAATTTTTCTACTTTAGATTTTAAAATCATTTCAAAATTTAATTGATTTTTATAATGTTTTAGAGATTGGATAATATTAGTCAATCTCTTTTTGGTATCCTTCACTCCACTTTGATATGCTTCTTGAAGTTGTTCATTAAGAAAAGAAGAGTCATCTTCTATTAAGATTTTTTTTGTATTGTAAGCATTATCCTCTTTAATGAGAGTATCTTCTATAATATTTGGATCTTGGATAGAAGAACCTGACTTATCTTCTATATGATTCTGCTTGGAATAAGAACTACTATTTATATGACCTAAGTTAGATGCCTGAAGTGTGTTAGATATTTTTGATTCTTGAGATAATGACTGATTTTGATCTTTATGTTCTTGATTTTTTATTGTATCAGTTTCTGAAAAATCATTTAAGTGTAATTTAGAAAACTTAATCATTGAACAAAACTAGTAAATTATATTACTTTCATTTTCAAGAGAAAATTCTATCTCCCCTCTATTTATCATCTCTTGAGCTGCCATTAATATTTCTCCTCTTGCTTTATAAACTTTTTCTGCTTTTACGCCACCAAGAGCTTCTATTTCCTCTTTTAAAATCTTAGAAGCTTTTTGAGACATATTTCTTAAAAAAATATCTATAAATTCATCTCCCATTCCTTTCAAAGCAACGGCAAGTTTTTCCCTATCCAAAATACCTATTAATTGTTGTAGTCCTAAATCAGAAAATTTAGAAATATCCTCAAATTGAAACATTTTTTCTTTAATCTTAACCGCTAATTCAGGATTTTTTTCTGTAAAGCTTTGTATAATTTCTTTTTTATTATATTTAACTAAATTATTAAAAGTTTCAGCTAATAACTCAAAACTATCATATTTAGAGATATTTTTCGAATTATTAATGAAATGTTTTTGTAAAATTTCTTCTAGCCCTGTTAATACATTTTTTTTTACACTATCTATATGTAATAACCTATTAATAACATCAATAGCTAATTCTTGTTCAAAATGAGTAATGATCTTTGATATATAAAATGGAGTAAGCTTAGACAAAATTATAGCTATAGTTTGTGGATGCTCCTCTTTTAGATAAACAGCAATTGCTTCTTCATCTATTGATAAAAGATTACTCCAAACACTGCTTTGTTCAGCATCTTTAATTTCTCCTAATATCTCATTATAAGTACTATGATCTAAAGTTTTTTTTAACAAAAATTTAGTATTTTGTACATTACCTAAAATAATACCCTCATCTGCTAATTTTTTAAAGGCATCTCTTAAAAGGAAATTTTGTACGTCATGATCAACCATTCCTAAATTAGACATAGTTTTAGCTAGATTAATAACATCAACGTTATCTATTAAAGAAAAAATTTTACTCAAATTCTTTTCTGATAAAGACAGAAGCAATATAGCTGCCTTCTCTATTCCTGATAATTTTTTTATTTTCTCAGATAAGTCAGACATAATTTTATAGATTTTTTATCTTCTAGATAACATATCTTTTATAAAAGAAGCCAATTTATTAGGATTTTTACTTACTATGTCATTAAAAATATCTCTTACATTTGTTGAACTATCTTTTAATTCTTCGTTTTCTGCTTCACTTTCGTCAACTTTTTGTAAGTTTGAAGAGGCATTTAGTTTGCTTGCTTGAGATTCAGAAAATTCTGATGTACCAGAAAAATAAGTAGGCAATATATTTTTTAATAAATTTTTTATTAAAATTAAGGCAGTAATAACTGTAACTGAAATTAAGAACCATCTTAGTAAATAGCTAAGATTCTCTACTACCCAAGTTATGATCCAATTACTAAGATTAAAGTCTTCATTTGAATCAGTTTGCATAAATTGCATATTAATAATTTCGATCTTATCCCCTCTTTCATGAGAAAAGCCTACAGAAGCAGTAACAAGATCTATAATCTTATTTATTTCATCTTGAGATCTTGGCTTATATTCTAAAATTTTGGTTTCTTGATTAAAATCATACTCTCCATCTACTAATATTCCTATAGACATTTTCTGTATATATCCTGGTTCTTTTATATGATTTTTAACTGTTTTAGATATTTCATAATTAGTTTGTTTATCAATTTTTTCACTTATAATTGAATTAGTTTCAGATTCTGAGTTTTGGTTATCAAGAATATTATTTGCTGTTGATAAGTCTGCAGCAGATGGATCATGCATTTGGTCCTTTTCTTCTATTACTTGACTGGATCTCACAACATTTTGAGGATCATAAATCTCAGAATTAGTAACTATTTTATCAAAACATATATCTAAATTTACAGTTGCTTTCACTTTTTCTGGTCCTAAGATATTTGCAAGAAGTTTTTCTATATTTTCTTTTATGGATTCTTCATATTGAAGTTTTAACTCAAAATTTTGTTTAGTATGCACAAATGAATTATTATCACTTACCTTAAAAGATCGCCCTAAATCATCCACTATGGTTATATTTTTCATCTCAATTGCTGGTACTGCTGTAAAAATTAGATGTGAAATCGAGTTAATTTCTTCATCATTTAATTTTTGATTTTTATGTTTAAGTGCCAGTAAAACTGAGGCTTTAGTATCCAGCTTTTCTCTAGAAAAAATCTCTTTTTGAGGTATTACGAGATGTACCCTTGCTCTTTTGATTTTATTAAAAGCTGAAATAGTCCTACTTAACTCTCCTTCAAGAGCCCTTATATATCTTATATTTTGCGTAAAATTTGTAATACTTATTCCGTCTTCTTTATCAAAAATTTCATATCCTATAATAGAACCAGTAGAAGGCAACCCTAAAGCAGATAAGTAAATTCTTATTTGAGCTATTTGTTCTTGAGGAACCTTAATAGCTTTAGAATCAGAAGATAATTGGTATTTAAAACCCCTAATTTCTAGTTCTTTCAATATATTAGAACTATCCTCTAAACTGAGTTCACTATAAAGTAATTCATAATTATCATTTTTGACAAGTAGCACTACAATCAAAAAAAATAAAGAAAAGATCAAAATAAAAGCAATAATCAATATATTCCTAACACTAATGCCTGACCATTTTTGCAAATTTTCTAAAAAATTCTTAATATTTGCACTGTTCATGGAATTTTATATAATTAAAAAGCTTATAATATATAGTAAGCTCTCATTTTATTGCTCTAAGCAAGAAAATCAATTTATTTGATACTTAAATAGTACAGCTATTTAAAGAATGAGGAGTTTTTGCAAATTCTTATTTTTTTGTAGAAAATTTACAACAAATACAATTATTAGCAAATTTTATCAGTACAATAATAGTCTTTTTCAAATAAAAAGATTCTTCAATTAGTATTATAAAGTACAATAAATCTGTATCACTTTTTATTTTTTAATAAATGTATATAAAAATATTGTCTTTGAGTATTGTGCTAATATCAATTTTTTTTCAATCAGAAATAAAATCTTTGGTTCAATATTTTCCAAACCTTGAACAAAAGAAAAAAATACTGGAGATGAAAAAAAAACTAACTCAACAAGAAAAGATACTGCTCAAAAAACTAAATACTCTTCAAATAATGCAAAAAAAACTTAATGAAATAAAAAATACTATTAATATAGCAAAACAAAATATCTTTAAATTAGAAATAGAATTTCAAAAATTACAAAATTTATACAATATAAATCAAAGAGACAAAACTCTAACGTTAGAACTAAAATACTCAATAACAACACTAAAAAACCATTACACTGAATATGAAAATAAATATAAGATTTTATCTAATAGCTTACACAATATAAAAAATATCAAAAAAGAAGAAAGAGCAAATCTTGAATCAAAAATAGATACAATGTTTATACAAAGAAATAAATTTATATTAAAGATTGAAGAGCAAATAAACAAAATCAATTTTGATCTAAATACTATGTTAACAAAATACTCAAAATAACAATTATACCTGTGTTTTTATACATTAAATTTATACAAAGCTATAATTATTGACAAATTGTGTTGATAATGTGCGCTAAAAAGTTATAATCGTGCATCTAGAAATTTTTTATAAATTATGATAACATCGCTTGAGTACCGTTATTAATTTATGAATCAAAATTTTTATTAGTATTTAATTATGGCTGTTCCTAAAAGAAAAACATCTCCTTCAAGAAGAAAAAAAAGAAGATCTCATGACGCTATTAAATCTTTAAACTTAGTAGCAGATAAAGATACAGGTGAATATAGACTTTCGCATCGTTTAGATAAAACAAGTGCTATGTATAAAGGTAAAAAAGTTTACAACATTCTAAATAACGCTAAAGAAGCACAATAGTTGAAATTTAATTTTGTATCTAATTTTTGTGAATACACTCAATAAATTTTCAGTTAGTTTATATTTGCATGATATTTCTGGATTACCAAAAAAATATTGCAATATTTTCATATCTGAATATTTCAATTATATCTTAAGTGCATCTGATGCAAATAGAAAGTTCTTAGTAAAGTATCTAGGTAAATTTAGTGTTAAAAATACCAAAAAAAGAAATATAAAGGATCTATCTAGTGGAGAAAATCGATTCATTGAATCACGAAAAATTTTAAAATTCATCATTTCAAAAAAAGTGAAAATATATCTCAATAAAAATTCTATAGAAGGATTATTGGGTGATTAAAAAATATTTTTCTTTAGCAGAAACATCAAAAATACTAGACCAACCTGCACATAAGATAAGATATTTAGAAAAATCAAAGCAAATCAAATTTTATAAATTGCATAATAGGAATTATTATAAGATAGATGATATTAAAAATCTTTCTTTATTTTTAAATCAACAATCATTAACATTAAAAGAAATTCAGAGGAATTTTCTTAAAATAAAAATAGAATCTTTAATAAAAAAATTTCGAAAGCTCATATATTAAATTTCAGTTAGTCTTTGTAAAGTGAATTTAAATTGACAAGATAAGAGATTTTGAATAGATTTAAAAAAAACAGAATTGATTATTATGGAATTTAACAAAGCATGAAAAAATATAATTTAAGTGAAGACCTTTATTTAAAATGCTATCAAGATATGCTTCTTGTGAGAAAATTTGAGGAAAAAACAGCTCAATTTTATAGCATGGGTAAAATAGGAGGTTTTTGTCATCTTTATATAGGTCAAGAAGCAATAGCTGTTGGTTGTTTTGCTGCAAAATCCACTGCTGATTCTACTATTACATCCTACAGAGATCATGCTCATGCGTTATTAAGCGGAATTGCACCCAAGTTTTTAATGGCGGAACTATTTGGAAAATATCAGGGATGTTCTAAAGGTAAAGGAGGATCAATGCATCTTTTTAATAAAGAAGGAAATTTTTTTGGAGGCCATGGGATAGTAGGAGCACAAACTTCTATAGGTACAGGTATAGCCTTTGCTGAAAAATATCAAAAAAGTAAAAATATATGTTTTATATTTTTAGGTGATGGTGCAGTGAATCAAGGTCAACTATATGAATCTTTTAACCTTGCTTCGATTTGGAAACTACCAGCAGTCTATATTATAGAAAATAATCAATATTCTATGGGTACAGCAATTGCTGACTCTACCTCTGAAGGAGAAAAGTTATACAAAAAAGGAGAATCTTTTGGTATAAAGGGTATACCTGCAGATGGTATGGATGTAGAAAAAGTCTATGAAACTATACTAAATGTGAAAGAACAAGTACTAATTGAAGAAAAACCTTTTTTAATAGAGTTTAAAACTTACAGATATAAAGGTCATTCTATGTCAGACCCTGCTAAATATAGATCCAGAGAGGAGGTAGATAAATACAGGAATATAGATCCTATAGAGAAAGCTAAAACTGTGCTTTTAGAAAAACAATACGCAAATTCAGAACAAATAAAAAGGATAGAAAAAAAAGTAAAAGAAGAGATATTGTCTGTAGAACATTTTGTAACCAATGAGGCATCATTTCCAAATACTAATGAACTATATCAAGACGTGTATGCAGATAAATAGGCATATTTTATAATATAATAATTAGCAGATTATGAAAAAAACTGTAAGAGAAGTAATAAAAGATGCAATTAGAATTAAAATGTCAGAAGATGATAGGGTTTTTATTTTAGGAGAAGAAGTAGGAAAATATCAAGGCGCTTACAAAGTTACAGAGGGTTTATTAGAAGAATTCGGTTCACACAGAGTAATTGATACTCCAATAAGTGAGCATGGGTTTACTGGATTTGCGATAGGAGCTGCTTTTAAGGGTCTAAAACCTATAGTAGAATTCATGACTTTTAATTTTTCTTTACAAGCTATTGATCAAATAATCAACTCTGCAGCTAAAACTAACTATATGTCTGGAGGAGAAATTAATTGTCCTATAGTGTTTAGGGGCCCTAACGGAGCAGCGTCTAGTGTAGCAGCGCAGCATAGTAATAACTTAGCATCGTATTATTCTCATATTCCTGGACTGAAAGTTTTAGCTCCATATACTGCAGAAGATTTTAGAGGTCTTTTAATAAGCGCAATAAATGATCCCAATCCAGTAGTATTTCTAGAAAATGAAATTTTATATGGTCATAGTTTTGATCTATCATCAGATAGTGCTGTACCAATAGATATTGGTACGGCAAACATACTAAGAGAAGGAAAAGATTTAACAATTATTGCCTTTTCTTTGCAAGTAAAGATAGCTTTAGATGCAGCGCAAATTTTAAAAGAAAAATTTAATTTAGAGTCTGAAGTTATAGATTTAAGATCAATTAAACCTTTAGACAAAGGCTTAATATTATCATCAGTACAAAAAACTGGAAGAGCTATTGTAATAGAGGAAGGATGGTTTTTTTCTGGTATAGGTGCGAGCATTGCACAAATAATATATAGTAATATATTTGATCATTTAGATGCTCCTATAGAAGTGATATCTGGGAAAGAGGTTCCATTACCATATGCTAAAAATCTTGAATCTTTATCTTTACCTCAAATAGAGGATATAATATCCTCTGCCTGTAAGGTTTGCTATATAAATTCTTAATTAAAAAATAATAAAATTATGCCTATTAGTGTATTGATGCCAGCTTTATCCCCTACTATGGAAGAAGGTAACATATCAAAATGGCTCAAACATGAAGGAGAAGATGTTAAATCTGGAGATGTGCTTGCTGAAATAGAAACAGATAAAGCAGTAATGGAACTAGAAGCTTTAAATGAAGGTAAATTATTTAAAATTTTGGTACAGGATGGAAGTGAAAATATTAAAATAAATAGAGTGATAGCGGTAATAAAAGAAGAGGAGGATTCAGATCAAGAAATGCAAGATTTTATCTCTTCTTTGAACAAAGAAAAAATAGAACAAAATAATAATCTTGATTCTGAACAAAAAGAAAAACAAAATACAATACAAAATGAAAAGATAACTTTAGATTCTTTGAAAGATAACTCTGATAACTCTAAAAAAATATTTATAACTCCTTTGGCAAAAAAAATAGCAATGGAGCATAATATAGATATATCTATATTAAAAGGTTCTGGCCCTAGAGGTAGGATTATAAGAGATGATATAAAATTATTTTTAAGTAAAGAAAACAGTAACAGTAGTAAATTGAGAAGAAATGCTGAGTCATTTAGAGAAGAAAAAATTACTAATGTAAGAAAAATAATTGCTCAAAGATTACTAGAATCTAAAAGAAATATTCCACATTTTTACCTCTCATTAGAGACTAGATTAGATAATCTTCTACTTTTAAGGACAAAATTGAATCAAAAATTTATAAATCAAGATATAAGGATCTCTATTAATGATTTTATCATATTAATAGCTGCTAAAGCTTTAAAAAAATTTCCTGAAATTAATTCAAGTTGGGAAGGAGAAAAGATATTATATTACAATAATATTGATATATCAGTTGCAGTTTCAACAAACAAAGGCTTGGTTACACCAATAATCAAAAATGCTGATCAAAAAAACATTATAGAAATTTCTAAAGAAATCAAGTATCTAGCTCAAAAAGCACGAGAAAATAAATTAAAATTAGAAGAATTTCAGGGAGGAAGTTTCAGCATATCTAATTTAGGAATGTATGGGATCAACCAATTTTATGCAATCATAAATCCTCCTCAATCATGTATATTGTCTGTAGGGAAGTTGTCGAAAAAACCCATTGTAGTAAATAATGAAATACAGATAGGAAGTATTTTAGATTTATCTATTGCTTGTGATCACAGAGTGATTGATGGTGCTCTAGGGGCTGAATTTTTATCCTTTTGTAAAGAATTACTAGAATCTCCTGAACTATTATTAATTTAAATTGATGAATTATATGTATGATATTGCAGTGATTGGATCTGGTCCTGGAGGGTATGTAGCCGCTATAAGAGCTGCACAGCTTGGTAACAAAGTGCTGTTAGTAGAAAAATCTAAATTGGGTGGTGTATGCTTGAACCAGGGATGCATTCCTACTAAAGTTTTGTTAAATTCTGGAGAAATGTTTCATAAAACACGTAACTTAGAGAATTATGGAATAGAAATTTCTAAGGCTAGTTTTAATATTCATACAGTTGTCAAAAGAGCTAGAAATATCTCTGAAAAACTAGTACAAGGTATAACAACTTTAGTAAAAAAAAATAAAATAGATTTAATTTATGGTGTATGTAGTTTTAAAGACAAAAATACCTTAATTATAGTTAGAGATAATAATGTACAAAAAATAAAAACAAAAAACGTAATTATAGCAACGGGCGCAAGACCCAAATCTTTAAAAGGAATAAAGATAGACCATGTTAATATATGGGACTATACTGATGCTTTGTTTCCTACAAAAATCCCTAAAAGCATGATCATTATTGGATCTGGTGCAATTGGTATGGAATTTGCATCTTTTTATAATCAAATAGGTTCTGAAGTCACTGTATTAGAGGCTAAGGAAGATATACTTCCTTCAGAAGATGAAGAGATAGTAAAGATTGCTAAATCTTCATTTCAGAAAAGAGGGATTAAATTTTTTACAGGAATTAGAATAGAAAAAGTACTCATTAAAGATAAGGCTTTCATTGAAGCAGAATTTTTATGCAACAATGATCAAAAACATATATTAATTTCAGAAATTTTATTGTGTGCGGCAGGAGTAGAAGCTAATGTAGAAGAATTAAATTTGAATAACATTAGTTTAAAAACTGATAATAATTTGATAAATATTAAAGAAAATATGGAAACTGAAGTAGAAGGAGTTTTCGCTATTGGAGACGTGACTAATAAGGTACCATGGTTAGCACATAAAGCCTCTCATGAAGCTATAATCGCTGCAGAGGCAATATCCAAACAAAAATTCCATAAAATGAACTACAATAATATTCCAATATGTATTTACTCTTCCCCAGAAATTGCAAGCATAGGTTTAACAGAAAAAGAGGCTTTGAGACAAGGTTACAAAGTCAGTGTAGGCCGATTCCCTTTTTATGGTAATGGAAAGGCATTAATTATAGGAGATTCTGAAGGCATGATTAAGACTATATTTGATAAAAATACAGGAGAACTTTTAGGTGCTCACATGGTTGGAAGCCACGTTACGGAACTTATACATAGTTATTCTATAGCTAAAAGCTCAGAACTAACAGATGAAGAGCTGATTAATGGAATCTTTCCTCATCCTACTTTGTCAGAAATGATACATGAATCAAGTTTAAATGCTCTCAAAAAATCTATACATATATGAAATGATTTGAATGATTTAAATTAAAAATTAATGAAATATAAGAAAATAGAATTGTTTCAAAGTTTAATTTCGATGCTATGTCATGACCTATCAGATATAGCAGTAACTTTGGATAATTGTATAGGTTTGCTAGATAATGAAGAACATGAAATAAAAGAGAGAGCAAAAGAAATTATAAGTTTTGAATCTAATAATTTTATTAACAAAATTAGATTTTATAGAAGCGTATATGGTATAGTTTCTGGCGAAAAAAAAATTGAAATTTCTTACATCAATGAAATATTAAATAACTATATTTCGAAAAAAAAGATTACACTAGAAATGGACATAAAAAATAGTTTATTTACATTCAATGGATTTTTAGGAAGAATTTCTATAATACTCTTCACGATAGTAGTAGATACAATAGGCTCTTCTGGAGAAATATCCTATAGAATAGATTCTAAAAATCATAAAGATTTTATTCAAATTATAGGAATATCCACTTCAGAAATAAAAAATTCTCAATATTTGAGAGATTTTACAGTAAATAATAAAGAACACGTAAATATTTATAATTGTAAAGAATTTTTTATAAGGGAAATAATTAATAATTTCCTTCCAAACTACAAAATTGATATAAAATTATTAGATAACAAAACTATAAAATATATTATTGCATGAACAATTTTAGAATTGAAACTGACTCTATAGGAGAAATAAAAGTAGAAAACAAATTTTATTGGGGTGCTCAAACTCAAAGGTCTTTAGAAAATTTTAGTATAGGGAAAGAAAAAATGCCTATAGATTTAATTAAGTCCTTAATCATTATTAAAATCTGTGCAGCCTCTACTAACTTTAAACTTGGTGTTTTAGAAGAGAAAATATCAAACACTATCTGTGAAGTTGGGATAGAATTACTAAAAGATGCAAATTTAGAAGAGAAATTTCCGTTATCAGTTTGGCAAACAGGTTCTGGTACTCAGAGTAACATGAACGTTAACGAAGTAATATCTTGCATTTGTAATGAAAAATTAGAAGGCAAAAGAAATTGTAAATTTCCTATACATCCAAATGATCATGTAAATAAAAGCCAATCTTCCAATGACTCATTTCCAAGTGCAATGCATATGTCTATTGTACAAAAAACATCTTTAGAACTACTCCCCTCGTTAAGAAATCTGCAAAACACATTACATAATAAATCGCAAGAATGGAAAAATGTAATAAAAATAGGCAGAACTCATATGCAAGATGCTACCCCTATCACTTTTGGACAAGAATTTTCTGGGTATTATTCTCAAATTAAATCTGCTATCGCAAGAATAGAACAATCATTAAAAGAGTTGTATTTTTTACCTCAAGGAGGTACAGCTGTTGGCACTGGAATAAACTCTCCACTCAATTTTGATATTGAAGTCATAAACGCTATATCAGACTTCACAAAAACAAATTTTCAACTATCCAAGAATAAATTTGAATCTCTTGCAACTAACGATGCTATTGTAGGGTTTGCAGGTAATGTAAACAGTTTAGCTGTTGCTTTAATGAAAATAGCTAATGATATCCGGATACTTTCTTCTGGACCTAGATGCGGATTAAATGAAATAATATTACCATCAAACGAACCTGGTTCATCAATAATGCCAGGAAAAGTGAATCCTACACAATGTGAATCCTTATCTATGGTTTGTGCACACGTAATGGGAACATATCAAGCTATTGCTATTGGAGGCTCTAATGGACATTTAGAATTAAATGTCTTTAGACCGATGATCATATATAACATATTGTCATCTATAGAAATTATTACAGATGCAGTATTTAATTTCACAAAAAAAGCTCTAGAAGATATGAAGATTAATCATGCACAAATAGAGCTTTATAAACAAAGGTCTTTGATGCAAGTAACAGTTCTCAACACGTATATTGGATATGATAAATCCGCTCAAATAGCTAAGAAAGCTTTCCAAGAAAATATAAGTTTAAAAGAGGCTGCTTTAAACTTAGGAGTTTTATCTGAGGAGGAGTTCGATCAATATGTAGACTTTAAAAAAATGGTATAACGTTAAAGTATTATGACTTTGAGGCAATTTACCCAACAAACTATATTCCTAATTTAATTAAACACTGACTTTGTGAACATGTTTCACTCTACTGGACATCCTTTTGAGATGGTTGTTATTTTCGCTAACTATTTTTTTGTGTAAATTAACTCCCCAAGCTTGCTTAAAACGCTCTACAATTTCAATGACTAATAAATAAAGCTTAAATTCCTTTAAAAAATTCAAGATTTTTTTTGTTTTTTTGGTATTCAAATGTTTTATTTTGTCTTGAATTTATAAGTTTAAAAGAGGCCGCTTTAAACTTAGGAGTTTTATCTGGGGAGGATTTCGATCAATATGTAGACTTTAAAAAATGGTATAACATTAAAGTATTATGACTTTGAGGCAATTTACCCAACAAACTATATTCTTAATTTAATTAAACACTGACTTTGTGAACATATTTCACTCTACTGGACATCCTTTTGAGATGGTTGTTATTTTCACTAACTATTTTTTTGTGTAAATTAACTCCACAAGCTTGCTTAAAACGCTCTACAATTTCAATGACTAATAAATAAAGCTTAAATTCCTTTAAAAAATTCAAGATTTTTTTGTTTTTTTGGTATTCAAATATTTTATTTTGTCTTGAATTTCTTAGATTTTTTGTAATGCGCAAAGCAAACATATCAAATTTCAGAATGGTCACATTCTTATCACCCCATAAATAAATTTTGTATTCTTCTATTTTTTCAAAAGAAGGCTTAGAAATTTGAATACACAAAAAATTAATCGATCCCCCAATCGATCACACTACCTTGTGCTTTAAAAGTTATGATATTGATCTTTAAATACTATTAAAAGCTTTGTGTATGATTTTTATAAATTATAAACTATATACTAAAATACAAAAGTCTCAAATTCCTAAATATTTATCTGTAATACACTCATACTATATAGTTTATTGTACTTGTGAAAACTAGATGCTTTTGATATCTATCCTCCCACGCACTAAAATAAGTGGATTCCTTATAAAAAGGGAGAGAATTTTTTATAACAAATTCTTTCAGGTTTCTGCTGACGAACAAGAGTTAATTCTATGTAAAAAAACAATAATATCCCTAAACAATATAACGACGATACGATGATTGAAATCTAACTCTGATTTGTAAAATGGTAAATAATAAAAATTGTAATGTTATCCTGTAGAACATTTCTTCTAAAAAGAGTTTTTTTAATATCCAATTTACAGAGAATTTTTCGAAAAAGAAAAAAATTTGTGACATAAATAAAGTATCTAACAATGACATACAAAAAACTAAAAATGGGAAAAACATTATACTACTAGATTTAAAAACAAAAAAATCCTGTAATTTAGAAATTATATTTATTGAACAGTAAAGAGACAAAAGTGAGAATAGTATAAAATATGAAGAAAAAACTCCACTAGGTATCAAATAATAAGATAAGACACAACTAGATACAATAGATACAAAAAGCAGATTATTAGTAATAGCACAGCCTAAATATTTTTTTATTAACAAAAAGGAAAAGCTCATTAAACTAAAAAAAATTGCACATAAAAATACCTTAGAAACAAGGTTTATTGAAATAAAGCTTACAAAAAACACTAAACAAAGAACAAAACTCGAAAAATTTCTACTCATCTCTTACCTCAAAAATTACTTAATTAGTATCAAAAATAGAATACCTAAAAACAAGAACTGTAAAATTGCTTTACGCAACAACTTCTATAAAGATCTTATAACTTGTAAACAACATTCTGTTTCATTTATAAATCAATAACAAACACCCAAGGTTCCTAAAACTGATTTACATTACTACAAACACTTCAGACTGAATACAAACTGCTTCAAACTGACTTACTAACATGGTTATATTAAACAACAATTCTGTATTAAAGAATATATAAATAAATATATATTTGATTTTTTTAATACTAAACCCCAATTTTAACACATAAAAATAATAATTTACAGAGAAAATTTTTCTCTTCCAGCATACTATTGAGATTTAATACTTCTTTATTTTGTTTTCTCCTACATATGCTTAAAGCGATCTATGTGCCAGTTTTATTCTACTTTGCCCTATAGTAAAGAAAATTCTTTAAAGTCTACTACTTATATATTATTATTTGTAATACTTAACTATTGTTCTAACAAACAAAAAGAACTCTAAGAGAAAAATTTTCTCTCTAATACTAGTATTGAGACTTGGTACTGCTTTGCATTGCTTTCTCTTTTCTATCTATTCTTAGAGCGATATATGTGCCGGTTTTATGATACTTTTTCTTAGTGAAGCAAATTCTTTAAAATGCTATTACTTTTCTTCTCACTTATAACACAATGCTTTATTGAAATTTAATTACTTCTTGAAAATTTCTCTAGAATGAAACAAAAAACAATTTTCTAACATCTACAATAGCATCCGTATTAGGATGAATATATAAAATCTCTCAAAACTCAATTTTTAGCTGAAACCCTTTTATTTACAACATAGTAAATAAATCTAGACAATCTATTTTTCTCAAATGATATACATATTCACCTGTTGTTTTAATTATCATCAAGCATAGGTGGCTTAAACACTATAAAATGTTGTATTCTATTTCCCATTTTCAAAAACACTAATATCCACAAAATACGTTTAGTAAGAAAAAGTTTAACAAAATCTCTTATA
Source organism: uncultured Rickettsia sp. (assembly GCA_964554285.1). GTDB lineage: Bacteria > Pseudomonadota > Alphaproteobacteria > Rickettsiales > Rickettsiaceae > JADHZC01. Next base: position 57,111 of record CAZKNN010000025.1, read on the forward strand.
TCTTTAAATATTGCTAGAACTATTCTTCTATTTGAGAAATGATGATTTGTGATTACTTCGAACTAAAAAAATTAGTCATTTCTAATTAAAATGATTACAAAATTTGTTTATTAGAATCAAATGTTATTTGATATAGATTATAAAAATCTTGATCTAAAAAACACTCAATTCTCTCTAAAAAATGTTATCTTAAATTGCTTTGATTAAAAAAATAAATAAAATCCTCTAAGAGCTATTTATCTATAAAATTCCCAATATTTGTTAAATGATAAAAAGCTATTGCAGCTGCATTAGAAGCGTTTAAACTTTCTGTCTTGTGATTTATTGGTATTTTTACTTGAAAATCACAATGAGATAAAACTAATTTCCTAATTCCTTTTGCTTCAGACCCTATAATTAAAGCAATTTTAGGTATTACTGTAACATCAGCTAAATTTTGATTTGAGTGACTGCTTAAACCTACAACCCAAAATCCTATTTTTTTTAATTGAATTAAAACATTATTCAAATTTTTAACTAGCAAT
>CAZKNN010000026.1:0-52776 GCA_964554285.1 uncultured Rickettsia sp.
GCTTGCGCAATCTCGCTTTTTTAGGTGCAGGTCAAGCAAGCAATTTTAGTTATTTTCTTTACATGAACAATAACTTTCTCAGAAGGGGGAGCTCTCTGCTGTTATATATATATTTTCTTACTGTTTCAATAGCTAAACCCTCTGTAGAGGCTACACAATAACTTGGAAACCCAAAATACTTTCCTCAAAGTTTTGTTCTTATAAGATCATAAAATTCTTTTTTCAAAATATAATAAGATTTGCCTTTCAGTTTACTGATAATATTAGATAATGCATGTTTAGGATGTAAGTTTAGTAAAAATATTCACATGGACATCTTCTTCTCCAAATTCTAATATTTACATTGCATTTATTGTGCTGTTTCTGTTAATACATTTTTTAGCTTCAAAAGCATTTCTTGAGTTAAGACATTTCGCCCATATTTAGTAATGAACACTAAATGTACATAATTTTTAAATACACAACTTCTAAAAGCTCTCCAAGGATAAGTCATAAATAAATACTTGACGTTATAAAATATATTGTACTAATCTCTAATAGATAAAATCTAGTGTAAAAGTATTTTAATAAAAGGAATTAAACTTAGAGCTTACTCAACTAGGGATCATAAAAATATAGGTCCGTAGATTGGTTGTGCAAAGTTTATCTGGAATGCAAAATGTTCAGAAGAAAAATATTATATAACATTTGCTAAAAACTACCTATCCAATAGAAACATAAGCTTCCATTGATCAGACGTATTCTCAATTTAAAGTCTAAAAAATTGAATCCATTTTTATTTGATTGTTCGTCTGTTATACAAAGGAACACTGAGAGTAACTGGTATTCTACTTATAGAGATTATACCAAAGGTATATGTAGCAGACCAAAATTTAAATCAAGATCTAATAACGGAAGTGTACATCTAACAAGAGAAGTATTTAGTTTTAATAAAAATAAAAATGACAACAGTAAGATTTTTTAGCTTTATAAAATTACTAAAAGAAACAATATTACATTGAGGAGTGGTGTATTCAGATTGTAAAATGGTAAACTTGTACTTAATAATGGTGCAGATCTTGATAAAAAAACAATCCTAGAAGGACTTCCTAGAAAGACTCCTTGTGTAGAAAAAAAGATAAACAAATAGGAAATATTACTTAGTATTACAATGGGTATGATACAATTGGTAACATTTTATGCAGGGGAAATTATAGAGAACACCCATTCTTTTTCAACTTATAGGATTAAAAATTTATTATAATAATGTTATACAAAGTTTGTGATGGCTTATTATTCATTATCTTGTATATTGTTTGTTTCTATCAATTCTTTGTTAAGAGTTTTTATTTTTTTACGTCGAGCTATGTTTTTTTTTAACATTTTTGATAGAACGAGGGATTTTTTTTTATCCATTAAATTTCATCTATAAATTAATAATTTGTAAAATGTTACATATCAAATGTATATATTAAAATTTTAAAATTGACAATCTCTAAAATAGAAATTATCTTCAACATAGCTATTTCAAATCAATGATTTTAGCAGTTAGCCTTTATAGCTCAGTGGTAGAGCGCATCATTGGTAATGATGAGGTCGAAGGTTCAATTCCTTCTTGAGGCACATCTTGTTCAGTCAATATAAATATCTTTATTTATTATGAATTGGAGCTTAAATGCAATCAGAAAAATTTTCTTAGACTATTTTATTATAAATAAACATCATCATTGTAAATCTGATTCATTAATTCCTAAATCTGATACAAGTTTGTTATTTACTAATTCTGGTATGGTGCAATTTAAAAATATATTCCTCGGCAATGAAGTGCGAGAATACCAAAAGGCAGTTTCAGTACAAAAATGTCTTAGAGCAGGAGGTAAACATAATGATCTAGAACAAGTAGGATATACTAAAAGACATCTTACTTTTTTTGAAATGTTAGGAAATTTTTCATTTGGAAATTATTTTAAAGAAGAAGCGATATATCATGCATGGAATTTAATTACAGAATATTTTCATTTAAATCCAGAGCGTTTATACATTACCGTTTATCACAAGGATACTGAATCTTTTAATATTTGGAAGAAAATTACTAATTTTCCAGATAAAAAAATTATTAAGATTGATTCTGATGATAATTTTTGGAAAATGTCAGATAGAGGACCTTGCGGACCTTGTAGTGAAATATTTTTTGATAGAGGTGAAAAATTTTCAGGAGGAATGCCCGGCACACAAGGACAAGATGGTGATAGATTTTTAGAAATTTGGAATTTAGTTTTTATGCAGTTTAATCAGATATCAGACTCTAAGTTTTCTGAATTATCTATAAAATCTGTAGATACTGGTATGGGGCTTGAAAGAATTGCTTCAGTTTTACAATCAGTTGATAGCAATTTTGAAATAGATATTTTTAAAAACATTATTTCTTATATTGAGGATGTTGTTCAGGTAAAAAGTAATTTACAAAATATTATTTCTTATAGAATAATAGCAGATCATATAAGAGCTGCTAGTTTTTTAATTGCAGAGGATTTATTACCCTCAAATGAATCTTCTGGTTATGTATTAAGGCGTATTTTAAGACGTTCTATAAGACATATTCAAAATATTACACAAAAAGAAGAACCTTTATTATATAAAATTTCTCCAATTATTGTAGAAATGTTTCATGAAATTTATCCTGAATTAAAAGAAAATGCACATTTAATAACTGAAGTTATTAAATCTGAAGAAGAGAGATTCAACAAAACTCTTGGTAATGGTTTAAGGATTTTAAATAAATTTATTCAAGAAAGTAACAATTCTACTTTTAGTGGAAAAAACGCCTTCATTTTATATGATACATATGGATTTCCTTTAGAAATTACTAAAGAGATTATTTTAGGGCAGGGGTTGATTTTAGACCAAGCCGAATTTGATGATTATATGAATAGTAGAAAAATTTTATCTAAAAAGTCTTGGTTAGGTAATAACATATATAATGAAACCACTGAATGGTTGCAAATATTAAAAAAATTTGGTCCATCACAATTTATTGGATATAACGACCATACAAAAGCTGAAGCGCAAGTATTATCTATATTATTTAATGAAAAACAAGTAGAAAAAATTAGTCTCATACAGAATGCTCAATTCATGTTAATTTTGAATCAAACTGTTTTTTATGCAGAGTCTGGAGGACAGGGAGGAGATATAGGATACATTACTTTCAATAATCATAAAATAAAAATTTTAGATACAAAAAAATATGTTGGAGAGTTACATGTACATATTTGCCTTTTAGAACAAGAAAGCGCTAATAATGATGAGTCTTCTTCTTTTTTATGCATTGGAGATTCTGTATCTTTATTTGTAGATAAAGTACGTAGAAATAAGTTAAAAAAAAATCATACAGCAACGCATTTGCTAAATTTTGCTTTAAGAGAGTTAATAGGGAAGGATATTATTCAAAAAGGATCGTATATAGCAGATAATTATTTAAGATTTGATTTTAATTATATTAAAGGGTTATCTACAGAACAAATATATGTTTTAGAGTCATTTATTAATGACAAAATTGCTCAAAATTTACCAATTATTACTCAAATTTTACCCAAAGAAGAGGCATTTCAAGTAGGTGCTATAGGCATTTTTGGAGAGAAATATAAAGATTTAGTTCGTGTAGTATCTATAGGTTCTAAAATTTCTTCAGAAAGGAATGAAAGCTATTCTATAGAATTATGTGGAGGGACTCATGTTAAATATACGGGGGAGATAGGTGTTTTTAAAATTATTTCTGAAAAATCTATATCTTCAGGAGTAAGAAGAATAGAAGCTCAAACTGGTCAAGAAGCTCTTCAATCTATTCAAACCAAAGATTCAATCTTACATATTATTGCTAGTAAATTAAAAACAGATGTAGATCATCTTATTAATAAAGTTGATTTAGTAATAGAAAATAATAAAAATATCCATGATCAGAATAAATCTTTAATATCAGATCTTTTGTATGTTAATTCTGAAACAATTTTAAAACAATCAATTAAATTACCAAAAATCCGTATTTTTGCTAAAAAATTTAATAATATTGCCCCTCAAATTTTGTTAAAATCTGCACAAAAAACATCTGTGTTATTAGACAACCTATTAGTTTTTTATGTTGTAAATTTTGAATCTAAAAATTACTTAATTTTAGTAAATAATCAAAAAGAAATAGATAATGATAATTTTACTTTAGAAAATATTTCTAAAGGTTTATTGCAAAATTTAAAATTTACAAAAAATTGGGGCAATGTTAATTTTAGACAAATTATTTTGAATGAAAAAATTTCCTTTCATCAATTGATAGAAAAATTGATAAAGTTTTTTTCTTAAAAAACAAACAAATGATTCACATATATTACATTTTGTAACACAAGCATTGTAGATAAAAATGCGCATCATGTTACATAAAACAAAGAACAATAACAATAATTAGTACTCTTGAACACAGATTTGTTAATCCAATAATTCTGAGTAAAAATATTTTATAGTGTAGATTTAGAACAAATAAAGGCACACGACACAAAAAAAACTTCTATTTTGTTTCATAAAACAAAAAAAAGAATAATAGTAATCAATTTTAAGCAGTTTTGAACAAGATTTGCTATACCAATAATTATGAATAAAACATTCTCTATACTACTCAGAGCAAATAAAAGTAAGACACAAAGACGACCCTACATCAAATACTTACATCAATTACTTAATACTACTTAGTCTCTCAACAATTCTCTCTTTAAAGGCCAATAATTCAAGTATCACTGGGGATCTGAGAGCATTAAAATTTTTAAAAACGAGTGCTAATGCATCATCTGTAGCAAATTTCAGATTACTTATTCTGAGAGATGTATTTTTGAGAAATTAGAAAGAATATTATCTTCAATCATAGGGGGTTATAAACACAAAATTTTACTAAAGATTTTGATAAAAATTCGATTTTAACTGAGAAAAAAAAAGAAATGGATTTGCTTTTGCAGCAGATAGCGCAATATTTAGAAAAAAACAGAACATTGACTGACGCGTTGGAATGAAATCATGTACTTCAGCTGCTTGAATTTTTGAAGGACTCGATAGAGGTGGAGGGAGCTAATTTAAAGAATACAATTGTTTAAATATTCTTAAATATTGCACAACAAATCCATTAAAATAAACATTTTAATATAAAAAAAGAAGAAAAGAACATAGAGAGATTTTAATTGTAATTCCAAAATTTGGATTAATTTCTAAACCACTTAAGGTGTTAAGTAGATGCTAAAATGTTTATAATTTTGTACCATTTTGATCAAGTTGTATAGGATTAGTGGTATGCTTTAATTTATTTAGTTTATTTCTACTTTAAGTATAGAGTGAATTACTTGTATTTAAGGGGTTAGGTCTGCATTTGGATGTGTTGTTTTTTGATGTGACATAAACATGGGATTTTATGTGTAATAATTTTTAATTTTTGTGCATGGAAAATATTTATCACAATTTACGAATTTTACTACTTATCATAGAGAACATTTATCGATTTATGTATTTTTTAGGATTGATTTTTTTAGGATTTTAATTTTCCATAACATTTATTATGTATAAAATATTTTTCTAAAAATTACTTATAAACAGTCAATTACAATAAATAATCACATATATTTAAATAAGTATTTTATAGGCTATTAAATTACGTATTAAATTTACGCATTAAAATATGTGATTTATTGATCATCTCGCAATGACCATTTCTTCTCTAATACGTAAACTTAAAGGTGCTTTTTTTAGAAAAATAATTAAGAGAAGGATTTTTTTACTGAAAGTCTTACTGAGAGAAGTATTTTATAGGCTATAATACAATTTCTTAGCTAATTATAGTTAAGCTACTCTATATACTTTAAAACAATATATTTCAAAAACTTTCTTTAATACGATTATCGTCATTTCTATAAATAAGTAAATTTTCATCCCTACTAAATTAATAACTAATTTTATATTTGCCTATTAAATATGATTGTGATAGATTTTGTGCCTAATTGAGATATTGAATTGATTGTTTATAGTAATGAAAAAAAATTAAGTTTTAAAAATGAAAAATGAAAAAAAAGAAGTAAAAAAATTTTTTGATGAAGATTTACTAAACAAAGGATATAAAAAAAATACTTCTAAATTTAAAAATAATTTAAAAAACTATAATCTTCCTCCATTAGATGTAATAGAAAAATACGAAGAATATTATCCAGGATTTACAAAACAATATATTGCGAATATTCAAAAAACAAAAGAACAAAATCAAGCTGCTAAACTTCAAATGTTAAAATCTCAACCATATAGCAATAAAATTTATCAAAAATTAGAAATATTATTTATCTCTACACTAGTTCATGTAGTATTTTTTTTATTTATCAAAAATAAAATTTTTAAATCTATTATTATCTCAATAATTGCAATATTAGCTTTTTTGATGTATTTATTTCTGACATCTTGGATAAATTTAAGGGAAAATAATAAAAAAAGCCAATATACTAATAAAAAAATTTCTCAAAGAAAGAATAGTGTTCAAGTTCGATGATTTACAAATATTTGTAGAATTTTTAAGAAAAAAATCTGAATTAAAAGTTATTTCTAATAAATTATCTACAGATTTAGAAATAACAGAAGTCAGTAGGAGATTTCTTAAACAATCTGGACCTGCTCTATTATTTGAAAATATAGTCTCAAAAAATCAACAAATATACGAAATAAAATTATTAACTAATCTCTTTACTACAAAACAGAGAATTGCATGGGCACTAGGACTTGAATCAGAAGAAAATTTTAAACATTTAGGAGAAATATTAGCTTTTTTCAAATCTCCTACTCCTCCTAGTTCATTAAAAGAAATTTTCTCTTTATTCCCTTTAGTAAGGAGAATTTTTAAAATGAAAAATAATATAGTAAAAAATGCCCCTGCGCAAGAAATAACATTCATAAACAATGATATTAATTTAGATATATTACCTATCACCCGCTCATGGCCTAAAGATATCGCTCCTTTAATTACTTGGCCTTTAGTAATTAGTAAAAATATCTCACAAAATCAAGATTATAATATAGGAGTCTATAGATTGCAAAAAGTAGATAAAAAACATTTAATAGTTAGATGGCTTAAAATTAGAGGTGGGGCTCTACATTATAAAAAATGGAAAGAGGACTATCCACAGTTAACAAAAAAAATGCCTATAGCAGTGGTAATAGGTGGTCCCCCTGCTCTAAATTTAGTTGCAGCTATGCCTATTACTAAAGGATTTTCTGAATATAAATTTTGCTCTGTTATACAAAATAAGTCTATTGAATTAGTAAAATGCAAAACATCTGAATTATTAGTTCCTGCTAATGCTGAAATTGTAATAGAGGGTTATATAGATCTTCAAAAACAAATGCTTGAAGGACCATATGGCGATCATACAGGATATTATAATGAAAAAGAATATTTTCCTGTAATGGAAATAACTGCTATTACAATGAAAAAAAAACCTATTTTTCTAAGTACATATACTGGAAAATCACCTGATGAACCTTCAATTATAGGTGAGAGTTTAAATATAATATTTTTACCTATAATAAAAAAACAATTCCCAGAAATAGTAGATTTATATTTACCTCCAGAGGCTTGCTCTTATAGAATGATCCTTATCTCAATCAAAAAAACATTTCCTGGACAAGCGTTAAAAGTTATGATGGGCGTCATTTCTTTTTTAGATCAATTTTTATATTCGAAAATTTTGATCACCCTAGATGATGATGTTAACATAAGAGACTGGCAAGAAGTTGTATGGAGTGTTTCTACGAGATATGACCCTGCACGAGATAGTCATATTATTCACAACGCTCCTATAGATTATTTAGATTTTGCATCCCCTGTAAGTGGTCTTGGAGGCAAGATATTTATAGATGCTACTAAAAAAATTTCAACAGAATGTAATAGAAAATGGGGAGAAAAAATTTCCATGTCACAAGAAATAATAGATAAAATAGATAAAATATGGGAACAAATTTGAATCTAAGTATTTTTTAAATATAATTTTCTAATGTTTTATATTAATTTCAAATAATAAAAAATATTACTTTTAGGGCGATTAGCTTAATTTGGTTAGAGCACTACGTTGACGTCGTAGAGGTTAGAAGTTCGAATCTTCTATCGCCTACTATTTTTATTCAATTCCTCAATTAAAAATTAGCAATACTTAAATACCATTTAATTAAATACAATTTTGAACTCAAAGATAAATTTTTTGATAACATATCCACACACTAAAGTACCTAAATTCCTTACATCAAGGCATTTTTACGCACTTGCTATGCTGCTTTTTACTTGTTAATTACCCAATTCACTCACAGCCAACAAGACAAAGTCTACCCTGCATTTACATTGGTATTTTCTATGTATTCTACATACTAAAGTACCTAGATTCCTTATATCAAGGCATTTTTACGCATTTGCTATGCTGCCTTTTACTTGTTAATTACCCAATTCACTCACAGCCAACAGACATAGTCTACCATGCATTACATTAACATCTTCTATGTATTTCATTTCTTACATGACAATTTTTTACTACTATGGTCTCTTTACTTATACATTTGTTTTATCTTTAAGATGTATATTTGAAAAATAACTTAAACCTTATCGACAAAACAAAAATTGTTAAAGTAAAGTTACTACGCTATGATAATTGACTTGCAGTTTCTATTAAAATTCGTTGTTTATAATATGAAATTTAAAAAATTAATTATATTAATATAAAAATATAAAAATATTAATTTTTATCAAAAAATATTATTATATTGAAATTTTTATAGACTTTTTTTCCAAAATAACCCATAATATTCCATATATACCCATATATAATATTGTGATTATGTCTAGAAAATTATTTTTATCTAAATTTGTTAATAAAATAGACAAAAAATCAAGAGTTTCAGTACCTTCAATTTATAGAAATATACTTTCTTTAAAAGATTCTAACAATTTGATTATTTATCCATCTATCAAAAATGAGTGCATTGAATGTTGTGATTCTGAATATTTAGAAAATTTGTTTAAGATAATAAAAAAAATAGACCCTTATTCTAAAGAAAGAGATGCTTTTGAAACAATGATATTAGGTTCAGCTCATGAATTATTAATAGATAATGAAGGAAGGATTATAATACCAAATACATTATCTCAAAATTTCCAATTAAAAGAGTATGTAGCATTTATTGGGAAAGGAGAAATTTTTGAAATATGGAATCCAAGTGTTCTAGAATCTCATATTAATAACTCCAAAAAATTAGCAAAAGAAAATTTATTAAGAATAAAGAATTAAGAAAATGAATCATAAATCAGTACTTTTGGATGAAGTATCAAAAATAATTTCTTTTGAAAATGATAAAAAATACCTAGATTGTACATTTGGTGCTGGAGGACATAGTAAAACTATATTACAAAGTACACAAAATTCAACCTTACTGGCTTTAGATATTGATCCTACCACTCTTAAATTTGCTAATATTATAAAAAATCAATACGGTACAAGATTTAATTTTAAAATAAATAATTTTAGTGAAATTGACAAAGTAGCTAAAGGAGAAAAATTTGACGGTATAATTTTAGATTTAGGAGTTTCATCTATGCAAATAGACACGGCTGAAAGAGGATTTTCATTTAACAAAGATGGAGACCTAGACATGAGGATGGGAAATTCTAAACTTACTGCGTATAATGTTATCAATAATTTTAATAAAGAAGATTTAGCTAATATTATTTATAATTTAGGAGAGGAAGTACAATCTAAAAGTATTGCACAAGCAATTGTAACAGCAAGAAAAATATCTCCAATCAATTCTACCCTAGAATTAACAAATATAGTAAAAAGTGCAATGCACTATAGACCAAGCAAAATAAATCCTGTTACAAAAACATTTCAAGCAATCAGAATTTATGTTAATCAAGAATTGATAAATTTAAGAAATTTTTTATCAAAAGTGAAAAATTTCTTAAATATAGATGCAATAATATTAATTATATCTTTTCATTCGTTAGAAGACCAAATAGTAAAAAATTTTTTTAAAAAATATGAAATTAAAAAAAATGATATAAAAAAAGAAAATTTTTTAAAAATTATTACAAAAAAACCTATTACTCCTTCTAAATTAGAGATTAAGTATAATAAAAGGGCTAGATCTGCAAAATTAAGAGCTGCAAAGAGGCTGTTATAAAAATCATTAATAAAAAAGTTAATTATGAAAAAAAAAACTATGCATATTCATATAATGTTTAATATATTTCTTATAACATCCGTTATTTTAAGTATTTATTATAATTTTTATATTAAAAATAATACAATTTTAATTCAAGAAGATATAGCTAAACTTCAACTTATCATAAAAACAGAACAAAAAAATATACAGATATCACAAGAAAAAATTTATCAGCTTATTTTACCAGAAAGACTAAATCTTATCTCTAAAAAATACCTTGATTTAAAATACCCAACTTTGAATCAAATTATAGTGAATCCTCTCATTGAAATGTCTAAATATAAAAAAAATGAAAATACAAACAAATAAAATTAAGTTCTAATAAAAATCAATGTCTAATTTTTCTACAAAAGAAACAAATACTTTAAAAGTCAAAATATACATTTTAATAGCTATTATTATAGTAATGTTTAGTGCAATATTTATAAGAATGTTATTTTTAGTATTTTATAATGCTAATTCATTAAAAAATAATGCCTATAATGCTAAAAATTTTATTAATAGAAGAGCAAATATTTTTGATAGAAATCTTAATATGATAGCTACAAATACAGATATGTTTTCTTTATTTGCTAAACCTAACCAAATGCAAAATCCAAAATTGGTAACTGAAGAATTAGAGAAAATTTTAGATAATTTTAATTATGAACAAACTTATAATTTATTAAATTCGAATAAGGATTTTGTATGGGTAAAAAAAGATATTTCGATACAAGAAAAAGAAAAATTTTTAACTTTAGGGGGAGTTAGAGACGTGTATTTAGAACAATCAGAAAAAAGAATATATCCATACAGCAATCTTTTATCTCATGTATTAGGCTTTGTAGGAACTGATATGCAAGGTTTTTCTGGGATAGAAAGATTCATAGATAAAACAAACGTTAAAGAAGATATTATTTTGTCTATAGACATAAGGATGCAAATTATATTAAATCATGAGATAGAAAAAGCTCTATTAAATTTTGAATCTAAAGCTGCAACAGGAATAATAGTAAATCCTAATACAGGAGAGATTCTTGCTTTAGTAAATAAACCAGATTTTAATCCTAATGATATTAAAAACTTAAATTTTCAAAATTTATTTAATTATGCAACTCAAAGCAATATTGAGATAGGATCTTGCATGAAAACTCTAACATTTGCAATAGCAATTGATACAGAGACAATATCTAATAATACTCAATATGAATTAGACGAACATCTTAAGATAGGTTCCCATTTAATTCAAGATCATAAAAAAATGAATGGAAAAAGGGATACTTCTTTTATTTTTAAAAATTCTAGCAACATAGGAACTACTAAAATAGCATTTGATATAGGAAAAGAAAATTTCTATTTTTATTTAGAAAAACTAGGTTTATTTAATAAGTTAGTAAATTTAGAATTATTTGAAAAATCATTTCCTCAATACACTGATATAAAAGATTGTAAGGATATAAATTTTGCTACTATGTCTTATGGATATGGTATATCTTACTCTCCTTTGCATTTAGTAAATGCCTATATACCTATAGTTAATGGAGGAATGTTATATAACACTACTTTTTTTAAAAAAGATATAAACCAGTTAGCTCAACAAAATCAAATTTTTAAAAAAAATACATCCGAAAAAATGAAAAAATTTTTACAATTATCTGTATTGGATGGAACATCAACTAACGCTAAAATTCCTGGATACAGTATAGGGGGAAAAACAGGTACTTCTTTTAAAAATTCTCAAGGCAAATATCACAAAAATAAAAAAATTTCGTCCTTTATAGGTATTATGCCAGTAGATAATCCTCAATACTTAGTGCTAGTTGTTTTAGATGAACCTCAAGCTAATAAAAATAACCATTTTCTATCTGGTGCAGCTTTCACAGCAGCTCCTTTAGCAAAAAATATTTTTGAAAAAATAATAATATTGAATGCTATCAATTCTCAAGCTCAGCTTATTGATAATAAAAAATTATTAGAAATAGATTTTCAAATTAAAAAGTAATAATAGTTGCTATTATTCATGATAATTAAAAATTAGATACAAAATATTTTATGAAGTGAATTTTATATATCATATCACTGATGACTAGTGTTAAAATTGATAATAATCAAATCTCAAATAGTAAAGAGATTTTATAAAATATCTTTACTATTTGAACAAAATTAATCATTATGAATCGCATTATTAATTTATAAAAATTTTTAAATATACTGCATTTCAATTCAAAATTTCGATGAAAATAATACAAAATAATAACTTAATTATAAAAAATAACAAAAAATCTCTAAAAGAGATTTTTATCAAATATAAAATAGATAACGTTGCTTATAAGATTCAAGATATTACTAAAAAGACCGTTTTTTTTGCTATTTGTGGTCTCACTACTAATGGAAACAATTTTATAAATAAAGCACTAACAAAAAATGTAAATTTAGTTTTTACAGATGATAAATCTAAAGAAGATTATTCAAAAAGAGTATTTTTTGTAGAAAATATAAAAGAAGTTTTAAATCATTCATTAGAAATTTTGTATGCACAAATACCGCAAAAATTAATAGCTGTTACAGGTACAAATGGTAAAACATCAATCACTTTATATATAGGGCAAATGCTAAGCTTGTTAAATATTCCATACATTTGTATAGGTACTTTTGGTATTCATTCTAATATAGATTTACCATCTAAATTAACAAAATTACACGATGGTAATACAGTACCTAATAAAATTAATTTTAGAAAAATTCTGCATGAAGCTTATACATTAGGAATTAAAAATGCAATTTTTGAAATATCAAGCCATGCAATAGATCAAAATAGAGCAGGAAATATTTTAGTAGATTTTATAGGCTTTGCTAGCTTTTCTCAAGATCACTTAGATTATCATAAAACAATAGAAGCATATTTTAATACAAAATTGAGTTTTTTAAAAAACAATTCCAAGAAAAATGCTGAAATTATAGTAAATGATGATCACTCTTATAGTGATAAAATAGTAAATTTTTGTAAACACAATTCTCTAAAATGTACTACAGTAGGAAAAAATTCTGATATATCAATATTAGAAATATCTGTACAGAAAGAATCTTTTATACAAAAAATTAAATTTCAATTAAAGCAAAAAATCTATCAATTCAAAACTGAGATATTAGGAAATTTTCAAGTGAATAACATTTTAATTGCAGCTTTGCTAACTCAAAAAGTTATTAACACAAATTTTGATGTAATATTTTCAACCTTAAATAAATTAAAAATAATAGAATCAAGATTAGAAAATGTAATAATAAATAATAGTATGAACTTAGGTTATCATGTATTTATAGATTATGCACACACTCCAGACGCTTTAGGTTTAACTCTAATTACTTTAAAACAGCTTATTATAAACAAAGGTAGATTAATTGTAATATTTGGATGTGGAGGAGAAAAAGATTTATTCAAAAGACCTTTAATGGGGAAAATATCATCTAAAATAGCAGATCAGGTCATAATTACAGATGATAACCCAAGAGGAGAAAATCCATCAAATATAAGACAGGACATAATTAAAGGAATAGTCAATGGTGCCTCTTATCAAGAATATTCTTCAAGAAAACTTGCAATAGAAGAAACAATCTCTAATTTAAAACAAAATGATATATTGCTAATAGCTGGAAAAGGAACTGAAAATTATCAAATTATCAAAAATAAAAAAATAATATTTAATGATAAAAAAGTTGTTCTTAAAATATTATCAAAAAAAAATATAAATTTAGAGAAATTTTACCATCTTACAGAAGATTATAATCAAAAAACTCTTTATAGTTAAAATTATGTTGATATAATATTGTTCTAAACTAAACATATTTAAAGATTAAATCAATATGATATGGGATAGAAATACATTATGTAAAATATTAAATATCAATCTACAGCATTCTACATATTCTAAATTTAATAATGTATTAACCCATTCAAAATATGTTTCTAAAGGTGATATATTTATAGCTTTAAAAGGTTCAAATAATGATGGACATGATTTTATTCATGAAGCCTTATCGAAAGGCGCGTATTTAGTTTTATTCTCAGATACAACAAAGGCTCATGATTTAAATGCTAATATTTGTTTTAGATTAGATAATTTAGAAGAACATATTTTAAAATTAGCAAAATATAAAAGGCAAAGGTCAAAAGCTAAATTTATTGGGATCACAGGAAGCGCCGGCAAGACAACTACAAAAGATTTATTATTCAATGTATTAAGTAAAAATTTCAAACTTTTTAAATCTTACCAAAGTTTTAATTGGCAATATTATGTAATATCTTGTTTAGCTTCTATACCAGACGATATAGAATTTGCGATTTTTGAATTTGGAATGTGTAATAAAGGCGAAATTTTAGAAAGTACTAAATTGTTTAAATTAGATATTGTAGTCATAAATAATGTGTTTCCGGCACATATTGGATATTTCAATTCTGTAGAAGAAATAGCACATGCTAAATCTGAAATTTTACAAAATATTAATCCTAAAGAATCTACAGCTATTATTAATTTTGATAATTATAAAGAAGTATTTTCTTATTACATAAAATCACTCAGGATATCAAACGTGATAGTGTTTGGAAAAGAAAAAGAATCTCAAATAGAATTGGAATATTATTCATCATTTTTAGACAATCATGAGTTTAAATCAAAATTTATTTATAGAATAAAAGAAAAAAAATATACAATTATTAGAAATAATATACATAAATCTGTAGGAGAAAATTTTAGATCCGTATTAGGAGTGATTTTAGCTTTAGGTTTAGATGTAGAAGAATATATAGAAAAATTTGTACAATTTGATCCTCAATTAGGTAGAGGTAAAGTCATTTCAGTTCAAAGCAATAAAAATAAGAACGAAAATTTGTATCTATATTGCGATTATTATAACTCTAATCCAGTAGCATTGCAAAAATCATTAATATCTTTGGGAAACATGCCTCAAAAGTATAAAATATCAATAATAGGGGATATGTTAGAGTTAGGAGAAAATTCTATCCAATTTCATTTAGAAATTATAAAATTTATAAAGAAAGCTAATATACAAACATTAATTTTAGTAGGTGAAGAAGTAAAATGTATTTTTGCTGCAACACAGAATATAAAAGAGCTAAAAAGTTATCTTTTTGAAAATGTAGAAGAGCTGATTCCGAAACTAGATGAATTATTGCCTCCAGGTTCTATGACCTTAATTAAAGGATCTAGAAAAACAGGTTTAGAAAAAATACTCATGAATTGGAATATCAAGCATGATATATAAATCAATATGCTCATCAATACAAAATATTATTATCTAATATTTTTGATATCATTTTTAACAAGTCGGCTATAAATATATGTTTAACAAAAATCACTATCAAAAATTTAGAAAAACTAATTCTAACACTAGATTGAATTGTTAACAAGGATTTATGAACTTAATTAAAAAATCTAAAAAGCATTGTTAGAAACATTATTAATGAATTAGAATATTTGATATGATACATAATATGCTCATCAATACAAAATATTATCATCTAATATTTTTGATATCATTTTTAATAAGTTTGGCTATAAATATATGTTTAACAAAAATCACGATCAATTATTTCAAAAAAAATCCTTGGAAATCATATGTAAAAAAATACTATACTAGAAATATTGATCATAAAATGACTACTCCAAGTTTTGGAGGTGTACCTCTAGTAATATCAACAATTACTACTGTAATATTTTTTATAAATACCAAAGATTTTATAATACTTAACTTATGTTTTATCTTCATTTCTTTTTTTTTATTAGGACTTGTTGATGATATAATAAAATTGAAAAAAAATTCTGATGGAATAAGTGTCAAAAATAAATTTATTATTCAGCTTATATTATCTATAATTGCATGTTATTTTTATTTTTCTACCAATATTGCCAATAATTATTTATACCTCATACCTTATTACGAGTACTTCATAAATCTAGGAATATTATATAAAATTTTCTTAGTATTATTTATAGTAGGATATAGTAATGCTACCAATTTAACAGATGGAATTGATGAATTATTAGCAAAATTAACAATCATGATATTAGTTTCTATAATTATATTAATTTTTATTTGTGATAAACAATTTGTATATTTAAGTTCAGTATCGCGAGATAATTTAGTAATTTTTAGTATTGCTTTACTTGGAAGTATTATAGGGTTTTTATGGTTTAATTCAAATCCTGCAGATATTTTTATGGGAGACAGTGGTAGCCTATCAATAGGAGCTTCTATAGCTTTAATTGCTGTATACATTAGATCTGAAATTTTATTACTGATCTTAGGGGCTGTGTTTGTTATTGAAACTCTGTCTGTAGTAGTACAAGTTCTGTATTTTAAAATATCTAAAGGTAAAAGAATGTTCTTAATGTCCCCAATACACCATCATTTTCAAAAATTAGGAATAAGTGATGCTAAAATCATCACAAAATTTACAATTATCTCTTTAGTAATATCAATATCTATTTTGATGTTGCTTTTTAATATAAAATAGGTTTTGATATAGAAAACTATTTATAGTTTTTTTTAAACATTACAATGGTCGTTATTATGTCTCAACAAGAGTATGCGGAGCTAAAAATTGGACAAGAAGTTTTTCAACTTCCTATTAAAAAATCTATTTTAGGACCTAATGTAATAGATATTAAAAATCTTTATAAAGAAAGTAATTTTTTTACTTATGATCCAGGATTTATGTCAACAGCCTCATGCGCTTCAGACATAACCTATATAGATGGAAAAAATGGAATTTTATTACACAGAGGTTATGATATCTCGACATTAGCTGAAAATTTTACGTTTCTAGAAGTAGCATATTTGCTATTAAAAAAAAAGCTCCCTTCTAAGGAAGAATATAAAAATTTTAAAAATGAAATTTTTTCTTATTGTACAATTGGTCCTGAAAAAATAAAAATTTTGAAAAATTTACCTCAAAACTCTCACCCAATGTTTTTGTTATTAACAATGTTTTCATCATTACAATTATCTCATAATATTAAGGAAGATGATGCAATAGACTCCCATATTATGTATGTAATTGCACAGATGTTAGTTATATCTGCTTTAATATATAAATATTCAACAAATCAAAGCATTGAAACACTCCAATATTCAAAGGAATATGATTTTGCTGAAAATCTTCTACAGATGTTTTTTTCAAACAAATCGAAATTATATAAAGATGAGCAAAATATTTTTTCAGACGCTATGAATAAAGTCTTAATTTTGCACATAGACCATGAGCAAAATGCCTCTACTTCATCAGTAAGGATGGTAGGTTCCTCTCTATCTAGTATATTTAGTGCAATTTCTGCTGGTATAGCATCTTTATCAGGTATTTTACATGGAGGAGCAAATGAAAAAGTATTACATATGATAGAGCAGATAAAAAATGTACAAAATATTGATCACTTTATTAAAAGAGCAAAAGATCCTAAAGATAATTTCAGATTAATGGGTTTTGGCCATAGAGTATATAAAAATTATGACCCTAGAGCTAAAATATTGAAAAAAATTCTAAAACCAATAATAGAAAACCTCAATTCTAATAATCGTAAATTACAAATTGCTCAAAAACTTGAATCTATAGCACTTCAAGATCAATATTTTATAGATAAAAAATTATATCCTAATGTAGATTTTTATTCAGGTATTATTTATGAAGCAATAGGCATTCCTACTTCAATGTTTACAGTAATGTTTGCCATTGCAAGATCTGTAGGATGGCTTGCACATTGGAAGGAAATGAGAGAGGACCCAGAATTTAAGCTCGCAAGACCACGTCAATTATACTTAGGGTTAACACAATTTGCTTAAAGTTTAGTAATTAATCATATGCAATTTTTAGATAAAACTAATATTAAAAAATTAATTTTGATTTTGTAATAAAGCACACGATTCACTTCTTTCCCCTACCCTTGTTGAATTTTTTATAAACAAAGAAAGATATAAAGCTACAAAATCAAGCTAGATAAAAAATATGCATATTATTTCTTAATAAATGTATCATACTCTAAAAATTCAAGAGGGTTGATCGCTTTTTTATCTTGCCTGATACTAAAATACAATTGCTCTTTATTAACTTTCCCTGTTTTACCAACTATGCCTATAATATCACCTGTGTCTAAAAAATCTCCTATAGCAACAAAAACTTCATTTAAATGCCCATAAGTATGAAATATGTTATTTTTTAATGTATTGATAATAATCAAATTGCCAAAAAATGCATCAAAGGAAGAATAAATGACTTTACCAGAGGTAGCTGCATATACCTTGCTATGAGGTTTAGTTAAAATATTGATTCCTTTATTCATTTTATTAGAGTATTTTTCACCAAAATGTTTAATAACTTTCCCCTCTACTGGTTTCATTAATGAATGGTTTTTTAATCCTTTAGAGGTATCAATATTAGAAATTTTATTATTATTGTTACTATTTTTTTTATGAAAGAGATTTTGTGATTTTATATCTTCTTGATATAAATCATTTTTAATAATGATTTTCAGTATCTGTTTTTCTTTAATTTTATATGGAGCTGACAAATTATTAAGTTTTATTATGTCAAATAACATTTGATTATAATTTATAGCAATTTCTTCTATATTCTCTCCCTTTTGCACCTCATGATATAAAATTTTTTTATTATTTAAATAATAATCATTTTCTAAAGCTTTGGCATCTAAAGACAATTCTTCTTGTTTTATTTGTGGATTATACGAAAAATCAACCTTAGATTTTTGATCTTTAGTATTAAATTTGTTTGTATACAAATTTTTTACAGGAGCTGATTCTTGTTTCGTATTCAAAGTACAAGAGTTAATAAGAAATATTACTATGAGTAAAAAAATACCTTTTTTAAATTTGATCATGCTAGGCTAAATATTTAATTTTATGTTTTTCTGTATTTATTTATACAAATAATGGTCATATATGTCACCAAATAAAATACTCTGAAACTTATTTTTTGTAGTTTCCAATTTAATAGAGCCATCATCATTTAATGTACAAAAAATTCCTGAAACATTATTTTTTCCGTCCCAAATATGTACTGTTTCTCCTAATTGATAAGCATTATTTAACCATATTTTTTTTATCAGAGAAAATTTTTTCTTACCTAAGATATATTGTTTAAATTCTATATCAAATTTAGAAATTATCTTATCTAATAAGACATCTCTACTTAATTTGATGCCTAACTCATTTAGACTAGTTGCAAATTTATTTATAGGATACGAAGGCTTTACAATGTTTATTCCTAAACCTATAATGCAAAAATTTTTTTTTCCTATTGAAACAAATTCTATTAAAATACCTCCAATTTTTTTACAATTGACTAAAATATCATTAGGCCATTTCAATCTTATATTATGTTTAGAGTTATAGTAAATAAAAAAATCTTTTAGTACATCATGCACAACATTCGCTACAAGAAAATTTACATGAAAATGATATTTAGGAGATATTTTATCATTTAGTAGAATAGAAAAAGTTAAATCTCCATTATGAGTTTCCCATGTTCTTCCTTTACTTCCTCTTCCTGCAGTTTGAATATCAGATACCATTATAAAGTCATTATAAATTTTTGAATGGGATTTACTAATTCTAATGGCTTCAGAATTTGTACTATCAATTTTATCAAAAATCAATAAATTGTATTTTTTAAACCAAGATAACTCCATTTAATTAATTTGCACTACAGAATTTTGAAATTACTTAATTTTTATAGTTAATTAGTATTGAAAATTATAATTTCAACAAAAATAAGGTTAAGACTAATTAATATTTAAGCAGAAATTGCTTGTTTCCACGACAATATTTTGCCATCTAGTTTAACTAACTTATTGTTTTCAAAAAATTCGGCTGCTAAAAAAGATTTATTAGATAATATCAGTTTAACTGGTTTAATTTTTTTCCCTTGAAAAAGAAACTCTTTAGATTTTTGTCTAATTTCAGCATTGTTTTTAGATGATAATTTTTTACTCATAGTTTTTAATGATGTTTTGATGAAATATATAAATTAAAAATGCGTTATTTACTCAAAGAGTAAACACTCTCTTTTTAAAAAATTGAACCTTAGAATTCATTATTGCTGATACCATGGTTCGTTATAATTATTCATCATTATATGATTTTCGTCAAGAATATTTATTTTTATTTAAGTAATTATTGATTATGATTGAGAGAAAATTTAGACATTTTTTTCATCATCAATTTCATTTTATTAAATTTTTTTAACAATTTTTCTAATTTAACAATAGAAGTACCAGAACCAAGAGCTATTCTTTTTTTTCTTGAAAAGTTTAATATTTGTGGATTAGATCTTTCTTTATAAGTCATAGACAAAATGATAGATTTATAGGAAGAAAGATCCGTTTCATGTAATTTTTCTTTATCTTCAGAAATTTTTTTTAAAGGACCTACAGAAGGTAACATGCTTAATATTTTAGACACACTTCCTATTTTATTCATATTTTGTATTTCTTGTAGATAATCATTGAAATCAAATTTTCCAGACTGCATTCTTTCTATTTTAGATTGAGAATTTGAATTGTTAGAGTCGCCTGTTATTTTTTGTATTTTGTCAATTAATTCTTCTAAGTTCCCCATGTTTAGTATTCTAGAAATAATAGATTTAGGATCAAAATTTTCTAAATCTTCTAAATTTTCTCCAGTACTTAAAAATTTAATAGGTTTTTTAGTAATATAATTCACAGTAAAAGCTGAGCCTGCTTTAGAATCTCCATCAATTCTAGAAATTAAAAAAGAATCTATTGATATTTGCTTATCAAAACTCTCAGCAATATTACAAGCCTCTTGTCCTAACATAGAATCTATTACTAAAATTGACTCTGTAGGTATTAAGAAATTTTTTAAATCTTGCAACTCTTCCATCATTTTTTTATCTACTTGCATTCTGCCTGCTGTATCATATATTATCACTTCATAAAAATGATCTTGTGCAAATTGAACAGCTCTTTTTGCTATTTTTATTGGACTCTCACCAGGAATAATTTCTAAAGAATCTATATTTTGTGAATCAGCTAAAATTTTTAGCTGCTCTTGCGCTGCAACTCTATAAATATCTAATGATACTAAAAGAGTTTTTTTCCCTTCATTTTTGAATTTTAAAGCTATTTTAGCAGATGCAGTTGTTTTTCCACTACCTTGTAATCCCATTATAAGCAAATTATTAACCATTTTTTTAGGCAATTTTATCTCTTTATGAATATTGTTTTGCGACAATATATTTACCATCTCCTCATATAGAATTTTTCTCATCATATCTTCAGGAGCGATATTTTTAACTAAATTTTCTTTTTCAATTTTTGCCTTGATGGATAAAGTTAAATCTTCAATAATCTCTAAATTAATGTCAGCTTGTAAAAAAATATTTTTAAGCTCTTGAAGAAAATCTTTGATATGTTCTTCTCTTATTTTTCCGTGCGAACTAAATTTATCTAATAAGGATTTAAATTCTTTATTTAAAAATTTAAACATAATTTATTTTTTATCATTTTTATAAGTTAATCAGTATTTTATCCAATAAATACACAAAATTGAAGATTTTACTATATAATATCTTTGAATGCGACATCAAGTAATTAAAATTGACGTTCTTTATTTTTCATTATAAAATAATTGCTAATTTTTTATATATATTAACGTATTTTAATTAAAGATTAAACAATTTATTGTTATATATTTAAGTTAAATAAAATGGAAAATTTTATCAAAATAAGAGGAGCAAAAGAACATAATCTAAAAAATATAGATTTAGATATTCCTAAAAATAAATTAGTAGTTCTAACAGGATTAAGTGGATCTGGAAAATCTTCTTTAGCATTTGATACTATTTATGCAGAAGGTCAAAGGCGTTATGTAGAAAGTTTATCATTTTATGCAAGACAGTTTTTACATCTACAAAACAAACCTCATATAGAATCTATTTCTGGTTTATCTCCTTCAATCGCAATAGATCAGAAAACTACCTCAAAAAATCCACGCTCAACAGTTGGAACACTAACAGAAGTTTACGACTATATGAGATTACTCTTTGCTAGAGTTGGAGTGCCTCATTCTCCTTATACAGGTTTACCTATTGAAAGTCAGTCTATTTCTCAAATGGTTGATATTATCATGCAACTTCCTCAAAACACAAGAATCAATATCCTTGCGCCAGTTGTAAGAAAGCAAAAAGGTGAATTTAAGAAAGAAGCTTCCTTTTTAAAAAGAGCAGGATATAGTGAATTAATAGTGAACGGAACAATGCTTAATATAGATGATTTTCCTAAACTAAATAAAACTTATACGCATAATATAGAAGTAATAATAGATAAAGTAAAAATATTGGAAAATTTAGAAAATAATCGCCTAGCAGAAGATTTAGAAGCAGCTATTAAGTTGACACAAGATATAGTTTATATAGATCTAGTGGATGTTCAAGATCAAAAATCCTATAAAAAAAATCAAAGAATTGTTTTATCTAGTAAATTTGCTTGTCCTGAAACTGGATTTCAATTAGAAAAAATTGAACCAAGGCTTTTTTCTTTCAACAGTCCATTTGGAGCATGTCCCAAATGTGAAGGGATAGGATATGAGCTGTTTTTTGATGAAAGTCTAATTATAAATTCTGAATTATCATTAAATGAAGGGGCGATTATTCCTTGGGGAAATCCAACATTTAAAGGATTTTTGAATATATTAGAAGCATTATCTAAGCATTATAAATTTGATCTAGATACTAAATTTAAAGATTTAACTGAAGAAATTGTAGATATTTTATTTTATGGATCTAAGGGAGAAAAAATTGATTTCAAAATCTCTAATAATAGAACCACATCAGAAGAATTTAAAGGAATTATAGACAATTTATCTGTAAGATTAAAAAATCAAAATTCAATTTCTCATGCAAAATATAAAAGAGATGCAATGGGTAAATTTTTATCTAAAAGAAGTTGTAAAATATGTAATGGTTTAAGATTAAAACAAGAAGCTTTATGCGTAAAAATTTGTGGCATGAACATAGGAGAGTTAGCTTTAAATAAAATTACAAAAATATTAGAGTGGTTTCAAACAATAGAGAATCAATTAAGTATTAAACAAAAAACTATAGGAGAAACTGTAATCAAAGAAATAAAATCTAGATTATCTTTTTTAGTTAATGTAGGACTGGGTTATTTAAGCTTAAGTAGAGAAGCAAGCACATTATCTGGTGGTGAAAGTCAAAGGATCAGACTTGCATCTCAAATAGGTTCTGGCTTAACTGGAGTGCTCTATGTACTAGATGAGCCTTCTATAGGATTGCACCAAAGAGATAATGCAAAATTACTCAATACGTTATCAAAATTAAAAAATTTAGGCAATACAGTAATAGTAGTAGAACATGATGAAGATACCATCAGACATTCAGATCATTTTATAGATATAGGCCCTAAAGCAGGTAAAGAAGGTGGTAAAGTAGTATTTCAAGGAAATATAAAAGATATAGATAAAATACAAAATACAGAAAGTATAACTATTAAATATCTAAAAAAAGAAGAAAAAATTGCAATTCCTACAAAAATTAGAGATATTAAATCAAAATATAAGAAAATTACGTTAAAAGGTGCAAGTTCTAATAATTTAAAAAACATAGATTTATCTATATATTTAGGACATTTTTATGCTATTACAGGAGTTTCTGGAAGTGGTAAATCTACTTTGATAATCAATACATTGTATAAAGCTTTAGTAAAAGCTTTGGACTCACAATCAAAAATTTTAGTAGGAGATTATAAATCACTAGAAGGTATAGAATACATAGATAAAGTAATAGATATCGATCAATCTCCAATAGGTAGAACTCCTAGATCTAACCCTGCAACATATACAGGTGCATTTGCTCATATAAGAGATTGGTTTGTAGAATTACCAGAATCAAAACTTAGAGGTTACAAAGTTGGTAGATTTTCTTTCAATGTCATTGGAGGAAGATGTGAATCTTGTCAAGGAGATGGTGTTATAAAGATAGAAATGCATTTCTTACCTGACGTATATATCAATTGTGAATCTTGTAATGGTAAAAGATATAACAAAGAAACCTTAGAGGTAAAATATAATGGTAAAAACATAGCAGAAGTATTGGATATGACAATTGATGAATCCGTAGAGTTTTTTGCTAATATGCCCTTAATTTATCAAAAATTAATTACATTACAAGAAGTAGGACTAGGATATATGAAAATAGGACAATCTGCCACTACTTTATCAGGAGGTGAAGCGCAAAGAATAAAATTAGCTAAAGAATTAGCTAAAAAATCTACAGGAAATACAGTTTACATATTAGACGAACCAACTACAGGATTGCATATACATGATGTAAAAAATTTATTATATATATTACATAAACTAACAGATAAAGGTAATACTGTTATAGTTATAGAACATAATTTAGATGTTATAAAAAATGCTGATTATATAATTGATATAGGACCTGAAGGGGGAGATTTAGGAGGTGAAATAGTCTCACAAGGAGAACTCAAAACAATTCTTTCCAGTACAAAAAGCTACACAGGAAAATATTTAAAAAAATATTTAAATAATTGATCATTAAAGATAATTCATATGTTAAATCAATATCAGTCAGAACATTTTGATAAAAATTTAACTCAGTGGTGGGATACTAAAGGAGAATTTTCTTTACTACACAAAATTAACCCTTTAAGAAGTAATTATATACTTAATCTGATTTTGAAATATTTTTACCTTAAACAACCATCAAAAATAAAGATATTGGATATAGGTTGTGGAGGGGGTTTAGTTTCTTCATTTTTTGATCAAAAGGGTTTTAATGTTACTGGTCTGGATCCAAATGCCAAAACATTAAATGCAGCTATTAAATACAGGGATCAAAATAAACTAAAGGCTCAATATATAAACAAAGATTTAGAAAATTTTATCAAAGATAATAAACAGCATTTTGATGTGGTATTATGTTTAGAAATATTAGAACATATAGATAATGTAGATAGCTTTCTTTCTTTATTACCTAAAGTAGTTAATCAGAAAGGTATTGTGATACTATCAACTATCAATAAAAATTTTGAATCTTATATAAAGATAATTTTATTATGTGAGTATCTACTAGGGTTAATTCCACATAGAACTCATCAATATTCAAAATTTTTAAAGCCTTCACAAATTAACAAAATATTATCTAAATTCAACATGAAATTACTTTGTTTAGATGGATTAAATTTTTCTCTTACATCTAGAAATTTTTATATTTCTAAATGTATAAAGACTAATTATTTTTTAACATATTATAAAAGTAAATGATTACATCTGAAGATTTAAGAATACCTACTAAAATTGTTGGTCCTATTAAGATAAAAGGCTTACATTTTGATGAATCATTTAGTGATGTTATGGTTCCATTATCCAGTTTTGAGTCTCCAATTTGGAACTCCGTTGAAAGAGGTGCGTTAATTTCACAATTAAGCCCTAACGGTATAGAAACTTTTATAATAGGCGATTCTATGACTAGATCCGTTATATTACAATCTCGTTCTGCTAAAGATTCAATCAATTTTCAATTACAAATAGAAAATGATTTAAATCATTTTAATAATTTGATAGCGCAACATAGTAAAAATACTTTCTTAAGATCTTGGCATATAGAATTAGTAGGTAATCTTATTTATATAAGGTTTAAGTTCTATACTAAGGAAGCAGCTGGACACAATATGAGTACTCAAGCAGCTCAAACAATATTAGAAGACTTGCTAAGCAGATTCAATAATTTAGAATATATCAGTATCAGCGGAAATATCTGCACAGATAAGAAAAATTCTACTATTAATGGATTACTTGGTAGGGGAAAATATGTAATAGCACAAATATCTATAACTCAAGATATTTGCAAAGAGCACTTAAGATCAGACATAAACAAAATATATGATCTTAATATCAAAAAGAATTTATTAGGAAGCATTTTATCAGGAGGTGTAAGATCCGCTAATGCACATTTTGCAAACATGCTGCTAGCATTTTTTTTATCTACAGGACAAGATGCTGCAAATATAATAGAAGCATCTCAAGGATTTGTGCATTCAGAGGTTAAAAAAGATATTTTATATTTTTCTGTTACTTTGCCTAATATTATTCTTGGTACAATAGGGAATGGTAAAAATAATGAAAATATTCATAATAATTTTATGAAAATGAACATTATCCCTTCAGAAGAGAATAGCGCAAAAAAATTAGCTATGATAGCAGGTGCTACAGTACTTTGTGGGGAATTATCTTTATTAGCAGCACAAACAAATATGGATGAATTGGTAAGATCTCACTTAATTTTAGAAAGAAAAAAAAGAAAAATGTAATTTAGATATATATTTAAGTTGCATAAAAAGAGAAAAATCATGTATTGTATAGCTTATCCTAGAATAAAAGGGCACAACAAAATCTCTATAACTGATTAGAAGATAGAGATTACTTTGTAGAGCATTATCTTTATTCACAGCACAAACAAATATGGATGAATTAGTAATATTTCACTTAGTTTTAGAGAGAAAAAAGAAAAATGTAATTTAGATATATATTTAAGTTGCATAAAAAGAGAAAAATTGTATATTGTATAACTTATTTTCTATTGAATTTTTATCTGCAATTTATGTTAGCACGAAAAGAAAACATAATAGATATTAACAAATTTACAACCTCTAACCAGTTATTATCTAATTTTTTTTCTTCTGAAGTAGGTATAGATAAGATAAATTTTTATACTCCAGGTTTTTTTTTAGATTTAAAAAATCTTGCAAAATATAGAAAAAAAGATTATCAAGAATACTTAAAAGCAGGTCAATTTCAGGTATCTGTTCTCCCACCAGATGAGGATATTGTAACCATGGGGTATAATGCTGCATATTCTATACTAACTGAGATTGATAAAGAAAAAATAGACTTATTGCTTTTTGCTACAGAATCTTCTATAGATCAATCGAAATCTGCTGGTTCTTTCATACATAAATTGCTTAACTTATCAAGTAGATGTAGAGTAATAGAATTAAAGCACGCTTGCTATGGGGGCACTGCTGGATTACAATTAGCTATGAATATATTGCGTGCATATGGTCATGATAAGAAGATTTTACTTATTTCTTCTGATGTTTCTAGATATGGATTAAACAGTAATGCTGAGTCTTCACAGGGTTGTGGAGCAATAGCTATGCTTCTTACAAAGAATCCTAGAATTTTGAGCATTGAACCAGAATCAGGTATTTATACAGAAGATGTGATGGATTTTTGGAGACCTAATCATTTAGATGAAGCATTACTTGATGGAAAATTTTCATGCCAAATGTATATCAAATCTTTAAAAAAGACTTGGAGTGATTATGTACAAAACTCAAAAAGAAATCTGTTTGACCACCAATGGTTTTGCTATCATGTATCTGTACCAAGACTTATAAAAACTGCTCATTTAACTTTATTTTCAGATTTTAAGAAAATTATACCTATTGAAGAATTAATGCATATCTTGTCTCCTTCTTTAATATATTCTCAAAAAATAGGTAATTGCTACACATCTTCTTTATTCTTAAGCTTCATATCCTTGATAACTAATGTTCAAGATAATATAGAAGGATCCCGAGTAGCATTTTATAGTTATGGTTCTGGAAGTATTGGAGAATTTTTTAGCGGTGTTGTACAAAAAAATGCTAATCAGCTTTTTTTAAAAGAAAAAATAAGACAAAGAATTAATAATAGAAAAGAAATAGATGTACAAATATACGAAAATTTTTATAAATCACACATAGATATTACTAAAAAATCTTTAGAAAATACTCCTCAAATAAGCTCTACTGCGTACGTAAGATTAGCAAAAGTAATAGACAATAAAAGATGTTACGAAATATTTTAAAGTGAAAAATATTAAATCAATAGCTCCAGGAAAAATTTTAATTTCTGGAGAGTATTCTGCACTTTTTGGCTCTCCTGTGATTAGTTTATCTGTATGCAAAAACATTAAGACTTCAATAAAATTTATTAACTCTAAAAGTAGTATAAAATTAAATGTGGTAATATTAGAAATACCTTCTTTGTCTTTTAAAAAGAAAATTCCAATGTTAAATTTATTCCAAATGGTAAGAGAAATAGATATAAGATATAATCAATTTAAACAAAATCAAATATCCGTACATGAAATTTTACCGAACAAGCTAGATTTAGTAAAATATATTTTAGGATTTTATTTGTCAAAAAAAACTTTAAACTCAGATGTTTTATGCATTATAGAATCGGATTTAGAAATGAATTTAGGCTTAGGTTCATCAGCTTCAATTATCATCTCTTTAACATTAGCACTGGTAAAATTGCTAAAACTCAATTATTCTGAAAAAGAAATAAAAAACATCGCACACAATATAGAAAATTTACAACATGGACATTCAAGCGGAGTAGATGTATTAACATCCTTAAAAGGAGGAATTTTAAAGATTTATAACACCCAAGTAACAAAATTGAAAGTAGAAGAAAATTTCTTTGAAAAATTTTTTATAATTAAACTTGCAAAAAAAGAAAATACTTCCAATACAGTAAAATATGTAATAAATCATTTTGCTGAAGAAAAAGAATTATGGAATGATTTTGCTAAAATTAGTTTAGAGATAGAACAAAATTTAATAAATCATGATCTTGCAAAGATAATACAAAATATTAAAGTGAATAACTTGCTTCTAAAGAAAATTTCTGTAGTAAGTAAAAAAAATCAAGAAATAATCTCTCAGATAGAATACTATGGTGGAGCTGCTAAAATATCTGGTGCAGGAAGCTTAAAAAATAAATTATGTGGAGTAATAATAGCTATATCAAATTCAGAAGTTTTAAAAAAATTAGCTAAAAAATATAATTTCAAATTTGAATCTTTAAGAATAAGTTTTAAGGGTGCTAGATATTTACCTTAATTATTATTTAAAATTACATAAAATATGTCTCAAACAATAGTTGTAACTTCTGCTCCAGGGAGCATAATGCTAACAGGAGAACATGCTGTATTATATGGTCATAAAGCAGTAATAGCTTCCATAGATAAGAAAATTAGTGTTTCTCTATCTATAAGGAGAGATAATATGATAGTGGTAAAGTCTAGAAATAATATCACAAAAATTGAAATTGATAATATAGGCATGGATTCTCCTCCCAAAAATCTTATCAAATCAATATTATTTTTTTATAAATACCAAATTAAATCTGGATTAGAAATAAAAATTATTTCTCAAATTCCTGAATCTAAAGGTTTGGGTTCTTCTACTGCACTACTTGTATCTTTTGTTGCTGCTATAAAATTTTTTCTCTATCAAAAAATAAATAATCAAAATTTAGTATCACTCAAAAAAAAATTTTTAAATAGTCAACTAAAAGAAGTATTTTTAGATTCTAAAATGATTTTAACAAGATTAAATCTCGAATCTTCTTGTGCAGACATTATGTCTTCTATATATGGTGGGATAATACTTTATAAAAAATATGAAATTATAAAAAATATATTTACAGATTTAAATTTAATATTAATATTTTCAGGATACAAAACTAAAACATCAGATGTACTCTCTTATATACAACCTTTAAGACAAAAATTTCTTAATATATTTTTGCATCTTGAAACAACTATAGGTCATATTTCAGAAATGTCTTTTGAGGCAATCGAGTCAAGGGATTTTGATGTTTTAGGAAATCTATTTTCTATAAATCAAGGAATTTTAGAAGCCATGAAACTGTCTACTCCTTTAATAGATTATTTAATAAATAGATTAAAAGATTATCAATTTATCAAAGGTAGTAAAATATCTGGTGCTGGCCTTGGAGATAGTATAATAGCTCTCTGTACAGATTCAAAAGATATAAAATCCTTACATATAGATTTACAAAAAATTTCTTTTACAAAAATTAATATTTCTAAAACTGGATTAGAATTACAATGAAAAAATTAGATATAGTAAATAAAATATTAACTAGTAGAGATTCTTTTACTCCCAAATTTACTAAAGTTATAGAATATGCCTCTGCTAGTTTGGCATTATGTAAATACTGGGGAAAAAAAAATGAAGAATTACACATCCCTACAACAAATAATATATCAATTCCACTTACAGGTAAAGGAGCTACTAGTAGTATATTATGTAATAATTCAATACAAGATACTCAAATAAAAATAAACGAACTTGATATAGATAAAAATACAAAATGGGGAAAAAAATTATTAAATTTCATAAAGTTATTCTTACCTACAAATAACTCTAAGTTAAAAATCAATATTTCATTAAATATAGAAACATCAGCAGGATTAGCCTCTTCATCTTGTATTTATGCATCTTTGATTAAATCGTTTAATAAATTATATCTTTGGAATATATCAAAACAAAAACTTTCTATATTAGCTAGACTTGGAAGTGGAAGTGCAGCTAGAGCAATATTTGAAAATCATTTTATAGAAAATTTTTCTGGTAACTTAGATGATGGTATGGATTCGTATGCACAAATTATATCCTGTAATTCATTACAATTTGCAAATTTAACAGTAGGTTTAATACTAATTAACAAAAACAAAAAATACATTAGTTCTTCTGAAGCTATGAAATTAAGTCTTAATTCACCCTTTTATAATGCATGGAAAAAACAAACAAATAAGGATTTTATTAAGATAAAACATTATATTATGAAAGGGTCGTTTATAGATATGGCTAAAATTGTAGAAAACAATTCTTTAATGCTCCATTCTTTAATGCTAGCAACAAGACCTTCAATTTTATACACAGAAGCAAAAACATTGAAAATTATAAAAAAAATTTGGCAAATTCGCGAAAAGTACAAAATACCTATTTTTTTTACACAAGATGCAGGAGCAAATATTAAAATATTATATCAATCTTTTAGTTCAGATCTAATAAAAAAGCATTTGAATATTACAGAAGAAATAAAAATCTTTGACTAATGCTTTGTAGATAAGTATTTTATTAGATATATCTTTTGAAATTGTGCTATAGATAATATCTATCTTCTGTAACACCAAGCTAATTAAAGGATTTGATTTTAAAATGAGATCTCTTTATACCTAAATAGGTTATTTTATTAATTGAATTAAAGAATTTTTTATAATGAACGAGACATTTCAGAGTGTTGTTCCAATTTTTTTAATAGCATTCTTAGGTAGCATTTTAAAAAGAAAATGGCTGAAATCTAATGAATTTTGGTCTAATCTTGAAAAATTATCATTTTATATATTACTACCAGCGGTTTTATTTGAAAATATAATACAAATACCTAAAGGAGTTTTTAACTTGTTTAATCTTATAGTGTCTTTATTAATATCAATAACTATAATTGCTTCTTGTTTAGTATATTTTCAGTATAGATTTAAATATGACAATAGACAATTTACTTCTATATTTCAGGGTTGTGTAAGGTTCAATAATTATCTATTCTTAGCTCTTAGCGAAGCTTTAATGGGAGATGATGGAATAAGCATAGCATCAATAGTTTCGCCCTATATGGTTATTTTCGTAAACGCATTATCAGTAATAATGTTTAATTATTATATAAGAGAAAATCAATCAAGCAAGTTAAGACAATTGTATTTAGTATTATTTTCATTTTTAAAAAATCCTGTGATATTAGCAAGCTTAGCAGGATTAATTTTTTTATATTATAATTTTCAGATTAACTTAGGAGTTTTAAAATTTATAAAACATTTAAGTGCATCTGGTCTTACAATAAGCATTTTAATAATAGGAGCAAGTCTAAAATTTAACGTTGTAAATGCATATTTAAAACAAATTATTCTAACATCTGCAATCAAACTGACAATATTTCCTTTTATCACTTATGGAATAATGTTCTTGATGGACGTAGACAAAAAAGAACAATTTATAGGTGTATTATTTAGCTCTATTCCCTGCTCGCCTACTGCAAGTATCTTATCTAAACAATTAAAAGGAGACTCAGAAACTATGTCAGGAACAATTACTGTTAGTACGGTTTTATCTATATTTACTATATCTTCTTATCTATATTGGTTAGTTTAAAACAGATATGAGAAGTTTTTTTCTTACTACTCCTATTTATTATGTCAACGATAAACCTCATATAGGCCATGCATATACTAATATAATATCCGATATTATAACCAGAACAATGAATCTTGCTGGGTTAGAAACTTATCTCTTAACTGGAACAGACGAACATGGAGCAAAAATAGAATCTGCAGCACATAATAAACAAATATCTGTTCAATTGTTGGTAGACCAAAATTCTGAACATTTTAAAAAATTACTAAAATTACTAAATGTAAAATATAACCATTTTGTAAGAACTACAGATAAAGATCATAAAGAAATAGCACTTGGTTTATGGAATAAATTATATAATTCTGGAAATTTATATTTAGGCAAGTATAAAGGGTGGTACGTGAAGAAAGATGAAGCGTTCTATACAGAAAAAGAGCTAAAAAATCTGGGGATGTCTATTACAGATCCTAATGTAGAGTGGTTAGAAGAAGAAAGTTATTTTTTTAAATTATCTAGTTGGCAAGAAAAGCTATTAGAATTTTATGATAAAAATCCTAATTTTATAATACCTATTAAATATAGAAATGAAGTAATTAATTTTGTAAGGAGCGGATTAGAAGATTTATCTGTATCTCGTAAAAACATTTCTTGGGGTATTAAAGTACCTAATTCTGATCATATTATATATGTGTGGCTTGATGCTTTAAGTAGTTATTTTGTTCCTTTTAAAAATTTAGAATATTTATGGCCATGTGATTTGCATATAATTGGAAAAGATATTTTAAAGTTTCATGCAATTTTTTGGCCAGCTTTTTTAATGGCAACTAATATTGAACCTCCTAAATCAATTTTAGTACACGGATGGTGGAAAAATGAAGGACAAAAAATCTCTAAATCATTAGGAAATATAATTGATCCCAATTTACTAATAAAACAATTTGGGGTAGATGTTATAAGATATATTTTAATTAGAATGTTAAATATTGGAAATGATGGTAATTTTACTCAAAAAATAGCTTGTTCTATAAATAATTCAGAATTAGTAAATAAGATAGGAAATCTTGTACATAGATCTTCTTATTTTTTACAAGCAAACATGGAAGGATTAGTTCCCAATTTATCTAACTTGGAAATAGACAATCTTTATAAAAATGGAAAATTACTGTCTAAACTAGATCATAATGTCAAGCAATATAAAAACATTATTGATTCTAAGACTTTTGAACTTAACAAAATGTTAGACATTATTTTAAATATTACAGAAGAAGCAAATATATTTTTTGAACAAAGGCAGGTTTGGAAAAAAAAAGACAACCCTAAAGAGATGGCTGAGATACTTTATCAAACTTTAGAAACCATAAGATATATTGCAATAATGTTGCAACCATTTATGCCTGAATCTGCTCACAAAATATTAGACCAAATTGGTTCAAATGAAAACAAAAGATCATTTTTACATCTAGACAAAAATTTTAAATTAGAGTGTAATAAAAAAATATCTGATCCTAAAGTGATTTTTAATAAAATGCTCTAACAAAGTAAAATGATTATAGATTCTCATTGTCACCTAGATTTATTAGCAAAACAAATAAATCTAGATTACTCTATTGAAAAGGCTTTAAATTTAGGAATAAAATATTTTCATACAATATCAATAAATATCGAAAATTTAAAGAATATATTAAAAATTGCTGATAAATATAAAAATGTTTATGCATCAGTAGGTATACACCCAGAAGAAGTAACAAAAGAAATTATCTCTGCAAATGAAATTTGTCAAATTTCTCAAAATCCTAAAATTATTTCAATAGGGGAAACAGGTCTTGATTATACAAAAAACATATCACAAGAAGATAAAATCTTACAAAAAAAATCTTTTGAATCTCACATTCAAGCATCTCAAAAATCAAACTTACCACTAGTCATTCATAGTAGATCAGCTGAAACAGATAGCAAAGAACTATTGTATTCAAATAAAAAAAATAGTAATTTTGCAGCTGTTATGCATTGTTTTACTGGATCTAAAGATTTTGCAAAATTTGCACTTGATCATGGATTTTATATTTCCTTTTCTGGTATTATAAGTTTTAAAAACGCTCAAAAATTAAGAGATATAGTAAAATATGTACCTCTTGATAGAATTTTATGCGAAACTGATGCACCATATCTTGCACCTGAACCTTTTAGAGGAAGTATTAATGAGCCTGCTTATTGTTATTACGTAATAAAATCTTTATCTACTATATTAAATAAACCTGAAATTGAAATACAAAACTTTACTTCTCAAAATTTTTTTAATTTATTTTCTAAAATTCAAAAAATTGAAAATATTTCTTAAATATTTTAGATTTATAGTTGAAAATATAGGATATTTAAAAATCTATACAAAATAATTTTCGCTTATTCCTTTAGCAAACTAGGTAAATTTACTTAAAAATCTCTAAATTCAAATCTTTTTCTATTATAGTTTTAAAATTTTCTTGACATAAAAATAATATTTTATTATTCTCTTGTTTTAATTGAATTACAAAAGATAAACAACAATTAGAATTTATCAATTTTTGAATAATTTATTAAAAATGAGTATAAAAATCACATTTTTATTAGTATAAAAAAAATATCTTAATAATATTTTCTCAATTTTGTAATATTGAATTGTTAATTCATTTATAGTAATTTGTTACACTGTATAATTAATAGAATAGTAAAGAGATGAGCAGAAAAAATTTTATACAATATCAAAAACATCCTAATTATAAAAATTGTCAAATTCATATTGAAAATATGAAGTTAATTATAAATGATATAAATAAAATTCAAGCAAAACTTGAAAAAAAACAATCACATAAACCCAATGAGCAAATTAAAATTGAATTGAAAACTTTATCTCAAATACAAAAAAAAGCAAAAAATGATATAGAATATCTATCTAAAATTTCATTTAGTAAATATAAAGGCTTAAAAGAAATAAATACAGCTATTAACAAATATAAACATGAAGTACAAAGCATTAAGAAGACACATGCTAAGGATATAAAAAAGCATTTTGATAAAATCCACTCAATATTACCTATTAAAGATATTATATCTGAAATAACATTGCACAATTCTGACGACGACTCAGACTTATATAGTGTGGAACATGAATATATGTTTATAACAGAGTATATCTACATGTAGATATTTTCTTGACATAAAAATAATATATTTATTATTCTTGATTTGTTTTAATTGAATTACAAAAGATAAATAACAATTAGAATTTATCAATTTTTGAATAATTTATTAAAAATGAATATAAAAGTTACATTTTTATTAGTATACAAAAATACTTAAATGATATTTTCTTAATTTTATAATATTAAATTATTAATTTATATATTATTAATTTATTAATATTTTATAATTAATTAGTAATAAAGAGATGCGTAAAGAAAATGCTATATTATATAAAAATTTTTTTCATTATAAAAAATATCAGCTTCATATTGAAAAATTTAAATTAATGATAGATGATATAAATAAAATTCAAACAAAAATTGAAAAAAAAAATTTACATGCAAGCAATGAGAAAATTAAATTGGAATTGGAAGCTTTATCTAAAATGCAACAAAATATAAAAGATAAGATAGAATATAAATCTAAAATTTCATTTAGTAAATATCAAGACTTCAAACAATTAAAAACAATTATTAAACACTGTGAACATGAATTACAAAACATTAGGAATATACATTATAAGAATATAAAAAAGCAGTTTGATAAAATCCATTCAATATCACCTATTCAAGATATTATGTGTGAAATAACAAAATTGCACCATTCTGACTTAGTAGATAGTTTTGAACAGGAATATATGTTTGTAAAAGATGATATCCACACGTAGATATTTACAACTCTAATAAGTTGCAATTAATAAGAGTTTTTATCATTCATGATGATATTTTAATTAGTCTGTAGAATTTAGAGTATTTGTTGATGTATTTCCTCTTCATTTTTATTCACAAAAGATAGTGCTTACTAGATATTCATGTAGATTTCACTACTCTAATTAATTACAATTGTAAAAAGTGATGATATTTTAATTAATATTTAAAATCTTGAGTATTTGTGTATGTATTTCCTCTTCATTTTTATTCAAACAAGATACTCTTACAATTCTATCTTGAAATTTTTTTTCTAGTATAGAGAAGTTCTTCTCTATTAGAGGTAAATTATAATATGCTTGTCCTTTAGGATAGTTGTTTTTTAAATCCCTTACTTTAGCTCTCTTAAAAGCTACTTCATGTTCTAAATGAAGTAGCAAAGTAATGTCTGGTAACAAAATTTTATTACTATATTTCTTAACTAAATATGGTTTATACTTTTCCCCTTTTAATGTTTTTAAATCATTAATATTTAATTTTAAAAAATCTTCATGTAATTTTAATATTTGATCAAATTGTAAATTTTCGCATTCATGATATGCAATTGTACTATCTATAAACCTATCACAAATTACTATATAATCATTAAGAAGTGCAGGAAATATGATTTTATGTAAATGATCATATCTTGCACCTAAAATTAAAAAAAACTCTGCTATATTGAAAGTAAAAGCTTTAGTTTGAAGAAATAAAGTTCTTACAGCTTCTCCAAAATCAGACCCTCCTACCTCTCGTGTTAAAATTACCTTTTTTCCCTTATTTTTTAGATATTGATAAAGCATTTTGCTTTGAGTAGATTTTCCAGTCCCCGTTATTCCCTCAAAGCTTATGAATTTAAACTTAAACATATTTCAGCAAGTCTAGATTTGGTTCTTAAAAATTCTTTTTTATAAAAACTACCAGAATAAATTAATTCTGGAGCAACTTCTGATATCGCATATAAAATATTTTTATTTAAATAAAGATGATCTATAAAGCTTATAAATCTTAATATTACATCATTTTCAGTATTTTGTATGATTCGAATATTTTCTAAAAAAAATACTTGATAATTGTGAGACAAATAAATGTAATCTAAATAACTTAAATTTTTAATAAATAATTCATAAAAATTTGCAAATATAAAATTTTGCCCTACAAGCTGAAATACAAATTTTCTATCATTTATTGTAATTGTTTTTTGATTTTGAACAGGAGAATGACTTTTGTAGATACTAAGCATCTTTTGAAATTTTTTTACATTCAATTTATTGATAGGAAAAAAAAACTTACCTTTAGAAACAATGTTATCTACATTATTATATCTGTAGTCTACATTATCTAGTTTTAGAATAGTAAAGTATTTTTTTATAGTATTGATCACAGGTATAAAAGACTCTCTTTGTAAACCATCTTTATAAAGATCTAAAGGAGCTATATTATTAGTCACAAATATAAATATATTACATTGTATTAGGTGATCAAATATTTCTCTAAATATCATCGCATCAGATATATCCTTAATTTCAAATTCATCTATGCAAA
The DNA here is from genome assembly GCA_964554285.1 of uncultured Rickettsia sp. GTDB lineage: Bacteria > Pseudomonadota > Alphaproteobacteria > Rickettsiales > Rickettsiaceae > JADHZC01. The sequence goes on from CAZKNN010000026.1 coordinate 37,766, forward strand.
TAAGTTTTATATTTTGAATTAAAAAAGTTTTTTTTATGAAATTTTTAATAATCTCTTTAGAATATTGAAACAAGAACAGTTCTTGATGGATAATTTGCATAAATTCTTGATAGTGAAAAAATCTTTTTTTAGCGTTTACTTTTTGGAAAAAAATCTTCATTAAAGTTGTTTTTCCTCCTCCTACAGAACCATAAAGATAAACTCCTTTAGGTAAAATTTTTCCTCTTTTGAAATGAAAAAAATCTTTTAGTATAGAAAAGATATTTTTTTTAGTAAAAAAAGATAAAATTTTTGTTAAATCCTTTAAAATAGAAATTTGTTTAAAATCTAGATCTATATTCTTTTGCACTATTTATTCTAGAATATTATTTTGTATCCTTTGAGATTCCTCAGAAAGATCCAAATAGTTTGAAATGGTCAAAAATAAATAAGGTTCTTTTTCAGGAGAAATAATTTTAATAAAAAATGTCCAAATTTCTTCATTTGAAACATTTTTTCTATATTTTTTATAAAATTTTACTAAAATAAATTCAGGTTTAAATTCAAAAGATTTGTATAAAAATTGATCTATATTATCCTGATCACCTTTGCGTTGACAAAGTTGCATTAACAATTCTAAATTTTTATAGTTAATATAGTTTAAATTAAAGGACTTAATCATAAACTCCTCTGCTTTAAAAGAATTTTGATTAAAATATTGTTCTCCTAGATAAGAATAATAATTGGATAATAATTGATTATTATCTGTATTTCTCTTATAGGTATTTTGATCAATTTTATTTACCACTTCTTCTAAACCTTGTAAGTCCTCATCTTGATATTCAATTTCAGATAAAATAAATGCTAGTTCATCATCATATTTAACATTTAAAAATTTTTTGATCAAAATCGATGACTCCTCTTTTAAATTATTATTATAATGAATAACAGCAAGTTTTTTTATTACGTCTAAATTATCAACATATGCTAATAATTTTTGTAAAACAATTTTCTCTTTTTCTATGCTTACTTTAGATTCTAAATAATCACAAAACAAATTATAAAGATCTTTCTTTAAACAGTTTTGAAAAAATTGTTTAACTTCTTTTTTCTGAAAATCTAAATCTTGGGTAATTATAACGCTACACAAAATATTCATTACATAATCATTTGAAGTAAGTTTCAGTTGAGCTACTTTATCATTACTAACTGAATTAATTTGAGTCAAATTTGTAACATATAGAATAATTTTGTAAAAAATAAGCAAAAATACCTGTAGTACTAAAAATATCAGCACAAAGGTTATTAACCTTAATTCTATTAAATATCCAGATAGTTCTATCTTAAGGATAGAATCAAATAAACCTAAAAATAAAAAAATTAAATATATAGATGTAAAAACAATAAGTAAAAAAAATACTCTTAACATAATTAATAATTTTGATTAAAAATAAATTCTTGAGCTAATAATTCTATATTTTGCACAATTTTCTCTTTTAAATTTTGATGTTCCCAGTATTGTGTTGAAATTTTATTAATAGTTAAAATTTTATTAAAAATAACACATTTTACTTTATTTGTTTGAAGCAATAAACCGTTACTATACTCATATAAATCTAAGAAAAATGAATCTAATTTTTTATTATTATTTAAACTGATTAAATATTCAATTTCTTTATTAAATGGTTTATTTTGCATAAATTTTAGAAGCAATTGTATAAATACATATTCATTAACACAAACATGATCAGAAACAATCCTTTGTTTCAACTCAACTTGCAAAACGTTATTCACAACATCTAATTTAGAAAACTTAACAAAAAATACTGAATTTTTTTTAATTAGAAATAATATTGATATCAAAAATAATAGAGCAACGCATAACTCCAAAACTAGCTTATAAAAAGAATTATTTATTTTAAACATGAATATTTATATCTGGTTCAATTTTTTTCTCAGATTATATTAAGAATCTAAGTCTTTTTCAATATAACTTATTATTAAGGCAGTACTAGGCAACACAACAACGCAAGCAAAAGGGAAAAAAAATCTAACAACTTGAGCAATTTTATCACTCAGAACTATAAATTCAGCTTTTGTAAGTACTGTAAAAAATTGATATTTTTGTGCCAAAAAAAAAAATTCTTTGCTGAATTTACAGAAAATAAGAGAATTTTATCCATAAAAAATCTTTTAAAAATATTTAATTGTGCTTTACAAAGAATTCTCACATAAGATATCTCATATATTATTTTATGACTAATTTCATCAGGAGGCTTTATACTGTAATTTGAACCTGAAAGATAAATAGTTTTAGAATAGAGTCTTATATCAATTTTTGAAAATAATTCCTGAATATTAAGAAAAATTTTTACTTTGCTACATCCCTTATTTAAAAGTATTTTTCCAGATTGCTGTCCCACTATCCAAAAATTCTTTTTTTTAATGACATTATCAAAAGGTAAAATGCTTATGCTAAATTTGCTACTTAATATAATATTATCAAAACTATATATTTCATGCAAATTAACTATCTTAGGCAAATAATAAATTAAATTAAGTTTATGCAACCTGATATTAATATTCCGTATTCGTTTAACAAATTTCCTATTCTCCTTTTTAGATCTTGTGATCAAAACATTAATCATCAAAATTTTACCATATATAATTTTACTGATTTTGAGTTATTTTTTTATACTCTATATTTAATTTTGAAACAGCACACATCCATATTAAAATTGCAAAAATAAATAATAACATCAAAAAAAAAGAGTTAGTTTGATATGTTGAATACGGAAAAGCAATAAATAGTATTGCTTGTAAAAGAGAACTTAAAGACTTTCCTAGTTTAACACCAGTAACATCAGCTATAGCTTTGCCTCTAGTTTTTAATTGACTATCTAAAGGTACATAACTCATTTCTTTAGTAGTATCAAAAAAAGAATATTTTGCAGATTTAGTAGAGATATTTTGTAAAGCACCTACAATAATTACAAAATTTACATTTTGAAATGCAAAAAAAGCTACATCTATATATAAATTAGAGTTACGTATTAAATAACTCGTAAAAAACACTACACCAAAAGTTAACATAATGATGGGAGTAAAAAGAGCAGCAACATACCATCCCAATTTATCAATTACTATATAAGAAGCTATAACCATTGTAATAGTTACAATGCCAGTAATTTGCATATATCTTCCATAATTTTCTCCAAAATCAAGAGGAGTCCTATATCGTTCACTCATTACAGATTTCCAAGGTACTTCTATTAAATTTATAGATAATCCATAACAAATCAATATAAGTATTATATACCCTATATATTTATGTTGCCGTACTAAAAAAAAAATCTCTTTTAAAGAAAATTTATCCATTTTTTGCATAGATAGATTAATATCTTTTTTAAGTAGGTATTTATAATTCAAAATTTTAAACATAATGATGAGTATAATTCCTAGGAATAATATTACAAAAGATACTGTTTTCATAAGAAATTGATTTGCATCTACCAACGATGGCAAAAAATCTCTAATTTTTGTAAAAAAACTTCCAGAAATAATTAAATTACTTTGCGAAATTATTCCAAATAATGGATAAAATTTCTTAGATTCTTTTACTGTTGATATAGTGTTTACTAATTGCCAGACTAATAAAGCTAAAACAATATTAGGCCAAAGTTCTGCAAATAAATAAAATAAAGAAAAACTCCAGCTAGATAACAACATTATAAACCATTTTAGATGCGGAAATTTCTTAATCCAAAGTTCTTGTACTTCATCACTAAGATGCAAATGTTCATAATATGGAAATATTAATAACCCAAAAATGGTAAAAAATGTTATAAAAACAGAAATTATAACAATGAATATTGTTTCTGCTTTAAAATTATTCAATATTTTTATATAAAAAATTGAAAAAATAATCGAAACAGGAAGAACAACAAATGATTTTAAAAATACTATAACTTCAGTACCAACTAAAGTATTAACTAAAGAATCTTTTGTAAGTCTTGCAATATTTTGTATAAATAATGTACAAAATATGAAAAAAGATATTAGCAAAAATTTGGCAAGCTGATTCCTTTTTATCGGGAATAAATTACCAGTTTTTTTTAAAATATCTTGAAACATTCATCAAAGGATTGTTAATCTCTGACTACTATAACAGAGACTTCTGAATTTTTTAAAATCTCCCTAGCATTACATCCTAACATATAGCTTTTACTAGAAGTGTCAATAGTAAAAAGCATAATTAAATCTCCTTGAGCTTTTTGTGAATAATTTACTATCTCATCATATACACTGCCTTTACCTACATAAGTACTAAATTTTACTCTAGTATTTAAATATTCTTTAACAATATTTTTAAGTTTATCCTCTACCTTTCGTATTCTTTTTTTAAACCATGTTTGCGGAAAATACTCACCAAGTAACTCATTTACGAAACTTGGAATAATGTGTATTAAATGAATTTCAGAATAAAATTTCTCTGCTAAACAATATGCCTTGTCCAAAACAACCTTGCTAGATTGAAAATTATTTTCAACATCAAGAGGCACTATAATTCGTCGAAACATCTTTAAAATTTCTAATTTCTAAAGTCATCCAATAAGAATTATAACTCTATTTTTACTAATAAACAAGCATATATTACAAATTAATTAAAAAATTAAAAAATATAAATTTTTATTAGAAAAACTAAAAAAATTAAATGCTTAATGAAAATTATTAATTTTACTTGAAAAATAATAATTTTATACAGTAAAGCTTTGTATTAAACTACCAGAAATTAAATACCAACCATCTATTAAAACAAAAAATATAATTTTAAAAGGTAAAGAAATCATAATAGGAGGCATCATCATCATTCCCATGGCCATTAATATAGATGCTACTACAATGTCTATTATAATAAAGGGTAAAAAAACTAAATACCCTATCTCAAACCCTCTCCTAAGCTCACTTATCATAAAAGATGGAACCAAAATATATAAATCAAGAGTTTTTTCTTGATGCTCATCAACATATTTTTCATCATGATGAGCAATTGATACAAATAAATTAATATCTTTTTTCCTTGTATTTTTTAACATAAAATCTTTAAAAGGCTGTACAATTAAAGGTAATGCTTCTTTTTCGGTTAAATTACCTTCTATTAGAGGGCTAATACCTTGTTTATAAGATTTTTCAAAACTACCATACATTATAAAAATTGTTAAAAACAAAGATAAACTAATTAAGATTTGATTAGGAGGACTTTGTTGTAAGCCTAAAGCAGTTCTTACAATAGATAAAACTAAAGATATTCTTACAAAAGAAGTAACCATTATTAAGATAGAAGGTGCAAGACTCAATACAGTAATAAACAAAAATATTTGAATTATCTTATTAGACAAAGTAAGATTTTCTATAGAATCCCACAGGTTATTATGATTTGTTATTTCAACACAATAAGAGTCTTTGATAAAAAATAGAAAATTCAAGAATAAAGCTAAACTAAAATAAGCATATCCATTAATTATATTCTTCTTTTTCTTCATGATCTTTAGAATCTAATAAAGTTGCATTATTCTTCTGAACTAATAAAAGATAATTTTTTTTAAATTTATTCGAAATAAAAGAAATAACCTTAGTGTTTGAGTCTATATAAAATATTTGCTCTAAAGATATATTTTTCTTTTTATTGGCATAACTATTTTTAAAATATGGATGTTTTTGTATTATTTTTAACACTAAATATAAGAAAACTATAATAACTAAAAGAATTATTATAGGCTTTATAATTAATTTATATTCCATATACTTATTTTCACTACAAAAAATCTAAATTGGAATAATTCTTCGATGGAGTAAATCCTACTATTTTATCCTGTAAAATATCTTTAAACCCTTTCTGAGACTTAATTAAAGAATACCAATATGCAAGCTTTTGCCATTTATCCCAATCTATAACATTAAAATAATCTAAAATTGAAATATGTGAAGCAATAGCAATGTCTGCAGATGATATCTTTTCACTAATTAAAAAAACATGATAATTTAATTTAAAAGAAATATAATTTAAATATTTGTCAATATTTTTTAGAGCAAATTTAATAAGTGCAACATCAGGTTTCCCTATATTTTTAACAAATTTCAAAACTCTTTCATAAATATAAAGATATAAAACATCTCTATAAAAATAAGTATCAAATAAATAAATATATTTTCTTATTTCTGATCTCAATTTTGTATCAAAATCTAAAAATACAAAACCAGAATCACTGTATAATTCATACAAATATTCTAAAATAGAATATATACCAAACAATTCTACACCATTATTAGACAATATCAAAATAGGAGGCTTCTGAAATAAACCATTTTGCTCAGAACAATTTTCAACATAAAAATCAAAATTTTTTAACTGAAAATCTATATTAAGTTCCTTTAAGTAAAACCTTACCTGTCGTGAAAAAGGACATAAAACTTCATGATATAAAATATTCATATAATATGATCTTCACTGTACAATTTTTAAATTTAATTCTTGTAATCTAGAATTTGTAGCGCAACTAGGAGCGCCCATAAGCAAATCCTCTGCGTTTTGATTCATAGGGAAAGCTATCACCTCTCTTAAATTTTTCTCACCAGTAAGCAACATTAGTATTCTATCTATCCCAGGCGCTATACCTCCATGGGGAGGAGCGCCATATTTTAAAGCATTTGTTAATGCTGGAAAATGCTCATCAACAAAAGTATTGTCCAGTCCTATCAAATTAAATAATTTATAAAATAAATCTATTTTATGATTCCTAATTGCTCCACTAGATAATTCTATACCATTACATACAATATCATATTGAAAAGCTTTGATATCAAGTAATCTTTTATCATGCAATTTATATTGTTTTAAACTTTCTAAGTCTATTTGAGGCATAGAGAACGGATTATGAGCAAATTCTATTTCTTTACTATCTTCGTTATATTCATATAAATAAAAATCTGTAATCCAAACAAATATAAACTGATTATAATCGATCAAATTTAATTCTTGTCCTAAAAAATTTCGAACTTTAGAAGCGATATTAAAAAGTTTTTTACCTTTTTCACACAAAAAAAACACTACGTCTCCTTTTTCTAAGTTATGCTTAGCTTTAATTTGATCTATCTGAAATTGAGATAAATATTTAGATAATGGCCCTTTCACTTCTGTTTCAGTTATTTGTATGTAGCCTAAACCAGATGCTCCTTCATTTTGAGCAAATTTTTCTACATCAGAAAAAAATTTTCTAGATTTTGTTAAACCAGCGCCAGGGGCAGGTATAGCAATCACTTCACTACCTTTTTTAATCTTATTACAAAATAACTCAAATTTAGATTCTCTAAATATATCACTTGTATTTGATAAAATAATAGGATTCCTTAGATCTGGCTTATCTGTAGCATATTTTTCCATTGATTGATCATATGTAATCCTTTTAAAAGGATAATGAGATACTCGATTTGTGGAAAAAAGCTTAAATATAGAATAAATAATTGGCTCCAATAAATTAAAGATATCTTCTTGTTTTACAAAAGACATTTCTATATCGAATTGATAAAACTCTCCAGGAGATCTATCTGCTCTTGAAGCCTCATCTCTAAAGCAAGGAGCTATTTGAAAATATTTATCAAACCTTGATATCATCAATAATTGTTTAAACTGTTGTGGTGCTTGAGGCAGAGCATAAAACTTCCCTGGATGCAGACCACTTGCAACTAAAAAATCTTTAGCACCCTCTGGAGAACTAGAAGTTAAAATAGGAGTTTGTATTTCTAAAAAATCCTTTTCTTCCATCATTTTCCTAATTTTTGAAATTACTTTAGACCTTAAAATTATTCTACCATGTATTTCGTCTCTTCTTAAATCTAAAAATCTATTTTTAAGTCTTAACTCTTCTGGAATTTTTTGATCAACATTAATGCTAAATGGTAAGTTTAAAGCACTAGATTCTAATGAAAAATTTTTAGCTAAAATTTCTATTTCTCCTGTAATTAAGTTATCATTTATATTTTCTTCTTTTCTTTTTACAACTTCTCCTTCAATTAAAATTACAGATTCTAATCTTAATCCTTTCAATTCTTCCTTGAAATTTTGATTAAATAATATTTGAATAATTCCATAATGATCTTTTAAATCTATAAATATTAAATTACTATGCTCTCTAATCCTAAATATCCAGCCAGCAAGCTTTATATATTTGCCAACATCTTTTAAAGATAACTCATTTGATTTATGAGTCCTATAACTTGTTATATCAGTAAAATTCATCTCTTTAGTTTATCTTCAGATTGTAAATATTATTAATTATAAATTTTTGATATATTTTATAAAAGCTAGTTCTTCAGCCACATCTTTTAAATAATCAAATCTCCTAGATTTACCTGCATGACCAGACTCAGTATTAATTTTCAATAATAGTAAATTATTATTCGTCCTATTATCTTTTATCTTCCTAACCCATTTTAAAGCTTCCCAGTACCCTACCCTTATATCACTTGTTCCAGTAGTAGCAAAAATATGAGGATACGGCTGTTTTTTAATATTTTGATAAGGACAATAAGATTTTATATATTCATAAAATTTTTTCTCTTTAGGATTTCCCCATTCTTTAAATTCATTAGTAGTTAAAGGTAAAGATTCATCCATCATAGTGTTTAACACATCTACAAAAGGCACATGTAAAATAGCAGCCTTGTAATAATGCGATTTTTGATTAATTACATTACCTATAAGCATTCCCCCTGCACTACCACCAGAAATTAAAATTTTGTTTTCTGAACTATATTTTTTATTAATTAAATCTTCTGTAACTGCAATAAAATCTTGAAAACTATTTTTTTTATCTAAAAATTTACCATTAATATACCATTCATATCCAAGTTCACTTCCTCCTCTAATGTGAGCTATAGCATATATTATACCCATATTCACAATCGAAATAGCTGAATTTTTAAAATCTGTGGTATTTGAAATACCATATGCTCCATAACCATTCAAATAAAGATAATTAGAACCATCTGCGTTAAATAAAGATTTTTTATACAAAATAGTAACAGGAACTTCTACATTATCTATTTTAGTAAAGATTTTTTTTACCTCATATTCTTGAGAATTAAACCCTGAAGGAATCTTTTGTTCTTTTAAAATATACAAAGTATCATCATCAAAACTATAACTAAAGATTTTTTTTGGTGATTTTAATGAACTATATATAACTCTTATATCATTTTCAAAAAAGTTAGTAGAATAAGCGCAAGCTGTAAATGATTCTTCTGGAAATTTAATTTCCTTAGATATCAAATTTTTTAAATCATGAACATAAATTAAAGGAGAAGCTTTAAATTTATAATTTAATATTAAATATTTTTCTGTAATATCAAAACTTGCTAAATATTTTTCTTTATCGTAAGGAATCAGTAACTCCCAATTAGCAAAATTTGCGCTAAATTCCGTATTTTTTGATCTTAAAATACCAAAATCTCTAGAATTTTCTTTATTAATTTTTAGATAAAAATAATCATTACATGAATCAATATCGTAAAATATCTCTTTTGTCCTTTCTTTAATTAATGTAGGTTTTTGTAATTTTAGATTTAAATTTATAAAAAATATTTCATTATCTTGGTGTCCACCTACATTTATAAAAAGAAAATTTTTGTCTGAAGATTTTGTTATACTAACAAAATATATATCTTGTTTCTCTTGAAAAATTAAAATATCTCTAGAATGTTTATCTTTTAATTTATGATAAAAAACTTTCAAATGCTTCCAATTTTGTTCTAATTTAGTATAAAAAAAACCTTTATTATCCTTGCTCCAAACAAAATTTCCTGTAACATCAGCTATTTGACCACTTAAGTATTGTTTGTTTTCTAGATCAATCACAACTGCATGGTATCTTTCATCTCCTATAAAATCTGCTGAATAAACTAAAAATTTATGATTAGGACTCACAGAAACATCCGATATACGACAAAAATCTTTTCCTTCAGCAACTATATTTACATCTAAAAACACTTCTTCTGTGTCATCCATAGAAAATTTTTTTCTACAATATAAAGGATAATCTTTATCCTTCTGGGTTTTAGAATAATAAAAATAATTATCTCTTTTTATATAGGTAGACTGATCAGAAAGTTTGATTCTAGATTTAAGTTCTTGATAAAATTCTTGTTTAGAAGGTTCTAATTCAGAAATAAAGTTATGAAAATTTTCATTTTCTTCTTGAATTAAATTGCAAACCTTTGAATCTGAAATTTTTTGAGGCCAAGACTTATCTCTTATCCAAGAATATCCATCATTTATTGTAAAATTTTGTAAATTTAACATTTCTTTTGAAATATTATTTTCGCTATTATTTTTCATATTATTTGCCTAAAACACAAGATTATGAAGTTAAATATTTACTCAATGATATTATAATGAGTAATATTTTAAGATAAAGCTTAAACGTAAACAACTCAATTTCAAATATTTGATAAAACAAAATTTATATTTTTGTAATATAGATCATTATCTATACAGAGATATTCAAAATTTTTCAAATTTTTGTACATTACTTAATCTCTAACAGTTACTAAAAAATATTTAGAACTGTTAGAGATACAAAAAATTAATTATAAGCAACATCTTCTGGATCTGTAGTACCAGTTGAATTATCGTCTAAATTTCCTATTGTAGGAGTTATAGACATTTGTTCAGAAGCGTTGATTTCAAAATATATTTGATTTTCTTGCGCAGAAGAGTCTTTTTTTTCTTTAGGATCTTTATTTTGGCTTTTACAATAAGCAACATCTTCTGGATATTCAGTAGTACCAGTTGAATTATCGTCCAAATTTCCTATTTTAGGAGTTGTAAACATTTGTTTAGAAGCGTTGATTTCAAATTGTATTTGATTTTCTTGCGTAGAAGAGTCTTCTTTTTTTTCAGGATGTTTGTTTTTGCTTTTACAACACGAAAAATTTTTAGATAACCAAGATGAGATCTTTCCTGATGTCGGCAAAAAACATACCGGCGAAGCAAAATCTGTTTCTATATCTAATTCATTATTCATTTGTACATTTTTTTCAGTTTGAGTATTATTGCCTCTTTTTATAATACCAAAAATATTTTTGTTACTATGGTGATTATGATATATATTTACATTTTCTGCTCTAAAATTTACTGCTTCGAAATTTTTAAAAAAATCTTCTCTATCAGAGTCTGTTATTTTAATTTTTGAATTATTAAACATAATTGTAATTTACAATTTTAATTATTAAAAATTTATGAAGTTACAACATCTGAATTTTCGGAATAATTTATGTAATCACCCAAAACATCATTTTTTGTTGTATCTTCTGAAGCACCTATTTTAGTATCCATTTCATATTCTTCAACACTTTTAACCACACTCTTGGTGCCACACAAATTATCAAGGCAATTGGCTACATTATTCATTTTTTCTACTACTAAAGAGAATGTTTCATGTATAAAAACAAAACCTTTTTTTACAGTTGAAGCAGTTGATTTTACTATTTGACAAAAATTTTTCATATTTACTACCATTATTAATTAATATTTTAATCTTTTATTCATTTAATTATTAATTAAATTTCTCCAAAAGTAAAGAGAAATTTTCAGAAATATAGCAATAATGCTACAATATTAAAATTAATGAATTTTCATTCAATAGTTGAAAATTTTACAATATTTTGTACCAAAAACATTACTTGTCCTATTCTCTATTGTTGCTTACTTCAAATTATTACATAACATTTCTTTTCTATCCTTAAATTAATAGATACCAACTTTATAAATTCAATGTTTTATAGTACTTATTTTGCCTATCAATTAAATTGTATAGACGAATTTTAATGTAAGCTACAATACCAATAAAAATATGAATATTGATAGACAATACTATTATCTTAGAAATTTGTTCTAAGGAGCATAGAAGAAGAATATTATTTTAATATTCTTCTTCATTATCATATAAAAATTTATACTGCTCATTTTTTTGATATAAATCTTTATGCTGACCTTGAGATATAAGTTTACCATTTGCCATTAAAATTATATTGTCTGACAAATTGATCAAATTTTTAATTCTATGAGTAATGATTATAGTCATTTTATCTTTTCTAATCTCTTGTAAAAAATTCAAAATTTTTCTTTCTGTTATAAAATCTATAGAACTAGTAGCTTCATCTAATATCAATATAGGTGCATCTCTAATCATAGATCTTGCTAAAGATATTATTTGTCTTTCTCCTCCTGAAAGGTTATATCCTTTATGTTCTACTAAAAAATCGTATTTGTTAGGTAATTTTTCTAAAAAATTACGCAAAAATTTTTTGTCAGATATACTTAAGATTTTTTTTATATCAAAATTCTTACTAGAATAATTAATATTATTTAAGATAGTATCATTTATTAACATATTTTCTTGTGATATAAAATCTATTTGAGATCTGATGTTTTGTATATTAAGCTTTTGAAGATTGAAGCCATTAATCTCTATTTTACCAGAATTTGGAAGATAAAAACCTAATATTAAATTCACTAAAGAACTTTTTCCACTACCAGAGTCTCCTACAATTAAGTAGGTGCAATTTTTATTAAACTTCATATTGATATTCTGTAAAATTTGCTTACAATTTATTTGAAGATCTATATTTTTTAACTCTATTAATGCTTTTTGAGAAAGATTTACATCTGATGTTGTGTAATGTGATATTACATTTCTATTATCATACGTATAATGCAATAAATTGCTTAAAGCAGTGAAAGCTATTTTTATATGTAAATTCATTGATATCAAAGTTTTAAAAGGTCTATATATAGAAACAAAAGCAGTATTAAAGGCTACAACCTCACCTGCAGTAATATTATTACTTTTTAAAAGAAAAATACTCCCAAGTGTAATTATAATAACAGTCCCTAATCCAGAGATTATTTCCATAACAGGAGCAGTAACAGATTCTAATTTAGAAGATTGTTTGTATAATTCTTCTAACTCACTTAGAGTGTTACAAAATACCCGATATTCAAAATCTTCTTTAGAAGAAATTTTAATCAATTTTATTCTACTAAATACATCATTAATTTTTTTGGTAAAATTACTTAATTTGTGTTGAATTTGATTTGTAATGAATTTCAATTTATGATTGATACAATAGCTTATAAGTAGAGCTATAGGAAAAAAAACTATAACTAGTAACGATAATTTATAATTCATTCTAAACATTGTATATATAACAAAAATTGTAGAAACAAAATACTTTATCCAATTACCTAAGATAATAGACAAAATACCTCTAACTAAAGAAACATCATTGGTGAAATGAGAAAATATCCTATCCGGATAAATTTTTACATGTTCAGAAATCATTAGAGATTTAAATATGTCTTTTTGAATTTGAATCAAAATTTTATTAGAAATATTTTTCACTAAATATTGTTGAAAAAATTCAGAAATTGCTTTTAAAAAATGTAACAACATAATTAATATTGCAAGTGATGTAATCGTTTTAAATTCTGAAAAATTTTCAATTGCATAAATAGCATTAAAAGTAGGTGATATAAGTCTAATAATATTTGCAGAACATAAAGCTATTATTATAACAAGCACAATTGATATAGATATACCAATAAAATGGCAATATATATATTGCACAAAAAATTTTTTTATTAAAAATTTTTGAGAGAGCAATTTTTTAAAAAATAAAAACATAACCTACTATCATTTATTGAAATTAAGCATTAATATATCTTTTCATCCTGAGTTGGGGTGTTTTATTTTACAAATTCGTATAGAGTAAATACATTAAGTACTCAAAATGAGAAATGTAATTATCATTAAAATAATAAAGATTTAAGATTATATGACAGCAAACATAATAGTACAATCACAATATTTAAAAGACTTATCATTTGAATTAATAAAGGCTCCATGGGAATCACAAATTGATGAATCAAAAATAAAACTTGAAAATAACGTTTCTGTTTCTACCAAAAATTTTGAAGGTTCCAGTATTTTTGAGGTATCTTTAAAATTGGATATGAAAATCTTAGAAACAAACAATACATTATTCATAATTGAAATGGAATATTGTGGGATATTTAATTTGACTGAAATTGATAAACAACATTATTCAAAATTACTTATGGTAGATTCTGCATATTTATTATTTCCATTTCTAAGACAAATTGTAGCAAATATTACACAAAATTCAGGATTCAGAACATTGTCTTTAAATCCAGTTAACTTTCATGAACTTTATGAAAAATTTTTACAAGAGCAGTCATCTAATAATAGTAATAATTCTAAATCTTCATCAAATATCAAAAATTTTATAGATAAAAAAAATAATATTAGAAAAAATTGAATGTTTTATATTTTTTATACATAAAGAATTTTTAATTCTTTAGCATTTTTTCAGCTTAGTTTTTTAAAAAGTAATGCATAATGTTTTTTTACTGTTTCAATATATAGAATTGCGTATAACATTAACAATATGCTGACAGATTAAAAAAATAATTTTTTCTAAAATAACGTTTTTTATCACTAGAATATTCTCTACTAGTGTAGAGCTCAAAGTTAAATAAAAATATACTTTAAAAAATCCTTAATAACTAATAAATAAAGTTTTAAAAAAACAAACTAACTGTAGTAAAACAAAACAAATTAACTATTTTCTCTTCTTAAAAATGAAATATTCATAATATTTTGAATTAATTGAATATTTTTTTTATTTACTAATGTAGTAAAATTCAATAATTGCTGAATAATTTTTCTTAAAAATTATTCTATATTAAATATCCATACTGAAAAGCTCTTAATTTACATTAAAAATTCTATTCTTTTACAAACAATGGATAGACACAATTTTTTTCTTTTTTGATAGTATTTTATAAAATATTAATTTATTCAAAATTTCCTAATTATAAAAACGGTTCAACATAGAACAATATTTTAATTTTTTGTAAATCTAAAAATTTTATAATTTAAATACTAAACTTT